>JBFHIW010000052.1:0-23826 GCA_041596235.1 Paracoccaceae bacterium
GCGGCAACGGCGGCGGCAACGGCGGCGGCAACGGCGGCGGCAACGGCGGCGGCGGCGGCGGCGGCGGCGGCGGCAACGGCGGCGGCAACGGCGGCGGCAACGGCGGCGGCAACGGCGGCGGCGGCGGCGGCGCAGGTGGTGGCAAAGGTGGTGAAGGCACCGGCGGCGGCAAAGGCGGCGAAGGCGGCGGCAAAGGCGGCGAAAGCGCTGGCGGCGGCAAGGGTGGCGAAGGTGGCGAGGAAGGCTGCGCCTGCGACAGCCCCGGCGATACCGGCACTTCCTTTGGCTGAGGCACCTGCAATCTGAAAACAAGGCGAGGCCCGGACGGACGATCCCTCCGGGCCTCAACATCAATCCGATACTTCTGCTTTCCCTCATCCCAAAGAGTCAGCACAGAATGGCCTATTCCTTCGGCAAACAGTTGAGCCTGGCGGTCTCGATCTCGATTGCAGCCTGCGGCAGCGTGGGCGCAGAGGTTCAGGATCCGACCGGGATCAAACGGGCCTTTCTGGACCGTTATCTTGCTTGCGCCGAAGCGCCGGGCGATGCGGCCCGGCTTGAATGCTATGATGCGCTGCTTCTAGATATTCCGGCGTGGCTGGACGACGCCAGCGCCGACGCGGAGTCCCCCGCGTCATCATGGGTGGATCAGCCCCTGCAGGCCAGCGAACAGCGTGACGGCTGCGGACATGCCCGCAGCGCAGACTGATCCGCGCGCGTCCCCTCCGCCCCTTCCGATCCTTCAGCGTGAATGCTGCAATGACGCGCGTGCCGGGCGCGGAATGGGCGCTGCGGTTTCTGACGCGCCCTGCACCAGCCGCGGCGTCGAGACGGCCTTGTCGTTGCGCAGGATCCCACCGTCGATCACGGCCGTCCAACGCGTGGGATTGGCCGGATCCTGCATGCGCAGATAGGTATAACCGGTCTGGCGCCAGTGCAGCACCTCGTCGCGCAGGTTATCCAGCACGAAGTCGCCCTGCCCCGTCCGCATGATCAGAACGGCATGCGCATTGCGGTCGCGATCCAGAACAGTCGAGATCAGCAGCATCTGCGGATCAAGCCCGGCCTCGATCAGGCGCTTTTTCTTGATCAGCGCGAAATCCTCGCAATCGCCGCCACGCGCTGTCGGCAGGGCCCAGTGTTCGGCGCGTCCGTATTGCCCCTGATCCGAGATCGAGACGACCTGACGGTTGATCTGACGGTTCAACCGGATCGCCAGATCCAGATCCTGCCCCGAGATCGGTCGCGGCGCTGCCGATCGCGAACAGGCCCAGCCATAGCGCGCGCACAGATTGTTGGCACCAGCCGGCGAGGAGACTGTCATCCTGGCCGTCAGGAACGCATCCGAAGAGGCAAAGACAGGCCCTGCCCCTACCGTCAATGCAGTCACGGCAACCGCGAGGGCGGTTGACATCCTTGCAGTCAAAATGCGGCGCGCCGGCTTGCAGCCAGCCCTGTCATGAAGTCGGCTCACCCGATCGTTCATCCTCTGCTCCTCGACGGCTCGGACAGTCCGAGGCTCTGATGTGAGCCTGCGGACCGAACTTGGCAAAGATCGGGCCAGAGTGGGGTCTTTTCCGCCCTCATTCAAAAAAGCAGGCGATGTCCTGCCGAATTCGGACACAGTTGCGCGAAACAGCGACCAAACTGCCCCATTTAGGCCAAATTTGGCGCTTGCGTGTTGCAAACGGTCAGGGCACGCGCGACGCGCGCGGCGGGATCACAGACTGGCCGCGAAGATCCGCCCCGGCGCGTCACGCAAGGGGGCGATTCCGGCCAGTTGCGCCATGTGCCAGCACAGCACCTGGTTCGAGGACAGGACAGGCACGCCCAGTTCGCCCTCGAGCGCGGGGATGATGTCGAGCGTGCGCAGATTGGTGCAGGACAGGAATATCCCGTCCAGTTCGGCCTGTTGCATCAGCGCACGCGCTGCATCAGCAATCGAGGCTGGATCGATCCGGGCGACACGCGCCTCGACCTCTTCGCCGAAGGACAGGGTGTGCGGCACCTCGCGGCCTGCGGCCTCGAAGGCGCGGCGGATCGGCCCCGCGACCGAGGCGACATAGGGCGAGACGATGCCGATGCGCCGCAGCCCCAGCACCCGCGTCGCTGCCAGTGCTGCAGTCAGCGGATCGGTCACGGCGCGGGTCCGGGCGGCTTGCGCGATCAGCGCATGCACGCGCGCGGCCCCGATCAGCGTGGTGCCCGAGGTGCAGGCATAAGCAATGGCATCGAATTGGGCCGCAGGCGGCAACAGGGCGGCGGCGGGGGCCAGCGCCTGTTCCATCGTGGCGATCGTGTCCGGCGTCAGCTCGGCGCCCGATGGCAGGCGGCTGACATGCAGTTTCACCTGCGCGGGATCCAGAAGGCGGCGAAAATCCTGCTCGATCGTCTCGTCGACCTGCAGCACGATCAAGCCCAGCGTCGGGGGCTGCTCTGTTGTCAGCGTGTAGGGATAGTCCGCCATCACGGGATCACCGGCAGGTCATATGGCGCGCGGGGCGACAGCAATTCGGGCCCATCCGCGCGCAGGACGATGTTTTCTTCATGCACCATGATGCACCCCTCTGCGATCACCGCGCCGGGTTCCAGCGTCAGCACCATGCCGTCGCGCAATTCGGTCCGGTCGAGCGGCGTGAACGAGGGCCATTCGGTCAGCGTGATGCCAAGCCCATGCCCCAGACGCCCGCCCCCCGGCGTGGCCCCGTGGCGCGTCAGCCCGTCGCACAGCATCCGGTGCGCATCGCAGGCCAGCATGCCCGGTCGCAGGGTCTGCAGCACATCCTCGGTCGCCTGCCAGAGGGCGGCATGGGTGCGGCGCGCCACATCCGAGGTCGCGCCGATTGCGAAATTGCGGTCGAAATCGCAGAAATAGCCTTCGCGCACGGCACCGGTATCCAGCATCAGCACATCGCCAGTCTGCAAGGGCTGCGATCCGGCAGGCGAGATCACATCGCCATAGCCATCCGGCCCCGCGCCGCCCGCGACATAGCTGACCCAATCGGCCCCCTCGTCCAGCAGGCGCATCTGGAAATCGCGAAAGACCCTGTCGAGGGGGCGGCCCTGCCGCGCAAATTCAGGCACCGCGTCGAAGGCGCGCCCGGCAATCGCGCAACTGGTGCGTATCCTGGCGATCTCGGCTGCGGATTTGATCTCGCGCACGTGCTGGATCACGCGGGTGGCATCGGCAAAGCGTCTTGGGGCCAGCCTGCCACACAGATCGGCGTAATCGGCAAGCGGCATCCGCAGTTGCGTCTCAAGCCCCATGGGCAGGCCAATGCAGCCCTGTTCGGGAACCAGATCCGCCAACACCTCTGTCAGCAGGCCGATGCCATCGTCACGCGGATCGGGCGCATCCCAGGTGCGGATCTGCGGGATCCAGGTGCGTTCCATCAGTGCGGCCCCGATGGCGGGGATCACGGCCACGAGATCACCCATGCGCGGGATCACGACAAACCAAGGCCGCGCAGGGCTTTCCCAGAACCGGGTCAGGAATCCCGTGGCATAGAAGATATCGGCAGGTGTGGTCAGAAATAGCGCGTCCATGCCACTTTGCGCCATTTCCTGCTGCAATACTGCAGTACGATCGCGATATTCTTGCGCGGGAAAGATCAATGACGGCTCAGGCATCTTCGGGCCCCTCGCTCAGGATCGCCAGCACACGCGCCTCTGGCCCAAGGTCCAACCCCGCCAGCAAGGCAGACAGCCCCGCCCCGCCGGACGGTGTCGTCGCAAGACCGCAGTCGGCCAGGATCGCGGCACCTGCGGCGGCCTGCTCATCGCTGATCGTCACGAAGACATCGGCATCGCGCGACAATCCCTTGAGCGCGATCATCGAGGCGGTCTTGCAATCCAGCCGCCCCATGTTCGACACAGGCCCCTGGCTGTCCACAAGCCGCCCGGCGCGGATGCTGTCGATCAGGGCCGGGGCTGCGGCGGGTTCCACCACGATGATCTGCGGCGCATCCCCCCACCTTGCGCGGGCGAGGGCCGCCACCGCAGCGGCCATGCCGCCGACACCGGCCTGCAACAGGATATGGGTCGGCGGGGCGTCGATCTGATCCGCAGCCTCGGCGGCCAGTTGCAGATAGCCTTCCATCACCAGACCCGGCAGTTCGGTATAGCCCGGCCAAGAACTGTCTGACAGCAGGGTCCAGCCATGCTGGCGGGCGGCCTGTTCCGCAGCGGCCATGCTGTCCTCATAGGTGGCGCCTTCGCGCATGACCTGCGCGCCTGTCGCCTCAAGTCGCGCGGCGAAGGCCTGGGGCACGGTATCGGCAAGGTAGATGATGGCGCGCGCGCCGAACAGCCGCGCACCTGCCGCCACGGACAGCCCATGATTGCCGGCGCTGGCTGTCACATAGGCCCGGCCTGTCAGCGCCTTGTCCCATTCCGCGCCCTGCACGGCCACCGCCGCCTCGCGCGCGATGGCATGGGCGGCGCCAAGCGCCTTGAAACTGCCAAGCCCCATGCGCCCGCGTTCATCCTTGACATGCACATGCGCGACGCCTGCGCGCCCGGCCAGATCCTTGCTGTCCCGCAGCGGCGTCGGCGCATGGGCAGGGCAAAGCGCCAGCAGCTGCGCGACCGCGCCCGCATCCTCGCAGGGCCAGGGCGCGTCAATCGCAAGGCCTCGCCCGCGCCATGGGTTATCGCATCTGTCGATCATTGCCGCCCTCATCCTTCCGATGTTCCGCGCCAGCCTAGCGCAGGGCGGCGGACCATTCCCGGAAACTACGCCCCGAAAACGGCTGGAAATCGGACCGCCCCACCCCGGATATGCGAAAATCCGGCCCGAACCATCTCCGAGGGTTCGCTGCGGGCGGGTTTTACGCCATGCTGCGCCCATGGACAGATTCGACAGCCTCATCCTGGATGCCCTGCAAGGCAACGCCCGCCTGACCGCCGAGGCGCTGGCCCCTGTGGTTGGCCTGTCGCCCGATGCCTGCCGCAAGCGGCTGGCACGATTGCGCGCCTCGGGCGTGATCGAGGCCGAGATCGCCATCCTGCGGCCCGAGCGTGTCGGTCGCGGGTTGATCCTGATCGTCGAGGTGACGCTGCAAAACGAACGCATGGCCGATCTGGACCGGTTCAAGGCGCGCATGCAGGCCGCGCCAGAGGTGATGCAATGCTACTATGTCACGGGAAACGCGGATTTCTTCCTGATCCTGTCCGCGCGTGACATGGCCGATTACGAGGATTTCACGCGCCGCTATTTCTTTGCCGAGGACAACGTCCTGCGGTTCCGCACCAGCGCCGTCATGGACCGCGTCAAGACCGGCTTTGCCATGCCAGTCGCACCGGGCGACTGAGGGCGGGCCCGCCCAAGGCGCCTGCTGCCGCTCAGATCCGGATGCCGGAAAAGACGATCAGCAGACCCGCCCAATCACCTCGACAAGGGGAGTCGGTATGCGGCGACGATACCGCCAGCCCCCTGAGTCTGTCCCATCAACGTGCTTGAGCTTCACCGTCGCCACCATCCGGTATGCCCCTTTTGTGCCCCGACAGTGTCCTTCGGGAAGAGCCAACGGCCTTGTATCGTTGAAAAAAAGGATGATCAGCGAGTGATCTGGTGCCCCCACACGGACTCGAACCGCGGACCCACTGATTACAAATCAGTTGCTCTACCAGCTGAGCTATAGGGGCACTGCGCAGAGCGTGTACGCAATCCCGGCGCGGGTGGCAAGTGGGTTTGCGCGTCAGCGATTGGTTCGCGCCAGAAGTCCCACGGCGGCGAGGCCCACGAGGATCACGAGGATCGCGGCGGGGGCTGCGTCGCCAAGGTTTTCGAGGCTCGCCTGATCATGCACGCGTGTTGCCAGCGTATTGTAGTTGAAAGGCCGCAGCAGCAGCGTGGCGGGCAGTTCCTTGACGCAATCCACGAAGACCAGCAGCAGCGCCGAGGCGATAGAGCCCCGGATCAGCGGATAATAGACCTGGCCCAGCACCTGGCCCTGGTTGCGGCCCAATGACCGTGCGGCCATCGGCAAGCTGGGCGAGACACGCCCCATCGCGGCATCCGCTGCCCCTTGGGCGATCGCGAAGAAGCGCACGGTATAGGCCAGCACCAGCGCCGTGGCCGATCCGGTCAGCAGCAAGCCCACATCGATACCCGTCACGGCCTCGATCGTGTCGGCGATCCGGTGATCCAGCGCGGCCAGCGGAATCAGCAAGCCCACGCCCAGAACCGCGCCGGGCGCGGCATAGCCGATGGTGGTCAGGGGCAACAGCAGGCGCGGCAGGCGGCGGCCGGACAGGCGCACGCCATAGACCATGAACACACCCGCCAGCACGGTCACGGCCGCGGCGATGCCGCCCACGGTCAGCGTGTTGAACAGCGCGCGCAGCAGCGCGGGATCGGCCCAGCGATCGGCATTGTTCAGCGCATGATAGAGGATCACCCCGGCCGGCAGCACGAATCCCACGGCAAATGGGATCAGGCAAAGCAGCATGGCAACCCAGCCTGCCGGGCCTTGCAATGCCACGCGCTCGACCGCGCGGTGGCGCGTGGAAAGGTTGAAGAACCGGATGCGACGGCGGCTGGTTTTCTCAAGCGCGACCAGCATGATGACCAGCGCGAGCACGACCGATGCGATCTGCGCGGCACCAGCCGCATTCCCGGCTTCCAGCCAGACACTGAAGATGCCCGTGGTCAGCGTCTGTACCGCGAAATAATCGACAGCCCCGAAATCATTGACCGTCTCCATCATCACGATGGCCATGCCTGCCGCAATCGCCGGACGCGCCAGCGGCAGGCCCACGCGCATGAACCGGCCCCAGGGCCCTGCCCCCAGCGACCGGGCCACTTCCTCGGCTGCGGCGGATTGTTCGCGAAAGGCCGCGCGCGCCAGCAGATAGACATAGGGGTAAAGCGCTGCGGTCAGCACGAAGATCGCGGATCCCATCGACCGGATCGGCGGGAACCAATAGTCGCGCGAGGTGCTCCAGCCCATCATCTGGCGCAGCCATGTCTGCACCGGACCCGCATATTCGAAAAGGTCGACCAGCGCATAGGCCCCGACGTAGGCCGGGATCGCCAGCGGCAGCAGAAGCAGCCATTCCAGCCAGCCTGACAGCGGAAAGCGGTAGCGTGACACCAGCCATGCAGCCCCCGTGCCGACCAGACCTGCCAGCACACCCACGCTCAGCATCAGGATCGCCGTGTTCTTGAGATAGCGCGGCAAAGTCGTCGACAGCAGATGTGGCCAGATGTTCTCGCCCGGGGTCATCGCGATCCAGACCACCGACAGGATCGGCAGGATCACGATGGCCGCGATCAGCAGGGCCCCGAATGACCAGGGGCTCAGCAGTGGCGCGAGAAGGCGGCGCCAAGCCGGCTGTGTCCTGTGGATCAGGGTCGTGTCGCTCATGTCTGTCCTGCGTCTCCTGCGTGTCGCATTCCGGGGCGCTCAATGCCCGAATACGGTTCAACTGTCCAGAAAAGAGCTTATAGTCCGCTGCATAACTGTCCAGCAAGGCGAGAGAAAGACAGGATGCACATCGTTCTGCACGCGGGCGTTCACGCCACCGACGAGGATCGGCTGATCAAGTGCATCCTGAAGAACAACGAGGCTTTCGGAAAGCTGGGTGTCGCCGTGCCCGGCCCGTCGCGCTACAGGCGGCTGTTGCGTGACACGCTGCATGCGATGGGCGAAGGCAACCCCGCGCCCGATGCGCGCGAGGTGCTGCTGGATGCGATCCTCGAGGGCGACCACCCCGACCGCATGATCCTGTCGAATGACAATTTCTTTTCGGTGCCGAAGCTGGCCGTGGGCAAGGGCGTCTTCTATCCGGGTGCCGAGGTGAAGCTGGCCCGCCTGCGCGCGCTGTTCCCGCATGACCAGATCGAATTGTGTCTGGCCCTGCGCAATCCCGCGACGTTCCTGCCGGCTGTCTTCGCGCTGGCCCCCGACACCGATCTGCTGGAGTTCATGAACGGGTCCGATCCCCTCAACCTGCGCTGGTCCGAATTGCTGGTACGTATCCGGCAAGCCGTGCCGGATATCGAGATCACCGTCTGGTGCAACGAGGATACGCCGCTGATCTGGGCGCATCTGATCCGCGAGATGGCCGGTATTGCCCCCAATACCAAGATCATCGGAGGGTTCGATCTGCTGTCCGAGATCATGTCGCCTGCCGGGATGAAACGGTTTCGCGCCTATCTCAAGGCGCATCCGATCATGACGGAAATCCAGAAGCGCCGTGTCATCGCGGCGTTTCTGGACAAGTTCGCGCTGGACGAGGAAGTCGTGGAAGAGGTCGATCTGCCGGGCTGGACCGAGGATCTGATCACGCAGATGACAGAGCTTTACGAAGAGGACATCTTCGTGATGCAGCGCCTGCCCGGTGTGGAAATGATCGTTCCCTGATCCGGGCCCTCATCCGCGCAAGGGCACGGAGGCTGCGGACCCGCATCGCGGATCAGATCATGCCGAGTGCGGCTTTGTACATTTCCAGCACGGCTTCTTCCTCGGCGATATCGTCCTTGTCGCGCTTGCGCAGCGAAATGACCTTGCGCAGAACCTTGGTGTCATAGCCGCGACCCTTTGCCTCGGCCATCACTTCCTTCTGGGCGTCGACGATATCCTTCTTCTCGGCCTCTAGGCGCTCGTAGCGTTCGATGAAGGCGCGCAGCTCTTCGGCGGCAACGCTATAGGTGGCATCGGTGCTTGTGTCGCTCATGATCTGGGGCCTCCGGTTGGATGTCCTTCCCTATCGCCCGCCCCCGCGCCCTGCAAGACCTCAGATGTGAAAAGGCGACGCGTTGCGGCACGCGACGCGATGCGATATGGCGAGGGGGCGAAACAGGAGCAAGAACATGCAAGGATTAATTTGGGGGGGTGCGATCGTGTCCGTCGCAGGTTTGTGCGGCTTGGTGTGGTGCATCTTCAAGGTTGCCGCCGCGAAACGCGCCAACCTGTCCGATGATGATCTGCGCACCGTCATTCAGGGTGTCGTGCCGATCAACCTCGGCGCGCTATTCCTGTCGGTGATCGGCCTGATGATGGTCGTGATCGGGGTTTTCCTGAACTGATCGGCACGCGGGCGCCTCAGCCCGGTATCACGCGCCTCTTGCGGCCGATCCGGTTGAGCGCCTCGAAGGTCTCGCCTTCCTTGATCAGCGCGGCAAAACCCGGATCGGGTGTGAAGATCGCCGGGTCCTCGGCGGTGAACCGCTTGAGCGCCTGCAGGATTTCGAACAGACCCACCAGATCGGCGGCCTTCATCGGCCCGCCGTGCCAACGCGGAAAACCGTGCGCGTTGATCAACACCGTATCGATGTCCGACGGCCTGAGCGCGAAACCCGCTCGCAGGGCCTTGGCGCCAGCATTGGCCATGGCGGCCACCGCGCGCAACACGATGGCTTCGGGGGCCAGCGCCGGGCCCTGACCGGCCCGACGGGCGCGCGCAAGATCGAGGATCGCAAGAACAGCGGGATCGTCATGGGGCTGACCATCCTGCCACAGAAAATAGCCGCGCCCTGCCCCCTGCCCGGTCCGCCCTGCCATCACCAGCCGGTCAAGATCGTCCAGATAGGCAGGCACCACGGGCGGGTATTGTTCCACCGCAAGGCGCGTCGTCACGTCGCGCCCGCGCGTCAGGCAGGTCTCAAGGCCCAGCATGTCCATCTGCCGGAACAGGCCTTGGGCAAAGCCGTGTTCGATCAGCGCATCGTCGATCTCGGCCGGGGTCGCCCCAAGGCGCAGCATGCTGGCGCCCGCGCCCCGCAATGCGGCCATGATCGGATCGCCCATCCCGCCGCCCCCTGTGCCGCTGCGCACCACAATGCGCCGCAGCCTGTCGCGCAGCACGCCGACGACACGCGCCACCGTCAGATCGGATGTTCCCCCGCCGGGGATCACCTCGGCAAGGCGGGTCAGATGGGCCGGTGCAGGCAGGCGCAGCCCGATGACCTGCGCGGGCCGTGACGTGGCGGCGGCGATCCGGTAGATCGGATGCCGCGCCGAGGTCGTGACAAGAATGGCGCTGTCGATAGCCACGCGGTCAAGCGCGGTCATCACCTGTGCCTTTGTGGACAGGACATCGGCCACCACCTCGATCAGCAGATCGGCCCGCTTCAGATCCATCAGATCGGTCGTACCGCGCCACAGGGCACGGCGACGCGGCAGATCGGCCTCGGGTATGCGCCCCGCCTTGACCAGTTGCGCCAGAATTGCCTCGACCCGGCCTTCCAGCACCAGAAGGGCCGCATCGTCGCGTTCGAACTGCACCACGGGCAGGTTGCCTTCCAGACAGGCGGCAGCCAGCGCCGCGCCCTGCGCCCCGCCACCGACGATCCCGGCCTGCTGCAACTGCGGCACCGAGGCCGGTGGCACGCGCCCCAGTTCGGGCATGTTTTGCGCGCGCCGTTCGGCGAACATCGCATGCCGCAGCGCCTTGGACAGATCGGACTCGAGAAGATCCTGAAAGGCAACCGCCTCAAAGGACAGGCCTGCCTGATAGGGCAGCAGGCAAGCGGCCTCGACGCAATCGACGATCCGGGCGCCCGCGATATTGGGGCTGAGCGCCACCTGCGCGCGCCGCGCGGCGATGGCCTCGGCATTGGCGGCGAAATTGGCCAGCCCCTCGTCGCGGTCACCGCTGCGGCGCAGGGCATCGCCCGCGGCACTGCGTTCACCCAGCCCCCGCGCCACGCCCAGTGCAGCCGAAAGGGCGTCGTCATCCTCGCCGATCAGCAAATCGACCAGCGGCTTCAGCGCCCGCGCGCGCAACAGGCGCGGATGCTGGGTCAGCAGCAGGTCCAGCGCTCCCTGCGCCCCAAGGATCCGCGTCAGGATCTGCGTCGCCCCCGCGCCGGGGCAAAGCCCCATCATCACATCGGGAAACCCGATCGAGGCATCCGCCGTGGCCAGACGCGCATGCGCGGCCAGCGCAAGCTCGACCCCGGCGCCATGGGTCAGACCATGCAGCACGGCCACAACAGGCTTGGGGCTGTCTTCGATCTTGCGGCACAGCGCGGCGGGACCGGGTGCGGCAAAGCCCGTCTGGGCCTCGCGCAGGTCAAGACCCGCAGACAGTCCGCGCGTCGGGGTCTCGCCCAGACTGGTCAGCAGGATGGCGATGGTGTCGGGATCCGCGATCGCCTCTGACAGCGCCTGATCGAGATCGGCGCGCATGTCCCGCGTCAGCGTGTTGGATGGCGGGTCGGCCAGCCTGAGTATGGCAACCCCGTCGCGTTGCTCCTGCCGGATCGTCCTGCCCACGCCGTCAGCCCCTTTTCCGTTCACCCCGCCGCCGGGTCATTGCCCGGCTGATGGCCTGCGGGCGTCCCCGCCTCAAAGCCTGACGCAACTGTGCAAAATCAAGTGCCTGTCTGGCAAGGCCTGTTCGGGCACCCATGCGGAAAGTGGCGAGTAAAAAACCGCATTTACACGGGAAGGTTGTCGAACTGGGACTCGACCTTGCTATCGGTCAGCAACTCGTCCAGTTCCCGCAAACGGTCCGGGATGGCATAACCCTCGCGCGCCAGCCTTTCGCAAAGCCTGTGCAGGTCACCCTGCAACTGCGCGCGCTCGCTTTCGGGCGTCGCGCGAATAAGGGCATCCAGTGCTTTGATCGGTTGCAGCATTTCCTTTGGCAGCTGTTCGGTCATGCAAACCTCCTGTTGAAAATGGTTTCAGTGATCGGCCGCGCAGGCCTTGCAAAAGGGAGTCGCCGGCAGAACATCCAGACGGTCCTCCGAAATCTGCGCGCCACAGATGGTACAGGCGCCATAATCGCCCGACTTGATCCGCTGCAGCGCAGCCATGATGCGCCGGATCTCGTCCAGCCCGCTCTGGCCAAGGCGTTCCAGAACCTGATCGCCCTCGGTCTCGATGGCCATGTCATCCCAGTCCTTGGTATGGGGCTGCTCCAGCTCTGCCTCGATCGTGTGAAGGCGGCTGTCCAGTTCGGACAGGCGCTTGAGCAGCATGGCACGGCGGTCTTGCGTGGTTTTCATTCCCGAGTCTCCCTTTTCCCTTGTTACTGTGTCACCCGATCGCCACATCAACCTTGATGCAGGTCAAACCAGGCAAAGCCGGTCAGCCCTCGCGCCGGGAACAGTCGCGCAGTCCGGCAAGCGCGGCGGGCCAGAGCGACATAGGTCTTGATACACATGCAGATCACAATATATGTTTGGCGAAATGGAGGACATGTTCATGACACCTGAGGTCAAGGCCTTTTTCGACGAAGCCACCAACACCGTCTCCTATGTGGTGAGGGACCCATCGGGCAGCGCCTGCGCCATCATCGATTCCGTTCTGGACTTCGACTATGCCTCGGGGCGCACCGACACGCGCTCGGCCGATGAGGTGATCGCCTATGTGCGCGCCCATGCGCTTGAGGTGCAATGGCTGCTGGAAACCCATGTCCATGCCGATCACCTGTCCGCGGCGCCCTATATCCAGGACCGTGTCGGCGGCAAGATCGGCATCGGCGACCGCATCAAGATCGTGCAGGACACGTTCGGCAAGGTCTTCAACGAAGGCACCGAGTTCCAGCGCGACGGCAGCCAGTTCGACCGCCTGTTCGAGGAAGGCGACAGTTTCATGATCGGGCAGATGCGCGGCGATGTGCTGCACACGCCAGGCCATACGCCCGCCTGCCTGACCTATGTGATCGGTGACGCGGCCTTTGTGGGCGATACCCTGTTCATGCCGGATTTCGGCACGGCGCGTTGCGATTTTCCGGGTGGCTCGTCCGAGGTGCTGTTCAACTCGATCCAGAAGATCCTGACCCTGCCGGACGAGACCCGCGTTTTCGTGTGCCACGACTACAAGGCGCCCGGGCGGGATGAATACGCCTGGGAGACCACAGTGGCCGCACAGAAAACCGGCAACATCCATGTGGGCGCCGGCAAGGACCGCGACAGTTTCGTCAAGATGCGCGACGCGCGCGATGCCCAGCTGGCCATGCCCAAGCTGATCATCCCCTCGTTGCAGGTGAACATGCGTGCAGGCCAGATGCCGCCCGCCGATGAAAAGGGCGATGTGTTTCTGAAAGTACCGGTCAACAAGCTTTGACCGCCCATCCGGACGCGGCGCAAGATCGCGACCGGAGCGTTTCACCGCGAACCAACAGAACAGGACGACTATGGAACAGGATTGGATTTGGGGTCTCGTGGGCGGATTGCTCATCGGGACGGGGGGGGCCGTCTATCTGCTGGCCAATGGCCGCATCATGGGCGCCAGCGGCATCATCGGCGGTCTGGTGGACGGCAGCGGGCGCAGCAGCGCCAGCGAAAAGCTGATGTTTCTGGCGGGGGTTTTGCTGCTGCCCATCCTGCTGTATCCGCTTTACGGCCATGTCGACACGCATGTGTCGACCAATCCGGTCTTGATCATCGCGGCCGGCCTGTTGGTTGGCGCGGGCACACGACTGGCCAATGGCTGCACCTCGGGGCACGGGGTCTGCGGCATCTCGCGGTTCAGCCTGCGGGGCATCGTGGCCACCGTCTTCTATATTCTGGCAGGCGGCCTGACGGTGGTGTTCTTCCGGCATCTGCTGGGGGTGATCTGATGCGACTGCTTTATGCATTCATCGCGGGCGGGCTGTTTGGCGCGGGCCTGTTCGTTTCGGGGATGACCGATACCGCCAAGGTGCAGGGCTGGCTGGATGTCTTCGGAGACTGGGACCCGACGCTGGCCTTCGTGATGGGCGGCGCAATCATACCGATGGCGATTGCCTGGCGGTTTGTACCGGGGCGCAAGCCACTGGTGGGCGGGCTCTTTCCGGAACCGCAGGAGCCCAAGGTCAGCCGCAATCTGGTGCTGGGGTCGACCATGTTCGGCGCAGGCTGGGGCCTCGCCGGGCTGTGCCCCGGCCCTGCGATCGCCTCGCTGTCCTATGGCGGGGTCTGGCATTGGGTCTTTGCCGCGGCGATGCTGGCCGGCATGGCGCTGGCGCCGATGCTGCGCGTCACGCTGGACAGGACCGTTCCTGCAGAATAAAGCGAGATCATGGATATTCGTCAGATCACACCCCGCTACGCCGTCTCGCCGCAGATCGACCCCGAGGATATCGCGGCGATCAAAGCGGCGGGATTCACGACTATCATCTGCAACCGCCCGGATGAGGAAATCCCCCCCTCGCATCATGCGGCCGTGATGGCCGAGACGGCGGCCGCCGCAGGCCTTGCCTTTCATGCGCTGCCCCTCACGCATCAGACCATGACACAGGACCGCGTTGCAAAGCAGCGCGACCTGATCGAGGGCGCATCCGGCCCGGTTCTGGCCTATTGCGCGTCGGGCACACGCTGTTCGGTCGTCTGGTCGCTGGGTCAGGCGGGCCATATGCCGGTTGACCAGATCATGCAGGCCACGACAAAGGCCGGGTATGACCTGGCCGGGCTGCGTCCCCAGCTTGACGCGATTGCAGAGCGCGGCGGCCTTTAAGGCACCGCCACTCAGGCACCACCACCAAGGCCCCGCCACGCGCCCGCACCTCAGGCGGCGGCGGGCCCTTCGCCGAATGACAAGGCGACCTGTTGGAACGGGTCGCCTGCTTCTTTTGTGGCAGCTGTCAGATCCTCCTGAAACGCGGCCATGGTGCCCGTGGCTGCAACGGCTTGCCCGGCTGCGGCATTCGCCGCAGGTTCCCGCAGCGCCACGCGCGGAGCCTGAGTGGCTGGATCCGGCCCCGCTGCGGCAAGCGCCATGGGCAAGGCCGGGGCCGCGTCCTGTTCAAGCCCTTCGGCCCCATCAAGCGCGACCGCCCCCTGGCCCAGGCCGGAGGGGTTCAGCCTGAGGGCACGCAACCCGTCCAGTTTGCCCAGCCGCGCCGTTGCCAGCCGCCGCGCACCGGCCACTTCGATCGACACCTCGCGTATCGCATCGGGCGGCAGGGTCAGCACATCGCCAGCCGCCAAGGCGTGGATCGCCGAAAGCGGCAGGTGCAGGCGGCAAAGGACCGCATCCAGCCTTGCCGGCGCCGCAAGCACCCTGTCCTGCAACTGCAGCGACGGATCGGCGGGTTCGGGCGCTGCCGCCACCGTGGGATCGGATCGCAGCGGAAGCGCCACCAGCACCTCGCCCATGCGGATACCCGGCCCGATGTCCAGCGGAAGGCGGAAGACGTGGTATGGCGGGCAATCGGAGGCTGTGAGCGCCAGACCCAGACTGCGCCGATCCTCGATCATGGCGCCGAACCGATAGCCGCAGATCCAGTGGCGATCGGGATGATCCGACAGATGGGCCGTGACCCGCGCCAGCACGCCGTCCACCAGAGGTGCCGCAAGCGCGGCATCCGTACGTGTCACCGGCCGGTCCGGGGCTGGTCGGGGCAGCACCTGCCCCATGGTCTGCACCTCGATCAGCGAGGACAGCACCGCCCCATCCATCGCCATGACCCCGGTCGCGCCGTCGGGGCCATCGATCAGGATCAGCAGCATCGCATCCGGGATCAAGGCGATCAGCCCGGCATGATCGGTCTTCGTCCGCTCGCAGGACGCGACCGTCAGGGCCAGTGACAGGTCTTCATCCGCCGTCTTTTCCAGGGCAAGCCGCAGGGCGCGCTGCGGCGACATTGCGCGCGACTGATGGTCGTCCCGCGCCATCCTGGCCTTGCGGCGCAAACCTGCATTTGTTGCTGTACCGATCATCGCCTCCGCCACCGCTTCTGCGGGCTCATGCCATCGGTATAGCAGCGGGAGGGTTGCGATTTTCTTAACCCGTGCGGGTTTTCAGCCTATCGCGCCGCCATGCGCTTGGCGGCGGGCAGGCTGACACGGAACGCGCCACCGCCCTGCCCCGGAAGATAGCCAAGGGTGCCCCCCAGACGGGCCATGATCTCGCGGCAGATGGCCAGCCCCAGCCCTGCGCCCCCGGCCTGCCGATCCGCGACGCGGAAGAATTTCTCGAACACCATGCTCTGCGCTTCTGGCGGAATACCCGAACCATTGTCGATGAAATCGACGATGATCCGCCCGCCCCGCCGGTTCACCTCGATCGTCAGTTCAGGTCGGTCCGCGTCACAATATTTCTGCGCATTGGCGATCAGGTTGATGAAGACCTGTGCCAGCCGGTCGAGATCCGTGTTCAACATGACCTCTGAGGCGGGGCCCACCCGGCGCACCCGCAGCGCATGCATGTCCGCGCCGGTGGCGGCGATGGAATGGCTGATGACATCGGACAGCAATCCCTCGCGGATGTTCAGGCTGACCTGCCCGTTTTCCAGAACGCTCAGGTCCAGAAGATCATCCAGCAGGCGCGTGAGGCGGATCGCCTCGGCATGGATGATCGAGGCGTAGCGGGTCAGATCCTTCGACTCCAACCCCTCGGCGTCGCGCAGGATTTCCGAGAAGGCCCGGATCGAGGTCATGGGCGTGCGCAATTCATGGCTGATCTGGCTGAGGAAAGCGTCTTTCTGCACCGAAAGCTGAGTCAGCTTTTCATTGGCCGCGCGCAGCTGCCGCGCGGTGCGGGTCAGTTCGCTGGATTTCGCCTCGAGCTGGCTGGAATATTCCATCATCTGCGCGGTCTCGTCGGCCACGGCCAGCAGATCCTCGACCGAGACGGTGGCCGCGCCCATGATCTGCGCCACCATCGCATGGGCGGTGGCCCCCCCCACGGCACCGGACAGTTCACGCTCCAGCCGGGCCAGGAAATCCGGCGTAGGTTCAGGCAGATACCCGGCCAGACCCTGCCGCGCGGCTTCGGTCTGAAAGAAGCCCTGCGCTTCGGCCGGCCCAAGGATACGCTGCGCCATGATCATCAGGTCCTCGGATTGCGCGATGCCGCCCGACCAGCTTTGCGGATTGCTGGAATGTTCGAAGATATTGACGAATTGCGCGCCCTGCAGCCGCTCCAGCGGCGAAGGGAAGCTGATGAGCGAGACCACGACAAAGACAATTGCATTCAGCGACAGCGACCACAGCGCCGCATGCAGCAGCGGGTCCACCCCTTCGATGCCGAACATCGCCTCGGGGCGCAGCCAGGCAAGACCCCATGGCCCCTGCTCCATCACCGCAGGCGACAGCGCGCCGCCGCCGAATTGCGGCAGCAGCAGCGACCAGGCCCAGATCGCGAAACCGACCAGCAGGCCCGCGAGGGCGCCGTTGCGCGTGGCCCCGCGCCAGAAGATGCCGCCGATCATTGCCGGCAGAAGCTGCGCCAGCCCGGCGAAGGACACCAGCCCGATCGCAGCCAGCGCGGTGCCGCCGCCCGAGACCTTGTAGTAGAGATACCCCAGCGCCAGAACCACGCCGATCGACATGCGCCGTGCGAGGATCACCACATGGCGCACATCCGACGGCCCGCTTGCCCCGCCCTGCGTCAGGCGCAGGAAGATCGGCATCACGATATGGTTGGACACCATCGTGGCCAGCGCGATGGCCGCCACGATCACCATCGAGGTCGCCGAGGAGAACCCGCCAAGGAAGGACAGCATCGCCAGACCGTCACGCCCCTGCGAGAGCGGCACGGTCAGCACGAACTGATCCGGGTTGGACCCCGGCGGCATCAGCTCCAGCCCCATGACCGCGATGGGCACGACAAAGAGGCTCATCAGCATCAGGTAGGTCGGAAAGGCCCAGGCCGCCGTGCGCAGATGGCCTTCGTCCTCATTCTCGACGACCAGCACCTGAAACATGCGCGGCAGGGTCAGGAAGGCGGCGGCGGACAGCAGGGTCAGCCCGACCCAACGCCCCCCGTCCACCTGCCACTGACCGATCTGCGAGGCGTCGATCCGCTCCATCATCGGGCCGACCCCTCCGGCCAGCCCCCAGACCACGAAGACCCCGACGGCGATCAGCGCGAAAAGCTTGACCACCGCCTCGACCGCGATGGCCATGACCACGCCGTGATGGCGTTCGTTGGCATCAAGGTTGCGCGTGCCGAAAAGGATGGTGAACAGCGCCAGACCGACCGCCACCCACAGGGCGGTATCATAGGTCGCGATCAGTTCCGCCCCTTCGGCATCACTGACAGCAAAGCTTGAAAAAGACAGCGTAACAGACTGCAGTTGAAGGGAAATATAGGGGGTGATCCCGATCACCGCCAGCAGGGTCACGCAGACCGCCAGCACACCCGACTTGCCATAGCGCGACGAGATCAGATCCGCGACCGACGTGATGCGCTGCGTGCGGCCGATCCGCACCATCTTGCGCAGCGCCCACCACCAGCCGACCATGATCAGCGTGGGGCCAAGATAGATCGTCAGGAATTCAAGGCCCGAGCGCGCGGCATAGCCGACCGCGCCATAAAAGGTCCATGCGGTGCAGTAGATCGACAGCGACAGCGTGTAGATCCAGGGCGAGCGCAACCAGTTGCCCCGCCCCCTGAGAGCGGCGCGTTCGGCCATGAAGGCCACGGCGAACAGCATCGCCACGTAGGTCAGGCAAACCGCTATCAGGATATTGATGGTTGCCATCCGCCGGCCCTAGTCGTCCCTTGGGTCCTGCGCTTCGGCCTTGGTGTCCAGCATCACCGACAGAAACAGCGCCGCGAGGGCCAGAAAGATCCAGACCGCGAACATGTAGAGGATCGCGCTTGAGGTCGACACCACCGCCGCATCGGGCCCTTGCCCGGGCTGCGACCGGGGCCAGAGCAAAGGCACCATCCACAAGAGCGCGCCCAGAAGCGGCAGCAGACGTGCGGCATCCATCAGGCGTCTCTGGCGATAGCTGCGCCGCTCAAGAAACAGCGGGATGGACTTGTCTTTCATCGGCCCACCAGCGCGTTCAGCGCATCGATCACATCGGCGTTCGAAAAGGGCTTGGTCATGAAGCGGCTGGCCCCTGCGCGTTCGGCCAGTTCACGGTCGCGGGCCTGGCCACGTGCGGTCAGCATCAGCACGGGCAGATCCTGGGTTTCGGGTTGGGCGCGCAGATCGGTCAGGATCTCGTAGCCGCTCCGCCCCGGCAGCATCACGTCGAGGATCACAAGGTCGGGCGCCCGCGCCCGCACGACCGATACCGCGTCATGCCCGTTGGAATGGCTGTCCACATGCCAGCCGTCACGCGACAGGATGAAACTTATCGCCTCGATGATGTTCGGCTCATCCTCGATGATCAGCACGCGCTTGGACATGCCACTTTCCCCTCCCCTGGAATGTAGCGGTTCGGCCACCGCGCCGCCCGTCCTGCGGGGTGACATGGCAAAGCCTTGATCGACTATCGTCGCTGGGCGGCATCCTGTCAAAACCCATCTGTCAGGATCGACGGTTCGCGCCGCCCCGGACAGGCCTCGGCCGGGCAGATCCGGCAGCTCACGCCAACCTCGCGCGGGGCGTCCGGCCCTTCGACCGGGGCTGGCCCGCGCGGTGGCGCGCTGTCCTTGGCCAGCGGCAGGATCAGCATATGCGACTCGAACAGGGGTTCGGTGTTGTATTCGGTCTGTCCGACGGGCTGGGCGATGGCGAAGGCGCGAAACCGGCGCCCGTGTTGGCCGCTCTGACGCAGGGTCTGGCGAATCGGCGTCATCGGACGATTGAGCGCGGCGAACAGCGGCCAGAGCGGACAGGCGGCACCAAAGCGCGGCAGGGCGAAGCCCTCGATCGGGCGGCGCAGCAGCAACGTGCCCGAGGCATCGCAACTGACAAGCCCCACCGGCGCGACCTGAGCGCCCGTTTCGGGATCCTGCACCTGACTGGCCAGCCGGCGCATCACCGTGGCCGGATCGACTGCCAGCCGCGCGGCCAGATAAAGCGGGTCGGATGCGGCATCATCCGCGCCCGCCTGCAACCGTGCGGCGCGCAGACGGGCCAGTGGCAGACGCATGGCATCGCTGCGGTATCTCTCCAGATAGGCGCGCCCCTGGGTCTTGGCCGATGCCGATTGCAGTGCCTCGGCCGTGTCGATCAGGGCATCGATCGTGCCCTCCGGCAGGGGATCCGGGACTTCGAGTTCCGCGAAATGATGCGCGCGCGCCGTCAGGAAACGCTCCATCTCGTCCTGAGGCGAGCTGAGCGCCGCATCGGCCTTGCCCGCCCCATCCATGTATCCCACAAGCGCCTGCGCGCTTTGCGCGAGGCGCGCTGCATCCTCGTTGATATTGCGATGAAAACGGTCGCGCCATTCCGGCTCGATCTCGCGCGGGTCCACGAGGATCGCCGCCGTCGACCGGATGGCCGTGACCGTCGACAGAACCTCGTGCATCGAGGCGGCCAGATAGGGATCATGGGTCAACCGATCCGAGAGTTGTTCAACCGTCCGCTCCAGCGACAGGACACGGCGATGACGTTCGGCCAGCACCTCGGCCCAGCCGGGAAAGCGCGCGGCCAGATCCTCGATCCCGTCGATTTCGGGCCGCACAGTCGGCGCGGCAGTGGCCGCATCACGCAGCGTGGCGATCAATGCGGCTTCGGCCCCTTCCGTCAGCGCCGACGGCTCGACCCCCAAAGCGGCCGACAGGTCCAGCAGCAGCTTGCCACCGATCCGCCGACGGTTGTGTTCGATCAGGTTCAGGTAAGAGGCCGAGATGCCCACATCACGCGCCAGATCGGCCTGCCGCAGCCCCAGCGCGATGCGCCGCTCGCGGATCCGCCCACCGGTCAGTTGTCGCTGCGGCATCAATCAGGCACCCTTGCTTCGCCCCTTGCGTATTGCTGAAGCCTGACCCGCCAAGCGTCAGCAATCCCATCATATTTACACTGTTTTCAAAGGCTGCGAAGCGGAATTTACAACACCCCTCAGGACAGAAGCTGCGGCGCCGTCCCGGCCAGCCGTTCCCGAAGCGCGGTCTTCAGAACCTTTCCGTAATTGTTCTTGGGCAGTTCGGACAGCACGACATAGGCCTTGGGCCGCTTGAACCGCGCGATCTGCGAGAGGCAATGCGCGTCCAGCGTGGCATGATCCAGCACCGCCCCCGGCCTCGACACCACGAAGGCCACGACGATCTCTCCCCATTCCGGGTCGGGCTGGCCCACGACCGAGACCTCGTGCAGATCGGGATGGGTCAGCAAGGCCTCCTCGACCTCGCGGGGATAGATATTGGTGCCGCCCGAGATGATCATGTCCTTGCTGCGATCATGCAGCGTCAGGTAGCCCGCGTCGTCCAGAACCCCCATGTCCCCGGTGCGCAGCCAGCCATCCTGAATGGTCTTCACCGTGGCCTCGGCGTTGCGCCAATAGCCCGGCATGACCGTTTCGCCCCGGACCATGATCTCGCCGATCTGTCCCGGCGGCAGGGGCGCGCCGGTCGCGTCGCCGATCTTGACCTCGACCACCGATTGCGCACGCCCCACCGATCCCAACCGGGCACGCCAAGCCGGGTGGCTGCGACCCGTCACATCCGCGCGCGACAGCGCCGTGATGCTCATCGGGCATTCGCCCTGACCGTAGATCTGCACGAAGACCGGCCCGAAGACCTCGACCGCCTCGACGATATCGGCCACGTACATCGGCCCGCCACCATAGACGATGGTGCGCAGCCCCGTACCGTCCCGCCCATGCGACTGGGCAAATGCGGTCATCCGCTTGACCATCGTGGGGGCTGCGAACATGTGGATGCGCCCGTGATGCGCGGCCAGATCCAGAATTTCCGCCGGATCGAACCCGCCAGAGTCCGGGCAGACATGGCGCGCGCCCATCAGCACATGCACCAGCGCGTAAAGCCCCGCACCGTGGCTGAGGGGGGCCGCATAGAGGGCCGCATCCTCGGGGCTGGCCTGATCCACATCGGCCAGATAGGACAGGCACATGGCCGACAGCATGCCATGGGTGATCATCACCCCTTTGGGTCGCCCCGTCGTGCCGGATGTGTAGAAAAGCCAGGCCAGGTCCTGCGGGGCCAGCGGACAGGGCGCGGCCAGCGGGTCATGGGCCAGCACATCCGCCAGCCCGGCGGGATCCGTCGCGATCACAGGGGCATCCGCCACTTCTTGCGCAAGGGCCTGCGCCAGATCCTCGGCAAGGCCCGGCGAGGCGAAGGCAAGGCGCGCCCCCGCATCGCCCGCGATCCATGCCGCCTCGCGCCCGTGCAGCTTGGCATTGACGGGAACAGCCACGGCCCCGGCCATCCAGATGCCGTAAAGCAGCACCAGAAATTCCGGCCTGTTTTTCATGAACAGCGCCACGCGATCGCCCTGACGCAGGCCCTGCGCATCCAGCCAACCCGCCACCGCCACCGCCTGCGCGTGGAACTGGCCGTAATCCGCCACGCAGTCGCGGCCCAGAAACAGGGCCGGACGGTCCGCATGCACCTGCGCCTGCCGCAGCAACCAGTTGGAAATATTCATGTCCACCCTCCCCTGACAGGCGCAGAAAAGCACCATGGCGCGCGGGGCGCAATCGTGCAGATCGCGGACCTGCGGCAAGGGCCACCCTCTTGATAGCAGCGTGGCATGCGAATTGGCCGCTTTTCCCTGACGGCACGATGACCTATAAGCGGGTCAGAATAGCGCAGGGTCGGCTGCTGGCCGAACCCCTTGCAGCCCTGTCAAAACCGGTCGAGGACAATATGACGAAGAAGAACCATGACAGCGACGTTGCCTTCATTCAGGCCCTTGCGGAACTGCTGCGCGAGAATGACCTGACCGAGCTGGAAGTGATGCGCGAATATGGCGAGGATGACAGTCTGAACGTGCGTGTCAGCCGCGTCGCCCCGCAAGTGACCTATGCCGCCCCGGCGGCTCCGGTCCAGTATGCGGCAGCCCCCGCGGCACCGGCCGCCGCCGCGCCTGCCGCAGCCGTCACGCAGGACCCCGCCACGCTGCCGGGGGCCGTGACCTCGCCGATGGTCGGCACCGTCTATATGCAGGCCGAGCCCGGCTCGCCCGCCTTTGTCACCGTCGGCGCGCAGGTCAAGGAGGGTGACACCCTTCTGATCATCGAGGCGATGAAGACCATGAACCATATTCCGGCGCCGAAATCAGGCACGGTCAAGCGCATCCTGGTCGAAGACGGTGCCGCCGTGGAATATGGCGCGCCTCTGATGATCATCGAATAAGGCCTTGGCAATGTTCGACAAGATCCTGATTGCGAACCGTGGCGAAATCGCCTTGCGAGTGATCCGTGCCGCCCGTGAAATGGGCATCAAATCCGTGGCCGTCCATTCGACCGCAGATGCCGACGCGATGCATGTGCGCATGGCGGACGAGGCCGTCTGCATCGGCCCGCCCCCCTCGACGGACAGCTACCTGTCGATCCCGGCGATCATCTCGGCCTGCGAGATCACGGGTGCTCAGGCGATCCATCCCGGATACGGCTTTCTGTCCGAGAACGCGAATTTCGTGCAGATCGTCGAGGATCACGGCATCACCTTCATCGGCCCCACGGCCGAGCATATCCGCATCATGGGCGACAAGATCACCGCCACGGACACGATGAAGGCGCTTGGCGTGCCTTGTGTGCCCGGATCGGACGGCGGCGTGCCGACGCTTGCGGATGCCAAGCGCATCGGCGCCGAAATCGGCTATCCGGTGATCGTCAAGGCCACCGCCGGCGGTGGCGGGCGCGGCATGAAAGTGGCCCTGACCGCTGCCGACATGGAAAGCGCCTTCATGACCGCCCGGTCGGAATCCAAGGCCGCCTTCGGCAATGACGAGGTCTATATCGAGAAATACCTGACCACGCCGCGCCATATCGAGATTCAGGTCTTCGGTGACGGCAAGGGCCGCGCCGTGCATCTGGGCGAGCGTGACTGCTCGCTTCAGCGGCGTCACCAGAAGGTGTTCGAAGAAGCCCCCGGCCCGGTGATCACGCCTGAGGAACGCGCGCGCATCGGCAAGGTCTGCTCGGATGCCGTGGCCGCGATCAACTATATCGGCGCGGGCACGATCGAGTTCCTGTACGAGAATGGCGAGTTCTATTTCATCGAGATGAACACGCGCCTGCAGGTGGAACACCCGGTGACCGAGGCGATCTTTGGCGTGGACCTTGTGCGCGAA
>JBFHIW010000053.1:0-23565 GCA_041596235.1 Paracoccaceae bacterium
GGGCTGGCGCGCCTCAAGGAGGCTTTGACGCGCGCGCCATGGCGCGACGATGCCGGGCCAAGGCTGTGATCCGCCTGCCGCGCACGATCCGGCTTGACCGCTCGGACGAGGTGGTGTTTGCGCAGGCCGCGACACCCGGCGAGTGGGCGGTTCCGGGCACATTCCTGTTCGCGGGCCGCGATCCCGAGACGCTGGGCCGCAAGGAACAGATCGCCTTTCGCTCGGGCCTGCTGGGGGTGGACAGTTTTGGATGGTCGACGCTGGTAACGGTGACCTTCGTGCGCCCGTCCGACCGCGACGAGGCGGTTGAAATACTGGCCCGCCAGTTGATCGACAAGCTGGGCGCGCCCGATATGGCCGCAGCCCTCCCCGCCGCCGAAGAAGAGCTGACCATGGCCGAGGATCTTTGCCGTGGTCATGCCGAAGGCACGTTGATCGCCGTGCACCGCACACAGGCCGACGGCGGAATCAGGGAGCAGTTTCGCACCCTGAAGCCGCGCGATACCACGGCGTTTTCCGCCGGATACCTGAGCGGGCATGACAAGGCGTTTCATGTTGTGGAAACCGATGAGGATGACGCGGAGGCCGAACATTTCGATCTGGCCTCCTTCATGGAAGAGAAGAGCACGTCATGAGGGAATTCTGGGTCGCCTCCGGCCATCACCTGACACGTCTGGACGCAACCGGCCGGATGCAGGTCACGGATGAACTGATCCTGGCCTGGCTTGCCCGGCCCGAGATCGTGCCGCCTGCCGAGGCCTGCGCGGCCGAGCGTGCCTTGCATGCCCGGCTGATGGCCGCGCCGCGCGCGCAGGTGTCGGTGATGGAGCGCGCCAATATCAAGGACCCGGATGCGCGCGAGAACTGGGAGTTCCTGCTGACCCTGCGTGACCGGCTTCTTGCCGCTGGGTCGATCGAGGCGGGGTATCTGGGGCTGGTGCGCGACCGCGTGCGCCTGCCGCATCTGTTCTATGATCAACTGGTGCAACTGATCCTGCGCAACGCGCTGGAGGGATGCGACGACGTGCATGTCCTGCGCGCCGCCGAGATGTTTTTTCGCCCGCAACGCGCCTTTCTGAATGACGGTGCCCTGATGCTGGCCGATGACGAGCTGGTGGCCGAGCTTGAAGGCGAGATTCACAGCAATCCGCTGTTTGCCATGATGAACGGCGGAGTCGACTCGCTGGATGTGCTGAATGACGAGAACGCATGGACCTACTGGAGCAGATCCGACGCGCATACGATGGTTCTGCCCTTCGGTGCGGATCCCAAGGCGCGGGCCGGTTTCGCGCACGCCGTGGAGCGTTTCGTGCATCACCTGCTGGGCCAGCCGGTCCGCGTGAGCCCGATGCTGACAGCGAATGATGTCGATCTGCAATGGTATGTGGGCCTTGATCAGGCGGGCACCGAGGTGGGCAATGCCCTGTGGAACGGCCAGACGCCCACCGCCGCGCTGGTCGGGCTTTTCGCGCTGACCTTCGAGACGTCCGATGGCGTTCTGCCGCAGATCGGATCGCAGCCCGTCTATCTGTTTGTCGGATTGGACGGCAGCAACGTGATCCGTTTCAAGCCGCAGAACCTTGTGACGGGTCTGCCGCTGCTGGGTGACGGGATGGCCGGTGAGATACCCGCCGCCATGGGGCGCGCCTGATGCCACGGGAGGTTCTGCGCCTTGCGGTTCTGGGGGTGTCGCACCCGCCCGCGAATGTCTGGGCCAAGCGCGTCGTGCGTCCCGCAGCCCTGATGGCCGAGATCCCGCCGCTGGAGCGTGGCGCGCTGATGACCGAACAGGGCGAGGTGCGCACCTATTACATGGGCGATCATGCGGTGGTGCTGCATTCGGGCGAAACTGCGCATTACATCGACAATTTGCGGGCCGCGCGCCCCTCGCTCTGGGTGTCTTGCGACGGTGACGCAGTGCGCCTCGTCACCGCCGATCCCTATGAGGGCGAGGCAATGGCCAGCGATCCCGAACGGATCGTCGAGGCGCTGGCCATGCCGCCGGCAGTGGCGGCGCGGATCGAGGCGTTCATTGCGGCGCATCACGTGGACGAGGTCTTTCACAAGCGCAAGCGCGTGCCGGTGGACATGGATCATGATCCGCGCGCCAAACGGATCCTGACGGATGACGAGAAATGGGTGCAATCGCGCGGCAAGGCCGGGCTGCCACCCAAGGGGGGGCAATGACGGATCCCGAGGAGCGTGAAGGCGGCTTTCTGCGGAACTGGTCCCGCAGGAAACTTGCGGCGAAACGGGAAACCCCGGCTGTGGCCGAGGAACCGGCAAAGCCTGCCGAACTGCCCGATTCGATTCCGCCTGAAGATCCTGTCGATACGCAGGCCATCATCGATTCGCTGCCCTCGATCGACGAGATCACGGCGGGTTTCGACATCAAGCCGTTCCTCGCCAAGGGCGTGCCGGCCCATCTCAAGAACGAGGCGCTGCGCAAGATGTGGCTGGTCAACCCTGCGGTGCGCGATTACGCGGACCCTGCGGTGGACTATGCCTGGGATTGGAACGCACCGGGTGGCGTGCCCGGCGGCGGTGGCGTCTTGTCCGGTCAAAGCGTTGAAAAGATGGTGAAGGATCTGATTGGAGAACGGACCGAGCCGGAGTATGCTGACGCAGACAGGATTGTCGCGGAGGAGACAGTCCAGCCGCGCAAGGTCGCGCAGGTCACATCGACAGACGAGGCTCTGGATCCCACCGCGCCGCAGCGTGATGAGGCCTGCGACACACCAGATCCAGAGGTTGCCGAGACTACCGTGACAGAGGATGAATCACCCCGGCAGGAGCGGGCGGTTCTGCCGCCACAGCGGCGGCACGGGGGCGCGGTGCCGGAGTAACACGTTATTGGCATGGCTGAAAAAAATCGACATCCAAACCTGTAAAATCGATGTCACAAATTGTTGCCAAGGGTTTTGAAAACTGTGTATACAATATCCGTATACCGTAGTGCGCGAACCCTACTGCTACATAACCAGACCAGAGGTGGATACCCTGATGAAAGCCAGCACAGCCCAGGCTGCGCCAGCCAGACCGGAGCACGAGGTGCTGAGGGCCCAGCAATGGGGCCTCGTCGCATCATTGCTCGTTGCAGCGCCCGATCGGGAAATGCTGGACCTGTTGGCCGGTTTGTCGGGTGACGACACGGCCCTTGGCCAAGCCTATGCTGTGCTTGCCAGAACCGCGGCAGAGGCTGATGCCGCAGACGTCTCGCGCGAGTTCTTCGAGCTTTTCGTCGGGGTTGGGCGCGGTGAGCTGCTGCCCTTCGCCTCGTTCTACATCACGGGGTTTCTGAACGAGCGCCCCCTGGCCGATCTGCGCCACGACCTTCAGCTGATGGGGGTCGAGCGCGCCGCCGGACGATTCGAGCCAGAGGATCACATCGCCAGCCTGTCCGAAGTCATGGCCGGTCTTGCCGCGGGCGAGTTCGATGCCAGCGTGCTGGGTTGTGGCGCCGCCGGAGAGGCGGGTTTCTTCGCGCGGCATCTTGCCCCCTGGGTGGGGCAGTTTTTCGATGATCTGGCGGTGGCCCCCAGCGCGCGTTTCTATCGCGCCGTGGCAGAGGTCGGGCGGATCTTCACGGATATCGAAATGCGGGCGTTCGAGCTTGAGGCTGCAGCGCATCGCGGTTCAGGCGGACGAACGGTTTGAGATTTTGACACGACAGAAAACATTCCATGCAGGGCACCATAACCTGCTGGCACAGGACGAACCCAGGGAGGATGACATGGCTGAAAGCATCAAGAAACAAAAAGGCATAGGGCGGCGCGGGTTCTTCGGCGCGGTTGCTGCCGCTGCGACGACCAGTGTTGTTGCGGGTGGCGCGCAGCCTGTCTTTGCAGAGGAAACGGGCGATGAGCGGACCAAGGCGCGGTATCAGGAGACCGAGCATGTTCAGGCCTTCTACCGCACCAATCGTTATTACAAGGGAGCATAAGCCATGCTGGTGAAACGCAGATCCACGGATGCAAACCGCAGCGGCCTCGCGGCCTTTGCGCAAAGCGTGTCCGCAAAGCCGGTCGATCGCCGCAGCTTTCTGAGAGCCTCGGGGCTTGCCGTCGGTGGCCTTGCCGCCTTTGGCGCCATCGGTGCATCGACGGTGCGCCGCGCCGAAGCGGGCAAAACCGACTTCAGCCAGCCGATCGAGGTGAAGACCAACATCTGTACGCATTGCTCGGTCGGTTGCACGGTCAAGGCCGAAGTCCAGAACGGTGTCTGGGTCGGCCAGGAGCCGGCGTGGAAAAGCCCGATCAACCGCGGCACCCATTGCGCCAAGGGCGCATCGGTGCGCGAACTGGTGCATGGCGACCGTCGCCTGAAGTACCCGATGAAGAAAGAGAACGGCCAGTGGGTGCGCATCTCCTGGGAGCAGGCGATCGACGAAATCGGCGACAAGATGCTGGACATCCGCGAGAAGAACGGCGCGGACAGCGCCTATCTGCTGGGGTCCGCCAAATTCTCGAACGAAGGCGCCTACCTGTTCCGCAAGTTCGCGGCATTCTGGGGCACCAACAACGTCGACCATCAGGCGCGTATCTGCCACTCGACGACCGTGGCAGGTGTTGCGAACACCTGGGGCTACGGCGCGATGACCAACAGCTACAATGACATCCGCAATGCCAAGACCATCATCTTCATGGGGTCGAACGCCGCAGAGGCGCATCCGGTGTCGCTGCAGCACATCCTGACCGGCAAGGAAACCAACCGCGCCAATGTCATCGTGATCGACCCGCGTTTCACGCGGACCGCTGCGCATGCCACGGATTACATCCGCATGCGTCCGGGCACGGATATCGCCATCATCTGGGGTATCATGTGGCATATCTTCGAGAATGGCTGGCAGGATCAGGATTACATCGACCAGCGTGTCTGGGGCATGGATCAGGTCCGAGAGGAAGTGAAGAAGTACTCGCCCGACGTGGTCGAGCGGATCACCGGCATTCCCGAGGCGGAACTGAAGCGCGTCGCGCAGACCTTCGCCACGCAGCGCCCCTCGACCTTCATCTGGTGCATGGGCGGCACGCAGCACACCGTGGGTACGGCCAACGTCCGCACCTATTGCAACCTGCTGCTGGCCACCGGCAACGTGGGTTCGGACGGCACCGGGGCCAATATCTTCCGCGGCCACTGCAACGTGCAGGGCGCCACGGACTTTGGTCTCGATATCGGTTCGCTGCCTTGCTACTACGGTCTGGCCGAAGGTGGCTGGAAGCATTGGTCGCGTGTCTGGGATGTGCCCTACGACTATTTCCTGTCGCGCTTCGACGAAGTGCCGGCCAAGGGCGGGCGCGATGCGCGTGACCGCAAGGCCAACATGGAAATGGCGGGTATCCCGTCGACCCGTTGGTTCGACGCGACCACGCTTGACGCAGAAGACGTCGATCAGCGCGACAACATCAAGGCGATGATCGTGTTCGGCCATGGCGGCAACACCGTGCCGCGGATGGGCGACAGCCTGAAGGGGATGAACGCGCTTGACCTTCTGGTCGTGGCCGACCCGCATCCCACGACCTTCGCAGCGCTGCATGACCGGACCGACAACACCTATCTTCTGCCGATCTCGACCCAGTTCGAATGCAGTGGCAGCCGGACGGCGTCGAACCGTTCGGTCCAGTGGGGCGAAAAGGTTGTTGATCCGATCTTCGAAAGCGACAACGACTATGCGGTGATCTACCGTCTGGCGACCAAGCTTGGCTTTGCCGAGCAGATGTTCAAGAACTACGAGATGGTTCAGGGCAAGTTCTCGATGGAACCGACCCCGGAATCGATCCTGCGTGAAATCAACAGCGGTGGCTGGTCGACCGGTTACACCGGACAGAGCCCCGAACGCCTCAAGGCGCATATGGCAAACCAGGACAAGTTCGACCTGGTGACATTGCGTGCACCTGCGGATGCAGGTGAGGTGGCTGGCGATTTCTATGGTCTGCCGTGGCCGTGCTGGGGTACGCCCGAGTTCAAGCATCCGGGGACGCATATCCTGTACAACCCGAACGTCCCCGTCAAAGACGGTGGCGGCGCGTTCCGCCCCCGCTTCGGTGTGGACCGTGAAGGCGAGACGCTGCTGGCCGAAGGCAGCTATCCGGTCGGATCCGAGATTCAGGACGGCTATCCGCAGTTCACCTATGGTGTGCTGCAGACGCTGGGCTGGGATCTGGACCTTACCCCGGAGGAGCTGGCAACGATCCAGCGGATCGGCGGCAACGATCCCGAGAAGATGGCGGCTGTCAGCTGGTCGACCGACCTGTCCGGTGGTATCCAGCGTGTCGCGATCGAACATGGCTGCGTGCCCTTCGGCAACGGCAAGGCCCGCGCCGTGGCGTGGAACCTGCCCGATCCGATCCCGGTTCACCGCGAGCCGATCTATTCGCCGCGTCCCGATCTGGTGGCCGATTACCCGACCCGCGAGGATGGACGCCAGTTCCGCGTGCCGAACATCGGCTTCTCGGTTCAGGCCTCCGCAGTCGAGCGCAAGCTGTCGGAAAGCTTCCCGATCGTGCTGACTTCCGGCCGTCTGGTGGAATACGAGGGTGGCGGCGAAGAGACCCGCTCGAACCCGTGGCTGGCGGAATTGCAGCAGGACATGTTCGTGGAAATCAACCCGGCGGACGCATCGTCCCGTGGCATCACCGATGGTGGCTGGGTCTGGGTCAACGGTCCTGAAAATGGAAGCAAGGCACGTGTGAAGGCCCTTGTCACCGAGCGTGTGGCACCGGGCGTGGCATTCATGCCGTTCCACTTCGCCGGGTGGTTCCAGGGTGTCGACCAGCGGGGCAACTATCCCGAAGGTACGGACCCGATCGTTCTGGGTGAAAGTGTCAACGCGGTCACATCCTACGGATATGACCCTGTGACGGGTATGCATGAAGGCAAAGTGACCCTTTGCCAGATCTCTGCGGCATAAGGGAGGACAATAAAAATGGCACGTATGAAATTCCTGTGCGACGCAGACCGCTGCATCGAATGCAACGCTTGCGTCACCGCTTGCAAGAACGAGCATGAGGTTCCGTGGGGCATCAACCGTCGTCGCGTGGTGACCATCAATGATGGTCTGCCGGGCGAGCGTTCGGTCTCGATGGCCTGTATGCACTGCACCGATGCGCCCTGCGCAGCCGTCTGCCCGGTGGATTGCTTCTATACCACCGATGACGCCGTCGTCCTGCACTCCAAGGACACCTGCATCGGCTGTGGCTATTGCTTCTACGCCTGCCCCTTCGGCGCGCCGCAATATCCCAAGGTCGGCAACTTCGGCACCCGTGGCAAGATGGACAAGTGTACCTATTGCGCCGGTGGCCCCGAGGCCGACATGACCGAAGCCGAATACGTCAAATACGGTTCCAACCGTCTGGCGGAAGGCAAGTTGCCGCTCTGTGCCGAGATGTGCTCGACCAAGGCGCTTCTGGCTGGCGATGGCGATATCATCGCTGAAATCTACAAGGAACGCGTCGTGACGCGGGGCTACGGCTCTGGCGCATGGGGCTGGCGCACCGCTTATGGCGATGCAATCACTGTCTGAGCGGGAGTAGGGACTATGAACATGAAACATCTCGCAAAGCGTCTTGCCGCCCTCATGGCCGTCGTCACCGTGCTCGCGCTTGGCGCTGTCACAGTGCCGACGTCGGTGCAGGCCCAGCAGGTCAACCCGACCGCGCAATCGGTCACGGAAGACAAGCTTTTCCAGGCGCTGCAGGGCGACCAGATGGTCGCCGGGCGCGTGTCGATCCCCGATGACAAGGCCAGCGGTCTGATCAAGCCGGGCAACAAATCGTGGGCCGGCACCCATACGGGCACCGTGCGGTTCCTGTCGATTGCGGCTGTCGTCAGCGCCGTCGTCATTCTGGCGCTGTTCTACATGATCCGTGGCCGGATCATGGTCGATGGCAAGATGTCGGGCATCCGCATCCTGCGCTTTACCGCCATCGAACGCTTTGCCCATTGGCTGATGGCAGGATCCTTCATCGTGCTGGGTCTGACCGGTCTGAACCTGGTTCTGGGACGAACTCTGCTGCTGCCTTTGCTGGGCGAGGGGACGTTCTCGACGCTGACCGTCTGGGGCAAGCTAGCGCATAACTATGTGGGCCCCGCCTTCATGCTTGGCCTGCTGCTGTCCTTCTTGGTCTGGGTCGCGCATAACCTGCCGAACAAGGTCGATGCCGAATGGATCGCGCAAGGCGGTGGTCTGCTGAAGAAGGGCGTCCATCCCCCCGCGAAGAAGTTCAATGCCGGGCAGAAGGTCATCTTCTGGTCCGTGACCCTCGGCGGCGCGGCGCTGTCCTTCACCGGCGTCATGCTGCTGTTCCCGGCACTGGCTGGTGGACAGGCCGACTGGCAGCTGTTCCAGCTGATCCACGGGATCGTGGCGGCTGTTCTGTCCTTCGTGATCATCGCCCATATCTACATCGGGTCGATCGGGATGGAAGGCGCGTTCGATGCCATGGGTTCGGGCGAGGTCGATCTGAACTGGGCCAAGGAGCACCATTCCCTCTGGGTCGAGGAAGTTCAGGCCAAGTCCGGCGACAAGTCCATTCCGACCAAAGGCGCGCATCCCGCCGAATAAGGAACCATGGCGCGCCCGGTCTTCCGCAAGGGACCGGGCGCGCTTTTTCGCTTGCTTGATGTCACAGGCGTTCACGTCAGAAAGACCGCATGTCAATGGCCGATGATCCGATCCTGTTGGCGGCCCGTGAGGCGCTGTCAGGGCTGAACATGCCCGATGGGACGCCCTTTCTGGGTGCGCCGCAGGTGTCGGGACCTGTCGTGGCCAACGGTCGTGTCAATGTCTCGATCATGACCAATGCGCAGGCTGCGGCCTCTCTTGCCGGGGTCAGGGCTGCGGCCGAGGCTGCGCTGCGCGGCATTCCCGGCGTCGACAGTGCCTTTGTGGTGCTGACCAATGAACAGGCGGCGTCACCGCCGCGCCTGACCACCCCCAAGCCCGCTGCCGCACCAAGCACACCGCCCAAGGTACTTGCTGGCGTGCGCCACGTGGTTGCCGTTGCATCGGGCAAGGGCGGGGTCGGCAAATCCACGACTGCCGTGAACCTTGCCCTCGGCCTGCGGGCCAAGGGGCTGCGGGTCGGCATTCTGGATGCAGATATTCACGGCCCCTCGATCCCGACACTGCTGGCCCTGCACGGGCGCCCCCGTATGGGCAAGGATCGCCGCCTGCTGCCCATGCAATCCAACGGGCTTCTGGCGATGTCGATGGGCATGATGGTGGATGCCGAAACGGCGATGGTCTGGCGTGGGCCCATGGTGATGTCCGCCATTACCCAGATGCTGGCCGATGTGGATTGGGGCGAACTGGACGTGCTGATCGTCGACATGCCGCCCGGTACCGGGGATGCGCAGCTTGCCATCGCCCAGGGCACCACGCTGGCGGGGGCCGTCATCGTGTCGACACCGCAGGACCTTGCTCTGGTCGATGCGCGGCGCGGCATCGCGATGTTCCGCAAGGTGGATGTGCCGATCATCGGCCTGATCGAAAACATGGCCTATTTCACCTGCACCGACTGCGGCAAGCAACACGCCTTGTTCGGCACCGGCGGGGCCGAGTCCGAAGCGCGCCGCCTTGGTGTGCCTTTCCTGGGGGCTGTGCCGCTGACCATGGAGTTGCGGGCCGCATCCGACAGCGGCCAACCGATTGTCGCCCGAGACCCGGACGGGGTCCTTGGGCGGCTTTATACCGAGATGGCAGAGGCGGTCTGGTCCAGTCTGACCACGCCTGTGCCGGACGTTCTGAAAAACTGAAAACTGCTAGGAGCCTGACTGATGAAATCCTTTCTTATTGCCTGTGTTGCCATCGTCTGTATCGCCATTGGCGCGGCCAGCGTGCTGAACGGCACCTTCCAGGTCGACAGCACCTCGGCCTTCACCACCGAAGGCGCCCGTGTTTCGCCCGGTGAGCAGAACCTGATCAGCAACTGATCCGACTTGGGGCAGGGGGCCGGAATGCGTCTTGCAGCACTGTGCCTGGCATTTCTTGCAGGTGCCCTGCCCTTGTCCGCCCAAGATCTGCGTGGCCATGGCGGGCCTGTGCGCGCCTTGGCCATCGATGACCGGGGGCAGGTCATTTCCGGCTCGTTCGACCGGCGTGCCATCCTCTGGGCGGGTACTGTGGCCATTCAGGTCAGCGGCTTTCACGAAGGCGCGGTGACAGCCGTGCTGCCATTGCCGGACGGGCGTTTCGCGACCGGCGGCGTGGATGGCCGGGTGATGATCTGGGGCGACGGGCCCGAGCCGCTTTATTCCGAAACATGGCACCCGCTGCCGATTGGCGCCCTGACCGTGCTGGGCGATGGCATCGTCTCGGCCGGGTGGGACGGGCGCATCGCCCTGTGGTCCGGTGAGGGCATGCCGCGCATGATCGATGCGCATCAGGGGCAGATCACCGGCCTTGTCACCTATCGTGACGGTTTTGCCAGCGTGGGGGCTGATCTGTCGCTCAAGATCTGGGGCGCGACGGGCGAGATGATTGCGCAGGTCGCCTTGCCGGGGCCACCGTCGGCGCTGGCGACGGATGGTGCGGCGTTGTTTCTGGCATCGCCCGATGGAACGCTGCGGATCCTGGACGAGGGCGGCGCATTGCGCGAATTGTCCGTGTCCGAGCGTCCCTTGCTGTCCGTCGCTGTCGGTGAAGGTCACGTGGCGGTCGGCGGGACAACCGGCGATGTCTGGCTTGTCGATCCGCAGACACTGGCGATCGCGCCTGTGATTGCGACGGGGCAAGGACCGGTCTGGGCGCTGGCCATCGCTGACGGTGTGCTTCTGACCGGCGGGAATGACGGCCTGATCCGGCGCTGGTCGCTGGACGGCACGCCCCTTGGCGAAGGGTCCGAGGCCTCTGATCCCACATTGACCAACCCGCGCGGCGCACAGGTGTTCCGCGCCTGTGCCGTCTGCCACACGCTGACCCCGGATGATGGCGCCCGTGCAGGTCCGACCCTGCATGGTGTCTTCGGGCGTCGTATCGCCTCGCTTCCGGGTTACAGCTTTTCAGAGGCCCTCAAGGACATGGATATCGTCTGGACGGCGCAGACCATATCCGAGCTTTTCGAATTTGGTCCGCATGCCTATACTCCGGGCAGCCGCATGCCGGATCAGCGCGTGCCCAGCGAAGAAGATCGCCGCGCCCTGATCCAGTTCCTGGAAATAGCAACACGCTAGGCGGCGACCCCTGATATCGGAGAAAGACCCATGAGCGAAGATTTCAACATGTCCATGCGCAAGTTCCTCAAGCAGGTCGGCGTGACCTCGCAGCAGGCGATCGAAGAGGCCCTGCGCGCGGCCGGTTCCGACAAGGTGGCCGGCCAACGCTTCAAGGCGACGATGGTGCTGAAGATCGAGGGGCTTGATCTGGAGCATCGGATCGAAGGCACGATCAGCGACCGTTCCGAATGATCCGGGCCTTGCATGGCCCCGATGACCCTTGCTGTAAGCGCTGACGACAGCGCCCCACACCGTGTCGCAGGATGATCCCGGCTATTCAGCCGGGATCTGTTCTTGTGCGCGTTCGATCCGGACGGCTGCGAACTTGAACTCCGGGATCTTGCCATAGGGGTCGACGGCTGGGTTGGTCAGGATGTTCGCTGCCGCCTCGACATAGGCGAAGGGAACGAAAACCATGTTTTCCGCCACCGCCCGATCCGCGCGGGCCATGATGGTGATCGCGCCGCGCCGCGAGACAAGGCGCACGTTGCCGCCCGGCACGACGCCAAGGCGGCGCAGCGTAGCCGGGTGGATCGAGCAGTTCGCCTCGGGCTCGACCGTATCCAGCACATGCGACCGGCGCGTCATCGACCCGGTGTGCCAGTGTTCCAGCTGCCGCCCGGTGGTCATCACGAAGGGATAATCGGCATCCGGCAATTCATCCGGCGAGATGACGGAGGCAGGTGTGAATTTCGCCCGCCCCCCTTCGCGCGGGAAGCCTTCGGCAAAGACGATGGGCTGACCGGGATCGGTCGGGGATAGGCTAGGATAGGTCACGGCGCCTTCGTTCTCCAGCCGCTCCCAAGTGATGTTAGCCAGCGACTTCATGCCCTTTGCCATCTCGGTATAGATCTGGCCGGGATGGGTGTAGTCCCAGTCCAGCCCAAGCCGCTGGGCCAGTTGCGTGATGATCAGCCAATCCTCGCGGGCCTCGCCCGGAGAGGCGACAGCGGCGCGGCCCATCTGCACCTGCCGGTTGGTGTTCGTGACGGTGCCGTTCTTTTCATAGAAGGCGGCGGCCGGCAGGATCACATCGGCGAAATTCGCCGTCTCGGTCAGGAAGATGTCCTGCACCACAAGGCAGTCCAGCTTGGACAGGGCGTGCCGTGCATGGGTCACGTCCGGATCGGACATGGCCGGGTTTTCGCCAAGGATATACATGCCCCTGATCGACCCGGCATGCACCGCATCGAGGATCTCGGTCACGGTCAGACCTTTCTCGGCCGAGAAATCGCCGGACCCCCAGAGCCGTGAGAAGTTGCTGCGCACCGCGTCATCCGTGACGGGCTGGTAATCGGGCAGGAACATCGGGATCAGACCGGCATCAGAGGCGCCTTGGACGTTGTTCTGTCCGCGCAGCGGATGCAGGCCTGCGCCGGGCTTGCCGATATTTCCGGTCATCAGTGCAAGCGAAATCAGGCAGCGGGAATTGTCGGTGCCGTGGATATGCTGCGACACACCCATCCCCCAGAAGATCATCCCCGCCTTGCCCCTTGCAAAGGTCCGGGCCGCCGCGCGCAACGTGTCCGCGGGAATGCCGCAGACCGGGGCCATCGCCTCGGGGGTGAACTTGGCAAGATGGGCCTTCTCGGCTTCCCAGTTCTCGGTGAACTTTTCGATATAGGCCTGATCGTACAGGCCTTCCTCGACGATCACGTTCATGATCGCGTTCAGCATCGACACATCCGCGCCCGGCTTGAACTGCAGCATGTGGGTTGCATGACGCCGCAGGCCAACGCCGCGCGGGTCCATCACGATCAGCTTGCCGCCACGCTTTGTGAACTGCTTGAAATAGGTGGCGGCAACGGGATGGTTTTCCACCGGGTTCGACCCGATGATGATGGCCACATCGGCATGTTCGATCTGGTTGAAGGTCGCCGTCACTGCGCCCGAACCCACGTTCTCCATCAGGGCCGCCACGGACGAGGCGTGGCACAGCCGCGTGCAATGATCGACGTTGTTATGGCCAAAGCCTTGCCGGATCAGCTTCTGGAACAGATAGGCCTCTTCGTTCGAGCATTTGGCGGAACCAAAGCCCGCGATCGCGCGACCGCCTCCATCGGCGCTGAGCGATTTGAAGCTGCTGGCCACCATGTCCAGCGCTTCGTCCCATGTCGCCTCGCGGAAATGGGTCATCGGATTGCCCGGATCGACATTCATCCCCTTGGGTGCGCCTTCACGCCGGATCAGCGGCGTGGTCAGGCGGTGGGGATGGTGGATGTAATCAAAGCCAAAGCGCCCCTTCACGCAAAGCCGTCCCTCGTTAGCGGGGCCGTTGATGCCTTCGACGGAGCGGACCTTGCCGTCCTTGATCTTGAGACTGACCTGGCAGCCGACGCCGCAGAAGGGACAGATGGATTTGACGGCCTCATCGAAATCCTTGCTGTCGCCCTGTTGTGCCGCATCCACCATCGTGGCGGGCATCAGTGCGCCGGTCGGGCAGGCCTGCACGCATTCGCCGCAGCCCACACAGGAGGATTGGCCCATCGGATCGTTCATGTCGAACACCGGATAGGCGTTCTGGCCGCGTCCGGCCATGCCGATCACGTCATTGACCTGCACCTCGCGGCAGGCGCGCACGCACAGCCCGCAAGAGATGCAGGCGTCCAGATTCACGCGCATCGCCACATGGCTGTCGTCCAGCAGCGGGATATGATCCGCGTCTCTGGTCGGCAGGCGGCTTTCGGTCACGCCATTCGCCTCGGCCATGTCCCACAGATGCGAGGACCGGTCATGCGCCGCCGCGCGTTCCGGCTGATCGGCCAGCAGCATCTCGACCACCATCTTGCGGGCCGATGTGGCGCGGGCGCTATCCGTCTTGACCACCATGCCTTCGGTGGGCGTGCGGATGCAGGAGGCCGCCAGCGTGCGTTCACCGTCGATTTCGACCATGCACGCGCGGCAGTTGCCATCGGGGCGATAGCCCGGCGCAGGCTTGTGGCACAGATGCGGAATGATCAGGCCACGCCCGTTTGCGACTTCCCAGATGGTCTGGCCGGTGTCGGCCTGAACTTCCTTGCCATCGAGGATGAAGGTGATCTTGTCGGACATGTCAGACCTCGTGGGGGAAATGCTTGATGGTCAGGCGGATCGGGTTGGGGGCGGCCTGCCCCAGCCCGCAGATGCTGGCATCGGTCATGGTCGTGCACAGCTCTTCCAGCAGGGGTTGATCCCAGCGGTCGGCCTGCATCAGCTTGACCGCCTTTTCACAGCCGACACGACAGGGCGTGCATTGGCCGCAGCTTTCGGCCTCGAAGAACCGCAGCATGTTCAGCGCGGCATCGCGGGCGCTGTCGTGATCCGACAGCACGACGACAGCGGCGGACCCGATGAAGGTGCCGTGCGGCTGCAGCGTGTCGAAATCCAGCGGGATGTCGTGCATGCTGGCCGGCAGCAGGCCCGAGGACGGTCCGCCCGGCTGATAGGCCTTGAAGACATGGCCATCGGCCATCCCACCGGCAGCGGCGATCACATCCGTGATGGTCGATCCCGCTGGCAGCAGATGGACGCCCGGCTGCGCCACCCGGCCCGAGACGGAATAACTGCGCAGCCCCTTGCGGCCGTTCTTTTCGACACTGTTCAGGATCTGCGGCCCCTCGCGGCAGATGCGCGCGACCCAGTGCAGGGTTTCGACATTATGCACCAGCGTGGGGCGGTTGAAGATGCCGACCTGTGCGACGAAAGGCGGGCGGTGGCGTGGCATGCCGCGCTTGCCCTCGATCGACTCGATCATCGCGCTTTCCTCGCCGCAGATATAGGCACCGGCCCCGCGGCGCAGGTCGATGTATCCCTTGGGCACGATACCTGCCTGTTCCAGCGCGGCGATCTCCTGCGACAGGATATGGCGGACGGCGGGATATTCGTCGCGCATGTAGATGAAACAGGTTTCTGCCTGAACGCCCCAGGCGGCGATCAGCATCCCTTCGAGGAACAGATGCGGGGTGCGTTCCAGATAGTGGCGGTCCTTGAAGGTGCCGGGCTCGCCCTCGTCACCATTGACGGCCAGATAGCGCGGTCCGGGATTGGCCTTGACAAAGGACCATTTGCGCCCCGAGGGAAAACCCGCCCCGCCAAGGCCACGCAGACCCGCTTCCAGCAGACGGTCCTGCACCTGTTCGGCATCGCCGTTATCGCGCAGGGCCTGCAGTGTCTTGTAGCCGCCCGCCTTTTGGTAGGCCGCCAGCGTTTCATAGGCCGGGATCACCGGATGAAAGTCGCCTGCGTCGATCACCGCTTGCGCGGCCTCGACCGTGGCGTGATCTACATGGCGATGGCCGATTTCCAGCACCGGCGCGGTGTCGCAGCGCCCCATGCAGGGCGCGCGCAGCACGCGGATGCGGGCAGGGTCGTGACCGGCCTCCAGCGCGGCGATCAGGGCCTCGGACCCGGCCAGTTCGCAGGACAGGGATTCGCAGACGCGGATCGTCAGGTCGGGTGGGGGTGTCTCATCCTCGCGGATCGGGTCGAAATGGGCATAGAAGGTCGCAACCTCCCAGACTTCGGCCATGCTGATGCGCAGCTCTTCGGCCAGCGCGCGCAGGTGCCGCGCGCTCAGATGGCCGAAATTGTCCTGCAGAAGGTGCAGGAATTCGATCAGCAGATCGCGCCGCAGGGGGCGGTTGCCCAGAAGGGCCCGCACTTCGGCCAGGGCGTGATCGTCCAGTTGCCGTCCCTTGGGCGTGTGGCGTCCCTTGCCTTTGCCGGATTTCCAGATCCCCTGGTTGTCATCAAGTGCCATTGCGCTGCCCTGCCGGTTGCTTTCGCGGCGACTCTGCGGTGCAGGACAGGGCCGATCAATATGGCAGTTCCTTGGAGTGATAGGCAAAAGCTATCAAAGGTCGGAATTGTCATGCGAATGGTCGCGGTATGGACAGGGCGATTTACCCGCTCTATATCGCGCTCATGGATTGGCATGATGACATCGACGCGCGTGGCCTTTTGTGCCCGCTTCCCGTGTTGAAACTGCGCAAACGGCTTGCCGCGCGCGCGGGCGGCGAGGTTGTGCGCATCACCACGACCGATCCCGCCGCAGTCGTCGATATCCCGCATTTCTGTGTCGAAGGCGGCCATCGCCTTGTCTCGTCATCCGAGGCCGAGGACGCGATCACATGGCTTGTGGCCAAGGGCTGAGTAGCGGCGCCACGACAGCCCGGCGGGGACTTTGCCTTACAATCCGAAGCTGGCGTAGGGGATGTAGCGCACGGGCGATCCCGGTCTGATCTGTGCCGCCTCATCGGGCAGTTCGACCAGTCCACTGGCCCATGACAGGCCGCTGATCCGCCCCGATCCTTCCGAGGCAAAAACCTCTGCCTCGCCCCGGTCGGTCAGTCTGGCGCGCAGGTATTCGCGTCGACCGGCCTTCTTGTCCTTCGAAAAGGCCGCCGGGACGGTGAAGGCGTCGGGTGTGATCCAGCCCGACCCCGCCATCTGCGACAGGGCCGGGCGCGCGAAGATCAGCGCGCAGACCAGTGCCGCCACAGGATTGCCCGGCAAGCCGAAGACCGGCACGCCCTGCCACATGGCCAGAGCCAGCGGACGGCCCGGCTTGACCGCGATGCGCCAACTGCTCAGGTTGCCTTCGGTGCGCAACAGCCGCGAGACGTGATCCTCGTCCCCGGCAGAGGCGCCGCCCGAGGTCAGCACGACATCCGCCTGCGTGGCGCCGCGCATCAAGGCCTGCCGGATCGCGCCGGTGTCGTCCGGCATATGCCCAAGGTCCACGGGCTGATGACCCCATCCCTGAACCAGCGACAAGAGCATCGGGCGGTTTGCATCGAAGATCTGGTGCGGCGCAGCCGGGGCTGAGGGATCGGTCAGCAGCTCGTCCCCGGTGGACAGTACGCCAACGCGCAGGGGTTTGCGCAGATCGACGGCGCCGATGCCAAGTGCCGTCAGCAGCGCCAGATCGGGCGCGCGCAAGATGTGACCGGCAGGCAGGGCCATCTGACCTTCCTCCATGTCCTCGCCCGCGCGGCGGGTGTTGGCCCTTGGCTTGACGGGGCCATCGAAGACCAGTTGCAGCCCATCTGTCGCGCAATCCTCTTCCAGCACGACGGTATCCACGCCGGCGGGCAGGATCGCGCCTGTCAGGATGCGGATCGCATGGCCCTGCGGCACCGTTCCGGCAAAGGGCTGGCCTGCGGCTGCGCGCCCGTTGACGAGGGGCATACGCTGCGGGCCGCTGCCTGTGGCTGTATGGGCAAAGCCATATCCGTCGACAGCCGCATTGGGGCGGGGCGGGTTCGCGCGGCGTGCCATGGCCGGGCTTGCCAGCACCCGGCCTGCGGCCTCATGCGTTTTGACCCGATCCTGACCCGTGACCGGATGCAGCGCATCGCGCAGCTTTGCCAGGGCCTCATCCACCGGCACCCAGGCGACCCCCTGCGGCATCGCAAAGCAATCGTTGCGCAGGCGCGGCGGGGTCAGATGCGACGACAGCGCCGCGCGCAATTCTGACTGTCTGGTCGATCCCAGAATCCAGCCTTCTGCCATAGCCGCCTGAGGCAGTGTCTGCCGGTCCAGCAGATCGGCGCGCATCTGCGGGTCCAGCCCGGCGAGGGCGCGGGCCAGCAGTCGCACCTGATGGGCGTCAGGGGGCCATCCGGGTTCAGCGGCGCTGGCATGGCGGACGGCCTCTGCCAGCATCGAGGGATAGACTTCGGCCAGCGTGATCTGTGCGGGCGCTTCGAAGGGCCAGACCGACAGCTGGCCTGCAAAGCGGCGGCGCAGGCGGGCCAGCATGGGCAGGCCGGTCAACGTCTGTGCACCGACCGCGCCGGCCCCGGCCAGTTGCCAGACGGATTTCGGCGTAGCACCGGGGCTGGCGGCGGCGGTTTCGGTTGTTCTGTGTGGCGCAAGCGTGGCCGGCAGCTCCGGCTTGAGGCGCGGCAAGCCGTCGATCTGTATCTTGCGGCCATTGCCCCAGAACGGCCCGTCACCGGGGAACAGCGCGTTCAGCCTTGCGGCCAACTCGCGGTAATTGCTTTCATTGCGGTCGGTGTCGGCATGATGATCGTCCAGCCAGTCCCACAGGTGCAAAGGCCCGCCCGCCACGGTCGCGGCAAAGCCCTGCGGATAGCCAAAGGCGAAATCCGCCCCCAGCAACAGCCTTTCGCCTGCTGTCAGGGCGTCTTCGATCACCGCAGTCAGCCGCGCCTCGGCCTGCGCACGGGTGGGCAGGTTCTCGGGCGTCTCGCCATCCAGCGCCAGCCAGATACTGTCCTTGCCGCGCGCGGGTTTCCCCGCAGCCGACCAATCCAGTATGGCGACGCGGGAATAGGTCAAAGCCCGACCTCGGCCAGGATGAAATCGGCGATGGCGGGCACGTCATCCAGGTCGAACAGCGGCACCCGCAGGTTTTGCGGTACCGTGTTCGAGGCGACGGCGCGGATCGTGGGATTGCTGTCCACCAGAAGCGGGCGGCCGGTTTCCCAGCGATGCGCCTCGATCTTGGGATGCGGCTCGCGCTTGTAGCCTTCGACAAGGATCAGATCGACAGGCGCCATCAATGGCAGAAGATCGGCCAGCGCGGGCTCTGGCTTGTCGCGCAATTCGGTCATCAGCGCCCAGCGGTTGGGCGAGGACAGCATCACCTGATGCGCGCCCGCGGCCCTGTGGCGATAGCTGTCACGCCCCGGCTGATCGACGTCCGTGTCGTGATGGGCGTGTTTCAGCGTGGAAATGGTGAAACCGCGGCGGCTGATCTCGGCGACAAGCCGCTCCATCAGCCCGGTCTTGCCTGCGTTCTTCCATCCGGTGACGCCGTAGATCCTCATCCCGCCGCCCCGAGCAGGGCCTCGGACCGCGCAAGGTCTTCCGGTGTGTTGACGTTGAAGAAGGGATCGTATGGCTCTGATGCAAATGTGGCCTGACCCGCGCCGTGGCGATCGGTCCACAGCACGATCTTGCGCAGTCCGCCCTCAAGCGCCTCGCGCAGGTCGTGGCGCAGCGCCACGGGCCAGAGGCCGAAGGTCGGATGCTGCCAGATCTTGCCGGTCTCGTCCGGTGATGCCGCCAACGCAAGGCCCGATGGGCCTGCGGCCTGCTGCAGGCGCGTCACAAGGTCGGTCGGAAAGAATGGCGTGTCTGCCGCCACGCTGACCACGGCATCCGCCCCAAGGGATGCGGCCCACTCCATGCCCGCAAGCACACCCGCCAGCGGGCCTGCATAGCCGTCAATACTGTCGGGCAGCACCGGCAGCCCAAGATCAAAGCGGTCGGGATCGCCATTCGCGTTCAGCGCGATGGCCCCCACCTGCGGGGTCAGGCGCGCGATCACGTGATCGACAAGGCGTTTGCCGCCAAGGCTGCGCCAGCCCTTGTCGCCGCCGCCCATCCGCGTGGCGCGTCCACCTGCAAGGATCACGGCAGGAATACGTGCGCCGCCCTCAGTCATTGTCGGCCCCCTTGCGGCGGCTGGATTTGCTGTCGTCGGGCACGGACGATGGGTCGGCGTCGCGGATCAGCCGGTCTTCGCCGCTCAGGCAGACAAAGCGCTGACCGCGCAGCCGCCCGATCAGGGTCAGGCCCACGGTGCGGGCGATCTCGATCCCCCAGCCGGTGAAACCCGACCGCGAGGCGAGGATCGGAATGCCCATGTTCGCAGTCTTGATCACCATTTCCGATGTCAGGCGGCCCGTCGTGTAAAGCAGCTTGTCCGTGGGCGAGACCCCGTTCAGGAACATCCAGCCCGCGATCTTGTCCACCGCGTTGTGACGGCCCACATCTTCGAAATAGACCAGCGGCTGGTCGCCCTGACACAGAACGGTGCCATGGATCGCGCCCGCGCTCAGGTACAGGGACGGGGTCGTGTTGATCTGTTTGGCCAGAGCGTAAAGCCAGCTTGTGCGCAGTTCCGTCTGCGGCAGGGTCAGCCCCTCCAGCCCTTCCATCATGTCGCCAAAGACGGTGCCGACCGCGCAGCCGCTGGTGCGGGTCTTCTTCTTGACCTTTTCCTCATAGGAGGTCTTGCGTGCCGTACGCACCACGATGGTTTCCAGCTCTTCGTCAAAGTCGATGGCTGTCACCTTGTCGTCGGCATGCAGCATCCCCTGGTTGCGCAGGAACCCGATGGCCAGATAATCGGGATGATCCCCGATCGTCATCGCCGTCACGATCTCTTGTGCATTCAGATAGATGGTCAGCGGACGCTCTTCGACCACCGCGATCTGGACATCCGCGCCCAAATGATCGGTGCCGCTGACGGTGCGGGTCAGCCTTGGGTCATGCGGATCCGGAAGGATGGGAAGGTCTGGGGACATTGCGCTGCTTTTCATTGAAAGGCTTATATAGTAGCAGGGCGCGCAAGGGCGCAAGATGCGGAGAGGGCGGGAACATGCTGGGGGCCATTACCGTCGAGGGGCGCGGCGCATCCGACCGGTTGCTGTTCGAGATCGCGGCCCTTCTGCAGGCCGATGGTTTTCGTCTGGCCGGCGCCGTTCAGGAGAATATCGAGCGCGAAGGGCGCCGCCGCGCCGATATGGTGCTGCATTTGCTGGCCGAAGGGGCGTTGCGGCAGATCAGTCAGGATCTGGGCGCGCAATCGCGCGGCTGCTGCCTTGATCCCGCCGCGCTGGAAGAGGTTGTCGCAAGGGTCGAAACCGCGCTGCACGGCCCTGTCGATCTGCTGATCGTCAACAAGTTCGGCAAGGCCGAGATCGAAGGGCGCGGTTTTCGTCCGCTGATCGGCCAGGCCCTTGTCGAGGATATCCCGGTGCTTGTCGCGGTCGGGCGCGGCAGTCGCGAAGGCTTTGACGCTTTCGCCGACGGCATGGCCGAATGGATCGATCCATCGCCCGACGCGGCGCTTGGCTGGTGCAAGGCGGCCATCGGACATCCCGCAGGCCAATCGCGGGCGCAAACCGGCTGATCACTGGTCAGTCGTCATTGCAGGTTGCGCATGATATGATCACCTCACCTCTAGCGGAAGTCTGGCCATGACCCCTCAAACCGTACCTGACGCCACCTTTCATACCCGCGTGCGCAACGATGCGCTGGGCGGTCCGAACCCCTTCGAATGGAAGCCTCTGACCACCGAAGACCTCTTTGCCGGGAAACGCGTGGTTGTTTTCGCACTGCCGGGCGCCTTTACCCCCGCCTGCTCTGACAGCCACCTGCCGGGATACGAGAACAGCCATGACGCTTTCCGCGCGCTGGGGATCGACGATGTGATCTGCCTGTCCGTGAACGATGCTTTCGTGATGTACCAATGGGCATTGTCGCAGAACATCCAGAAGGTGTTCATGTTGCCGGACGGAAATGGCGAATTCACCCGCAAGATGGGCATGTTGGTCGACCGAAGCGGGCAGGGCATGGGCATGCGCAGCTGGCGCTATTCCATGCTGGTCGTTGATGGCAAAATCGAAAAGCTGTTTGCCGAGCCCGGATTTCAGGACAATCCCGCCGGGGTGCCGGTCAAGGTGTCGGGTGCCGACACGATGCTGGCCTATCTCGGGGCCAGCTGACGCTATCCCTCGGAATGCAGCCCGGGACGCTGCCGTTGACCCGCGTTGAACAGCAGTGCCCTGCTGGCGCGGCGTGCCCAATTCATTAGTCACAACAACGCGCTGCCTGCCAGTTTGACGGTATGGGGCAGGCTGCTGCCGCCGGTCAGGCAGGTTGCGGCGGGGCACTGTCGAAACTGACCCTTCCCACGATCCTGACTGCGTCTTCCGCCATGCCCCGATCATTTCGGGTGGCTGTTGCGGCGCGCGTTATGGCGCGCTGACTGGGCTTTGCAGTGGTTCGCAAGGATGCGCGCCAGACTGCGCGAATGAGGGCAGATCGGCCCCATTCTTCCTGTTTTCGTCATGCACGATTCAAGAACAATACTGCCCCCAATCCTTCAATGTTTCCGGTTATGAACAAAAAGGTAAAAATAGGGCGGGAAAATGGCGAATTTATCGAAAGTGATTGATCTTCCTTAGCGTGTATCCTTAGGTATATGCATGTATCGAATGATAGGTGCCGGGTGCCTCGAAAAAGCCAAGTTCTGGCGTGGGGCTTCATCGGTTGATGGTGCGAAATCGTTGTTTTCGCACTGATTGCAATAGTCGGACACTGGGGGGTGACGGACGTGAGATTGAAGAAATTTGAGAGACGGCGACACCAAGGCGGAAAATGATCTGCTGAAAGATGTCAACTTTAGGGCGATTTTTTTCCCCAGCCTACTGCACAACGAACGACAGGAATATTTCCAATGAAGATCCTCGGATTTGCACTCGCCGGAACCACGGCGCTGGTCATGACAACTGCGGCTGCCGACCAGAACGACGCCTTTCTGCTTCAGAAAGGCAACAATCACAGCGCGCAGATCACCCAGTCGGGTGACAAGAACGATGCGGGTGCAGCAACACCCACGATGACGCAGGACGGTGAGAACAACCAACTGGTCATCCTGCAGTCGGGCGATCGTAACAGGATCGGCCTTGAGGGTGGCGGCATCTATCAGGACAACCCTTATGACAACGGCTCGCTGATGCGGATCGACATCACGCAGTCCTCGAACCGCAACGTGGTGGGACAGGTCCTGCAATCGACTGCGGATCAGAACCTGTCCGGCAGCGGAAACAGTGTCGACATCACCCAAGCGGGTTCGGGCCGCAACCGCGTAGGTTATGTCAAACAGATCCAGGCCGGCACCGGCAACAACCAGTTGGATGTGCGGCAGACGGGCTGGTACGATCGTTTGCAGACGGTCACCCAGACATCGAACGTCGGATCCGGCACGCCCAACCGCATCACGGTGCGGATGTACGGTGTGGACAACGGAACGGGTAGCCTTGGCTTCTTTGCCTCCGAGACGGGCGCCGAAAGCTCCACCCTGCGGCAGGGCAACAACAACCCCGCCAGTCAGGGCAACTCGATCACCTTGAACGTCGGCGGTTGGTTGAACGACTTTGGCGTGACGCAGAACGGCAACAACAACACTGTCGGAACGCTGAACCTTGGCGGTACTTTGAACGATCTGGGCATCCTGCAGACGGGTAACAGCAACACCGTCTCCATGGCTTCTGTCAGCGGTCTGCTGAATGTCATCGGCGTCAAGCAGATCGGCAATATCAACCTGGCATCGGTTTCCGTCACGGGAGTCGACAACCAGCTTGGTGTCGCGCAGCTTGGCGACAGTAACACCGCCAATGTGACCGTGTCCGGTGTGGACAACGGTTTGGCCCTGTTCAATTCCGCCTGGTCCGGCGCAGCCCTGATCGTGGCCAGCGCCAATCCATTGCTTGATCGTGGCATGGTCACGCAGATGGGCGACGACAACGTCGCCTCCTTGACAGTCTCCGGCCTCAGCAACGCCTTCGGCCTGCTGCAGAACGGCGACAGCAACGCCATCACCGGCCTGCAGAA
>JBFHIW010000054.1:0-22591 GCA_041596235.1 Paracoccaceae bacterium
CTACGGCATTGGCGCCTATATCCTTGACGCCGGATCGCTTTACGATCTGGAACGGCTTTTCGCGGGCGTGGTGATCCTGTCGGCCCTGGGCGTGCTCACATCGGGTGCCATCGGCTTGGCCGAGCGGCGCCTTCTGGCCTGGCGCGTCTGAGGACGACCGGCCATTTTTTGAGTATTTTTGGCAAGATGAAGGGCGCAGGCCTGCCTTTCATCTTGCAAGAAATACTGGAAAAATGGCCGGTCGCCCTCAGACGCGCCAGCTCAGCAGGCGCCGCTCGGCCCAGCCTATGGCGGCCGATGTCAGCACCCCCAGCGCCGACAGGATCACCACACCCGCGAACAGACGCTCCAGATCATAGAGCGAGCCTGCCTCGAGGATATAGGCGCCGATGCCGTAGCGCGCCCCCAGCATCTCGGCGGCGACCAGCAGGATGATCCCTATGGACAGGCTGATCCTGAGGCCCGACAGGATGCCGGGCAGGGCGCCGGGCAGCACGATCTTGCGCACGATGGACCACCAGGTCAGGCCGAAGCTTTGGCCCATGCGGATCAGGGTGCGGTCCACGTTGTCGACCGCGCCATAGGTCGACACCACCGTGGGCGTGAAGGTGCCAAAGGCGATGAGGGCGTATTTCGAACCCTCGTCGATGCCGAACCAGATCACGAAAAGCGGCAGAAGCGCGATCTTGGGGATCGGAAAGATCGCCGCCACCAGCGGCACCAGACCCGCCCGCGCCAGACTGAAAAGGCCGATCATCACGCCTACGGCGATGCCGGCACTGACCCCAAGCGCCGATCCCACCGCCAGACGCGACAGTGATGGCAGCAGATGGTCCCACAACAGCCCGCTTACCCAGAGATCGCGGAAGGTGCCCAGCACATCCGAGGGGCGCGGCAACGTCAGGTTCGAGATGACGCCCGTGCGCGTGCCCCATTCGATCAGCGCGATCAGCACCACGATCACGACGGCGCCGAGGTAGCGCACGCGCACCGGCTTGAAGCCGCCGCCCCGGAACGGAACGGGTCTTGATGTGCCGGAGGGTGCAGCCCGGCTTGCCTGCAGCATGTCAGACATCGCTCAGCTCCTTGTCGGCGGCCTCGGCCTCGTCGCGCATCAAGTGCCACAGACGCGCCTGATGCGCCTCAAGTGCCGGATCGCCCGCGCGACGCTCGGCCAGCGGGGTGTCGATGCTGACAACCTCGCGGATACGACCGGGGCGGCGCGACAGCACCACGATCCGGTGCCCAAGGCGCACCGCCTCGGCCAGGTTATGCGTGACATAGACGGCGGTGAAGGGGGCGCGGGTCCAGAGCGCGATCAGATCGTCCATCAGCAATTCGCGTGTCTGCGCATCCAGCGCCGACAGCGGCTCGTCCATCAGCATCACGGCAGGGTTCACGGCCAGCGCACGCGCGATTGCCACGCGCTGTTTCATGCCGCCCGACAGCTGCTTGGGCAGCGCGTCGCGGAAATCCGACAGCTTGGTGCGCGCCAGAACATCGGCCACGATCCGGTCGCGCCTGTCGCGAGGCAGGGGGTGATCCTCAAGCACCAGCGCGACATTGCCCGCCACCGTTCGCCACGGCAGCAGCGCGAAATCCTGGAACACGAAGGTCAAGGGGTTCAGGCAGCCCTCGGGGGCCGCGCCCTGTTGCAGCACCGCGCCCGCATCGGGCCGTTCCAGCCCGCCGATCATCCGCAGCAGCGTGGACTTGCCGCAGCCTGACGGCCCGACGATGCAGACGATCCGGCCCTGCGGGATGGTCAGGTTGATGTCGGACAGGACCTCGACCGCGCCATAGCGGTGCGAGAGACGGTCGAGGTGAAGATCCATGATGGCTGTTCCCATGGGGCGGCGCGCAGGAACGCACCGCCCTGTTGTCATGCGCCTCTTGGCGTTACATCGTCTGCACGTAGGACGGATCGACCAGCACATCCATCGTGATGCTGTCCTTGACCAGCCCTTCGGCGATGAACCAGTCCAGCTGATCCTTGACCGAGGTCGTGTTCAGCGCCGCATTCGCGTTCAGCCGCATCGCGCCGTTGATGATCGATCCGCGGGCCGCCTCATAGGGTTTGTCGGCATTGACGTATTTGTGGATCAGCTTGACCATCTCTTCCATGTCCGGCTCCGAGGTGGTCTTGTCGACCAGTGCCGCGTTGAAATCCGCCGCCCCCTTCGACAAAGCGCGCAGCACGGCCTCGGTCTTGCCGCGCTCGGCATCGGCATTGCTGGCGGATGTGAAGATGGTCGTGACCTGATAGTCGGGCAGGTAGTCGGCCACATCGCCGATGATATGCACCTCGGGTCCGCCGGCCAGCGGTTTGGCGATATGCGGCACGATGGTCCAGGCGTCGATCTGCCCGGTCTTCAGCGCGCCTATTACGGCCCCCACTTTCTGCAGCGGCACGAATTCCACCTCGACGCCTTCGGCAGCCGCGATCTTGGCGCCCATGTAGTGGAAGGACGATCCCGCCTGCGTCACGCCGAATTTTTTGCCGCCCAGCATCGCCGGGCTGGTCAGACCCGCCTGATAGGCCGCGTCCGAGGCGAGGATCTTCTGCCCGTCGATGCCCTTTTCCTCGGACAGCGAGCCGCCGATCACCTTGACTGCGCCCTTTTCGGCCAGCGAAATCAGCCCTCCCGAAATCGCCGTGACGGCATAATCGGCATCACCCGAGGCGATGGCGACCGCCATCGGCTGCGCGGCCTGAAAGAACTTGAACTCGACGTCAAAGCCTTCTTCGGCGAAATAGCCGCGTTCGTAGGCGACAAAGCTGGCGGCATGGCTGGTAAAATTCAGCGCGCCTATGTTGAGTTTCGTATTGGCCAGAGCCGGACGGCCCAGCATCGGCAGTGCCGCGGCCCCGCCCAAAAGGCCCATGGCCCCGCGGCGTGTCAAAGTGGTCATCGGGTCTCCTCCCCACATGATTGTCGTGCGGCAGGCGCGCGGCGTGGCAAAACGCCGTCTCCTGACCCTGCCGGGGTTGCCATAGTGCGGGATCGTTCGGGGAAATCAACCCGCTAAAGCCGCCGGTCTGCGGACAAATGACCCGCGACAGGACAGCCGCTTGCCCCGCGCCGCCCCAGGGCTTAAACCGCTTGCGCAGGGCAATAAGGAAAAGATGAATGGCCGCACCGGGGATCACAGCCGAGCAGGAACGCGCGAAATCGAAGCATATCGGCGCGCTGGCCGCTCTCTGGCCATTTCTGCGTCCCTATCGGCCGCTGCTGGTCGCGGCCATTCTGGCACTGGTGCTGACCGCCTGCGTTTCGCTGGTGCTGCCGCTGGCCGTGCGCCGCGTGGTGGACAATTTCAACGCCGAGGACGGCGCGCTTCTGGATCTGTATTTCACCGCAGCGCTGGGCATTGCGGGTCTGCTGGCGCTGGGCACGGGGCTGCGCTACCTGCTGGTGACGCGGCTGGGCGAACGGGTTGTGACCGATATCCGCAAGGCGGTCTTCGACCGGGTGCTGGGCATGTCCCCGGCCTTTTACGAAAACATCATGACCGGCGAGGTCCTCAGCCGGATCACCACGGATACGACGCTGATCCAGTCGGTCATCGGCTCGTCGATCTCGATTGCGCTGCGCAACCTGCTGCTGTTCATGGGGGGGCTGGTGCTGATGCTCTTCACCTCGTCCAAGCTGACGGGGCTGGTGTTGCTGATCGTGCCGGCGGTGATCGTGCCGATCCTTGTGCTGGGCCGGCGTTTGCGCGTGCTCAGCCGCGAAAACCAGGACTGGATCGCGGCCAGCTCCGGCAATGCCTCCGAGGCGCTGTCGAGCGTGCAGACGGTGCAGGCCTTCACCCATGAAGAGGCCACGCGCCGCGCCTTTGGCGATGTGACCGAACTGAGCTATGTCGCGGCGCGCAAGCGTGTGAATACCCGCGCCCTCATGACCGTGATCGTGATCTTTCTGGTCTTCACGGGGATCGTTGGCGTGCTCTGGATGGGGGCGCGCGATGTGCGCGCGGGCGCGATGTCTGCAGGCGCATTGATCCAGTTCGTGATCTATGCGGTGATGGTCGCGGGCGCCGTGGGGGCGCTGTCGGAAATCTGGGGCGAATTGCAGCGCGCGGCAGGTGCCACGGAACGTCTGGCCGAACTGCTGAACGCCGATGATCCGGTCAAGGATCCGGCGGCCCCCCTGCCGCTGCCATCGCCCGTGCGCGGGCGTATCGTCTATGACTGCGTGAGTTTCCGTTATCCCGCCCGGCCTGAGATCCCGGCGCTGGATCATGTCGATCTGGTGATCGAACCGGGCGAGACTGTCGCCCTCGTGGGCCCCTCTGGCGCGGGCAAGACCACGATCATCCAGACATTGCTGCGCTTTTACGATCCCAGTGCGGGGCGCATCCTGCTGGATGGCGTGGCGCTGGAGTCCTTGCGGCGCGAGGATTTCCGCCGCCACATGGCGCTGGTGCCGCAGGATCCGGTGATCTTTGCCACGACCGCGCGCGAGAATATCCGCTTTGGCCGCCCCGAAGCCAGCGATGCCGAGGTCGAGGCGGCGGCGAAGGCAGCCGCCGCGCATGACTTCATCATGGCGCTGCCCGAGGGTTACGGCGCGCAGGTCGGCGAACGCGGCGTGATGCTGTCGGGCGGCCAGAAGCAGCGCATCGCCATCGCCCGCGCCATCCTGCGCGATGCGCCTGTGCTGCTGCTGGACGAGGCGACATCGGCGCTGGATGCCGAAAGCGAACGCGCCGTGCAGCAGGCGGTCGATGCCCTGTCACAGGGGCGCACCACGATCATCGTGGCGCACAGGCTGGCGACGGTGAAAAAGGCCGATCGCATCATCGTGCTGGATGGCGGGCGCATCGTGGCGCAAGGCACGCATGATGCGCTGGTCGCCGAAGGCGGGCTTTATGCGCGCCTTGCCCGGCTGCAGTTCACCGACGGGGCACATGCGGCGTGAATTAGCGCTTGCCAGACCGTGCGACCTATCCGAAAGTTTAGCTGGTGAGAGACCCTCGGCATATTGCGAGGGGAAGTGTGTGAAAGGATGGACGTATGGGGCTTTTCAATTTCTGGAAGAAATCCGGCAAGAAGGTCGCGGGCGGCGGGGACGCTGCGCCCAGCGCCGAGGCGCTGAAAAAGGAAGTGGCCGACCTTGGCCTCGATACCAAGGGGGCCGAGATCACCGTCGAGGGTGACAAGGTCACCGTGTCGGGTGGCGCGCTGTCGGCAGAGGAGCGTGAGAAGGTGATCCTGGCCGTCGGCAATGTCGAGGGCGTGGCCGAGGTCGAAGCCGCCGAGGCCGACGATGCCGTGTTCCATACGGTCGAGAAGGGCGACACCCTGTCGGCCATCGCGAAGAAGACGCTGGGCAGCGCCAACCGCTACCCCGAGATATTCGAGGCCAACAAGCCGATGCTGACCCATCCCGACAAGATCTATCCCGGTCAGGTCCTGCGGATCCCCGGCGGCAAGTCCGCCTGATCGGCGGGGATGACGCGCATGGGGCCGCCTTCGGGCGGCCTTTTGTTTGGGGGGCTGTCCATGACCTGCCGACAAGCCGGTGTCCACTTGATGCCATGAAAACCCTCTATCAGCCTGGAGCCGCAGAAACGGAGCCACGCATTTAATGTCCGACATATCATCCATCGCCCGCGCGCCCTTCGGATGGTCCGGCTTTGCCGCCGGTGCCGCGGCACTGATCTTGACGCTTGTGCTGTTCTGGGCCGGGCCTTTCGCCCCGCAGCAATCGGCCAGCGTCAGCATCGGCGAATTGGCCGCCGAGATCCCGAAATCCGCCGCGCGCTCTGTCGCGGGTCAACCGCAACCGGCACCCGTCGCGATGCCGCGCACCATCGACGATCATCTTGCGGTCGCCGCCGCCGTGCTGGCGGGCCTTGCGGTTGTGTTTGGGGTCGCCTCTCTGATCCGGCATGAACACAGGCGCGCCGCGCTGTCGGGGATCGGACTAGGCGCGGCTGCCATCGGTATTCAGCTTTTCGCCTTTGCGATCATGATGATCGTCGGCGCGATGCTGATCGCGTCGGTCATTTATGCGCTGCGTGACACCTTCGGGGATATTCTCGGCGGGTGAGGGCGGTGGTCTGCACAGGCCGCCCCTAACGTCGCGCCACCCTGTCCGCAGGACACTTGTATCCTGACGAAAACCCTTCCACATTACCGTCCGAGGATGAGGTGCGGGCCGCCATCGCGGCCCATAGGGGAGGACCGAGATGGGTTTTGCATCTGTCGCAGATACGATCGCGCTTGAAACCGAGATGCCGTGGGCCGAACGTGACGTGCCCAAGACTCTCTACCAGATGCTGAGCCAGACGCGTGACAAGGTCCCTCTGGGCAAGGCCGTCACCTTCCAGCTGCTCAGCGGTCCGACCGACAAGGCTGAAACCCTCAACTGGACGCAGTTGCATGAAAAGACCTGCCAGGCGGCGAACCTGTTCCGCAGCCTCGGCATCGGCGAGGGCGATGTGGTCGCCTGCGTGCTGCCCAATTGCAACGAGACCGTTCTGACCATTCTGGGCGGCGCCATCGCGGGGATCATCAACCCGATCAACCCGCTGCTGGAGCCTGAACAGATCGGCGCCATCCTGCGCGAGACGAAGGCCAAGGTCGTCGTGACACTGAAGGCCTTCCCCAAGACCGATGTGGCGCAAAAGACCGCCGAGGCCGTGCGCCATGCGCCGGGCGTGCACACGGTGCTTGAGGTCGATCTGAACCGCTACCTCACGCCGCCGAAATCATGGATCGTGCCTCTGGTCCGCCCCAAGAACCCCGGCAACCATCATGCCGATGTCAAGAGTTTCAACGCCGAACTGGCGCGCCAGCCCAAGACGCTGGCCTTTGCCGACAGCGCAGGCGACCGGGTGGCCGCCTATTTCCATACCGGCGGCACCACCGGCATGCCCAAGGTCGCGCAGCATCGCTATTCGGGGATCATCTACAACGGCTGGCTGGGCGGCACGCTGCTCTACACCCCCGAAGACAACGTGATCTGCCCGCTTCCGCTGTTCCACGTCTTTGCCTGCCACGTGATCATGATGGCGGTGATCTATGCCGGTGCGCATGTGGTGTTCCCGACGCCTGCAGGCTATCGCGGCGAGGGGGTGTTCGACAATTTCTGGAAGCTGATCGAGCGCTGGAAGATCACCTTCATCATCACCGTGCCCACGGCCATTTCGGCCCTGATGCAGCGCCCGGTCAATGCGGATGTGTCCACGGTCAAGACCTCGTTCTCGGGCTCGGCCCCCTTGCCGCTGGAACTGTTCAAGCGGTTCGAGGCGGCAACAGGCGTGACCATCGTGGAAGGCTACGGTCTGACCGAGGCCACCTGCCTTGTGTCGGTCAACCCGGTGGACGGCGAAAAGAAGGTGGGGTCGGTGGGCATCCGCTTTCCCTATACCGACGTCAAGATCCTCAAGACCCAGAATGGCGAACCGATCGAATGTGCCACCGACGAGGTGGGCGAGATCTGCATCGCCAACCCCGGCGTCTGGGCTGGCAACACCTATACCGAGGAAGACAAGAACCGCGATCTCTACCACTATGGCACATACCTGCGGACCGGCGATCTGGGCCGGATCGACGCGGATGGCTACATGTGGATCACGGGCCGCGCCAAGGATCTGATCATTCGCGGCGGCCACAACATCGACCCCGCCGAAATCGAGGAGGCGCTGCTGGCGCACAAGGATGTGGCCTTTGCCGGTGCCATCGGCCAGCCCGATGCGCATGCGGGCGAACTGCCCTGTGCATATGTCGAACTGGTCGCGGGCGGCAAGGTGACGGGGGCCGAACTGGTCGAGCATTGCAAGATCCATGTGCACGAACGTGCAGCCCTGCCGAAATTCGTCGAAGTGCTGCCTGAACTGCCCAAGACGGCCGTGGGCAAGGTCTTCAAACCCGACCTGCGCAAGCGCGCCATCACCCGCGTCTACAACGCGGCGCTGGACGAGGCGCGGCTGAACGCAAGGGTGGTCGAGGTTGTGGACGACAAGAAACGCGGTCTTGTCGCCCGTGTGGGGCGCACCGGTGTCGTGCATGACGACGAGGTGGGCCATGTGCTGGGCGCCTTCACCCGCCCCTGGGAATGGGCCGAGTGACAGGGCAGGGCGCGGCATCCCGGTCTGAGGGAAGGCCCTTGTGATCCTTCTGACGATCATCCTTGTTGCGCTGTTTCTTCTGGGCGCAACCGTGCTGATCCATTACGAGGTGCTGCGCATCACAGGCAAGGTGCTGCCCGATCTGCCGATCCGGGCGCGCCAGCGGGTTCTTGTGGTGATCATCGCCTGCATGATCGGCCATATCCTTGAGATCGGCCTTTACGCAGTGGCCTATGCGGTGTTGCTGCAATTCGAAGGGTTTGGCGGCATCGGTGGCGTGTTCGAGGGCAGTGCGCTGGATTATTTCTACTTTTCCCTGACCAGCTATACCACCTTGGGCATCGGCGAAATCCATCCCTACGGCCCCATCCGCATGATCGTGGGGCTTGAGGCGCTGAACGGGTTCTTGCTGATCACATGGTCGGCCTCGTTCACCTATCTGATGATGCAACGCTACTGGCACCCCGAACGCGATCGGCGCGACTGATCACGAAACTCTGTCCGGCAAGGGGGGTGTGTCTGCCCGCGCCATGCACTAGGTTCCCCGCAGACCAACGCAAAGCGAGAGTGAACCATGACCTATACCCCTCCCAAAGTCTGGACCTGGACCCCCGGCAATGGCGGCCGTTTCGCCAATATCAACCGCCCCATCGCCGGTGCGACCCAAGACAAGGACCTGCCGGTCGGAAATCATCCGTTCCAGCTTTATTCGCTGGCCACGCCCAATGGCGTGAAAGTCACCGTGATGTTCGAGGAATTGCTGGCCGCAGGGCACACAGGGGCGGAATATGACGCCTGGCTGATCCGCATCAACGAGGGCGACCAGTTCGGCAGCGGGTTCGTGGGGATCAACCCCAACTCGAAGATCCCCGCGCTGGAGGATCGCAGCGGCGCCACACCGCAGCGCGTCTTCGAATCCGGTGCGATCCTTCTGTATCTGGCCGAAAAGTTCGGTGCCTTCCTGCCCACCGATCATGCAGCGCGCACCGAATGCCTGTCATGGCTGTTCTGGCAGATGGGCAGCGCGCCCTATCTGGGCGGCGGCTTTGGCCATTTCTACGCCTATGCGCCCGAGAAGTTCGAATATTGCATCGACCGTTTCGCGATGGAAACCAAGCGCCAGCTTGATGTGCTGGACCGGCATCTGGCCGACAACGCCTATATGGCGGGGGATGACTACACGATCGCGGATATGGCGATCTGGGCCTGGTATGGCCAACTGGTTCTCGGGCGGCTTTACGAGGCGGCGGAATTCCTAGACGTGACCTCGTACAAACACGTGATGGCCTGGGCCGAGAAGATCGATGCGCGGCCCGCGGTCAAGCGGGGCCGCATGGTCAACCGCGCCTTCGGCGAGTCGGCGCTGCAACTGCACGAGCGGCACGACGCCAGCGATTTTGACCTGCGCACGCAGGACAAGATCGCGCCCGCACAGGGCTGAGGCATCAGCCGGCGGGGCGGAAATAGGCGTTGCTGTCCAGCACGCCGGCCAGCCGTCCCGCCGTGCACAGCCCCGCACAAAGCTGCGCCTCGGCGGGCAGGGCGCCGATCAGAGCCAAGGCCGAGCCCGGCAGCCTGAGCGGATCCAGAGCCGAGCGGATCGCCTGCGTCAGCCCTGACCAGGAACTCTGCGCCGATGGCATGGCGGCCGCCGTGGCAAAAGGCAGGGCCGTGACATCGCGCAATTCTTCAAGAAACGCGTCCGGGGCTTCGCCTTCCGGGGCCAGCGCCAGCAGGTGGCAATCGCGCAGCCGCGCCAGATGTGCGCGCACCGCATCGGGCAGCATCAGCCGCCGCGCCAGACGAAGGTTCAAGGCGGCGGGCGTAAAGATCAACCCGGCCGGATCGCGCCCCGCCGTGCGGTGCAAGGCGGCGTAATCCGCATAACCCATCCCCAGTTCAGCCGCGCGCGCCATCTGCATGCGGATGACGGCCATGGGCGGGCGCTTGGCGGCCTGTTCTGCGCGGGCACGTTCCCACATGTGCTTGTGCCAGAGGCTGACAGGCTCGGGGGGCGCGTTATGGCCCATGCCTGTGGCTGTCCGGGGCCAGTCCGTCATCGTCGCCCGTCCGCGTTCATTCTGTTGCGCCCAGATCTGCGGCCTTGCGCGGCGCGGCGCAAGAGAAATCAGGCAGCGCGGCCTGTGCCGCGCGCCATGTCGCTACGCAGCCGCCCCGATCTGCCCGAAAGCCGGGCGCATCTGTCCCGATTGGCCCCCTCAGATCAGCAAGAAACGCGCCCGCGCGGCAAGATAGGCCGCGTCGGCGCCATCGGTCTGCGGCATTGACCCAAGCGCCGCGACATAGCTTTCTGCTATGCGCCGCGCCAAAGGATCGGCGCTGTCACGCTGCGCCCGGATGATCTCTGACGCGGCCTTGCCGCCTGCTTGCAGGACGCTGTCGGGAAAGACGGGATGGACGGTCACACCGTATGTGGCCGCCATGCCTTGCCGCGCCACCGCGTCGCTTGCGGCGCTTCTGGCCAGACTGTCGCGATATGCCTCGGCGCAGCAGCGCCGCAGCAGGTCTTGCAGCGATGCGGGCAGGTCAAGATAAGCCTGTTTGTCGATGATCAGTCCGAAAGCTGTTGCCGGGCGGGTGAAGGACATCGCGTAATAGTGCTTGCAGGCCGCATGAAACCCCATGTCCAGATCCCGCGCCGCACCGGCGAATTCGATCCCGTCAAGGGCGCCGGCCAACAAGGCCGCAAGGGTTTCATCCGCCGCCATGGCCACGGGAGACAGGCCCATCATGCGCCAGACCTGCGCAGAGAGCCCGGCGCTCAGCAGGCGCAGGCCTTGCAGATCCTCGATCCCCGACAGGGCGGTGCGGAACCAGCCGCCCGATTGTGGGCCTGTGTCACCGCATAGCAGGGCCTTGACCCCGAATGTGTCATGCACCGCATCCACCATCGCTTCCGTGGCCGGATCCTGCAGCCATGTCGCCATTTCGGGCGCGGTCAGGCCGAAGGGCATCCCGGCAAGGAAGGGCAGCGCCCCGGACCGGTTTTGCCATGCCTGCACCGGGCCGTGACCCATTTCGGTCTGCCCCGCGATCACGGCATCCAGCGCCACGCCCGATGGCGCGGCATCATCCGCAGTGACCAGTCGCACGGTCAAGAGCCCCTCGCTGAGCGTGCCGATCCGTGCGGCCAGTCGGGCCGCATCCGTCGCGTCGCCTGCCATGCCCGAGGCAGGGCTGACCTGCATCCGCCACGCGATCCGGCCCTGTGACAGCGCCGGTGCCGCCAAGGCCGTGACAGTGGTGGCCGCAGTGCCAAGCATCGCTCTAGTCAGGAATGACCGTCTGTCCATGGGCGTTTTCTTCCGCTGCGGGATGGTCGTGGTCCGGGCCTCGACCGGGTTGATACCTTATAGGTTGTGCGCTGTGGTCAGGCAATTCCGCGCGCCTGCCTTTGGCTGCGTTGCGCCTCAGCCGTCCAGAAGCGTGCGCAGCAGGGGATGCGGAAAGCTGCGCCGCGCGGTCACCGCATAGAACCCTTCGATGATGTCCAACTCGTAGGGTGCGGCCTGCAGCAGGCCCGCCCGGATTTCATCGGTCAGCACCACGGCGGGCGCGATGGCAAGGCCCATGTTCTCACGCGCCAGAAGGCGGACCATGGCCATGTCATCGACCTCAGCCGCGATCCGCGGGGTCACATCCAGCCGGGCCACAAGGCTGTCGAAGCCGCTGCGGATCGTGCTTTCGGTCGGCAGGATCACCGGCTCGTTGCGCAGCAGATCGGCCAGTGTCGCATGGGGTGACATGCGCGCGGCGGTACCATAAAGCCCGATGGGCTGTTCCGAGATGCGATGCGTCACCAGATCGGCCCCGCCATCGCGATGCGGCGGCTCGTTGGTCAGAACCACGTCCAGCGCCAGAGCGGTCAGCGCCTCGAGCAGAACGGTGCTGCTGCCCGAGCGCAGGATGATCTCGGTCTCGCCGCCGGTCAGCACGGGGCGCAGGAACGCCAGCTGGAAGTTGCGTGACAGCGTCGATTGCGCGCCCACGCGCAGGGGTTGCTGCACCTCGCCGGTCTGGCGCAGGGTCGCGATCAGCTCCTCGCCCGCGCTGAAGATGCGATCAGCGTGATCCAGCGCGATCCGCCCCGCCTCGGTCAGGATCAGGCTGCGCCCGCTGCGGGTGAAGAGGGGATGACCCAGCCGATCCTCGAGCTGGCGCAACTGGATCGACAGCGCCGATTGCGACAGGTTGAGGCGTTCCGCCGCGCGGGTCAGGTTGCCCATATGTGCAATCTCGCGGAAATACCGAAGGTGATGATAGTTGAGATCAGCCATGGATTTATAAAACAGAACGTTTTTATAAAAACAATGAATTTTTTAGTGGTTTGTTGCGATGCTACCTGACGGTCAGCTTTGACAGGAGAGCCCGCAATGACCCTTCTTGCCTATCTTGCGCCCTTGGTGCTTGCCCTTGTTGCCCTTGATCTGACGCGGCGCCCGGTGGGCCGCGCGCAGCTCCGTCTGCATCTGCCCGAGTGGGCAGCCCTTCTGGCGATGGCCTGCGCGCTGGGCGCCGCCGTCCTGCTGGCGATAGCGGGGCCGCTGACCCTCAGCCTGCCGGGCATACTGGCCCTGGGCTTTGCCGCAAGGATCGACATCGTCTCGGTCGCGATGCTGCTGACCGTGTCCTTCGTGGGGTGGATCGTGCTGCGGTTCTCGCGCAAGGCGCTGGACGGCGAAGCCGGGCAGAGCGGGTTCATGGCGATGATGTCCGCCACCCTTGCGGCCGTGCTGCTGCTGGTCAGTGCGGGCAATCTGGTGCAACTGGTGCTGGCCTGGGCGATGGTGGGGCTGGGGCTGCATCGTCTGATCCTGTTCTATCCGGACCGGCCGCGCGCGCAGCGCGCCGCGCGCAAGAAGACGGTCAGCGGACTCATGGGCACGGGCGCCCTGCTGCTGGCCGCCGTTCTGCTGATACAGGCCTTCGGCACCGGCGATATCGCGGCGATCGCGCAAGCGGTGCAGGCGGGCCAGACGCCCCTGACCCTGTGGCTGGCGGCCCTGCTGCTGGCGGTGGCGGCGGTGTTCAAATCCGCCCTGATCCCCACCCATGGCTGGCTGACCGAGGTGATGGAGGCCCCCACGCCCGTGTCGGCCCTGTTGCACGCCGGTGTGGTCAACGCGGGCGGCTTCCTGCTGATCCGCTTTGCCGATGTGCTGCTGGCCGCGCCCGGCGTGTTGGCCTTGCTGGCGCTTATCGGTGGCTTCAGCGCCTTGGTTGGCGCTGCGGTGGCCCTGACGCAACCGTCGGTCAAGACCGCGCTGGCGTGGTCGACCTGTGCGCAGATGGGCTTCATGGTGCTGCAGATCGGCCTCGCGCTGTTTCCGCTGGCGCTGCTGCATATCGTGGCGCATTCGCTTTACAAGGCGCATGCGTTCCTTGCGTCGGGTGGCGCGGTCGAGCAGGTGGGCCGGATCCGGCGCCCCGGCCCCGTGGCGATCCCCGATCTGCGCGCGGTGGGGCGGGCCTTTGGTCTGGCGCTTGCGATCTACGCGGTCGTGGGTCTGATGTTCGGGATCATGGACAAGCCGGTGCAGACCGTGGCCTTGGGCGCGATCCTGATCTTCGGCGTGGCCTATCTGATCGCGCAGGGTCTGGCGGATCTGGCGCCCTGGCCGCTGACGATCCGCACCGTGGCCATGTCGGGCGCGGCCACGCTGGCCTATTTCGGGCTGCAGGCCGGCATCACGGCCCTGTCGGCGGGCACGCTGCCCGCGCCGCCCGCGGCAGACGGGCTGATCTGGGCGACGCTGGTGCTGGCGGTCGGCAGCTTCGGGCTGGCCTCGGTGGCGCAGGCGACTTTCCCGCTCTGGGCAGGACACCCGGCTGCGATGGGCCTGCGGGTGCACCTGATGAACGGACTTTACCTCAATGCGCTGACGGACCGGATGATCGGTCAGTGGCGCGCCTCGAAAGGATGATGCTGTGAACGCTCCTTCCCTGACCTTTACCGGACCCGAGCTTGAACTTTTCGCCGTGGCACGGACAGCGGCCGGAATGATCCCGCCGGCCTTTCCGCTGGCCGCGACCGTGGCCGTCAATCCCTTTCTGGGTCAGGCGGGCCAGAACCGGGCAAAGACAGCGGCGATCCTGGCCCGCGTGGGCGGGCTGCGCATCTTCCGCGACCGCGCCGATTATGCCGATCTGATCGCGCAGGGCCGGATCGACCCGGCCGCGCTGCAGAGGGCGGCGCGCACCCATGCGCTGACGCCTGCCGATCTGGAACAGGCCGTGGCACAGCCAACGCCGCAGCCGCAGGCCTATCCGACTGCGGCCGAATTGGCGGGCGCAGCAGCAGGGCGCGACTGGGCCGATCTGGCGCGCGACCGGATCGCTACATGGGCGGCGGCACATTTCGATCAGGGTCAGGCGCTTTGGCCCGCGCTGGAAGGATCGGCCTATGCATCCTGGCGTGCCTTTGCCAGCCGGGACCTTGTGCCCGGTATCGCCGGTCTGCGGGACAGTTGCCTGCGCGTGTCCGTTCTGCCGCATGATCCGCGTGCCGCCTTTGCCGAAGCCTGCCGGATTCTGGGTGTCACACCTGCCAGCGCGCCGGACTACTTCCATCGGCTGCTGATGGATCTGGAAGGCTGGGGCCAATACGCGCGGCATCTGGATTGGCTGGCCGAACGCGACGGTGAACGCGATGGCGTCCTGTTCGAATGTCTGACCATCCGGCTTTTGTGGGACATGATCCTGTTCGAGACGCATTCCGACCAGATCGCCACATCATGGGACCAGACGCTGGCGGCCTATGCCGTGCCCGCGCAACCGGGTCGTGACGATCAGATTGACGCGGCCCTGCAGGACGCGCTTGAGCGGTCCGAGGAACACAGGTTGGTTGCAAGACTTGCTGCCGCGCCCGATGCGGGGGATGTGGACAGCGATCAGACCCCGGCGATCCAGGCGGCCTTCTGCATCGACGTGCGGTCCGAGGTGCTGCGCCGGGCGCTGGAGGCGACAGATCAGGGTATTCGCACCATCGGCTTTGCGGGCTTCTTCGGCCTTGCGGCGGCGCATCGCGGCTTTGCCTCGGATGTGGTGGAGGCGCGGGCGCCGGTCCTGCTGCAGCCGGGTGTCGAAAGTCGGTCCTCGGGCGCGTCCGAGGACGATCTGGGCGCGCGCATCGCGGCGCGGGCCACCCGTGCCTGGGGTCGGTTCCGCATGGCCTCGGTCTCGGCTTTCGCTTTCGTCGAGGCAGCGGGTCCGCTTTACGTGGCCAAGCTGCTGAAGGATACCGGAACGCGGGCCAAGGCGGCACCCGAGGGCCCTGCGCCGACAACCGATTTGCCGCTGGAGGCGCGGATCGGCGCGGCGGCCACCATCCTGTCGGCCATGTCGCTGACCAAGGATTTTGCGCGTCTGGTGCTGATCGCGGGCCATGGCGCGGGCGTCACGAATGCGCCCCATGCCAGCGCTTTGCAATGCGGCGCCTGCGGGGGACATGCGGGCGATGTGAACGCGCGGTTGCTGGCCGGTCTGTTGAACGACAGCGCGGTGCGCGCGGGCCTTCAGGCCAAGGGGATCGATATCCCGGCCGCGACGCGCTTTGTCGCGGGGCTGCATGACACGGTCTCGGACCGGGTCACGCTTTACGAGGATCAGGCCATGCCCGATCATGCCGCCGATCTTGCGCGGCTGCGGGCGGCACTGGATCAGGCCGGAACACGTGCCCGGGCCGAGCGGGCGGTGCGTCTGCCGCGCGCGGATGTGCCCGAGGCGCTTGGCCTGCGCGGTGGCGACTGGTCCGAGTTGCGCCCGGAATGGGGGCTTGCGGGCTGTGCGGCCTTTATCGCCGCGCCGCGGCGTCTGAGCACCGGGGTCGATCTGGGGGGGCGTGCCTTCCTGCATGATTATGTCTGGCAGGCCGATGAGGGCTTCGGCGTGCTGGAGCTGATCCTGACCGCGCCGGTGGTGGTGGCCAGCTGGATATCGCTGCAATATTACGGATCTTCCGTGGCGCCGCAGACCTACGGGGCGGGCAACAAGCTGTTGCATAACGTGACCGGCGGCATCGGCGTGATCGAAGGCAACGGCGGCATGTTGCGCGCGGGTCTGCCCTGGCAATCGGTGCATGATGGCGCGGGGCTGCAGCATGATCCGCTGCGTCTGACCGTGACGATCGAGGCACCTGCGCAGGCGATCTCGGACATCCTTGAACGCCACCCCGGTGTGAAGGCCCTGTTCGACAATGGCTGGCTGGCGCTGATGGCGACGGATGCGGCCAAGGCCAGCGTCCTGCGCTACGAGGGCGGTGCCTGGCTCGGCCTGCCGGTCGAAGCAGGCTTGTCGCAGGCGGCGTAAGGCCGCCGTTCCGTAGCGAAGAGTGTTAGAGTGCCGGTGGGGGCGGTCCGATGTTGGGCCGCCCTTTGCCTTGCGGCGGGCTGATCTGCCTATTTGGGCAACGATAAAGGGCAGGGGCGGTCAATCCGGTCAACCGCCCCGCCGCTTGGGTGCCTCAGTCGTAGCGCAGGTCGCGTGCCTTGCCCCGGAAGATGTAATAGGCCAGCGCCGAATAGCCCGCGATCACGGGGATCACGATCAGCGCGCCCACGAGGATGATCATCAGGCTTTCCGGGGCCGAGGCCGCATCATAGATCGTCAGCTTTTCCGGCACCACGTAAGGGTAGAAGGAATAGGCCAGCCCCGTGAAGGCCAGCACGAACAGCGCGCTTGCGCCCGCAAAGGGCAACCATGCGAAGCTGTCGTTGACGGCGGGCAGCCGCCGCAGAACCACCCAGATGCCAAGGATCAGCGCCGCCGACATCAGCGGCAAGGGCGCCAGCAGGAAGAACTCGGGGATCGAGAACCACCGCTCCCAGATCCGCGGGCTGACCAACGGTGTGGCGAGCGAGATTGCCCCCACACCCAGCACCACACCCCAGATCCCGCCGCGCGCCCATTCCACCGCTTTCAGTTGCAACGCGCCCTCGGCCTTGAGGATCAGCCAGCAGGCCCCGATGAAGCTGTAGCCTACGGTCAGGAACACGGCCGTCATCAGCGCGAAGGCCTGCGAGGACCAGCTGGTGTCCAGACCCATGATATAAAGGCCCAGCATATAGCCCTGCGCCATCGAGGTCATGATCGAGCCTGCGAAGAACGCGAGGTTCCATGCCTTTTTCTTGGGCAGCGCCACCTTGGCACGGAACTCGAAAGCGGTGCCGCGCAGGATCAGGCCGATCAGCATGATTGCCACGGGCAGGTAAAGCGCCGTCAGGATCGTGCCATGGGCCGCCGGAAAGGCGACCAGCAGCAGGCCCACGGCCATCACCAGCCATGTTTCGTTTGCGTCCCAGAAGGGCCCGATCGAGGCGACCATCCGGTCCTTTTCGGCCTCTGTGCCGAGGGGCGTGAGGATCCCCACGCCCAGATCGAACCCGTCCAGCACCACGTAGATCAGGATCGACAGACCCATCAGCGCGGCAAAGACCACGGGCAGCCAGACGGTGGGATCACCAAAGAGCGTCATCATGATGGTCACTCCGCCGGGATGGACTGGATTGCGCCGCTGATCGGGCGGCCTGCCTCGGGGGCGGATGCCCCCTTGGCCTTGCGCCGCGCGAGATAGACCAGCACGCTGATATAGGCGATCAGGAGTGCGGCGTAGATCATCAGGTAGGCGATCAGGGTCGAGGCGACCAGCGCGGGCGGCACGTCACCCACGGCGGCATCGGTGCTCAGCACACCCGTTACCAGCCAGGGCTGACGCCCGATTTCCGTGGTGTACCAGCCCGCCAACGTCGCCAGCCAGCCCGAGAAGGCCATCGGCAGGAAGGCCCAGAGGACGGGGCGCGGCAGCCCCTCGATGCCACGGCCGCGCCGCATCAGGAACAGCGCCGCCCAGGACAGGGCCAGCATCGCCATGCCGGTGCCCACCATCACCCGGAAGGACCAGAAGACGGCATTGACGGGCGGGTGCAGCACGGTGCCGTCCTCGGCCACGAAGTCATTCAGGCCCGGCACTTCGCCATCGGCACGGTGGGTCAGGATCAGGCTCGCGCCCGAGGGGATGCCGATCTCGAACCGGTTCTCGCGCGCCTCCTCGTCGGGCAGGGCGAACAGCAGCAGCGGCACATTGCCCTGGGTGTTCCAGTTGCCTTCCATCGCGGCCACTTTCGCAGGCTGGTGTTCCAGCGTGTTCAGCCCGTGCATGTCACCCGCATAGATCTGCAGCGGGATGATCGCGGCGCCCATGATCACGCCCAGACGCAGCGATTTGCGCACCTCGGCACCGCGTTCACCCATGACCCAGCGCAGGGCGGACATGCCCGCGATCAGGAAGCCGACGGTCAGGCCCGAGGCCAGCAGCACATGCACAAGGCGGTAGGGCATCGAAGGGTTGAAGATGATCGCGAACCAGTCGGTGGCATGGGCCACGCCGTCGCGCAACTCGAAGCCCTGTGGCGTGTGCATCCAGCTGTTCAGCACAAGGATCCAGAAGGTCGACATGGTCGTGCCCACGGCCACCAGAACGGTCGCCCCGGTATGCGCCCAGCCCGGCACGCGGCTGAAGCCGAACAGCATGATCCCCAGAAACACGGCCTCCATGAAGAAGGCGGTCATGATCTCGTAGGCCAGCAGGGGACCCGCGATATTGCCCACGCTTTCCATGAAGCCCGGCCAGTTGGTGCCGAACTGGAAGGACATCGTGATGCCCGAGACAACCCCCATGGCAAAGGACAGGGCGAAGACCTTGACCCAGAAGAAATAGGCGTCCATCCAGACCTGGTCATTGGTCCGGGCATAACGCCACTTGAAGAAGACCAGCACCCAGCCCAGGGCGATGGTGATCGTGGGAAAAAGGATATGGAACGAAATGTTTGCCGCGAACTGGATCCGCGACAGCAATAGGGTGTCCATCATCTCCATCTGTCTGCCATTCGGCCCGCTGGGCCGCCTTTCCTTGTCAACTGGGGCTGAGCGGTGAAAGCCCCGAAACAGTCCATCTTCTCTTTCGCGCGGCTCTCACTGTCTGGCGCGCGGGTCGGACCGGACCGCAAGCCCGGATTTGCAAAGGTACATATGGTGCGCAGCTTTGCGTGGTATGCGGCAGGAGCGCGCAGCCCCGCGGACACCCGCAGCCCTGAGGCGTCTTTTGCCTGTCATTGGCAAAGATGTGGTGAATGCCGACGAGTGATAATCAAAAATTATAATTATGATCGTAAAATGCAACTTAAACTGATCGCTCGGATTTGTTAGAACGATTCCAGTATGACGCGGGCCAATCGGTGGGGATGCGGCGGGCGGCAGTTGCCCGGCCTCCCGGCCTGTCCCGCGTGAAAGCACCTGCGCCCTGCTTGAGGGCACGATATCAACCAGAATCGGAGAGAAACATGGACGGAAATGACATCGGCAAATGCCCGGTCATGCATGGGGCGGTCAACCCGAACACCACGCAGAAGGGCCGCACGAATCGCGAGTGGTGGCCGAATGCGCTGAACCTCAAGATCCTCAGCCAGCATTCCTCCAAGGTCGACCCGATGGGCGAGGCCTTCGACTATACCGAGGAATTCAAGAAGCTGGACCTGCAGGCCCTTAAAAAGGATCTGGCGGGCCTGATGACCGACAGCAAGGAGTGGTGGCCGGCTGACTGGGGCCACTACGGCGGCCTGTTCATTCGCATGGCATGGCACAGCGCCGGCACCTACCGCACCGCAGACGGTCGCGGGGGCGGCGGCACAGGCTCGCAGCGTTTCGCACCGTCCAGCAGCTGGCCCGACAACGCCAACCTGGACAAGGCGCGTCGCCTGCTCTGGCCGATCAAGCAGAAATACGGCAACCAGATCTCCTGGGCTGACCTGTTCATCCTGGCGGGCAACGTCGCGATGGAAACCATGGGCTTCAAGACCTTTGGTTTCGGTGGCGGTCGTGCCGACATCTGGGAGCCCGAGGAAGACATCTACTGGGGCAAGGAAGACAGCTGGCTGGGCGACATGCGCTATACCGGCGAGCGCGAGCTGGAAAACCCGCTGGCCGCCGTGCAGATGGGCCTGATCTACGTCAACCCCGAAGGCCCCAACGGCAACCCCGATCCGTTGGCCTCGGGACGCGACGTGCGCGAAACCTTCGGGCGTATGGCGATGAACGACTACGAGACCGTGGCGCTGGTGGCCGGTGGCCACACCTTCGGCAAGTCGCACGGTGCCGGTGATGCGGCCCTCGTCGGTCCCGAGCCGGAAGCGGCCCCCATGCACGAGATGGGCCTTGGCTGGATCAGCACCCATGGGTCCGGCAAGGGCGGCGACACGATCACATCCGGGATCGAGGGCGCGTGGAAGCCGAACCCGACGACCTGGGACATGGGCTATTTCAAGGTGCTGTTCAAATATGACTGGCAGCTGCTGAAAAGCCCCGCAGGTGCGCATCAGTGGCACCCGATCAACTGCGAGGACGAGGACATGGTCGTGGATGCGCACGATCCCTCGAAGAAGCACCTGCCGATGATGACCACGGCCGACATGTCGCTGAAGATGGACCCGATCTACGAGCCGATCTCGCGCCACTTCCTCGAGAACCCCGACGAGTTCGCCGATGCCTATGCCCGCGCATGGTTCAAGCTGACCCACCGCGACATGGGCCCCAAGGCGCGCTATCTGGGCACGGAAGTCCCCGCCGAGGACCTGATCTGGCAGGATCCGATCCCCGCCGTGGATCACCCGCTGGTCGATGCCGCCGATATCGCGGCGCTCAAGGCCAAACTGCTGGGCGCGCTGTCGGTGTCCGAACTGGTGCAGACAGCCTGGGCTTCGGCCTCGAGCTTCCGCGGCTCGGACATGCGCGGCGGTGCCAATGGCGCGCGCGTTCGTCTGGCGCCCCAGAAGGATTGGGAGGTCAACCAGCCCGAGGCACTGGCCAAGGCGCTGGGCGTGCTGGAAGGCATCCAGACTGCGTTCAACGCCTCGGCAAAGGGTGGCAAGAAGGTGTCGCTGGCCGATCTGATCGTGCTGGGCGGCTCGGCCGCGATCGAAAAGGCTGCCAAGGATGCGGGCTTTGACGTCGAGGTGCCCTTCACCCCCGGCCGGATGGACGCCAGCCAGGACCAGACCGACGTGGACAGCTTCGAGGTGATGGAACCCATCGCCGACGGCTTCCGCAACTACGCCAAGGATGTCTACAGCGTGCCCGCCGAGGGCCTGCTGATCGACAAGGCGCAACTGCTGACCCTGACCGCGCCCGAGATGACCGTTCTGGTTGGCGGGATGCGCGTGCTGGGCGCCAACCACGGCGGCACGGCGCATGGCGTGTTCACGACCCGTCCGGGCCAGCTGACGAACGACTTCTTCGTCAATCTGGTGGACATGGGCACCGCATGGCAGCCCGTCGACAAGGACGAGCAGCTGTTCGAAGGGCGTGATCGCAAGACCGGCGCCGTGAAGTGGACGGGCACCCGCGTCGATTTGGCCTTCGGTGCCAACTCGCAGTTGCGCGCATTGTCCGAGCTTTACGCCCAGGACGACGCCAAGCCCAAGTTCGTCCGCGATTTCGTCGCGGCCTGGACCAAGGTGATGAACGCCGACCGTTTCGATCTGGCGTAACGGCAAGACCGAACGACACAGAAGGGCACGCCAGCGCAGGCTGGCGTGCCTTTTCCTTTCGGTGCTGCCCTGATCACGCAGGGTCTTTGGCGGTAGCGCAAAACCGGTTCCCCCTGACGGAGGCTTTACCCCGCTGCCGGTCCGGTAGTATGTCAGGGCAGGGCGGTCCGCTGGGGCCGGTTCCTTTGACCCCGCGGGCAGGAGAGACCATGGCGAGCGACAATCAGGAACGGTTCCGGGACCGCATGGCCCGGATGTCCGATCTTGCGCCATACGGGGTTTTTCTGGCTTTCGTCGGGGTGCTCAAGCTCTTGCCCTACGGGTTGCGGGTCCGGTTGGGCGGCTTCGTCTTTGCGCGCCTCGTGGCCCCCTTTGCGGGGTATCGCAGCCGGATCGAGGACAATCTGCGCCTGATCTTTCCGGCCATGCCCGAAGCGCAGCGGACTGCGGTGACCGCCGCCACATCGCGCAATATCGGGCGCATGGCGATGGAACTTCTGTCGCCGGAAGGCCTGCGCAAGCGTGCGCTTGCGGCACCTGTCAGCGGGCCGGGCTGGGATGCGATGCAGCAGGCAAAGGCACAGAACCGGCCGATCATCCTGGTCTCAGGGCATTTCGGCAATTACGACGTGATCCGCGCGGGCACCATCGCGCAAGGGTTTCGGGTGGGCGGCATCTACCGGGCGCTGAATAACCCCTGGTTCAACCGCTATTACCTGCGCAACATCAGCACCATCGGCACACCCCTGTTCGAGCGGGGTCGCCGTGGCATCGGCGAGATGGTGCGTTTTCTGCGTGGCGGCGGCACCGTGGCCATGCTGATCGACCAGCACATGCACAAGGGCGAACCGCTGGATTTCATGGGGCAGACCGCGATGACGGCCCTGTCCGCCGCTGAAATGGCCCTCAAATACAATGCGCTGCTGGTGCCCTGCTATGGCATCCGGCGC
>JBFHIW010000055.1:0-22417 GCA_041596235.1 Paracoccaceae bacterium
GATGTGACCGCACGGCTTCTGGATGCCGGGCTGATCCTCGAGGGGATCAGCGGCCCCGCCAGCCTTGTGCTGGATGCGCGCCAGCAGGCCGAAACATGGCAAATCACGCTGGATGCCACCGCACCGGGCGAGACGACCGCGCGGCTGACAGGTTCCGTCACCGGCGACGGGATCGACAGGCTTCTGGCCGAGGGACAGCTGAGCGCCGCCTTCGGAGACCTGCGCCCCTGGGCCCAACTGGCCGGCCGTCCGTTGTCGGGTGCCATGCAGATCAGCCTTGACGCAGCGGGTGACGTGCTCGGACGCAGCGGCACCGCCAGCGGCCAGGTGAACGGCACGAACCTTGCCGTGGGCCAGGCCAATGCCGATGCGATCCTGCGCGGTGACAGCAGCCTTGCCTTCGATATTCGCCAGACACCTGAAGGCATGACCATTCTCGACAAGGTCGAGTTGCGCACCCCTCAGGGCATGACCGACGTGACTGGCCGCGTCTCGGCCAATGACAGCCGGTTGCGCTTTGACGCCTTCATTCGCGACATCGGCCTGATCGCGCCCGAGGTCTCAGGGCAGGCCACGGCGCGCGGCACGGTGCAAAGCACGGGCGGCGACTGGCAGATCGAAACCACGGCCACCGGACCCGGCGGGATCACCGCCGCAGCAGCAGGCACCGTGGCCCCCGACGGGCAGCAGATCAACCTGACACTGCGCGGCAGCGCCCCCCTGTCGCTGGCCAACAACCGGCTTAGGCCCAATTCCGTCTCGGGCCTTCTGTCCTATGATCTTGCGGTCAACGGCGCCCCGGCGCTGTCCTCGGTCTCGGGCGTCCTGTCCACACAGGGCGCGCGGGTCGTGCTGCCCGGCGCAGGGCTGGCCCTGTCCGACCTTGGCGCAACGGTGCGCCTGTCCGCAGGGCGGGCACAGGTCGAGGCCGCAGCGGCACTGTCATCAGGCGGCCGGATCTCGGTCGCGGGGCCGATCACGCTGAGCGCGCCCTATCCCGCCGATCTGACGCTGGACCTGTCCCGCGCAGTGTTCAGCCAGCGCAATCTCTACGAGGCGACCGCAGACGGCCAGGTCACCCTGCGCGGCCCCCTGACCGGTGGCGCGCAGATCGGTGGGCGTATCGCACTGGATACGGTCGAGTTGCGCATCCCGGAATCCATGGGACCAAGCTTCGCGAACCTGCCCGAGCTGCAGCATCGCGGCGACAGCGCCGCTGTTCGCCAGACACGAATCTGGGCCGGGCTGATCGCCGATCCGGCAGCGGCCAGCGGCCCATCGGTCGCCTTTCCGATCGACATGATCATCGATGCGCCCTCGCGGATTTTCGTGCGCGGTCGCGGACTGGACGCAGAACTGGGCGGACGGCTGCGACTGACCGGCACGACGGCGGCACTGGTGCCGCAGGGACAGTTCGAGCTGGTGCGCGGGCGGCTGAACATTCTGGGCAAGCGTCTGGACCTGACCGAAGGCCTTGTGCGGCTGCAGGGCGCCTTCGATCCCTACCTGCGCTTCATCGCAGAGACCGAGGCACAGGGCAGCGCGATCCGCATCGGGCTGGAAGGGGTTGCCTCGCAGCCCGAACTGACCCTCACCTCAAGCCCGGAACTGCCGCAGGATGAAGTTCTGGCGCTGCTTCTGTTCGGACGCGGGATCACCGACATCTCGGCCCTTCAGGCGGTGCAGCTGGCCGGAGCGATCCGCACCCTGTCCGGCAAGAGCAACGGGTTGAGCGAGGGGCTGCGCGGCGCGATCGGCGTCGACGATCTGGACCTGAGCACGACCGAGGACGGCCAGACCGAGGCGCGCGTGGGCAAGTATATCTCGGAGAACATCTATACCGACGTGACGGTGAACACGGCCGGTGAGACCGAGATCAACCTGAACCTGAACGTCAGCCGGTCGATCACGGTCCGCGGGCGGGTTGGATCGGACGGGGGCACGGGGATCGGCGTCTATATCGAGCGCGACTACTGAGCCGGACCGCGCGGGCGGCACGGGCGCAATCGGATATTTGAGGCAAGAAGAAACAGGGCGCGCGGATGACCCTCAGGCCGCGCGCCGCCCCGCCGACCAGACCCCACGCACCACGGCGCTGCCCGCCACGGGACGCAGCCGCACAAGATCGGCGCGCAGCCCCGTCGCAAGACGCCCCCGGTCGGACAGGCCCGCCGCTTGCGCGGGGGCTGCCGTGACCGTGGCGATGCCGCGCGCCAGATCGCCCCAGATCTCGCCGAGCTTCAGGGCCGATGTCAGCAGCGAAGCGGGGACGTAATCGGACGACACGATATCCAGCAGGTCCATCCCCGCAAGTTCGGCTGCGGCCACATTGCCGGAATGCGACCCGCCCCGGATCAGGTTGGGCGCGCCCATCATGATCGCGATGCCATGCGCGCGGCAGGCCGCTGCGGCCTCGGGTGTGGTGGGAAATTCGGCCAGCCGGATGCCATGGCCCGCCGACACCGCGACGTGATCGGCGGTGGTGTCGTCATGGCTGGCCAGCACGGCGCCGTAGCGGCGCGCCTCGGCCACGGCTGCGGCCTCATGCGCCTTGCCGAAGCGGGCGCGCATCTCGCGCAGCCGGGCGACATGTTCGACGAATTGCGCCTCGGTGATGTTGTTCTTGCCCATCACATAGGCGCGCAGCTTGTCGATGTCGCGGAACTGACGCTGGCCCGGCGTGTGATCCATCAGGCTGACGATGCCCACGCGGTCTGCGGGGCCGAAGAGGGCCATCTCCTCGATCAGGGTCTCGGAACAGACCTCGGCGCGCAGGTGCAGGAAATGGCTGATCCTGAGCGCGCCCTGCCCGCGCAGATCCAGCAGTTCCTGCGAGAGCCCGCGCGCATAGGCCTTGTAGCGCCCGATCCCCGAAGGGATCGAGCCCACGCGCATCGCGTCGAACACCGTGGTGATGCCGACGCTGGCCAGTTCCGCATCATGGGCGATGATCGCCGCCGCATGGGGCCAGTCCACACCGGGGCGCGGCTGGATATGGCGTTCCAGGTTGTCGGTATGCAACTCGATCAGGCCGGGGATCAGCAGATCGCCCTCGCAATCCTCGCCGCCTTGCACGCGACCGGCCCCCATAGCGGCGATCTTTTCGTCGCGGATCACCAGATGTCCCTGCATCGTGCCCTCGGGCAACACCAGAACCGCGTTGTTCAGGATGGTTTCAGTCATTTCATGCTCCTGCCGGGTGCTGTATCAGGGCTTGTGTCACCGCATTGTGACAAAACTGGTGCAAGTCCTGACGCATGACCCGATTTCAAAGATATGCGATCTACGTGATGCCCGAAGGCGCGCTGGCGCGCTTCGGTGCGCAGTGGCTGGGCTGGGATGCGCAGGCGGGCCACGCCGCCGATCACCCGCAGATCGCGGGCCTGCCCCGCCCGCTGCGCGACATCACGGCCACGCCCCGCAAATACGGTCTGCACGCCACGATCAAGCCGCCCTTCCGGCTGGCCGAGGGCAGTCCGCCCGCAGCCCTGATGTCCGATCTGGCCGCGCTCTGCGACCGGCTGGAGCCGGTCACGCTGGACGGCCTGACACTGGCCCGTCTGGGCGGTTTCCTGGCCCTGGTGCCGGAAGGTCGGACAGACAGCCTGAACGCCCTTGCCGCCAAGGTGGTGACCCAGCTTGACCGCCACCGCGCGCCGCTGACCGAGGCCGAACTGGCCCGCCGCCGCGCAGGCGGAGGCCTGACGCCGCAGCAGGAGGCGAACCTTGCGCAATGGGGATACCCCTACGTGCTTGAGGAGTTCCGCTTCCACATCACGCTGACCGGGAACCTGCCCCGCGCGGAGGCCGAGGCGGTGGCCATCGCCCTGACCCCGCATCTGTCCCCGCGCGTGCCACGCCCCTCGTTGATCGACAGCCTGTGCCTGATGGGCGAGGATGAGGCAGGGATGTTCCATCTGATCCATCGCTATCCCTTTGGTGCCGCTGCAAGCCGGTCCAGCACCGCGACCAGCGCCTGAACCCCCTCCTCGATCGTACCGCTGTTCTCGATCAGCTCATGGGGCATATCCCCGGGCATGGCGAAATCGGCACGAGCAAGGCGGCGGTCCAGATCCTCGCCGCTTTCGCGACCGCGCGCGGCCAGACGGGCACGCAAGGCGGCGCGATCCGCGAGGATCTGGATGACGGACAGATCGGAAAAGAGCGCCCGCGCCCGTGGCAGCATCGCCCGCGAGCCGTTGAACAGCACCGTCTGCCCGGCTGCGATCTGGGCGCGAATGCCTGCGGGAATGCCGTAGGACATGCCATGCGCCACCCAATGCAGCGCAAAGGCGCCGCGCGCCTTGCGGGCTTCGAATTCGACAAGGCTGACGCCTTCGAATTGCTCAGCCCCCGCCTCTTCGGGCCGGGTGATGACGCGCCGCGCCAGCACGAATCCGGGCCGCCGCGCCAGCGCGCCGGCCAGCAGCGTGTCCTTGCCCGCGCCCGAGGGGCCGACCACCGCGATCAGGCGTCCGGGGGTGGGCTGCCGCGCCATCATGCCGCCAGACCCGGCGTGAAGCGGGTGACGTCAACAACGCGGGTACAGACACGGTCGCGCGCGGCTTCATCATGGAAGATGCCAAGGATCGCGGCCCCCCGCGCCTTGGCCTCTGCGATCAGCGTCAGGACGACCTCGCGGTTGGCGGCATCAAGGCTGGCTGTCGGCTCGTCCAGCAGCAAGGCGGGATAGCCATGGGCAAAGCCGCGCGCGATGTTCACGCGCTGCTGTTCCCCGCCCGAGAATGTCGTGGGCGACAGCGGCCACAGCCGTTCGGGGATGTTCAGCCGCCCCAGCAGGTCGCGCGCACGGGCCAGCGCATCCTCCCGCGCGACACCCAGCGCCAGCAGGGGTTCGGCCACCACATCCAGCGTGGGCACGCGCGGCACCACCCGCAGGAACTGGCTGACATAGCCCAGTGTCGCGCGGCGCAGCGCCAGCACCTCACGCGGGGCGGCGCGGGCGACATCGACGTCCCCGACCCGGATCACCCCGCGATCGGCAAGGTAATTGCCATAGACCATGCGCATCAGCGTGGACTTGCCCGCACCCGAGGCGCCGATCAGCCCCACGCATTCGCCGGGCGCCACCGACAGGGCCGCATCGCGCATCACCGGGATCACCGCGCCGCCCTGATTGTGCAGCACGAAATTCTTGGACAGGTTCGATATCTCGATCATCGCCATTCCCCCGCTCAGGCCTGCAACACGCTGGAGACCAGCAATTGCGTATAGCCATGCTGCGGATCGTCCAGCACCTGATCGGTCAGACCCGCCTCGACCACATGGCCCGATTTCATCACCATCAGCCGGTGCGCCAGCAGGCGCACCACGGCCAGATCATGCGTGACGATCACGGCACTCAGCCCCATCTCGCGCACCAATCCGCGCAGCAGATCCAGCAACCGCGCCTGCACGCTGACATCCAGCCCGCCCGTGGGCTCATCCATGAACACCAGACGCGGCCCGGTCACCAGATTGCGCGCGATCTGCAAACGCTGCTGCATGCCGCCTGAAAACGCCGTGGGCCGGTCGTCGATCCGGTCGGCGGCGATCTCGACCCGGCCCAGCCAGTCCTGCGCCTGGGTGCGGATATTGCCGTAATGCCGCGCGCCCACCGCCATCAGCCGCTCGCCGACATTGCCGCCCGCGCTGACCCCCATCCGCAACCCGTCGCGCGGGTTCTGATGCACGAAGGCCCAGTCGGTGCGTGCCAGCATCCGCCGTTCGGGTTCGGACATGGCGCGCAGATCGCGCAGCCCCTCGTTGCGGGTCTCGAACATCACCGCGCCGCTGTCCGCCTCAAGATGCCCGGCCAGACAGTTCAGCAGCGTCGACTTGCCCGAGCCGCTTTCACCCACGATGCCCATCACCTCGCCAGGATAAAGATCGAAACTTACGTCCGCGCAGCCGATCCGCGCGCCATAGCGCTTGGTCAGCCCCGTCACCTGCAACAGCGGGGTCATGCCGCATCCTCCTGCCCGATGGCGGCCAGCCGCCCCAGATGACCCGCGCCGCGGCGCGTTTCGCAATAATCCGTGTCGGAACAGACGAACATGCGCCCGCCCGCGTCATCCACGATCACCTCATCAAGGTAAGAGGTGCCGGACCCGCACAGATCGCAATCATGATCGGCCTTGCTGGCCTCGAAGGGGTGATCCTCGAAATCAAGGCTCACGACCTTGCAATGGGGCGGCAGCGCATGAATGCGCTGCTCGCGGCCCGCGCCGAACAGCTGGATCGCCTCGCTTTCCAGCTTGGGATTATCGAATTTCGGGATCGGCGAGGGGTCCATGACATAGCGCCCTTCGACCTTGACCGGATAGGCATAAGACGTGGCGATCTGCCCGTGCCGCGCGATATCCTCGTACAGCTTCACATGCACCAGACCGTATTCCTCGAGTGCGTGCATCTTGCGCGTCTCGGTCTCGCGCGGCTCCAGAAACCGCAGGGGTTCAGGGATCGGCACCTGATAGACAAGGATCTGGTCGCGCGTCAGCGGCTCTTCGGGGATGCGGTGGCGCGTCTGGATCAATGTCGCTTCGGAGGTGCGACCGGTGGTGGCGACACCGGCGGTCTTTTCGAAGAACCGCCGGATCGACACGGCATTCGTCGTGTCGTCGGCCCCCTGATCGATCACCTTCAGCCGGTCCTCGGGGATCAGGCAAGCGGCGCTGACCTGCACGCCGCCCGTGCCCCAGCCATAGGGCATCGGCATCTCGCGGCTGGCGAAGGGCACCTGATAGCCGGGCACGGCCAGCGCCTTGAGGATGGCGCGGCGGATCATCCGCTTGGTCTGCTCGTCCAGATAGGCAAAGTTGTAATCGTTCATTCCGCAGCCTCCTGTGCGGCAGCTTCAGCCTCGGCGCGCAAGCGGCGCACCAGTTCCAGCTCGGACTGGAAATCGACGTAATGGGGCAGCTTGATATGCTCCAGAAACCCGGTCGCCTGTATGTTGTCGGCATGGGACAGCACGAATTCCTCGTCCTGCGCGGGCGCGCCCAGATTATCCTCGCCCAACTCGCGCCAACGCAGCGCCCGGTCGACCAGCGCCATCGAGATGGCCTTGCGTTCGGTCTGTCCGAAGACAAGCCCGTAGCCGCGGGTGAATTGGGCAGGCTCGGTCTTTGATCCGGCGAACTGGTTGACGGTCTCGCATTCGGTCAGCTCGACCTCGCCGATCTCGATGGCGAAACCCAACTCGGGGATGTCCATCTCGACCGGCACGCGACCGATGCGCAGCTCGCCGACGAACGCATGGTTGCGCGCATAGCCGCGCTGCGTGGAATAGGCCATGCCCAGCACGAAACCCTCGTCACCCCGCGTCAGGGATTGCAGCCGCAAGGCGCGATTGGCCGGAAACTCCAGCGGTTCGCGGGTCAGATCGGGCGGCGCCGCCTCGTTGCGCTCTTCGGTCTGGATCAAGCCGTCACGGTTCAGGAAATCCGTGATATGCGGCACCGGCCCGACCTGTGGCGCGGCCGGTGGTGCGGGGGGCACCTCGCCCTCGGCGGCCAGTTTGAAGTCCAGCAAACGGTGTGTGTAATCGAAGGTCGGCCCCAGAACCTGCCCGCCCGGCGCATCCTTGAACGTGGCCGAGATCCGCCTGTCGCAGCGCATGTTCGCCGTCTCGACGGGCACAGAGGCCCCAAGGCGCGGCAGCGTGGTGCGATAGGCGCGGATCAGGAAAACAGCCTCGATCAGGTCGCCCCGCGCCTGCTTGATCGCCAGCGCCGCCAGATCGGGATCGTAAAGCGATCCCTCGGCCATCACCCGGTTCACCGCCAGCGCCATCTGTTCGCGGATCTGGGGCAGGCTCAACTCCGGCACGGACGGATCGCCGCGCCGCGCCTCGGCCAGCCAGGCATGTGCATTCTCGATGGCGCGCTCGCCACCCTTGACGGCCACATACATCAGGACACCTCCGCCGGGGTAGTGACATGCGTGCTGCGCGGCAAGGCCGCCAACCGGTCGCCACAGGTAAAAAAGAAGTCCAGACCCAAGGGAAACAGCGCACGATTGCCCTGCAGGGCTGCCACATCCGGCAGGTTCAGACGGGCAGCCTCCTTGATGCCGGGCCCTGTCAGAACCGCGCCCTCGGCGCTCAGATCATCCATCTCGACGATCAGCGTCGCGGATCGGTCTGGATATTCGGGCGTGCCGATCCGATAGTCGCACAGCGGCACCAGACTGTCCCATGTGCCCAGCGCGAACGCAGCCTCGCGCCGCGCCTCGACCACGGGGGCGCCGGTATGAAAGGCGATCCAGCGGCGCAAGGCATCGCTGTCATGCGAGGGCGCCAGCCAGATGGGCGTTTCGGGATCGCACAGCACCAGCAACAGCACGGCCGCCGCCTCGCTGACCGGTGCGGGTGCCTGTGCGCCCTGCACGGCAAGAATGTCGCCGGGACGCGCCATGGCGTTCATCGCCGCGCGAAACCCCCATGCAGACTGGATCGACGGATCGGAAAACCCGCCTGTCATGACAGCCTGATCCATCAGTCGTCCCCCCGCACCATTGTGAAGAATTCAACCTTCGTGGCGGCAGCCTTGGCCGCCCGCGCATCTCGCGCCGCCTGCATCTGCGCCGCCAGCGGATCCAGCAGCGCCGCCCTGACGCGGTCGGCCCGCTCGCCTTGCATCAGGGCATCCACCATCGCGGCCTGTTCGGCCTGCCGCTTGTCGCGCCCCTGCACATAGCCATGCCCCACCGCGCCGCCATCCAGCGCCAGCGCGCAGCGTGTCACCGTCATCTCGCCCAGATTGAACGCAGCACCCGTGCCGCCCATCCGGCCGCGCACCATCACGCCGCCCACCTCGGGCGGGCGTAGCCAGCGGTATTCGGGTGCAAGATCCAGCTTGCGCCACAACCGATCCAGCGCATCGGCAGGCGCGCGGGCCAATAGCCCCATCCATTCCCTGCGGTCCATCACCGCCCCCTTTTTCCAGCTTGCGTGATCCGGCAACCGACATCTTGCCAAGTTGTCTAGACCACTATACAACTATACAAATCTTTACCGACAACCGGCAAGCCAGGCAAGCGCGGCTTCATGAAATTTTGGTGACACTGCATGACGACGACCCCGCTCTGGTCCATGATCGCCCAGACGCTGCGCGACGAAATCGCCAGCGGCCAGTACCGGCCCGGTGACAAACTGCCGACCGAAGCCGCCCTGGCGCGCCGCTTCGGCGTCAACCGGCATACGGTGCGCCATGCCCTGTCCGGGCTGGTCGAGGAAGGCACCGTGACCACAAGACGCGGTGCGGGGGCTTTCGTGTCGCGCCCACCCACCGAATACCCGCTGGGTCGGCGCGTGCGCTTTCACCAGAACCTCGCCGCAGCGGGCCGCTTGCCGCAGCGGGTCTTTCTGCATATCGACACGCGCAACGCGGACCCCGACGTGGCCGAGGCGCTTGCCCTTCCCCCCGGTGCACCTGTCCATCACGCCGAGGGGATATCGCTGGCCGACGGCCAGCCCATCGCCCATTTCATCAGCACATTCCCCGCCAGCAGCCTGCCCGATCTGCCCGACCATCTGCGCCGCACCGGATCAGTCACGCAGGCCCTCGCCGCCTGCGGCCTGCCCGATTACACCCGCGCCGTGACACGGCTTTCGGCGCGCCGCGCCTCGGCCATGCAGGCACGCCACCTGATGCTGCGCGAAGGCGATCCCGTGCTGCAGAGCATCAGCGTCAACCATGATGCGGTTGGCCAGCCCGTCGAATATGGCCGCACCGTCTTTGTCGGCGATCACGTCACCTTGATCATGTCCCCTGACAGCTGAAACCGTCACAGAACAGATACGATTGTCGGTTATCCACAGGCCCAGCCAGTCAGGGAACCGATGATGTCACCTCAATTCCACCCGCCCTTGCGCCTTGTCGGCGCCACCGTCCTGCGCGACGGCATGATGCAGGATCGTTCCGTCGCCATCGAAGGCGGCGTGATCTCGAAGGGCCCCCTGCCCGAGGTCGACCTGACCGGCTACCTTGTGCTGCCGGGCATCATCGATCTGCATGGCGACGCGTTCGAGCGGCATATCGCGCCACGCCCCTCTGCCCCGTTCCCGATCGAGACCGGCCTGCATGCCACCGATCGCGACGCGGCGGCCAATGGCGTGACCACCGCGTGGCTGGCGCAAAGCTGGTCATGGGAAGGCGGGCATCGCAGCCCCGACATGGCCGAAGACATGATGGAGGCGCTGACCACGCTGCACCCGAAGATGATGACAGACCTGCGCCTGCAACTGCGGGTCGAGACGCATACGGTCGAGACCGCCGACAGGCTGCTGGCCGCCGTGCGCCGCTTCGGCATCGACTACGTGGTGTTCAACAACCATCTGGACGAGGCGGTGACCCTTGCGCAGGCGCGTCCGGTCGAACTGGCGCTCTGGGCCGCGAAATCCGGTCGCACCCCCGAGGCGCAGATGGCCCTTGTCGAGGCGACGCGCAAGCAGTCGGCGCAGGTTCCCCGCTACCTCTGCCGTCTTGCCGAAGCCTTCGATACGCTGGGCGTGCATTACGGCAGCCATGACGACCCCGATGGCGAGACGCGAGAGCGTTTCTCGATGATCGGTGCGCGGATCTGCGAATTTCCGACCGCGCGATCCGCAGCGGCCCTCGCGCGCGCGGTGAACGATCCCGTGCTGATGGGCGCGCCCAACGTGGTGCGTGGCGGTTCCCAATCGGGCAATATCGCAGCCGTCGACCTGATCCGCCGTGGCCTCTGCGATGCGCTGGTCTCGGATTACTACTACCCCGCCCTGTCACGCGCAGCCTTCCGGCTGGTCGATGACGGCGTGATGGATCTGCCTGCGGCCTGGAGCATGATCTCGGCCCGCCCGGCAGAGATCATGCACCTCTCGGATCGTGGCGTGATCGACTATGGCAAACGCGCCGATCTGTGCGTGATCAATGCCACCACCCGGCAAGTCGAGGCAACGCTGGTCGCAGGACGGCTGACCCATCTGACGGCCGAGGCTGCACGCCGTTTTCTGGGCGGAAAGGCGGGATTGACGCTTGCTGCCGAATAAGGGGGCCTAGCCTTCGTACCGGTGAAGGAACTCCGCGACAGGCAGGGCGCGGAAATCGGCCAATGCCGCGCGCAACCGCGCGTGATCCCAATCCCACCAGCCCAGTGCGACCAGCCGCATGGCCAGATCCTCGGGCAGGCGCATGCGGATCACCTTCGCCGGCACCCCCGCCACGATGGCATAGGCCGGCACATCGCGCGTGACCACCGCGCCCGAGGCGACGACCGCACCATGCCCGACCGTGACCTCGGGCTTGATCTGGGCGTTATGCCCGATCCATGTGTCATGCCCGATCACCGCCCGCCGCGCGCGCCGCTTCTCGAACCAATCCGCGTCATCCTGCGCATCCGGCCAGTAGGATGCGCTGCGATACATGAAATGATGCAACGAGGCGCGATCAAGCGGGTGATCCGTGGCCCCGATCCGCACGCCGCTGGCGATATTGGCGAATTTGCCGATCGTGGCATTGGCGATATCGCAGGCCCGATCACAATAGCTGTAATCGCCCATGCTGACATGCGCCATCCGGGTACCGCGCCCCACCTCGCACCAGCCGCCGAACGTGACGTCGGTGATCTCGCAATCGGGATGCAGCAAGGGCGCATCGGCTTTCAGTTCCTTCACCACACCCTGCCCTTCATCGTTTTGCAAATACGCATTGCACCGGCCTTAATGTCCGCTGCCATCGCCCTTGATCAGACGACGCCGCAGCGCCCCCGAGACCGTATCCATCACCATGACCATCAGCACGATCAGCACGATGTAATAGGTGACTTCTTCCCAATCCTTCTGGGTGATGATCGCCTGCGTCAACAGCAGACCGATACCGCCGCCGGTGATCGCGCCGATCACGGTGGCGCTGCGGGTGTTGCTTTCCAGATAATACAGCACCTGGCTGGCCAGGATCGGCATGATCTGCGGGATCACCCCGAAACGGTAGCGCTGCAAGGGCTTTGCGCCGGTGGATTGCACGCCCTCGATCTGCTTTTCATCGACGTTTTCCAGCGCCTCCGAGAACATCTTGCCGAAGCCGCCGGTATCCGTGATCAGGATCGCCAGCGCCCCGGTCAGCGGGCCGGGCCCAAAAGCCCGGCTGAGGATGATCGTCCAGATCAGCCCGTCCACGCCGCGCACGAAATCGAACAGGCGGCGCAGCGCGAAACGCACGGTGCCCAGCGCCATGAAGTTGCGCGCCGCCATGAAGGCCAGCGGCAGCGCGACCAGCGCCGCCCCCATCGTGCCGAGGAACGCCATCAGGATCGTCTCGAAAATCGCCCAGACCACATCCTTGTGCCGCCACATCTGATTGTTCCAGACGTCATGCACCATGGCGCCAAGGTTCGACCGTTCAGGCACCACCCGCTCGGCCGACAGGGCAAGACCGGCCAGCTCACCCAGCGACTTGCCATGGAAAGGGCTGTCCAGCGTGAACCAGAACAGCTCCCAGCCGAAGGAATAGCGAAACGCCTCGGTCCGGGCGCGCGTCATGCTGATACGTCCCGCATCCGTGGTGATCATCACCCGGTTCGACGCCGCATTGATCCAGTCCGGCACATCCGGCGTGGGCAGGTCCATATCCACGCCCCGCGCGGTGGGCTGCAACACGATCTCGCCGTAACCCGGCACGCTCACGCGGGTCACATCCCCCGCGATCTCGACCCGGTGGTCGCGCGGCAGGGTGATGATCGCGGCATCCTCGCCGGTCAGTTGCACCCAGTCGGGGGCCGTGCCGGGCGCATAGCTGCCCTTGGCCTCACCCTCGATGGCGATGCTGATGCCGCCGTTGCGATTGTCCCGCGTGACATGGGTCTTGTAGCTGTAGCTGTCGGCCACAAGGATCTTGGCGTTGTCCATCCGGGCGCGATCCGCGAGGCCGGGAAGGTCGAAGGCAAAGAAGATATAGACGAAATAGGCAAGGATCACCGCAGGCACCGCCATGGCGATCAGCCGTTTGCGCCGGAACAGCGCCAGTGCCGCCGCCTCGCGCGGCATCGTTGCGTCAAGCATCGCCATGATCAGACCCTTCCCACCAGCTTGTTGCGATAATGGCCCGACAGCTGATCGAAGAAGACGATAGTGCCGAACAGCAGCAGAAAGATCGCCGCCACCTCGTCATAGCGGCCCTGCCCCCAGCTGAAGGCGTTCTTGAGGTCATAGCCGATCCCGCCCGACCCCACGAAACCCAGGATCGCCGAGGCGCGGATGTTGATCTCGAAGCGCAGCAACCCATAGCTCAGGTAGTTGGGCGCGACCTGCGGGATCACGCCCAGCATCATGCGCTGCGACCAGCGCGCGCCGACCGATTGCAGCCCCTCGACGGGCTTGAGGCTGGCGTTCTCGTTCACTTCGGAAAACAGCTTGCCCAGCGCGCCCGCCGTATGGATCGCGATGGCGATCATCGCAGGCACCGGACCTGCCCCCATGATGAAGATCAGCACCAGCGCGATCACGATCTCGGGGATGGCGCGCATCATGTCCATCAGGCGCCGGAACACCGGGATCAACGCGGGCCACAAGGCCAGCCCACGGGTCGACAGAAGCGACAGCACGATGGCCGCCAGGGCCCCCAGCAGGGTCGAGGCCGCAGCGATGTTGATCGTCTCGATCAGCGAGGGCAGGAATTTAACCATCAGGCCGGGAAGCAACGCGATCTTTTCTCCCGCCTCGGCCAGAACCTCTGACGGGAACTGGAAGATATTGGTGATGCCGGACCAGAACCCGCCGGCATTGCGGCTGTCCGCCAGCATGAAGCCCGACACCATCAGCGCCACGAACAGCGCCATCATGATGCCGCCATACATCCGCTTGCGGCGCACCATCTGCATGTAGCTTTCCTGCACAGTCTGCGTGGTCGGTCCTGTTGCGGTGATCACATCTGCCATTCGTCTGCCCCCGGCAAAAAGAAACCGGGCCCCGTGTCAGGGCCCGGTCGATATCGTCCGCGCGATCACATCTTGGACTTGCGTGCCTCGATGATCGACAGATAGGCGTTATGGTTGATCGGCATCATGCCCAGCGCCTCACCCGCCATGAAGTTATAGGCGCATTCCTTGTCCATGTAGGGCATCGAGGCCATCAGCCCGATCATGTCCAGCTTCACGCGCTCGGGCAGGGCCGTGCGCAGCACGACCGGGCCTTCCGGGATCGGCTTGGACTTCCAGATCTCGACAAGGTCGTTCATGTCGACCAGACCCGCATCGGACGCCTTGCGCAGCGCGCCCGAGTTGTAGCCGTCTTCCCATGCGCCCAGGCCATCGGCCCAGGTCACACCGCCATCCACATCGCCATTGGCCACGGCGACGATGGTCTGCTCATGGCCGCCCACGAAACGGACCTCGCCGAAATAATCGCCCGATTCCATGCTGGCGCCGGTCGCTTCGGGGATCTCGATCGACGGGATCAGGTAACCGCTGGTCGAGTTCGGGTCACCGAAGGCAAAGACCTTGCCCTTCAGATCCTCAAGCGAGGTGATGCCGCTGTCGGCGCGGGCGAACCCGATCGAATGATAGCCATAAGAGCCGTCCACATTGACCTTGACCAGAACCGGCTCGACGGCTTCGGGATCGGTCAGGTAGGTCTTGGCATAGGCCGAGGCACCCAGCCAGGCAAGGTCGATCGTGCCGCCCAGCAGGCCCTGAATCACGCCGTCGTAATCGGCAGGGGTGAAGAGCTTGGTGGGAACGCCCAGCAGCGCCTCGGTCTTGGCGCGGAAACACTCGTTCGAGGTCATGCGGTCCTGTGCGTTCTCGCCGCCCAGAATGCCGATGCGGAATTCGGTGATCTGTTCCTGCGCGATGGCGGGGCTGACCAGTGCAGTGGTGGCCACGATGGCTGCGATGATTTTCTTCATGGGTCTCTCCGGTTTGCAAGACCCCCCGCGCGGTGGCGCCGGGGGCGGGTTTCAGGTTTCGGATGTCAGACGGCGGCCTCGGCCTCGCGGATGGCGCGGGCAGCGGCGTCACTGCGCGCCAGCGCTTCGATACTGGTGCTGGTGGCCTCTTCGCTGAAGCTGGCGTCGGCGCCATAGATGTCGCGGGCAACGCCCGTGGTCAGTTGCTCGGGCGTGCCGTCGAAAACGACGCGCCCATCGCGCATGCCGATCACACGGTCGCAATAGCGCCGCGCGGTATCCAGCGTGTGCAGGTTGGCGATGACCATGCGGCCATCTTCCTCGTGGATGCGGCGCAGCGCCTCCATGACGACCTGAGCATTCATCGGGTCAAGGCTGGCGATGGGCTCATCCGCAAGGATGATCTGCGGGTCCTGCATGAGGGCGCGGGCAATCGCCACGCGCTGCTGCTGCCCGCCCGACAACGCCTCGGCGCGCTTGGGCGCATGATCGGCGATCCCCAGACGGTCGAGAATGGCAATCGCCTGTTCGATATCCGAGGACGGATAAAGGTTGAACAGCGTCGTCAGGGTCGAGCGGCGATTGAGCGTGCCGTGCAGCACGTTGCTGACCACATCCATGCGCGGCACAAGGTTGAACTGCTGAAAGATCATCGCGCAATCCGACTGCCAGGCCCGCTTTTGCGCCCCCTTCAGGGTCAGGATGTCGCGGCCCTCGTAAAGAACCTCGCCCGAGGTCGCATCGGTCAGGCGGTTCAGCATCCGCAACAGCGTCGACTTGCCGGCCCCCGAACGCCCGATGATCCCGATCATCTTCGGCGCGGATACCGAAAAGCTCACGCTATCGCAGGCCGTATTCGCGCCGAAACGCTTGGTCAGCTTCTTGACGGCAAACATGTCAGTCCCCCTTGCGGTCTGGGGACTGCAATAGGACCGCTGCGCGACCGATTTGTTGCGATCATGTGAAACTTTTGTAAAGGAGGGCGCGGGTGCGGCCCGATGTGCCGCCCGCCGCGAAAGGGCAGATCTTCATGCAGACCACCGACATTGCCATCATCGGCGCGGGCCTCGCCGGGCTGACCTGCGCGCATGTGCTGTACGGGCGGGGTATGACCGTCACGGTCATCGAAGCAGCCGAACGCATCGGCGGGCGCATCCACGCCCTGCGCGACGCAGAAGGCAAGGCGCTGGCCGATCTCGGGCCCACATGGGTCTGGCCCCCGCATCAGCCGGTCGTGGCCAGTTGGCTGGAGAGGCTGGGTCTTGCCACCTTCGCACAGGCCAACGACGGCGACGCCGTGATCGAAGGCTATCACCCGGCGCCGGTGCGCGCGCCGCTGCCCGGTCAGGATGGCATGGTGCGCATCGCGGGCGGTCCCGCCGCAATGGTAAAGGCCATGGCCGCCGCCTTGCCGAGCGCAGCCCTGCAACTGAACCGCCGCATCATGCGGATCGACAGCGCGATCGACGGGCTGATCCTGACAGATCACACCGGCCACCAGACTGCCGCCTTGCAGGTGGTGCTGGCCACGCCCCTGCGTGTCGCCGCAGCCGACATTGCCATGCCCGATGCCCCCGCCGCCCTGCTGCAGGCGATGCGCGCCACACCCACTTGGATGGCAGGGCAGGCCAAGGCCGTGATGCTCTACGACCGTCCGTTCTGGCGCACACAGGGCCTGTCAGGCCGGATCGCCAGCCGCATCGGCCCGCTGACCGAGGTGCATGACCACAGCAGCGCCGACGGGCAGGCCGCACTTTTCGGCTTCATCGGCCTGCCAGCCGCCGCACGCGATCCCGACCCGCTGAAGGCCGCAATCCGCGCGCAACTTGCCCGCTGCCTTGGCCCGGAAGCCGGCGCCCCGCTCAGTATCATGATCCAGGACTGGGCGCGCGATCCGCTGATCTGCACGCCGGCCGATCATGACGGTGCCCATCCAGATCTGCCGCCCGCGATCCTGCGCCAGCCCCATATGGGCGGCCGCCTGCATCTGGCCGTGTCCGAGACATCCAGCCGCAGCCCCGGCCTGATCGAGGGCGCGCTGGATGCAGGCCAGACCACGGCAGAGGCGATCCTGTCCCGGCGCTAGCTCATCGCCTCGGCGTCAATGGCGCAGCCACCGCGCCCTGCTTCTTCTTGCTTCAAATATCCATGCCGAAGGGGTCAGCCAAGCGCATGGATGCGCAGCGCGGGACAGACCTGCCCAGCGATATCGCACAGATGACGGTGATGGGTCAGATAGATGACCTGACCGATACCGGCCATATCGGCCAACAGCGAAAACGTCTCGGCCGCGCGATCGTCGTCGAAGGTTTCCATGATGTCATCGGCGATGAAGGGCACGGTCGTTCTGGCCCCCGCGATTTCATGATAGCCCGCCACGCGCAGCGCCAGGTACAACTGGAACCGCGTTCCCTTGGACAGATCGCGCGCCAGCTTCGATCCGCCTTCCGCACCGATCGCCACCAGCACCTCGCGCTCGGCCTCGGGCTGGGCGGCAAGGCCGCTGTATTCGCCCCGCGTGATCGTGCGGAATGCCTCCGAGGCGCGCTGCATCATCGCGCTGCGATGGGTGTCACGGTAGCCCTGCAAGGCATGATCCACCGCCATCGCGCCAAGCCGCAACCGCAGAAATCCGCGTGCCGCCTCGGCGATCTGCAGCAGCAGGGTCTGGCGTGCCGCCTGCAACCGGGCCACGGCATCGTCGCCGCCGACGCCCTCAAGGCGCGCCTGCGCCTGTGACAGCGTGGCATAAAGCGCCTGCAGATCCTGCGCCTGCTGCGCCTGTGTCGCGCTCAGCCCGTCGCGTTCCGCAGCCAGCGCCGGGCGTTCCAGCCCGTCGAGCGCGGCCACCGCATGATCAAGCTGATCGGTGCCCATCGTCTCGCAGATGTCGCGGGCCAGCAGGTCCCGCTGCCCCAGCAGGTCATCGCGCCGCTGCGCCTGCGCCACGGTCTGTTGCAATGCCTCGGCGTCTATGCCGCCGAAATGCGCGCACATCTCGTCAAGCCGCGCGATCTGCCTGACCTGTGTCTGCCGCAAGCCATCGGCAAGCCGCCCGGCGTCCTGCAGCCGTTGACGCAGCCGCGCGGCCTGAACCTGCCCCTCCCGCGCCGCCTGAAGCCTCTGGCGCAACACGGGCCAGAGCGTGGCCCCGTCATCGGCAGCCAGATGCAAAGCCCCCGCCAGATCGGCCATGGCCCTGTCGAAAGCCGCGCAATTGACCTCCATCTTGGCGATCCGGTCCTTGAACTGGCCCAGCGCGGTCCAATGCCGGTCAAGCTGCTGCAAGAGATCCAGCGCCTCGCCCATCGCGGCGACGGTCTGCCCCGCATCGCCAAGCGCGGTTTGCGCACAGGCGGCCTGCCATTCCGCCTGCCAGGCCTGCATCGCGGTTTCGGCCCGGGCCTCGGCCGCCTGCCGCCGTGCCAGATCCGAGGCCGCCCCCGCCCGGGCCGCAGCCTGCGCCGCCTGCTCGCGGGCCCGGTCAAGGATCAGCCGCGCCTGCAGCGTCAGCACCTCGAGCGGCGCATCTGCCGCAGTCGGATGGCCGCAAGCCGACAACGCCGCGCCAAGCGCAGCTTGCGCCGCCCGCACCCTGTCGCGCGCCGTGCGTTCATCCCGCACAGCGGCCTGCGCCGCCTCATGCGCCTCAAGCGCCACCTCGCGGCGGCGCATCCAGTCTTCCAGCGTCTCCAGCGTCATCGCTGGGTCCAACCCCGGCGGCAGGGCGGCGGACAGGGCCGCGCGCAGCTGCGCGTCGGCCTGAAGCGCATCGTCATGCCGGGATTGCTGCCGTACAAGCGTCGCAGCAAGGGCCGCCAGACGGCTGCGCGCCTCGGCACGCTGCTGCGCCTCCGCTGCGGCGCGCGACTGGGCAGAGGCTATCTGATCATCCTGCCTGAGCGCTGCCTCGAAACGGTCGGCGCTGTCCGGCGTCAAGGCGGCGCGATGGTCCGACCACAGCCTTTCGCGTCGCGCCCGGATCTCGGCGGCCTGCGCGACCGTCACCGTCCCCGAAGCTTCAGCCACATCCAGAGCCGCCTCGGCGAGGGCCAGGTCCTCGGCTGTCTGCGCGATTGCGGCGCGCGCGCCTTCGATGGCATGGCGGGCCTCGGACAGGCCTTGGCGCCAGCCCTGCAGCTGGGCAGGCGTCGGCACGGACAGCCCCGCCAGTGCCGCACCGTCGCCCTGCCATGGCGCAAGCCGCGCCAGCGCAGCGTCACGTTTATCATCTGCCGCACGACTGACCGCCGTGGCTCGTTCCAGCGCGGCCTCGGGATCGCTGCGCGCCATGCCCTGAACGATCTGCTCCAGCAGGGCCAGATCGGGCGGGGATGGCGCGTCGCCTCCGGTCTCCGCAGCAAGTGCGGCCTGCCGCTGCGCGGCGGCGCGTGTTTCCTCCCGCGCGGTGTCCAGCGCCGCAGCCACGCCCGAATGACGTTCCATCAAGGCGCGCAAATCAGCCACGAGGGGGGCCGGCAGCAGCAAGCCGGCCGCGTCGCCATCGGCCTGTCCGAGGCGGCGCAACAGATGATCCATCTGCGCCTGCAGACTTGCCGCCTCGGCGCGGCGGTTGGGCAGATCGCGCAGCGCCCCGTCACGATCGGCCTTCATCATCTCGATGTCGGCCATCGTATCGGCCTGCGCCAAGATGGCGGGATCATCGACCGTCGCCGCAAGCTCATCCTGCATGGCCGCGATCTGCCGCTCCTGTTCCTCGATCCGGACCGCGATCTGACCATGATCGCGCCACAGCCCTGTCAACTCGTCCGCCCACCCCTCGGGTAAGGGGGCCACGACCGGCAAGGCCGCCAGCTCTGTCTCGAACCGCTTCAGCCGCAGCACCAGCGGCAGGGCGGCCAGCAGGCGTTCAACCTCGTGCAGCCGTCGCAGCGTCAGCCTCTGCGCCGCATCCGCACTGGTCCATGCCTCCTGTGCCCTGTCGCGCTCCTGCGTCAGCGTGGCGTATTCACGCGCGCCCACATCCTTGTCCTGGATCGCCTGATCCAGCGCAGCCAGTTCCTTTTTCAGATCGGCCAGCCCGCCGCTGCGGGCAGCCGGACGAAAGAAGCCATGCGCACGTCCGCGCAGATCGTCCAGCGCCTGTCCCATCTCGGCCAGCCCGCTGGAGGCTGTGAACAGCATCTGGCCCAGATCGCCCTGACTGGACAGGATGCTTTCACCGCCCTTTTCCAGCGTATCGTCATCAAGGCTGAACATCGCCTCGTAGCCCGCACGGTCGATCCCGCCAAGGATCCCCTGCAACATCGCCTCGGGGATCACGTTGCCGGCAGGATCCGTCAGCGTGCCGGTGCGCCCCTTGGTGCGGATCACCTCGTGCTGATCGCCGCCCGACTCGATGCAGGCCCCCAGCCGCATCGCACCATAGGGATGCAGGAAATCCATCCGGCTTTGCGTTGGAATGCCATAAAGCAGGTCCAGCCAGCCCTGCATCGTCGTGGATTTTCCGGCCTCGTTCGGCCCATAGATGATGTGGAAATCCGGCCCCTTCGCGGGCCGCGCCCCGAAATCGAGGCTGCAGTCGGTGAATTTGCCATAGCGGGTCAGATCAAGCCGGCGCAGGCGCATCAGGCGTCATCCTCCAACCCCTGCAGATGCGACAGCACCTCGGCCGCGCCCTCGCGCAGCAGCGCATCGCGCGCTGCGTTCTGCGTCTCGGGGTCATCGCCCAGCAAGGACCGCAAATCCCGCGGCAAAGCCTTGAGCAGCGTATCGATCAGGGCGTCCGCCTCGGTCAGGACGGTGCCGGGCGGGGTGGCGGGGGGTGTCGTCATCGCAGCGACCGCACGCCCCAACTCGGCCAGCGGACCGGCTGTATCAGCGCGGGGCGCGTCCGTACATTCAACCGAGATCCCGTCAATCCAGAGCGTGCCGATACCTTCGCCTGTCAACCGCGCCTCGTCCAGCAGCAGCCCCAGATCGCGCCTGAGCCGCCACAGCAGCCCTGTCCGCCCGGTCAGCACGGGCCGCAGGACCAGATGATCCTCGGCATGGGCGCGGCGCGCGGCATGCAGGGCAGACCCCAGCGCCGCGACGATTCCCGGCCAGTCCATCGCCTCGTCCAGCACCACTTCCAGCCGCGCGAAACGGGCCAGCGCAGTGCTGTGCTCTTCCACCGTCAGGCTGCCGTCATCGGCGACGGTGACCAGCGTCACGGATTTTGCCCCGGCCTCGCCGATGTCGCGGCCCTGCGGGATGCCGGGCATGACGACATGAACCGCGCCGGGGTGATGCGCACGGGCATGAATATGGCCCAGAGCCCAGTAATCGAATCCGCTGGCCTGCAGATCGGCCAGACGGCACGGCGCATAGGGATCGTGACCGGGCGATCCATCAAGGCTGGTGTGCATCATCCCGATATTGACGGCACCGGGCACCGGCGCCTTGAACCGCTCCAGCAGGCTTTCGGGCGCATGGGGCCGGGCAAAACTGATGCCGTGGATGGCAAGATGCAGACCGCCCTTGTCACGCTGCTCCAGCCCCGCCTTCGCCCCGAACACGGTCACTGAGGGCGGCAGCACCAGCTGCCCGGTGATGCGCGCCTCGGCATCGTGGTTGCCCCGGATGATGAAGGTCTCGATCCCTGCCTCGTCCAGCCGCCTGAGCTGCTGCGCCAGAAAACGCGCCGTCTTCATCGAGGTTTGCGCCCCGTCATACAGATCGCCCGCGATCAGCAAGGCATCGACCTGTTCGTCCAGACACAGGGTGATGATCCGCTCGAACACGGCGCGGCTGGCATGGCCGATCACCTCGGCCAGCGCCGGATCGCGCAGCGCCAGCGACCTGAGCGGCGAATCGAGATGGAGGTCAGCCGTGTGAACGAAACGGTAGGGCACGCACAGGTCCATCCGGAAAAGGGGAATGACGGGACCGCCAGCCTGTCGCCATGACCCAGGGTTGTCAAATCCAAAGCGGCGCGCTGCGCGCGGGCGATTCCCCGCATTGAGGGCAACGCCCCTGTCGGGTCGCTTCAAAAGCTGCCTGTTTTGTACTCATTTCACAACTTATCAGCAAAAATTGTATACAATGTTTGAGCCAAGGTATAGTGCCCGGCCTGCGGCCCCTCCCCCTGCGCCACGGCACGGCCTAGCTCATCGTCCACGGAGGAGACCAACCAGAACCGGACCGCGCCATGTCTGCATGGTGCGGACCAGACAGAGAGGTCACATCATGGAACGTCGCAAATTTCTGACGGCCACGGCCGCCGCCGCCGTCGCAGCCCCGATCGCCGCACCGCGCGTGGCACGGGCACAGGACAGCTTCAACTGGAAGATGACAAACGCCTACGGGCCGGGCTCGCCCTTCTACACGGTCGGCCCCGGCAGCCCCACCGACATCATCGAAAAGATCGCCACCATGTCGGGCGGACGCCTGACGATCCAGCACTTCGCCGCAGGCGAGCTGATCCCCGCCTTCGAGGGTTTCGACGCGGTGCAGCAGGGCGTGATCGAGATGAACGCCTCGAACAGCTATTTCTGGTCGGGCACGACCTTCGCCGCGCAGTATTTCACCAC
>JBFHIW010000056.1:0-22181 GCA_041596235.1 Paracoccaceae bacterium
CACGACCGCCCTTGTCCTCGATGTTCAGCAGTCCCAGAAATCTGGGCCAGAGATCATGCGAGTCGTGAAGCTTCGGCATGGCCGCCATGGCCTGCGGGTCAGCGGGCAGACTGTGCCCGCCCATGAGGCCGGGGGCTGCCACCGCGATCACCTCCTGACGAAACAGAAGATGGGCGTCGAGGGAGGCACCGAAGGGTGGCTTTCCCTGCCTTACGGCAAGGTCAATTCCGTCACCGTGAAAACTTGACACCTTTTCCGTTGCCAGAATGCGCAGGTCGATGTCGGGGTGTCTGGCCGAGAAGTCAGGCAAGTTGGGGATCAACCATTTTGCCGCGAATGTTGGCGTGACGCTGACAAGGACTTTGCCGGGTTCCGGTTTCAGTTGATCGGTCGCATTGCGCAGTGCATCGAACGCGGCGGCGACATTGGCGTGATAACTCCGCCCCTCAAAGGTGAACGCCAGCCCTTTGGGCAGTCTTTCGAACAGGGTCACCCCAAGATGCGCCTCAAGCTGGCGCACTTGCTGGGCGACGGCACCTTGGGTGACACCCAGTTCGTCCGCAGCCGCACGGAAATTCAGAAACCTGCCGGCCACGTCGAAGGCGCGCAGCCCGTTGAGAGGAGGAAGCTGGGACATGTGACAGTAATTTTCCTACAGTCATGAAGCATGATATCTCAGGCGAGATATGGACCAGAGTGCACTATTCATATGCCAAAGTAGAGATGGAGAGCGCAATGTCAGTAGAGAAAGTGGCACTTATCACCGCAGGCGGCAGTGGAATGGGCGCGGATGCCGCCCGCCGACTGGCCGCGGATGGATTCAGGGTGGGTATCCTCTCCTCTTCAGGGAAAGGCGAGGCGCTTGGGCTTGAACTGGGCGGCTTTGGTGTCACGGGATCCAACACCAACCCCGATGACCTGTCTGCATTGGTGCAGGGCGCGATGGACCGTTGGGGCCGCGTGGATGCGCTGGTCAACTCGGCCGGTCATGGCCCCAAGGGGCCGGTGCTTGAGATTTCGGATGACGACTGGCACCGGGGCATGGAAGTCTATTTGATGAACGTCATTCGCCCGACGCGTCTGGTCACCCCTGTGATGCAGGCGCAGGGCGGCGGCACGATCATCAACATCTCGACTTTTGCAGCCTTCGAGCCTGATCCGCTTTTTCCGACTTCGGGCGTGTTCCGGGCGGGGCTTGCTGCCTTCACCAAGCTTTTTTCCGACAGATATGCCGCCGACAATATTCGCATGAACAATGTTCTGCCGGGTTTCATCGACAGTCTTCCGGAAACCGAAGACCGCAAGGCCCGCATTCCGATGGGGCGCTATGGGCGGGCGGAGGAAGTGTCCTCGGTGATTTCGCTTCTGGCCTCTGACGGTGGCGGCTACATGACCGGCCAGAATCTGCGGATCGACGGCGGTTTGACCCGTGCCGTCTGATGCGATCATCACCCGTCCCGGATTTGACCGCGCGGTCTGCTTTGGCTCCCAACTGTCCTTGACCGCAGATGAAATGCTGGCCGGCGCTTGATTTGGCGTCCGGTGCGCTGTCACGCGGCGAAAGCGATCGTTGGCCGTCTGCGTGGTTGGTCACCAAGAGAAGTGCTTTGAAACCCTTGCTTGGTGCATGGCCAATTCAGGTTGAAAAAGGTCCATGCTGGTGGAAAAAGCCTCAAGCTTGCCTATATATCGCCTCAAAGTGTTTTATTCTCTGTGTGACTGAAACTCACAAATACGGAGCTGCCGCTTTGCTTAACAGTTTATCAATAGGGATGAATCCTGCCAGTCTGTCGGCCTGGAATAGTGTTCTGGAGCAACGAACAGATCAATCTCAATCACAATCTGGAAAACAAGAAAAAATTGTTTCCAAATACGAGAATAAACTTGCAGAGAAAGTAGAGAAAGAAGGCTTAAAGTCTATCTCGACAGAGCCGAGTTTTGCGGCGGTAAAAGCTCAGGAAACTGGCCCGGCTGAAGGAGGCTCTTCTCGGAGAAGCGACACGACCAGTGAGGGCTGGAAACAAGAATCTGTTTCCAATCCTGAGCAGAAATCGGTTCAGGCTCGCCCAACATCAATACAGGCGGAGTCTGTTAGAGATTTTGCTTCTGCCAGAGTTGACAGCAAAGAAGTATCTGAACTCTCTGATATCGAGACGTCTCGCCGTTTTGCAGAGCTGCAGCAGCAAAAGATTGCTATTCTGTCACTGGTCGAGGGGATAACGCAGAAGCCGGATGCAAGCGCTTCAAAGAGCCTTCTTAGCCCTCGAGAGCGTGACGATGCCTACCGGCAAGCGATGTCGCTCCCGCAAGCATCAAAAACTGCGACCGAAAGCGCCCGCGAGATCTAGTTTCTCCTCGTTCGGTGGGCGCAGCCTCAGCAGAGAAATGTCTGTTGATCCACCGGACTTCCTGATCCGAGTGCCAAGGGTTCAAGGCAGGCGGGCGGAATCTGGACTGAGCGATAGTTCGGGAACTATGGTGCCCTGCGGTAGCTGTGTTGCTCGGAGCAGACTTTGGAAAGGGTCTGTCCGAGCTTCACTCGCATTGGTGCTGGATGCGTCGAGCAAGGTATCCCGCCAGTACGTGTCGTCTGTCGATCTGAGTATTCATGGACGAAACAGGGGCCTGACCTGCAGCAAGGACGGGCGCGCCCTGATCATTCGACGGGAACGGGTCTCGGCGCGATATTCTGCACAAGCAAACGGTCGATGCGCCGGCCGTCCATGTCGATGACCTCGATCCGCCAGTCGCCCAGACGCACGGTCTGGCCTTCGCGCGGCAGTTCTGCCAGCCGGTGCAGGACAAGGCCCGCCACGGTTTCGAAATCGCCATCATCGTCCAGCGTGATCGACAGCCGGTCGAGGAATTCGCGGATCGGCATCCAGCCCGCCACAAGAAGCGAGCCATCCTCGCGTGTGACGACTTTGGGCTCGTCGGTCTTGGTCTCGTCAAACCCGCCGGCGATTCCGCCCAGCACGTCCATGGCGGTGACGATCCCTTCGAAATGCCCGTATTCGTCGAATACCAGCAGCATGTGTTCGGGCGAGGCGCGCAACCGCGCGACCACCTCGAGCGCGGGCAGGGCGTCGTGGATCACGGGGGCAGGCATCATGATGAGGGTGGGATCGAAATTGGCGGGATCCGCGTTCAGCAGATCCCGGCTGTGCAGGATGCCGATGATCTCATCGGGTCCGCCATCCCTGAGGGGCAGGCGCGTGCGCCCCGAGGTTCTGAAGCGGTCAAGGATCTGATCCAGTGTATCGCTTGCCTCGGCGATGCTGACCTCGTGGCGCGGTGTCATCAGGCTTCTTGCGGCGCGGTCCGCGATCCGCATGACGCCTTCGATCATTTCGGTTTCGCCTTTTTCGATCACGCCCGCGGTTTCAGCCTCGGCGATGAGCATGTGGATTTCCTCATCGCTGACCCGGCTCTTGCGGTCGGAATTCTGTCCCAGCAGGCCGAGTATCGCCTTGCCGGAATGAACAAGCACCCAGACCAGCGGGGATGCGACCATCGCCAGCAGCGCCATGGCCGGCGCGACCCTTGCGGCGACGCCTTCGGGGTTGGACAAGGCGATCTGCTTTGGAACAAGCTCTCCGACGACCAGTGAAAGATAGGTCACGATCACGACGACCGATCCGACCCCCAAGGGCTGCGCGAGGGCCGCGCCGAGACCAAGATCCTGCAAGGCCGCCGCGCTGCGCAGACCCAGGGTTGCCCCGGAAAAGGCACCCGACAGAACGCCGACCAGCGTGATGCCGATCTGTACGGTTGACAGAAACCTGCCGGGATCTTCCGCAAGGCGCAGGGCGATCAGCGCGCCGCGGTCGCCCCGCGCCCTCAGCCTTGCCGGTCTGGCGGACACGATGGCCAGTTCGGACATGGCCAGCGCGCCGTTCAGCAATATCAGGCCAAGCAGAAGTGTAAGTTCGAGCAGCATCAATGACCCGTCATGCGTTAGTGGCGATCGCCGAAGTATAGGGCCTTGCGAGGCGACACACAAAGAGAAGGCACAGGCCATCCCGGAAGAGGCCTTGGCGATAGCCGTTCTGGCTCCGATGCGCAGAACGACCCCCGTTCGATCCCGGTCGGTATAATCCCGGCGGTTTTTCCCTGTGCCGATGGACCAGCGGGACAAGATGCAATAACGCTTCTGTCATAAAGCTGTGCGACGCCACTTGGCGCGCAGGAAACACAAACGTCATGTCAGTAGGGAATTGGTTGTATGAAAATCGCAATGATCGGCACGGGCTATGTCGGTTTGGTCTCGGGTGTGTGCTTTTCGGACTTCGGGCATGATGTTGTCTGTGTCGACAAGGACCCTGCGAAGATCGCCAAGCTGAACGCGGGAAGTGTGCCGATCTTCGAGCCGGGGCTCGAGGCGCTGATGGTCAAGAATGTCGAGGCGGGGCGCCTGCGCTTCACGCTGGATATGGCCGATGCGGTGCAGGGGGCGGATGCGGTTTTCATCGCGGTGGGCACGCCGACGCGGCGCGGCGATGGCCATGCGGATCTGTCCTATGTCAATGCCGCAGCCGAGGATGTGGCCCGCGCCGCGACCGATTACGTGGTGATCGTCACCAAATCGACGGTGCCCGTGGGCACCAACCGCCACCTCAAGCAATTGATCCGCAAGGCCAACCCGGCGCTGGAGTTCGATGTCGCCTCGAACCCGGAATTCCTGCGCGAAGGGGCCGCGATCGAGGATTTCATGAAGCCTGACCGCGTGGTCGTGGGGGTGCAGTCGGACCGCGCCGCCGAGGTCATGGCGGGGATCTACCGCCCGCTTTACTTGCGCGACTTTCCCATCGTCACGACTGACCTCGAAAGCGCCGAGATGATCAAATACGCGGCCAATGCCTTTCTGGCGACCAAGATCACCTTCATCAACGAGATTGCGGCCCTGTGCGAGCGGGCCGGCGGCGACATCAAGGAGGTCGCCCGCGGCATCGGTCTGGACGGGCGGATCGGCAACAAGTTCCTGCACGCGGGCCCCGGCTATGGCGGGTCATGCTTTCCCAAGGATACCGTGGCGCTGGCCCGGATCGGGCAGGATCATTCGATGCCGATGCAGATCACCGAGACGGTCATCAAGGTCAATGACGAGATCAAGCGCCGGATGATCGACAAGCTGCTGGACCTGTGCGGCGGCAGCTTCAACGGCAAGACGGTGACCGTGCTGGGCGCGACCTTCAAGCCCAACACCGATGACATGCGCGATGCGCCCAGCCTGACGATCATCCCCGCCATGGTGGGGGGCGGGGCGAAGGTGCGGGTGGTCGATCCGCAAGGCCGCCGCGAGGGCGAGGCGCTGCTGCCCGGCGTCAACTGGCAGGATGACGTCTACAAGGCGGTGCAGAATGCGGACCTGCTTGTGCTGCTGACCGAATGGAACGAGTTCCGCGCCCTCGACCTCAAGCGGATCGCCCGCAAGATGGCGACCCCCCACATGGCCGATCTGCGCAATGTCTACGCCCCCAAGGACGCAAGGCAGGCCGGCTTCACCGCCTATGCCTCGGTCGGGCGGCAGGGCTTCGTGGACGATGACAGCTGACCCATGGTCACGCAGGCAACAGGCAAGGCGCAGAGCATGAGAAAAAAGATCCTGATCACGGGCACGGCCGGTTTCATCGGTTTTCACCTCGCGCGGCTGCTTCTGGCGGAAGGCTTCGTGGTGCATGGCTATGACGGCATGACGGATTATTACGATGTGCGCCTCAAGCAGCGCCGCCATGCGATGCTGTTGCAGAACGGTCAGTTCACGGCCACCGAGGGTCTGCTTGAAGATCAGGCGCTGTTCGATGGCGTCGCCGACCGGTTCCAGCCCGACATGATCGTGCATCTCGCGGCGCAGGCCGGTGTGCGCTACAGTCTGGAAAACCCGCGCGCCTATCTGGATGCCAATGTGATCGGCACCTTCAACGTGATGGAGGCGGCGCGGAGGCTGGCTGTGCAGCATCTGCTGATGGCCTCGACCTCGTCGGTCTATGGCGGCAACGAGGAGATGCCCTTTGTCGAGACGGAAAAGGCCGATCTGCAGCTGACGATCTATGCCGCGACGAAAAAGGCGAATGAAAGCATGGGCCATGCCTATGCCCATCTGCATGACCTGCCCACCACGATGTTCCGCTTCTTCACGGTTTACGGGCCATGGGGCCGGCCCGACCTTGCGCTGTACAAATTCGTGGATGCGATCCTCGATGAGCGGCCGATCGACATCTACAATCATGGCGACATGTACCGGGATTTCACCTATGTTGACGACCTTGTGCGCGGAATCCGCCTGCTGATGGACGCCATCCCGCAGCGTCCGGCCCGCGCGGATGACATTGCCGCGGGTGACAGCCTGTCGCCGGTTGCGCCGTTCCGGGTCGTCAATATCGGCAATTCCGAAAAGGTGCGCCTTCTGGATTTCATCGAGGCGATCGAGGATAGTCTGGGCAAGAAGGCGATCCGCAATTACATGCCGATGCATGCGGGCGACGTGCCCGCCACATGGGCCAATGCCGATCTTCTGCATGCGCTGACTGGCTATCGGCCGCAAACCGACGTCCGCGACGGAATTGCGCGTTTCGTGGACTGGTTCCGGGATTATTACGCAAAGTAAAGTCCGCGCTTGCCCTGTCGGCAGGGTACGACCCGGAGGCCGGGGCATTGCATGCGGATGGCCGTCCGGGCTGAACTACGCCGCTGGCACTATCAAAAGATTAAAAAACTTGAATGTGACCCTGTGCTTTGGTATGGCTCGACCAACCTGACGGTTGGCTATTGTCAGGCGAGTCAACATACAGGGGAGTTTCCCTTTGGCCGCTCTTGCTATCTCGCCCATGCTGGTTGTGGGTTTTACCGGACAGATCCTGTTCACCTCGCGCTTCCTTGTACAATGGCTTGCCTCAGAACGCGCAAAAGCGTCTGTCATGCCCATCATGTTCTGGTGGTTTTCGATCGGTGGCGGACTGATGCTTCTGTTCTATTCGATCTGGCGTCAGGATCCTGTCTTCATCCTTGGCCAGAGCTTCGGCCTTGTGGTCTACACGCGCAACTTGATGCTGATTGCGAAGTCACGCCCGAAAAATGAATCTTCCTGACCGTCGCCTGATCCTTCTGGGCTACGTTCTGTTTGTCATTTCGGGGGTCTTGCTGCGGCCGTTGCTGCCGATAGACGAGACGCGCTATCTGTCGGTCGCGTGGGAAATGCGGCTGGGCGATCACTGGATCGTGCCGTTCAAGAACGGTCTGCCCTATGATCACAAGCCGCCGCTGCTGTTCTGGCTGATCAATCTGGTCTGGATCCCGGGTGTCAGCGAATTCACAGCCCGTCTTGTCGCGCCTGCCTTTTCCCTTGCCACGATCTGCGCCACGGGGCGCACCAGCGACCTGATGGGGCTGGACAAGCGGACCGGCACGGCTGCGATGCTGATCCTTGCCAGTTTTGCCTGTTTCGCGTTCTTCGGTCTTGAAACCGGGTTTGACGGGATGCTGTCGCTGGCGGTGGTGCTGGCCGTCGGGCAACTGTGGAAGATCGGCACCCATGAGGCGTATCACAGCCGTGACTGGGCCTTGCTGGGCGCGGCGATGGCCCTTGGCCTGATGAGCAAGGGGCCGGTCATCTTCGTGCATGTGCTGCCCGTTCTGCTGCTGCTGCGGCTATGGGCGCCGCATGGTCTGCGCGCCCTGCGCGGCACCGCCGTGGCGCTGGCCGTTTGTGCGGGGCTGGTTCTTGTCTGGCTGCTGCCGGCGCTGATCCTTGGCGGGCCGGATTACCGCGAGGCGGTGCTCTGGACCCAATCCGCAGGCCGCACCGTGGCCAGTTTCGCCCATGCGCAGCCTTTCTGGTATTATCTGGCGCTGATCCCGGTGCTGGTCTTCCCTTGGGGCTGGATGCCGGGTTTCTGGAAAAGACTGCCGCTGGATGCGCCCGAGAAGCTGTTGCTGATTGCCACCCTTGGCCCGCTTCTGCTGTTTAGCCTGATCAGCGGCAAGCAGTTGAACTATCTGCTGCCCGAAACGCCTTGGCTTGCCATTCTGCTGGCGCGCCGCTTTCCGCAGGCGCTGGGCCGCGCCTGGGGCGCGGTTGCGGTGCTGGTCCTGCTGGGGCTGGCGTTTCCCGCGATGGGGTTTGGCCTTCTGGGGGACGAGGCCGCGCGCATGGTGTCGATCCCGGCGGCGATCTTGGCGGCGGCTGTCCTGATGGGCGGGGCCCTGCTGATCGCGCGGCGCGGGCCGCTTGTCTGGCTGACCGCCCCGGTTGCGCTGACCGCGCTTCATCTGGCCTATGTGGTGGGACCGGCGTCGGATGTCATGTCGCCGCGCATGATCGCGGTACGGATCGCGCCGGCCGACGGGCATATCGGGATCGTCACCAGCCTTTATCATTCCGAGTTTCATTTCGTGGGGCGGCTGACAGAGCCGTTCACGATCCTGACCACCCCGGAAGAGATCGCGGCCTTCGCCTTGGCAGAGCCCGAAGGCCTGATCCTTGGGCGTCCCAAGGACGCGGTGCATCCCTCCTGGCCCCCCGCCGACATCATCTACTACCGCAACAACGACTGGGCCATCTGGTCCAACATGGATAAAAAATGACTGATCCCCGCCTTGCCTTCGTGATCCCGGCCCATGACGAGGCCGCCAACCTGCCGGGCCTTGTCGCCGACATCCGCGCCATCGCCGAAGACTTCGACGCCGAGGTGATCGTGGTCAATGACGGCTCTGGCGACAATACGGCCCAAGTGCTGGACGAGATGGCCGCGGCATGGAGCCGTCTGCGGATCGTGACGCACGAGGTGTCGCAGGGACAGTCGGCCGCCTTGCGCAGCGGGATCAGGGCCGCGCGCGCGCCCGTGATCGCGACACTGGACGGCGATGGCCAGAACCCGCCGGAAAACCTGCGCGGCATGTTCGAGCGTTTCATCGACGCGCCCGAGGGCGTGGGCATGGTGCAGGGCGAAAGGGTCAAGCGCAAGGATACCTTGTCAAAGCGGCTGGCCTCGCGCTTCGCCAATGCGATCAGGGGCTTCCTGTTGCGCGATGGATGCCGCGATTCCGGCTGTGCGCTGCGGGTATTCTGGCGGCAGGCCTATCTGGACCTGCCGTGGTTCAAGCATCTGCACCGCTTCATGCCGGCCCTGATGCGGCGCGATGGCTGGGACATCATCAGCTATCCGGTCAGCCATGCTCCGCGGACATCCGGGCAGTCGCATTACAGCAACTGGCAGCGTGGGCTGGCTGGCATTCCCGATCTGGTCGGTGTCAGCTGGCTAATCTGGCGTGCCGTGGCGGTGCAGGGCGTTGTGCGGCCCTGGTGGATCGGACGCGACGACAACCACTAGAACGCGGCCCCTTTCGGGGATCCGGTCCTTTGGGCAGGATCTGCGGCTAAAGGTGGTTTTGGGGCGCGTTTGTCGAACTGGTAGTTCCCTCGGTCATGTCCTATCGTACGCGGGCAATGCCTTCCGTCCGGACCGGCGGCGCGATGCTGCGTCGGATTTTCCGGAACGGATGACCCGATGCCCGACGGGTGCCCGAGGCGCTGGAATTGAAGGAGTCGAGCAACCATGGCCGTGAACCTCAGTCTTCTTGTCAGCGTGGCGGCAATACTTTCGATTATCTCTCTTGCCCTTGTTGTCTATCTGATGCGGACCGCAAGCGAGCAGTTCCACAAGGCGACGATCTGGTACGGGGCCAGCACGCTTTCCCTTCTTGTGGCCGTTCTGGGTGTGCTGACGGCCAGTCTGCTGCCCTTCGCGCTGAGCGCTGCGCTGGTGATCACGGGGGCGCATTTCGGGATCGTCTGCGCCTATGGCGCGTTCCGGCATACGGCCTTGCGTCCGCTGGACTGGCGCATGGTCGCGGCGGTGTCGGGCGCATTGTGTCTGGTGCAGGGGGGGATGGCGATCTTTGTCGAAACCGCCATGACGCTGATGATCAGCTCGTCGCTGGTGAATTCGCTGCTGGCCCTCTACGCCGCCTCGGACATCATCCGCCTGTCACGCATGGACAAGCGGTTCCTGAATATCCTGCTGGGGCTGCCCTTTGCGATCATCGGGCTGGCCTATGTGATGCGGCTGGTCGTATTGGCGGATGCGGGCAATGAGGCTGTCGCGGCGACATCGACCGCAATCATCGCCTTCATTCTGGGGGTGGCCTCGATGTTCTGGGGCTTTGCGCTGATCATCCAGCGCGAGGCGGTGATGAATGAGGAGCTTGTCAAGGCGCGGCTGCAGGCCGAGACGATGTCGCGCCAGCGCGCCCGTTTCTTCGCCCAGATGAACCACGAGATCCGCACGCCGCTGAACGGCATTCTTGGGCTGTCCGAACTGCTCAAGCCGCATCTGCCCGAAGGCGAGGGGGCGGCCTTGCTGGCCGAGCTGCAAAGTTCGGGCAACCTGCTGCTGTCCATCGCGAACGAAGTGCTGGATTTCTCGAAGGCCGAGGCCGGGCATGTCCAGCTTGAGGCGCTGCCGATCGACGTGCGGGAGGTCCTGCAAAGTGCGACGTCACAGTACCGTCGGCTGGCGGCCAGCAAGAACGTGAACCTCAGCCTCGAGATCCGCCCGCAGGAATTTCCCGCGATCATGGGCGATCCCACCCGCCTCAGCCAGATCCTGCACAACCTCTTGAGCAATGCGTTGAAATTCACCCGCTCGGGCGAGATTGCCTTGACCCTGACGCGTCCCGAACCGGGCAAGGTCACGATCAGCATTCGCGATACCGGGATCGGGATGACGCAGGAGCAGATCAACACGCTGTTCCTGCCGTTCCATCAGGGGGCTGCGGAAACCACGCGGCGCTACGGCGGAACCGGGCTTGGCATGAGCATCGTCAAGATGCTGGTCGATGCGATGAACGGGCAGATCAGCGTCGAAAGCCGCCCCGGACAGGGCACGACCATCGCCCTGCACCTGCCGTTGCCGGATGCACCGACGGCGGCGCGTCCCGCCCCGGAACCCGGCGCGGCGGCGGATTGGGCAACCGATTGCGCCAAGCTGTCGATCCTCTGCGCCGATGATGATCCGATCAACCGGCTTGTGTTGCAGGCGTTGCTGCAGCTTGACGGGGTCGACCCGGTGATGGCCGAAGACGGTCACGAGGCCGTCCGCCTTGCCTGTCTGCAAAGGTTCGACGCCTATCTGATCGACATCTCGATGCCCGGCATGGACGGGATCGAGACCCTGATGACCCTGCGCGAGGGCGACAGCCGCCAGCCGGGGATCAAGCCGATGGCGGTGGCCGTCACCGCCAATGTCATGACCGAGGATGTGGATTCCTATTTTGCGGCAGGATTTGACGCGCATCTGCCCAAGCCGATCCGCCGCGAGGAGCTTGAGACGATCCTGCGCGCGATCCTGTCGCGCAAGTACCAGACCGTCTGATCAGGGGCTGCCTTTTCGCGAAAGGGCAGCGCAAGGTTGATCTTGGGCGACGGATCGGGTGAAATGAATATGTTCCGGATGATGTGTTGCGTATCGGTCGCCTCGGGGTTTGCCCGCGTGAGGGCGCAACATCGCCCTGCGTACCGGCGTCCATATGCCTTGTGGTGGGGGACGGGCGGATGCATGGCGAGCACGAACAGGGCAGGGCCTATCCCGCAGGGCTGACCCCCGCGCAGTTGCGGCGCAGGATCGACCCCGCAAGCCTGGGATTCGAGACCACCGACATGCTGGATGTGGTGGAGGGGCTGATCGGTCAGGACCGCGCCATGCAGGCGATCCGGCTGGCAGCAAGGATCGGGCATCGCAGCTTCAACCTGTTCGTGGTGGGCCCGCCCGGCACGGGGCGGCACAGCGCCGTGCAGATGGTGCTGGCGCGCGAGGCCGCGGATAGGCCGGTGCCCTGCGACTGGGCCTATGTCAACAATTTCGAGAACGAGCAGAAGCCCCGTGCCCTCAAGCTGCCCTCTGGCGAGGCGCAGCACCTGAGGGCCGAGATGGAAGACCTTGTCGACGATCTTGGTGCGGACATCCCCGCGCTTTTCGAGGCGGATGACTATCAGGCGCGGCGCAAGGCTCTCGAGGCCGAGTTCGCCGATGCCGGTAGTGCCCGAATGCAGGAATTCGCGGCCCGCGCCAAGGCCGAGGACGTGGGTCTTGTGAACACGCCTTCGGGGTTTCTGGTGGCTGCCGTCCGCGATGGTGCGGTGATCGAGAAAGAGGTGTTCGACAAGCTGCCCGCTGAGGAACAGGCCCGGATCGAGGAAAAGATCGCCCGCTTCCAGAAAGAGCTGAACACGATCATCGAAGAGACCCCCGCGCTGGTCCGGGCGCATCGTCAGCGGGTCATCGCCTTGCATGCCAGCATGGCCGAACAGGCGGTGAAGGCCCGCATCGACGAGGCGCGCGCGCAGTTCGCCGGGATCGACAGCGTGCAGCATTATCTGGACGAGGTCACGCAGGACATGATCCGCAACGCGGAGCTGTTTCTCGAAGCCCATGCGCAAGGGCGCGATGGCCCCTTTCCGGCCGGTATCCGCAAGATCCACCGCCTGCCGCAATTCGGGCGCTACGTGATCAACGTGATGGTCTCGCATCCTCAGGGTGACAGGTCGGGAGCGCCCCTGGAAACTGAGGAATTGCCGACCCTCAACCGTCTGGTGGGCCGGATCGAGAATATCGCCCATATGGGCGCGCTGATGACCAATTTCACGCTGATCCGTCCCGGTGCGCTGCATCGCGCCAATGGTGGTTTTCTTGTGCTGGATGCGCGGCGTGTCCTGTCGGAACCCTTCGCCTGGGAGGCGCTGAAACGCAGCCTGCAGCACCGGACGATTGCCATCACCTCGCTGGCGGAGCGGCTGAGCATGGTGCAGACGCTGTCGCTGGAACCCGATCCTATCCCGCTGGACCTGCGGGTGGTGCTGGTGGGCGACCGGATGCTGCATGCGCTGCTGGTCATGGTGGATCCGGATTTTTCCGAGCTTTTCAAATTGCAGGCCGATTTCGAAGAGGATTTCGCCCTGACGCCCGAGAATTCGGCGTTGTTTGCGCGGCTGCTGGCCTCGTTCATCCGGCGTGAAGGCTTGCGCCCGCTGACGGCGGCGGCGGTGGCGCGACTTCTGGAAGAGGCGCTGCGCCGCGCGGACGATAGCGAGAAACTGTCGCTTCACCTTGGGACACTTGCCGATATCCTGCGCGAGGCCGAACATTACGCCTGCACCCGGCAGGATTGCGCGGATGCGGCAGCGCCGGTCTCGGTCGATGATATCGAACTGGCCCTGGCCGAGGCCGAGCGCCGCCATGCCCGTATCCGCGACCGCATGCAGGAGGCGATCACGCGCGGCACGATCCTGATCGACACGCAGGGCGCTGCGGCGGGCCAGATCAACGGCCTGTCGGTGGCGCAGATCGGTGATTTCCGCTTTGGCCGGCCGTCGCGCATCACGGCACGGGTGCGGATGGGCGCGGGCAAACTGGTGGATATCGAACGCGAGGTCGATCTGGGCGGTCCGCTGCATTCCAAGGGCGTGCTGATCCTGTCGGGCTATCTGGCCGCGACCTATGCACTGGAGATGCCGTTCTCGCTGCATGCGAGCCTTGTGTTCGAGCAAAGCTACGGCGGCGTGGATGGTGACAGCGCCTCATCCGCCGAGCTTTACGCACTGCTGTCGGCCCTGTCTGGCCTGCCGATCCGGCAGGAGCTGGCGGTGACGGGATCGGTCAATCAGGCGGGGCAGGTGCAGGCCATCGGCGGGGTCAACGAAAAGATCGAAGGTTTCTTCGATATCTGCGCCGCGCGCGGGCTGACGGGCGATCAGGGCGTACTGATCCCGGCCAGCAATATGCCCCATCTGATGCTGCGGGCCGATGTCGTGGCCGCCGTCGCGTCCGGGCGGTTTCATGTCATGCCGGTCACCACGATTGACGAGGGGATCGCCATCCTGACCGGGGTCGCGGCCGGTGCGCGCGACGCGGCAGGCGAATATCCCGCAGGCAGCGTCAACGCCCTCGTCGAGGCGCGGCTGGCCGGCTTTGCGCTTGCGCGCCAGCAGTTCGGGCAAACTCTTGGCGCCAAGGTGGGGGGCGATGGCGAGGGATCGGGCCCGGCTTGATCTGGGTCAGGGCAGGGGGCGACGGACTACCCTAGCCTGTCCCGGAACGGTGAGCTGGGTTCGATCATGTATGGGCGGGGCAGGTTTCATCGCCCCATGCCATTGTGCCGGATCAAAATATTCACTATATGGAATATGAAATTGGCCCAACCCTGGGCCAGCAGGATCCCATGGAGGCGCACATGAAAGCGCAAGTCGTTACTCTGGTTGGTTTTTTGATGTCGGCGTCCCTTGTGTGGGCCGACTCCCTGATCGTGACCCCGCAACCTGTCACCGACTGGAAAGCTGTCTATGCCCAGATCGAGGCGCAGACCCGTCTGCCCGCGCGTGCGCGGCTGGGCGGCACGCTTGTCTCGCTGGACGTGGTCGAAGGCGACCGGGTCGCGGCGGGACAAGTTCTGGCGCGTGTCGTCGATGACAAGCTGGATCTGCGCCTGCGCGCCATCGACGCGCAGTTGCAATCGCTGGATTCGCAGCTTGAAAATGCCAAGGTCGAGCTGGAGCGCGGCGAGGCGCTGTTGCAGCGTGGCGTGACCACGGTGCAGCGGCTGGACGCGCTGCGGACGCAGGTCGATGTGCTGAACGGGCAGCTTGATGCCACGCGCGCCGAACGGTCGGTTGTGGTGCAGCAGGCGACCGAGGGCGATGTGCTGGCGCCGATCGCGGGGCTGGTGCTGACGGTGCCGGCGGCAGCCGGTTCCGTGGTGATGCCGGGCGAGGCGGTGGCCACCATCGGCGGCGGCGGATTCTTTCTGCGCCTTGCCATTCCCGAACGCCATGCCCGCACCCTGCGCGAGGGCGACGAGATCAGGATCGACGGTGCGGATGACGGTGCGACGGGGCGTCTGGCGCGGATCTATCCGCAGATCGAGAATGGCCGCGTGATCGCCGATGTGGCAGTCGAAGGGCTGGCCGAGGTTTTCGTGGATGCGCGCGTTCTGGTGCGTCTGGCCGTTGGCCAGCGCAGCGCGCTGCTGGTGCCGGAAACCGCCGTGACCATCCGCGCCGGGCTTGATTTCGTGACGGTCGCGGGGGCGCATCAGGGTGAACGCGCCGTGATGCTGGGCCAGCGCCATGAACAGGGCGGTGTCGTGCTGCGCGAGATCCTCTCGGGTCTGGCGGGCGGCGAGACGGTGGTGCTGAAATGACCGATAAACCCCAGTCGCTGGGCATTGCGGGGAACCTGACCAGGGGTTTCATCCGCTCGCCCCTGACCCCGCTGATCATGCTGGCCGCACTTGCGATGGGCCTGATCGCGCTGATGGTTGTCCCGCGTGAGGAAGAGCCGCAGATATCGGTGCCGATGGTCAATATCCTGCTGCAGGCACCGGGCCTGAAGGCCGAGGATGCGGTGCGGCTGGTGTCCGAGCCGATGGAGACCATCGTCAAGGCGATCAACGGCGTCGAACATGTCTATTCGCAGACGATGGATGACGGCGCGATGATCACCGCCCGGTTCGAGGTGGGCACCCCGTCGGATGCGGCGATCCTGCGCGTGCATGAAAAGGTGCGCGCCAACATGGACCGCATCCCCGTGGGCATCCCGGAACCCTTGATCATCGGGCGCGGGATCGACGATGTGGCCATCGTGACCCTGACCCTGACCGCCGCCGAGGGGGCAGAGGTCAGCGCCAATGACCTGACGCGGCTGGCCCGCGAACTCAGGGCCGATCTGTCGCGCGTTGAAGATGTGGGGCTGAGCTATGTGGTGGGCGAGGCGCATGAGGCGATCCGCATCGCGCCCGATCCCGAGCGTATGGCGATGTATGGCATCACGCTGCAACAGCTGGCAGGCAAGGTGCAATCGGCCAATCGCACGATGGCTGCGGGCCGTGTGCGCGACGCGGGCCAGCAGATCGGCCTTGTTGCAGGCCAAAGCCTGACCGCGCCGGCCGAGATCGCAGGGCTTTTGCTGACCACGCGCGATGCGCGGCCGGTCTATGTGGGCGATGTGGCCATGATCGACTTCGTGCCGGACATGTCCGACCGGATCGTGGGCCATGTGACCCGCGCCGCGGATGGCACGATCAGCCGCAGCCCCGCCGTGACACTGGCCTTCGCCAAGCGCGCCGGGTCCAACGCGGTGGTCGTGGCCGAACAGATCCTGTCGCGGACAGCCACGCTGCAAGAGACGCTGATCCCCGACAGCGTCGCGGTCGAGATCACGCGCAACTATGGCGAAACGGCCAAGGAAAAGGCCGATACGCTGCTGCTGAAGCTGTTTCTGGCGACGCTGTCGATCATCGTGCTGACGCTGGTCGCCATCGGCTGGCGCGAAAGCATCGTGGTCGCGGTGGTGATCCCGGTGACGATCCTGCTGACGCTCTTTGGTGCATGGATCATGGGTTACACGCTGAACAGGGTGTCGCTGTTCGCGCTGATCTTCTCGATCGGTATCCTTGTCGATGACGCCATCGTGGTGATCGAGAACATCGCCCGCCATTGGGGCATGAAGGACAGGCGCGACCGTGTGACCCGCGCCATCGACGCCGTGGCCGAGGTGGGCAACCCCACTATCGTGGCCACGCTGACGGTGGTGGCGGCGCTGCTGCCGATGCTGTTCGTCTCCGGCCTGATGGGCCCCTACATGAGCCCGATCCCGGCGGTGGCCTCGGCGGCGATGATCATCTCGTTCTTCATCGCGGTGATGGTCACGCCCTGGCTGATGGTCAAGATCGCGGGCAAGGCGCCGATGCATGGGCATGACGGGGCCGATGGCGGGTTTCTGGGGCGTCTGTTTGCCCGCGTTGCCCGGCCCGTTCTGGCCACCAAGGGGCGCAGCCTGACCTTTCTGCTGGTGACGGCGGTGCTGTCCTTCGGCTCGCTTGGTCTGCTTTATACACAGCATGTAACGGTCAAGCTGCTGCCTTTCGACAACAAGAAGGAACTGGCCGTGGTGATCGACATGCCCGAGGGCACATCGGTCGAGGCGACGGATGCGGTGGCGCAATCGGTAGCGCGCATCGCGATGGACCTGCACGAGGTCGTCAGCGTGCAGACCTATGCGGGCACGGCGGCACCGTTCAACTTCAACGGCCTGGTGCGGCATTACTTCCTGCGGGCCGAGCCCTACATGGGCGATGTGCAGATCAACCTGTCCGAAGTGGGCCATGGCGCGCGCTCCAGCCATGAGATCGCGCTGGAGCTGCGCGCGCGTCTGAAGGCGCTGGACCTGCCCGAGGGCGCAAGCCTGAAGACGGTCGAACCCCCGCCGGGCCCGCCCGTCATGGCGACCCTGCTGGCCGAGGTTTACGGCCCCACGCCCGAGGCGCGGCGCGAGACCGCCACCAAGCTGCGCGAGGCCTTCGAGAGCATCGACTTCATCGTCGATGTGGATGACAGTTTCGGCAATCCGCCCCGCCGGTTGCGGGCCGTCATCTCGCCCGATGACCTCGAATTCTTTCAGGTGCAGGAGCAGGACGTGTTCGACACGATCGGCATCCTGAACGGCACGACCACGGTGGGCTATTCGCATCGCGAGGATGGCCGCCGCCCGATCCCGATCACCGTGGCGCGCGACCTGTCGGACCGGGTGATGGACGAGCGGTTCCTGTCCACGCCGATCCCGGCCAATGTGCTGCCCGGCGCGCGTGGCGTAGTCGAGCTTGGCGATGTGGTGCGGATCGAGGCAGAGGTGATGTCCTATCCGGTCTTCCGCCGCAACGGACGGCCAGCCGAGATGGTGATGGCCGAACTGGCGGGCCGCTTCGAGGCGCCGCTTTACGGTATCGTCGAAGTGGGCAAGGCATTGGACGCGATGGACTGGGCCGAGGGCGAGAAACCCCTTGTCCTGCTGAACGGCCAGCCGCTGGACGACAGCCGCCCCACGATCCTGTGGGACGGGGAGTGGGAGGTGACATGGGTCACGTTCCGCGACATGGGGGCGGCTTTCGGCGTGGCGCTGCTGGGGATTTACGTGCTGGTCGTGGCGCAGTTCGGATCGTTCCGGGTGCCGCTGGTGGTGCTGACGCCGGTGCCGCTGACCTTTCTTGGCATCATGGCCGGGCATTGGCTGTGGGCCGCGCCGTTCTCGGCAACCTCGATGATCGGTTTCATCGCGCTGGCGGGGATCATCGTGCGCAACTCGATCCTCTTGGTGGATTTCATCCGCCACACGGACCCTGCGGGCAAGTCGCCCGTGGACATCCTGATCGAGGCGGGCGCGATCCGGTTCAAGCCGATCCTGCTGACGGCACTGGCCGCGATGTTCGGCGCGACGGTGATCCTGGCCGATCCGATCTTTCAGGGTCTGGCGCTGTCGCTGCTGTTCGGTCTGTTCAGCTCGACCCTGCTGACGGTGCTGGTGATCCCGGCAATCTACCGGGTGTTCAAGACGTAAGGGCAGGCCGGGGGGATGCATCCCCCCGGACCCCCTGCGGATATTTGCAGCAAGAAGAAGCGGGCGGGCCTTTGGGGGCCTGCCCTTTTTTCAGGTGCGGATGCCGGCGAAGCGGGTCTGCCAATCCTCGCGCTGCTCGTCCGTGATCTTGCCGAACAGGACCTCGGGCACTGTGAAGGCATGGCCGGCGGGCAGGGCAGAGAGCCATTCGCCCAGATCGCCCTCGGGCCATGTGGCATCATCGCTGTGCAGGGCGGCCAGCATCGCGGCACTTGCATCGGGAATGAAGGGGGCGGACAGCACCGCGTAGAGCCGGATCAGGTTCAGGCCCAGACCTGTCTGCATGGCGGCGCGCGCGGGGTCTTCCTTGAAGGTGACCCAAGGGGCGGCGGATTGCAGGTATTCGTTGCCCAGCACCCAGATCGCGCGCAGCTCCTGCGCGGATTTGCGCACCTCCATCGCGTCCATCAGCGCCTCATAGGTGCGGATGCGGGCGGTGAGCGTGTCGATCAGGGCGGTTTCCTGCTCGCCCCAGGTGCCGCCTTCGGGCACGGCTTCGCCGAATTTCGACCGGCAGAACTTGGTGATGCGGCTGACGAAATTGCCCAGCACATCGGCAAGGTCCTTGTTCACGGAGGCCTGGAAATTCTCCCATGTGAATTCCGCGTCCGAGGATTCCGGGGCATGGGACAAAAGCCACCAGCGCCAGTAATCGGCGGGCAGGATCTCCAATGCCTGATCCATGAAGACGCCGCGCCCGCGCGAGGTCGAGAACTGGCCACCATCATAATTGAGGTAGTTGAAGGACTTGATGTAATCGACCAGCTTCCACGGCTCGTCCGAGCCGAGGATCGTGGCCGGGAACGACAGGGTATGGAAGGGGACGTTGTCCTTGCCCATGAACTGGGTATAGGTCACGTCGGACGCGCCCTTGTCGGTGCGCCACCAGCGTTCCCATGCATCCGCGTCCAGCCCGTTCGCCTTGGCCCATTCGGCGCCGCAGGCGATATATTCGATGGGCGCGTCGAACCAGACATAGAAGACCTTGCCCTCCATTCCCGGCCAGTCCTGATCGCCTTTCTTGACGGGGATGCCCCAGTCCAGATCGCGGGTGATGCCGCGATCCTGCAACCCGTCGCCGTCATTCAGCCATTTCTTGGCGATCGAGGTGGTCAGGATCGGCCAGTCGGTCTTGCTGTCGATCCAGTCCTGCAGCTGCTGGCGCATCGCGCTCTGGCGCAGGTAGAGATGCTTGGTCTCGCGCTGTTCCAGATCGGTCGAACCCGAGATGGTCGAGCGCGGATTGATCAGGTCCACCGGGTCCAGCTGCTTGGTGCAGTTGTCGCATTGATCGCCGCGCGCGGAGTCGAAGCCGCAGTTGGGACATGTGCCCTCGATGTAGCGGTCGGGCAGGAAGCGGCCATCGGCGCGTGAATACATCTGCTTTTCGGTCACTTCGCGGATCAGCCCGGCCTCGGCCAGTCGTCCGGCGAAATGCTGGGTCAGCCGATGGTTCTGCGGGCTGGACGAGCGGCCGAAGTGATCGAAGCTCAGGCGGAAGCCCCGGGCGATCCGGGCCTGCACGTCATGCATTTCGGCGCAATAGTCGGCCACGGGCTTGCCCGCCTTGGCGGCGGCCAGCTCGGCCGGGGTGCCGTGTTCGTCTGTGGCGCAGAGAAACAGCACCTCATGGCCGCGTCCGCGCTGATAGCGGGCGTAGAGGTCCGCAGGCAACTGGCTGCCCACAAGGTTGCCCAGATGCTTGATCCCGTTGATGTAGGGGATCGCCGAGGTGATCAGATGCCGTGCCATGTTCTTGTGCCCTTGTCCGGATTGGCCCTTCCTTAGCGCAAGGCGCGGCAGGGTTCCAGCGGCGGCTTGCGGGGTCAGTCCTCGTCGCGGGTGCGCCCGGTCAGCCGACCGATCAGGAAAGAGGTGCGCGGCGCCCAGATATAGGGCGTGCGCCGCGCGGCGCGCGGGCGCATGCGCATGCGGATCAGGCCGAAGATCACCAGCACCGCGTGACCGGCGCCGATCATCACGAACATGGCCGAGGGGCCATAAACCTCGATCAGGGTCGAGGCCATCAGCGGGGCGGCGATGGCGCCCAGTGCAAAGAAGAACATCAGCGCCGCCGACAGCTCGACCCGTTCCGAGGCATCCGCGAAATCATGGGCATGGGCGGCGGCCACCGAGTAGATCGGAAAGGTGGTGGCCCCGAAGAGCGTGGCCGTCAGCAGCACGCCCGTGGTGCCCAGATCGCCCGTCAGCGCGGTCAGGGCCGAGCTGGCGATCGAGGCGACCGACAACCAGATCAGCACCCAGCGGCGATCATATTTGTCGGCCAGCCAGCCCACCGGGTATTGCGCCAGCGCGCCGCCCGCCACGAAAGCGGCCAGGAACCAGGCGATCTGGTCCACCGCCAGACCCACGCCTTGCCCATAGACCGGCCCCACCATGCGGAACGACGCGCTGGACAGCGCCGCCACCACAACCCCCGCCGCCGCCAGCGGCGAGCGGGTGACCGCCAGCATCGGGCGCAGGCGCAGCGCGGTCGGGGTGTCCGGCTCGGCGGTGCGGGTCAGGGTGATCGGCAGAAGGGCCGCGCAGCACAGCAGCGCCAGCAGGTTGTAGGACACGTAGGAGGCCGGTTCGAGCACCGAGATCACCATTTGCGCCACCAAGGATGCCCCCATGTCCACGACCCGGTAGGTGCCCATGGCGCGGCCGCGCGTCTCGTTGGTCAGCTTGGCCTGGAGCCAGGCCTCGATCACCGTGTAGCAGCCCGCCACGCAGAGGCCCGAGGCCACGCGCATCAGCGCCCAGGCATAGGCGTCGATCACCAGCATATGCGCCAGAAGCCCGATCGCGCCGGTCGCGGTGAAGGCGGCGAAGGCGCGCGAATGGCCGATGGTGCCCATCAGCCGGGGCGCCCACCAGCAGCCGATGAAGAAGCCAAGGAAATGCGCCGAGCCCAGCAGGCCGATCTGGGCATTGGTGAAATCAAGCGTCAGCCCCGACAATGCGTCCAGCGGCCCCACGCCCCCGGTCGAGAGCTGAAGCAGGATGACCGACAGAAAGAGGGCCGCGAAAGAGATCATCAGGCGCATGGGGCCAGTCCTGCCCATCCTGCCGGGGATGACAAGGGGGCTTGCGCGTCTTTTGCGGGCTGTCGCATGAGTATTTGGGGAACGATGAAAGGTCAGGCGCGCGCCGTCACTGTTCGTCAAATACGCATCATGCAACCTCGATCCTGATCGGTCCTGCCATGGCATGGGCCGGGCCGGCCAGATGCCAGTCCCTTGGCGGGGCCTGGCGCGCGCGCAGGCGGCGCAGGGTCCATCCCTGGCGGTCCGGGGCATGGGCGGGGGCCATGTGCCAGCGGGTTTCGACACCCGGTGCTCCGCCCATGTCCGGGGTCAGGATCAGGCCAATGGGCGCAAAGACGCCTTCGGCAGCCCCGGTTTCGGCGGCCAGATGCAGGCGGCGGACAGGCGTCAGCCCGGGCGGGCCAGGCAGATCGGCCACCACCAGCGGGGCCGCGCCGCTGCGCAGCGATTCCTCCATGCACCACAGCAGATCCTCGGGGCGCTGGGGGCTGAGATGCAGGAAACCTTCGGGCCGGGCCAGCCCTGCGATTCCATCCGGGTTGGGCCTGTCGGGCAGGTGGCGCGGCGCGATCCAGATCACCGGGCCCCTGTGCTTGCGCTGCACCATGCCGGCCAGCCAGATGGCAAGGCTGCGCCTTGCGGGGCCGCAGGCTTCGTGCAGGCGCGCCAGGGTCAGGCAGATGTCATC
>JBFHIW010000057.1:0-20875 GCA_041596235.1 Paracoccaceae bacterium
CTGGCGCCTCTGGACCCGGCCACGATCGACCGGATCGAGGTGACGACACATCCGCGCTGGATGACGGTCTGCAATCAGGTCGCGCCGATGACAGGCCTTGGGGCCAAGTTCAGCTATGGCACGGTGCTGGCGATGCAGGTCCTTGGCCATGATACGGCGGTTCTGGGCAGCTATAGCGATGCCGTCTGTGCCGATCCCGCGTTGCAGGCGTTGCGGGCGCGTGTGCATGTGACGGCGGATGACAGCGTGGCGGAAACCGCCACGCGGTTGCGCGTCGTGCTGCGGGATGGTGGCGTGCATGAAGCGCGCCACGATCTGAATGCGCCGATGTCGCTGGCGCTGCGGCAGGACAAGATCGATGCCAAGGCGCGCAGCCTGCTGGGCGCATCGCGGGCCGATGCGCTCTGGTCGCTGATCCACGGGCAGGCAAGTGCGAGGGCGCTTGCATCATCCCTTGTGTAATCAATGACGTCTGAGGTGCTGCTAAGGCTGATTCACTGACGACAACAGCAAGGCAAGCGCGTGATCCGTGGCCGCGCCGCGCACGCCATCGCGGCCGCGCGCGCCGAATTCAACGGTTTCGGTCCATGTGGCGTGGCCCTGTCGTGCTAGGCCGAAGCAGACGCGCCCCTCGGGCTTGAAGTCCGAGCCGCCGGGGCCCGCGATCCCGGTGATCGAGACGGCCACATCGGCGGCCGAGGCGGCCAGCGCCCCCTCGGCCATTTCCTGCGCGACAGGCTCGGACACCGCGCCATGGGTCGCAAGCGTTCGGGACAAGACGCCCAGCATGTCGGATTTCGCGGCATTGGAATAGGTCACGAAGCCTCGGTCAAACACGTCGGATGATCCCGCGATATCAGTGATGGCCGCCGCGACCATCCCTCCGGTGCAGCTTTCGGCCGTGGCAATGCGCAGACCGCCGGCCCGGTAGAGTGTCAGGATCTCCAAGGCGGATTGGCGCATGTCAGACACCCAGCAACCCGTGCGAGATCCATGCCCCCAGTCCGACCATCAGCGCGGCCATGATACCCGCGATCACATCGTCCAGCATCACGCCCAGCGGTCCATGCTGCCGGTCGGCCCAACCCACGGGGCCCGGCTTGGTAATGTCAAAGAGGCGAAAGGCCAGAAAGGCCGTCAGCCAACCGGGCCAGAGCGCCAGCAGCCCCGCGCCGGAATGGCTGGCGCCGATCATCACGGGCAGCAGCGCGATCCATTGGCCGACAACCTCGTCAATCACGATCTCGGATGGATCGTGATCGTCTTTTCCTCTTGTTTCCAGTGCTGTGGCCCACCAACCTGATGCAAATGCGACCACGATCGCCGCGCAGAACAGGGGCACACCGCCCAGCATGTACACAGCCCAGGCCACCGGCAGCGCCGCCAGCGAGCCCCATGTTCCGGGGGCGGGCCGCAGATGGCCGACCCTGCCGAAGGTGGCGATCAGGTGGCTGGCGCGGCTCATGGCTTGACCAGTGTCGCGGTGGCGAGGGCGGCGATCCCCTCTTCGCGTCCGGTGAAGCCCAGCCTTTCGCTGGTCGTCGCCTTGACCGATACCCGGTCAGCCGAAAGCCCCATGATCGCGGCCATTTCGGCCTGCATCGCTGCCGCGTGCGGGCCGATCTTGGGGTATTCGCAGACAAGAGTGCAGTCTACATTGCTGATCTGAAAGCCGTTTTCCTGTGCCAACTGCACCGCGTGACGCAGAAAGATATGGCTGGCGGCGCCTTTCCACTGCGGATCCGATGGTGGGAAATGCCGCCCGATATCGCCCATGGCCAGCGCGCCATAGATCGCATCGGTGACCGCATGCATGCCCACATCGGCGTCGGAATGCCCGACGAGGCCACGGCCATGGGGCACTTTCACACCGCAGAGCGTGACGTGATCCCCCGGCCCGAATCTATGTACGTCGTAGCCATTGCCAAGCCTGATATCCATGCCTGTTCCTTGTTGTGTCAGGATGCGTTCGGCCCGGGCAAAATCCTCGGGCGTGGTGATTTTCAGATTGTCTTCATGTCCCGGCGTGATGACAACCCCGATCCCGGCAGCGCGCACCACCTCGACGTCATCTGCGGCAAGGCCCGGATGCGCGCGATGGGCATCAAGCAAGGCATCGAAATCAAAGCCCTGCGGTGTCTGGGCGCGGTAAAGCCCGTCACGCGCCTGCACGCCGGTCACATGCCCGGTGTCCGCGCGCCAGAGCGCATCTGTCACTGGCAGGCCGGGGGCTGCGGCGGGGGCCTTGTCCAGCGCGTCCAGCACAGCGGCGATGACCGCAGGCGGCGTACAGGGGCGCGCCACGTCATGGATCAGCACGCGGGTGACGCCTTCGCCCTCCAGCGCGTCCAGACCGCAACGCACCGATGCGTCGCGGCTGGCCCCGCCCGTGGTCACGCGGACACCGGGTGGCGGCACATAGAGGTCAAGATCATCGGGATGCAGCACGACAAGGGTCATGTCGATCCCGGCTTGTCCGTGAAACAGGGCCACGGTCCAGTCGATCACGCGCCGACCCGCCAGCATGCGCCATTGCTTGGGCTGATCGCCCCCCGCACGCGTGCCCCGGCCCGCGGCAACGATGATCGCGGCCGTGGTCATGCACGGTGATCCTGCGGAAAACGGGCGTGAGTCACGTGGGGTCCGGCCTTGCTGTCTGATCCTGCCTTCTGCATAGGGCGCGGGTGTCGAAAGGGCAATGTGCCAGTTTGTCGGTCAGTTTGCCTAAAAACTAGGCGACAGGCGGGAGCGTGCCTATATTTGATCCAGATACAACGATGGTAGCGTTGTCGGCGGGCCTCGGCTTGCGATAGCCAAGAGCCAATGCACAAGGAATAAGCACGTGTCTTTGCATGTAGGAGATCATCATCTGTCCTCTCCGGTGCTTTTGGCACCTCTGGCCGGAATCACGGATCTGCCGTTTCGCTCGCTGGTCGCCTCGTTCGGGGCAGGGCTTGTGGTGAGCGAGATGGTGGCCTGCCGCGAGATCGTGACCGGCCGGATCGAGGCGCGCGAACGGGCCGAACTCGGCGCGGATGTCGCAGGAACATCCGTGCAGATCGCCGGGCGCGATCCGCACTGGATGGCCGAAGCGGCGCGGATGATCGAAGCCTCGGGGGCGCAGATCATCGACATCAACATGGGATGCCCCGCCAAGAAGGTTGTGGGCGGCTTGTCGGGGTCGGCTTTGCTGCGCGAGCCTGATCACGCCTTGCGGCTGATCGAGGCGGTTGTCGCTGCGGTCAAGGTGCCTGTCACGCTCAAGACCCGTCTGGGCTGGGACGATGACTGCCTGAACGCGCCGGATATCGCGCGCCGCGCCGAAGGGGCGGGTGTGCAGATGATCACCATCCATGGCCGGACGCGGTGTCAGTTCTACAAGGGCAAGGCTGATTGGGCGGCCATTGCTGCGGTCAAGCAGGCGGTGGCGATCCCGGTGATTGCCAATGGCGATATCGTCGATGCGAAGACGGCCGCCCTTGCGTTGCGCCTGTCCGGTGCCGATGGGGTGATGGTGGGGCGCGCGGCGCAGGGGCGGCCCTGGCTGCTGGCGCAGATCGCGCATGCGCTTTATGGCAGCGCAGCCCCCACTGTGCCTGTGGGGCGTGATCTTGTTGACATGGTATCAGAGCATTACGAGGCGATGTTGATGTTTTGTGGTCCGGAGCTCGGGCTGCGTGTCGCGCGCAAGCATCTGGGCTGGTACATGGATGAGGCCGGAACCGAGGCGCCGTTGCGCCAGCGGATCCTGCGCGCCGAGGTGGCGGATGAGGTGCTGCGCCTTCTGCCCGATGCGCTGACAGGTGCGGGTCTGCCCGTGCGGAGGGCTGCGGCATGATCGACGATTCCGCGCTCTGGTCGTCCTTGCCGGTGCCGGCGATCCTGCTGGATCCCGAGGATCGCATCGCCGATGCCAATCCGGCGGCCGAACTGTTTCTCAACGCTTCGGTCAAGGCGGTGCGGGGGCATCCGGTCTGGGACCGGGTCATGGTGGCTGCCCCGATGCAGGAGGCGTTCGATCGGGCGCGTGAAACCTCGACCCCGCTGTTCGTGAATGATGTCGATGTCGGCACCGGCGAAAGGGTGCCGCTGCATTGCAACCTGCAGATATCACCGATGCAGGGACAGCCGGGGTTCATGATCCTTCTGATTTCGCCCCGCGAACTGGCGGGACGAGTGACGCATTCCCAATCGGTCAAATCGGCGGCGAAATCGGCGATCGGCATGGCCGAGATGCTGGCCCATGAGATTAAGAACCCGCTGGCGGGTATCACGGGGGCGGCGCAGCTTCTGTCGATGGGGCTGAGTTCCGAGGACATGGAACTGACCGATCTGATCGTCGAGGAAAGCCGCCGGATCGTGAAGCTGCTGGAGCAGGTCGAGCAATTCGGAAACCTCAGCCCGCCGGACCGGCGCGAGGTGAATATCCATGATGTGCTGGACCGGGCGCGGCGTTCCGCCTTGCTGGGTTTCGGCGCACATATGAAGATCATCGAGGATTACGACCCCTCGTTGCCGATGGCGTGGGGCGACCCCGACCAGTTGCTGCAGGTGGTGTTGAACTTGGTCAAGAACGCCTCGGAAGCTGCTGACAAGAATGGCGGAATCATTCGCCTCAGGTCCTATTACGAGCATTCTTTCCGCATGCGCCGCAGTGACGGGATGGGCCAATCGCTGCCGCTTCAGGTCGAGGTGATCGACGATGGCCCCGGTCTGCCGGCCGATATCGCGGGGGATATCTTTGATCCTTTCGTGTCGGGCCGCGAGAACGGCACCGGGCTTGGTCTGGCGCTGGTCAGCAAGATCATGTCCGACCATGACGGATGGATATCGGTCGATTCCACGCCGGGGCGGACGGTGTTCCGCATGTCACTGCCGCGTGCCCCGCGCGATGCCCCGCCACCTCGCAAAACCAACATATCTCAGTCCTCAAGGGAGTAGACGCCGATGGACGGAACCGTTCTGGTCGCCGATGACGATCGCACCATCCGCACAGTGCTGACGCAGGCACTGACGCGCGCTGGCTGCAAGGTGCATGCCACCTCGAGCCTGACCACGCTGATGCGCTGGGTGGCCGAGGGGAAGGGCGATGTGGTGATCTCGGATGTGATGATGCCCGATGGCAACGGGCTTGAGATGCTGCCGAAGATCGCACAGGACCGGCCCGGTCTGCCGGTGATCGTCATCTCGGCCCAGAATACGATCATGACCGCCATTCAGGCCGCCGAGGCCGAGGCCTATGATTACCTGCCCAAGCCCTTCGATCTGCCCGACCTGATGAAACGGACGGCGCGGGCGCTGGAAAGCCGCCGCCGCGTGGCCCCCTCGGCCCCGGTCGAGGCGGGGACAGAACGGCCTGACGATCTGCCGCTTGTGGGGCGCACACCTGCGATGCAGTCGCTCTACCGGCTGGTGGCGAGGGTGATGAACACCGATCTGCCGGTGCTGATCTCTGGTGAAAGCGGGACCGGCAAATCCTTGATTGCGCGCGCTATTCACGATTTCTCGGACCGTCGCACCCTGCCTTTCGTCACGGTGACGGCGACGGATCTGCAGGATATCGAAGGGCCCGCCCGTGTGCTGGCCCGTGCCAAGGGCGGCTCGGTCCTGTTCGATGAGATCGGCGATATCGACCTGGAAAGCCAGGCGCGGATCGTGCGGATGATGGACAGCCCCGGCGATCACGTGCCGCGGTTCATGGCCACCAGCCAGTCGAACCTGTCGCAGGCGATGGAAAAGGGCCGGATGCGTCAGGATCTTTACTATCGTCTGGGCGGGGCCACGGTCGAGGTGCCTGCGCTGCGTGAGCGTGTCGATGACATTCCGCTTCTGGCCGAGCATTTCCTGCTGCGCAGTGAAAAGGACGGGGCGCCCAAGCGCCGCCTGTCGCGCGATGCGCTGGAACTGATGCGCGCCTACAGCTGGCCGGGCAATGTGCGCCAGCTGGAGAACGCGATCCGCCGCCTTGTGCTGACCAGCCGCGCCGACGAGATCACCCGCTCCGAGGTGGAATCGGTTCTGGGCAACCAGCCCGAGATGGAGCCGGTGCTGGGCGGGGGCAACGATACCGAAAAGCTGTCCGCCTCGGTCAACCGGCATCTGCGGCGCTATTTCGATCTGCATGGCAACATGCTGCCGCCACCGGGGCTTTATGGCCGCATTCTGCGCGAGGTCGAAGGGCCGTTGCTGGAAATCGCGCTTGAGGCGACAGGCGGAAATCAGGCTAAATGTGCCGATCTGCTGGGGATCAACCGCAATACCTTGCGAAAGAAGATCACGGATCTGGATATTCGCGTGACACGACGCCGGAAGTTGATGTAAAACCGCAACAGATAAGTGGCAGATTGGCCAATCGGCCGATCTGACCCGATAAAAGCGGTCAGGCGCGTCAAGCGCCACATCAATCAGGACGGGGGCAGCGGGTGATTACCCGGGCGCATGCACGCATCGATTGGAACAGGCTTGCGCGTCTGCGCCGCCTGAAGAAAGTGCAGAACGCCGCCACGCTGGGGCTGGTGTTTCTTGGGCCGGTTCTGGCCGTCGCGACATTCCTTGTGCTTGGACCGCTGGATCAGGGCGCCTCGGCTATCGGGCTGCGTCTGATTCTGCTGGTTGACCTTGTCTATGTGCTGGTTGTGGCGGCGCTGGTGCTGCAGAAGGTTGCGGGGCTGATTGCGGCGCGGCGCGCGCGCTCGGCCGGATCGCAGCTGCATTTGCGGCTGACCGGGGTTTTTGCCCTGCTGGCGCTGATCCCCACCGTCTCGGTCGCGATCTTCGCGGGCCTCACCATCAACGTGGGCCTTGAGGGGTGGTTCTCGGACCGTGTGCGGCAGGTCGTGGGCAGTTCGCTGGCCGCCGCCGAAGCCTATGAGGAAGAGCATCGCCGCGACCTGACGGATGATGCGCTGGCGCTTGCGGCCTATCTGGACAACAACCGGCGCAACACCTTCTTCATGGGGGATGGCGATGTGCGCCGGGTGCTGGCGACCGGGCAGGGGCAGATCCAGCGGGGCCTGCGCGAGGCCTATGTGATCGACGGCACCGGCGAGATCCGGGCGCGCGGCGAACGCTCCTACCTGTTCGATTTCGAACCGCCGGGGGCTGCGCCGATCATGGCTGCGTCCGAAGGGGGCGTGCAGATCATCGAGGATTGGGACAGCAACGAATTCCGCGCGCTGGTGCGTCTTGAGGAGTTCGTGGACCGCTATCTCTATGTCAGCCGCGAGGTGGATGGCGAGCTTCTGAACCTGCTGGATGACACCAAAGAAACCGCGCGCTTCTATCAGCAGCTTGAAAATGAGCGCGGGCGCGTGCTGTTCGAATTCGGTCTGGTCTACCTGGGCTTTGCAGTGATCCTGATTCTGGCGGCGGTCTGGCTGGGTATGTGGTTCGCCGAACGTCTGTCGCGCCCCGTGGGGCGCTTGACGGGTGCGGCACAGCGTGTCGGCGCGGGCGATCTGGATGTGCAGGTGCCGGATGAGGCGGGCGATGACGAGATCGCGATGCTGGGGCGCTATTTCAACCAGATGACCCGGCAGTTGAAGGGCCAGCGCGATACGCTGCTGGACAATACCCGCCAGATCGAACGGCGGCGGCGGCTGTTCGATTCCGTCTTGAGTTCCGTGACCTCGGGCGTGGTGGGGGTGGATGCCGAAGGCCGTGTGACCTTCGTGAACCGCTCGGCCGAGCGGCTGCTGGACTGGCAGGAGGATCAGCAATCCGTGGCCCTGTCTGTTGCCGTGCCGGAATTCGGCCCCCTGTTTGACAGGCTGCAACTGGCGCAATCAGAAACCGCGCAGGACGAGGTCAAGGTCAGCCGGGCGGGGCGGCTTGAGAACCTGCTGGTGCGCTTGTCGACCCGGCGCGGCGAAGACGGGCGGCTGGAAGGCTATGTGGTCGCCTTTGACGACGTGTCCGATCTGGTCGCGGCACAACGCATGGCCGCATGGGGCGATGTCGCGCGGCGCATTGCGCATGAGATCAAGAACCCCCTGACCCCGATTCAGCTGTCGGCAGAGCGGATCAAGCGGAAGTTCCGCAAGCATCTGGACGAGGCGACCGGCAGCGATCTGGATCAGCTGACGGATGTGATTGTGCGTCAGACCAATGACTTGCGGCGCATTGTTGATGAGTTTTCGAAATTCGCCCGCATGCCGGAACCTGAACGGCGACCGGAAAGCCTGACCGCGCTGGTGCGGGATGCGGTGCTCTTGCAGCAATCGGGGCAGCCCGGTGTCGAGATCGGTGCCGAGCTGGCCGATGATCCGTTGGCGGCCGAGGTCGATGCGACCATGATCCATCAGGCGCTGACCAATCTGATCAAGAACGCGGGCGAAGCGATCGAGACGCTGCAGACCAAGGGCGCGCCCGAGGGGCACAAGCCGCAGGTCCGCGTGATCACGGCGCGGGTCGGATCGCAGGCCGAGATCCGCATCATCGACAACGGTGTGGGCCTGCCCGAGGACCGGTCGCGTCTGTTCGAGCCCTATGTGACCACGCGCAGCGAGGGAACAGGGCTTGGCCTGCCGATCGTCAAGAAGATCATCGAGGAACATGGCGGCACCCTGGCGCTGGAGGATGCGCCTCGCCTTGCCGGGCAGACATGGGCCGGGGCGATGGCCGTGATCCGCTTGCCGCTGGCGCTGTCCAGCGCGGCGGACCATGTCGCACAGATTGAAGCCGCGGCGGCGCCGGACGGTGGGAAACACCCGTCCGCTCCTGCGCGCGGACAGGAAAAACAGAGGAGTGGCAGATAGATGGGCGATATTCTTATTGTCGATGACGAGCGTGACATTCGCGAATTGATCTCGGATATCCTTGAAGATGAGGGGTATGATACCCGTCTGGCCGGCAATTCGGACGAGGCGATGGCCGCCATCAATACCGAGCCGCCCGCGCTGATGATCCTAGATATCTGGCTCAAGGACAGCCGGATGGACGGGATCGACATCCTCAAGACCGTCAAGCGCGACAACCCCGATGTGCCGGTGGTCATCATCTCGGGGCATGGCAATATCGAGATTGCCGTGGCTGCGATCAAGCAGGGGGCTTACGACTTCATCGAGAAGCCCTTCAACATCGACCAGCTGCTGGTCGTGATCCGGCGCGCGATGGAAACCAGCCGCCTGCGCCGCGAGAATAGCGAGCTGCGGCGCAAGGATGTGACAGCGGCGGAAATGGTCGGCGCGTCAGGGGCTTACCGGGCGTTGATCAGCCAGTTGGACAAGGTCACGAAATCAAACGGCCGGGTCATGCTGACCGGTGCGCCGGGGTCGGGCAAGGAGGTGGCCGCGCGCTATATCCATGCCCATTCGAACCGGTCAGGCGCGCCTTTCGTGACGGTGGGTTGCGCCTCGATCGAAGCGGACCGGATGGAGGAAGTGCTGTTCGGTCGTGAAAGCGCCGAACGCGGGGTCGAGCCGGGCCTGCTGGAACAGGCGCATGGGGGCGTGATCTATTTCGACGAGGTGGCTGACATGCCGTCAGGCACGCAGTCCAAGATCCTGCGCGTGCTGGTCGATCAGCAGTTCACGCGGCTGGGCGGGGCCGACAAGGTGCGCGTCGATCTGCGGGTGATCTCATCGACCAACCGCAACCTCGAGGCCGAGATCAAGGGCGGGCGCTTCCGGCAGGAGCTTTATCATCGGCTGAATGTCGTCCCGATCGCGGTGCCGCCGCTGGTCGAGCGGCGCGAGGATATCCCGCTTCTGGCGCAGCATTTCATCGAGTTGTTCAACCGCACGCAGGGTTTGCCGCTGCGCCAGCTGAGCGATGAGGCCGTGACCCTGATGCAGACGATGGACTGGCCGGGCAACGTGCGCCAGCTGCGCAACCTGATCGAACGGGTGCTGATCCTGGGCGAGGGTACCGGCCCGATCGAGGTGCGCGACCTGCCATCGAGCGAGGACAAGAGCACCGATGACGGGCGTGTCGTGCTGTCCGGTACGCTGGCCACGCTGCCGCTGCGCGAGGCGCGCGAGGCCTTCGAGCGGGAATACCTGCTGACCCAGATCAACCGCTTCGGCGGCAATATCAGCCGCACCGCCAATTTTGTCGGCATGGAACGCAGCGCGCTGCATCGCAAGCTCAAGTCACTGGGTGTGGTGACATCGGGCAAGGCGGGGGGACGCCTTCCGCAGATGGATGACGAGATCGAGACGGCGGATGCCGACGAGGCCTGAGTGCCCCTGCGCCTGCGCGGCCTATCCCGGCGTCACGATCTGCCAGGTGCCGTCGCCATTGCGGATCGAACAGGAGTTCGGCGCAAGGCGCGGCAGGATCGTGGTGGCCGCAGTCGGCGCCGCGCGTTTGACGCCTTGGGAACAGGCCGGCAATTCGACAAAGGCATAGCCCTGCGCCGTCATGCACTGGTTCAGCACGCGCTGGCGCAGCGGCGCATTGGCGTCCCAGGTCCGGATCTCGCCGCCGACACGGTCATAGACCACGGCGCAATTGCCCGCGCTGTCGCAGACCTTGCGCGGCACGATGCGGACCGGTTCGCGCTCGACCCGGCGGTCGACGGGCACGCGCTGGAGACCCTCGACCTCGCAATTGGTCAATGTGTCCTGCATCGTGGCCACGGTGGCGCCGGGCTTGTGGTAGATGCCCAGCGGGGTGCAGGCCGCAAGGGCGAGCGCGGCAAGCGTCAGCGGCAGTTGCCGCACCGGGCGGAATCGGGGAAAAGTCGAAAGGGTGAAAAACGCCATGACAGGGTACCTTTGAAACATGTCAGCCCCAGTGTGATGTGGCCCGCGGGAAATGACAATTCAATTGACCATGATGGGGCTATCTGCCATCCAAGGGCCTCGGAAACCAAGGAAACGCAGGCATGAAAATCATCATCTGCGGCGCAGGGCAGGTGGGGTGGCAGATTGCCCGGCATCTTGCGGGCGAGAAGAACGACATCACCATCGTCGACAACAACCCTGACCTTGTGCGCCGGGCCACCTCGTCGCTGGATGTGCAGGGTATCGCGGGCTTTGCAAGCTACCCCGACGTGCTGGAGCGGGCAGGCGCGCGCGATGCCGACATGATCATCGCCGCCACCTATTCCGACGAGGTCAACATGGTCACCTGTCAGGTGGCCCATTCGGTCTTTGCGATTCCGCGCAAGATCGCGCGCCTGCGCAGCCAGTCCTATCTGGATGCGATCTATTCCGACCTCTACCGCCGCGATCACATGCCGATCGACGTGGTGATCAGCCCCGAACGCGAAGTGGCCGAGGCCGCGCTGCAGCGTCTCTATTCGCCTGCGGCCTTCGATACCGAGGTGTTTCTGGGCGGGCGGGCGCAATTGCTGGGCATCACCATCGAGGAAGACTGCCCCGTCGTGAACACGCCGCTGCGCCAGTTGACGGATCTCTTCTCGACCCTGCGCGCCATTGTCGTGGGCGTGCGTCGTGACGGCATCCTCTTTGCCCCCGAAGCCGAGGATCAGCTGTTCGTCGGCGATGACTGCTATGTCTTCACCGTGAACGAGGATATTCACCGCACGCTGGAAATCTTCGGCAAGACCACCCGCAAGCAGGAACGCGTGGTGATCGTGGGCGGCGGCAACGTGGGCCTTGCGGTGGCCCGCGCGCTTGAGGAAGGCACCCAGAAGATCCGCGCCAAGATCATCGAGAAGAACCGCAAATCCGCCGAACGCGCCGCCGAAGTGCTGGAGCGGACCATCGTTCTGAACGGCGACGGGCTTGACGCGGCGCTGCTGGCCGAGGCGAACATCAGCCGCGCCGATGCGGTGCTTTGCGTGACCGATGACGACAAGACGAACATGCTGGCGGCCGTGCGGGCGAAATCCGAAGGTTGCCCGATGGCGATCGCCCTGATCAATGATCCCACGATGGTGCCGCTGATGGGGCCGCTGGGGATCGACGCCTATATCAACCCGCGCGCCACCACCGTATCGTCCATCCTGCGCCATATCCGCCATGGACGTGTACGCGGCGTCTATTCCATCGGCGATGCCGAGGCCGAGATGATCGAGGCCGAGGTTCTGTCGACCTCGCCCATGGCGGGCAAGAAGGTGCGCGACATCGATTTTCCCGAAGGGGTTCTGGTGGGTGGCCTTCTCAAGGGCAATCAGGTGGTCAAGCCGAATTCCGATACCCGGATCGACGAGGGCGACATCGTGGCGATGTTCTGTCTGGCCAAGGACGTTCCCGAGGTCGAGAGGCTGTTGCAGGTCTCGATCGATTTCTTCTGAGGCGAGCCAGCGATGCGCGCCCGCCTGTTCGACCAACCGCTTCTGATCCTGCTGATCGGCATTTCGGGGCTGTCGATGTATCTGCCGGCCATTCATGCCGCCGTGCTGCTGCGCCATTCCGAGGCGCGCGCCTTCTTCTATGCCGGTACGCTGACCCTGACGATCGTGACCCTTGTGGCGATCGCCATGGCCTCTCAGCCGCGCAGGCGCAGTTCGATGCGCAACCTTGCCGCGCTGGTCGGTGCCTATCTGCTGTTGCCGCTGATCCTGGCGGTGCCCTTTCACGATGCGATCGGCACCACCTCCTTTCTCAACAGCTATGTCGAGATGGTGTCGAGCCTGACGACCACCGGCGCCAGCCTGTTCGAACCGGGGCGCCTGTCACCGACCTTGCATCTGTGGCGCGGGCTGGTCGGATGGATGGGCGGTTTCCTGATCTGGGTTGCGGCCTCGGCGATCCTTGCGCCCCTGAACCTCGGCGGATTCGAGGTCACGGCCATGGCCGAGCCGGGGCAGGGCGAGACCCGCTTTACCCAGGGCGGGCTGGCCGATCCGCAGCAGCGCATCATCCGGGTGACGCTGCAACTCCTGCCGATCTATGCGGGGCTGACGCTTGCGCTGTGGCTGTTGCTGCTGGTGCTGGGCGATCCGCCGCTGGTGGCGCTGATCCACGGGATGTCGGTGCTGGCGACCAGCGGCATCTCGCCTCTGGGCGGGGTCGAGGGGGCCGCCTCGGGCGTGCCCGGCGAGGCGGTGATCGCGCTCTTCCTGATGTTCGGCCTGTCGCGGCTGACCTTTTCCTCGGATACGATCACCACGGCGCGGCGCGGCATCCAGCATGATCCCGAATTCCGCCTTGGCATGACCATTGCGCTGGGGGTGACGCTGATCCTGTTCATCCGCCATTACCTTGCCTCGTTTCAGGTCAGCGGCGAGGCCGATCCGCTGGTGCCGCTCTATGCGCTTTGGGGCAGCCTTTTCACCATCCTGTCCTTTCTGACCACCAACGGCTTTGAAAGCGTGCATTGGGATGCGGCCCGGATATGGTCGGGGCTGGGCACATCCGGCATCATCCTGATGGGGCTTGCGATGATGGGCGGCGGCGTCGCCACCACGGCGGGCGGGGTCAAGCTGCTGCGGGTCTGGGCGCTTTACCTGCATGGTCTGCGCGAGATGGACCGCCTTGTGCATCCCTCGTCGATCGGACATTCGCGCACCGGCAGCAGCCGGATCGCCCGCAAGGGGGCGTTCTTCGCCTGGATCTTCTTCATGTTCTTCGCCATCTCGCTTATGGTGCTCATGCTGGGCTTTTCGGCCCTTGGCAGCAGTTTCGAGCAATCCATGGTGCTGGCCGTCGCCGCGCTGACAACGACAGGGCCGCTGATCTCGGCCAGCGCCGAGGCGCCGATTGCCCTGATCGGACTGGCTGAAGGGGCCAAGCTGCTGTTCTGCGCGGGTATGGTGCTGGGCCGGCTTGAACTGCTGGCCTTCATCGCGCTTCTGACAAGCGGTTTCTGGCGCGACTGAGCGTATCGCGATCCGGTCCGATGTCCTCTGGCCGGTCAATCGCGCGACAGAAGCGGGGAAAGACCGGGATAAAGGGCTGATTTTTGACTGGAATCTTCGGCAACCGCAGATCATAGTGAAGGCTCAGGGACATTGAACCGATCCGCGGTCACTGCAAGAACAAAGGCTTTCATATGGCTTCCGACAAACAAAATCTTCAGGATGCATTTCTGAATCACACGCGGAAAACCAAGATCCCCGTGACCATTTTCCTGATCAACGGCGTCAAGCTGCAGGGCGTGATCACATGGTTCGACAACTTCTGCGTCCTGCTGCGCCGCGATGGCCAGTCCCAACTGGTCTACAAGCATGCGATCTCGACGATCATGCCGTCGCAGCCGATCAACCTTTATGACGGTGAAGACACCAATTGATGGAACATGACCGGGTTGCCACCCGAGCCTGGGTGCTGCAACCCGAACTCAAATCCGAACAGGACCGCCGCGCCCCCGAGCACAAGCTTGAAGAGGCCGTGGCGCTGGCTGCGGCGCTCCCCGATCTGGAGGTCGTGGGCGCAGTTGTCGTGCGCCTGCAGCGCCCGCATCCCGGCATGCTGTTCGGCAAAGGCAAGATCGCCGAGTTGAAGGACAAGTTCAAAGCGGCCGAGGTCGAACTGGTGCTGGTCGACGGCCCCGTGACGCCCGTGCAGCAGCGCAACCTTGAAAAGGAATGGAAGGTCAAGCTGCTGGACCGGACCGGCCTGATCCTCGAGATTTTCTCGGATCGTGCGCGCACCAACGAAGGTGTGCTGCAGGTGGAAATGGCCGCGCTCAGCTATCAGCGGACGCGTCTGGTGCGGGCCTGGACCCACCTTGAACGGCAGCGCGGCGGGCTGGGCTTCGTGGGCGGTCCCGGCGAGACGCAGATCGAGGCGGACCGCCGCGCCATCGACGAACAACTGGTGCGCTTGCGCCGACAGTTGGACAAGGTGGTCAAGACGCGCACGCTGCATCGCGCGGCCCGCGCCAAGGTGCCCTATCCGGTCGTGGCGCTGGTGGGCTACACCAACGCTGGCAAATCAACGCTGTTCAACCGCCTGACGGGGGCCGATGTTCTGGTCAAGGACATGCTTTTCGCCACGCTCGATCCGACCATGCGCTCGGTCAAACTGTCGGAAAACGGCCCCGAGATCATCCTGTCCGATACGGTGGGTTTCATCAGCGATCTGCCGACCGAACTGGTTGCGGCCTTCCGCGCCACGCTCGAAGAGGTGCTGGGTGCCCATCTGATCGTGCATGTGCGCGACATCAGCCACCCCGATACTGAGGCGCAGGCCCGCGACGTGCGCGACATCCTCGCCTCATTGGGGATGTCGGATTCGGTGCCGATGATCGAGGTCTGGAACAAGATCGACCGGCTCGAACCCGCCGCGCGCGAGGCGGTTCTGGCCAGTGCCGCCCGCCACGAGCAGGTTCAGGCGATCTCTGCCGTGACCGGCGAGGGGCTGGATGCGCTGCTGGCCACGATGACGGCAAAACTTGAAACCGCGCGCCATCCGGCGACGTTCAGCCTGTCATTCGCCGAAGGGCGCAAACGCGCCTGGCTGCATGAACAGGGCGTGGTCGAGGCCGAAACCCAGACCGACGAGGGGTTCGACATCACCGTGCTCTGGACCGCGCGGCAGGAAAAGCGGTTTCGCGACATGTGATCCCGTCGGGGAGAGCCCTAACAGAAGTCCACATGAACAAGGGGCGCCCTATCACCAGGGCGCCCCTTTGTCGTTTCTTCTTGCCTCAAATATCCATTCCGACTGCGCCGTGCAGCGCGCGGATGCGGATCATGCGGGCAGGTCGCGTTCCGCCTTGAACGAGATCAGCCGGCGGTTGGTTTCGTCCCACAGGTGGAATTTCACGCAGGACAGGCTTTCGCGGAAGCCGAGCCGCTGGGCCTGGGCCAGCTCGCCATGGTCGCGCAGGACCTGAGGCAGCTTGTAATAGGGAATGCGCGCATAAAGGTGGTGCACGTGATGGATGCCGATATTGGCGGTGAACCAGCGTGCCAGCGGGGGCAGGTCGTAATGGGACGAGCCGTGCAGCGCCGCATCATGGATTTGCCACTCGCTGTCGCCTTCCCAGTATGTATCCTCGAACTGGTGCTGGATATAGAACAGCCACATGCCGATGGTCGCCGCCAGCAGGACGCTGGGCAGGAAGATCAGCAGGATCGGTGCCCATCCGGCATAGGCGTAAAGTGCCACCAGAAAGCCCAGCGTGGCAAGGTTGGTGCCCATGGCGCTGACCCAGTAGAGCCAGCCCGAGGACATCAGCCCATAGGGAATGCGGTTCTGCAGCAGGAACAGGTAGCCCGGCCCAAGCCCGAAGAGCACCACAGGATGCCGGTAAAGCCGGTACATGAAGCGTTCCCAGCCGCTGGCCGCGCGATATTCGGCCACGGTCATGGTGTGCACATCGCCAAGGCCGCGCTTGTCGAGGTTGCCGGTGCTGGAATGATGCGCGGAATGGGTGCGGCGCCAGACATCGTAGGGCGTCATCGTGAAGACCCCCAGCAAGCGACCGACCCAATCGCCGACGCGCTTGTCGGCGAAAAAGGCGCCATGACCGCAGTCATGCTGGATCAGGAACAGCCGCAGCACGAAGGCCGCATTGGCAAGGCCCAGCGCGAAGGCCAGAACATAGCTGAAGGACAGTGCCCATAGCGCCAAGGCCCAGATCCCGATAAAGGGCAACACGCTGACCGCCACCTCGAATGCGCTGCGCGCAGGGTCGGGTTCGCGGTAGCGCGCAAGAATCCTGACCCATTCCTGCGCGGTGCGTGCCCGAGCTGAAGATGTGTCGACGGAGGGTTCGGTCGGGACTGGAGTCGCAGCAGAAGCGGGGCGGGCGGCGTCATTCAGACGCTGGACGGGCGCGTTCATCGAAGGGATAGGTCTCTTTATTGTCGTTTATCTTGCCTGTTCCGTGCGGTGGTAAAGCAGAACGCTCGCCGAGTCGAGAAAACATCGCATCACCTGACTGCCAACATGCCGCAGGCGGGGCGTGCGTGCCGGGGCGCTGATTGGATCAGCGCGGCTGCAGCAGGGTCACGCCTACCGCTGCGGCGCGTGCAAGGTTCTCGTCCAGCGACATGGGGATATATTCGCCACGCCGCCACAGCTCGCCAAGGTCGTCATAGTGGCGCGACAGGAAATGCCCCGATTGGCCCGTCGACGTCACGAAGACCGAACTGTCGGGATCCGCGAAATCATAGACCCCGCGATAGCCCGCACCATGCACGTTGAGAAAGGGATCGTTGCCCTTGCCCAGGGTGCGCCCGCGCAGCAGCGTGTGATCGCCGCCGCTGGTGGACTGGCGGATGTTCACGAAGTACCGCAGCAGCGGCACCTCGCCCAGGCTGGGGTGATCATGGGTCGCCTGATGCGCATCGCCCCAGCGCAGCGCCTCGATCTGGGTGCCGTATCTTTCCTCGATCCAGACCAGCGCATCATCCAGCGCCAGCCGCGCCATGTCGGTGCAGGTCTCGGCCGGGGCGCTCTGGATCACGTCGCACCAGACGGATGCACCATCGACATCGCGGTAGACGCGCTCGATGAACAGCGGCTCGACATGGGTGAACTCGTCGGCCAGCGGGCCGATCTCGTCCCGGATCAGCCGGTCCTGCAGCGCGCGCAGCCATGCGGCATAGATCAGCGGCTCGGGCAGATGTTCGTTCATCTCGCCGTTCCAGTTGGCCAGCAGATCCAGCGCCCGCTGGCGTTGGCGCATGCGTGTGCCTTCGGGGGCCGCGGATCCCGTGAACCACAGATCGGCCGCCACCAGTGACAGCAGCGATTGCGCGGTCACGCTGACGGTGTCCAGTTGCGCCTCGATAAAGCTGTCGCGGGTATGCACTTCGCGCATCTGCATCAGTCGCTGCCAGCGCTGCACCCGCTGGCTGTCGCCCCAGACATGGCTGACATGCAGCGGGAAGGGGCGGTTGACGATCTTGTTGTTCGTATTGCCCAGAATGCCACCCTGCGGATTGACGAATTCGGGGTTTGAATCATAGGGCAATGCCCCTTGCCAGCGATTGCTTGCGATCCATCCGGGGCTGGGGATCCGCCCCTGGCTCTGGTGCTGCGCATCGCGGCGCGGGGCCTGCCCGATGGTTTTGAGGGCGATCTGCACCCCGTCCGCCAATGTCAGGTTCTGCGAGGGGGCGATGAACCCTTCGCCCGCTGCCAGCGCCTCCTGCACGGTACGGGCATACATCAGCGCAAGGCCCGCGCTCATGGTGGTATCCGCAGGCGTGAGCGCGGTCCAGGCCAGGCTGGCCACATGCCCCGGCGGGGTGATCGTGGCAAGGTTGGCATGGCTGCCGGGCAGCACGGGGCCGTTCTCGGTCCAGCGCAGGGTCAGCGTGACCGGGGCCGCCCCCTTGATGTTCACGATAGAAGGCCGGGTCTCGAAGGGTTTGAACCCCTCGGGGGTCAGGTATTCCTCGGGATTGTCGGGGTTGAGCTGCTCGATGAACAGGTCCTGATCGTCGAGGTAGGAGGATGTAATGCCCCAGCCCAGATCCTCGGACCGGCCCGACAGCACGATCGGAATGCCCGGAATGGTGCCGCCGATCACGCCACCTGCCGACAGTTCCATCCGCGCGAGGTACCAGATCGTCGGCGCACTGAAGCCCAGATGCGGGTCCGAGGCCAGAAGCGTGCCGCCATTGGCCGAGCGTTGTGCCGCCGCCGCCCAGGCATTCGAGGCGCCAGCCAGCTCGAAGCTGCGAAAGGGCGACAATGGATCTGTGGGCGCATCGTCCGTCATGGCAAAGCGCGGCAGATCGGCCTCGAACAGACTGGCATAGGAGGGCAGGGCCGCGACACCGCTGCCCGGCGCATCGGGCAGGATATCGACCAGACGGGCGGGATCGGGCAGGGCCAGCGAGGTGCGCGCGCGCTTGATTTCGGCTGCCATATGGCCCGACAGCTGCAGGGCCATCAGCTTGATCATCGCGATGGAATCCGCGGGCTGCCAGGGTGCCACCGGCGCATTGAACAGGAACATCTCGGGCGCGCCACGGCCCAGCGCACCTTCGATGATCTCGGCTAGGCGGGCGTTCACACCATTCGCATAGGCCTCGAGCGCGGCAAGGGTCCGCCTGTCCTGCACCTCGACCGAGCGTTGCGCCAACGTGTAGAGATCCAGCCGCCGGATCAGCGTGTCGATGGGCAGGGTCCGCGTGCCGAAGATCTCGGACAGGCGGCCTTGCACCGTGCGGCGCATGGTCATCATCTGCCACAGGCGGTCCTGCGCATGGGCATAGCCCAGCCCATAGAACACATCGGCATCGGTCGCACCGAAGATATGGGGCACATTGGCGTTGTCGCGCACGATCTCGACCGGGGCCGAGGGCTGCGCCGCCCCTTCCGGGATCGTGACGGTGCGGTTGTAATCAGGAAGCGAGCGGCCCGCGAACCAGAAGATCATCGCGATGCCCGCCACCGCAAGGACGATCAAACCCCCGGCAATCCGCAACAACCACTGGATGACCCGCACCATTCCGAAACGCCCCTTGCCCCTTGCAATCCGCCCGTTAGCTAGACACAAACCAGAGGGAACACAATCACGCAAGGGAAGAGGCTGATGGCAAAACTGGCATTTCTGGGTCTTGGGGTCATGGGGTTTCCGATGGCGGGGCATCTGGCCGCCAAGGGGCATGAGGTGACCGTCTACAACCGCACCGCGGCCAAGGCCGAGGCCTGGGTAAAGCAGCACGGTGGCGCGATGGCGACGACGCCGCGCGCCGCGGTGGAAGGTGCTGATTTCGTGATGGCCTGCGTCGGCAATGACGATGACCTGCGGTCTGTCTGCATCGGGGCGGATGGCGCCTTTGCGGGGATGGCCAAGGGCGCGATCTTTGTCGATCACACCACCGTGTCGGCTGCCGTCACGCGCGAGATGTTCGCCGCCGCCGAGGCGCATGGGCTGGGCTTCATCGATGCGCCGGTGTCGGGCGGTCAGGCGGGCGCGGAAAACGGCGTGCTCTCGGTCATGTGCGGCGGGGTGCAGGCGCAGTATGACGCGGCAGAGCCGGTGATCGCCGCCTATGCGCGCATCTGCCGCCGGATCGGTGACAGCGGCGCGGGCCAGCTGACCAAGATGTGCAACCAGATCGCCATCGCGGGTCTGGTGCAGGGCCTGTCCGAGGCGCTGCATTTCGCGGAAAAAGCGGGCCTCGACGGCGAGGCCGTGGTCGAGGTGATCAGCCAGGGTGCCGCGGGCAGCTGGCAGATGTCGAACCGCTACAAGACCATGGTCGCGGACCAGTTCGAATTCGGCTTTGCCGTGGACTGGATGCGCAAGGATCTGGGCATCTGCCTTGATACTGCCGACGAGAACGGTGCCAGCCTGCCTGTCACGGCGCTGGTCGATCAGTTCTACAAGGACGTGCAGAAACTGGGCGGCGGGCGCTGGGACACATCCTCCCTGATCAGGCGCCTGCGCGCGATGGGGTAAACCGCCCCTTCATCTTGCCAGAAATACTCAAGAAAGCCTCGTCGCACCTCAATGCGGCGAGGCTTTCGAGAATAGATGGATCACCACGATCCCGCCAAGGATCATCGCCATGCCGATCACGGCGGGCAGATCCAGACGCTGACCGAAGATCAGGAACCCGATCAGCGCGATCAGCACGATCCCCAGGCCCGACCACAGCGCATAGACCACGCCCACCGGCATGAAGGCCAGCGTCTGCGCCAGCAGGTAGAAGCTGATCCCGTAGGCCACCACCACCAGCACCGAGGGCCATGGCCGCGTGAACTGCTGAGAGGCCTGCAGCGCCGAAGTGCCAATCGTCTCGGCCACCACAGCAAGGAGGAGGAGGAGATAGGGCATGGCGGCGGTCCTTTGGGTTGAGTCGGGGGTAGGGGGAGAGGATGGACAGCAAATTTCTAAACTAAAATCGCTTCAACATTGCGTATTGAAAGCTATCTGCAACCATTAGCAGTAGAGCCGATGCAAATGAAATATGCTCATCGACACTTAGGCTCCAGACTCATTGATCGTCAAAGCCAGAACAAGACGGTTGCGGCGAGGGCAATGGCTGAGAGGAAGACCTTCGGGCATCTGTCGTAGCGAGTGGCGACCCTGCGCCAATCCTTCAGGC
>JBFHIW010000058.1:0-20852 GCA_041596235.1 Paracoccaceae bacterium
CGGCGCTGGCAATGACGTTCTGAATGACAGCTTCTGGATTGCGACGCTCGATGGTGGCGATGATGCCGACCTGTTCAACCTCGGATATGGATCGGCGACGGTTTTCGGTGGCGAGGGTGGCGACGATAACGACACGATATCCTTCGGCAACGCGGATGATGCTGTCGACATCACACTCAACGGGAATGAAAGCGGCGTATATTCTGACAGTGACGGTGACGACGGCACGTTTACCGGAATTGAAGCCTTCGAACTGACCAGCCAGAATGACAGCTTTGACGGCACGGCGGCCTCCTCAAGCGTGACGGTCGACGGTGGCGCCGGAAACGACACACTGATCGGTGGTTCCGGCGACGATGTGCTGGATGGCGGCGCAGGCGACGACAGCCTTACGGGCGGTGCCGGCGATGACGTTTTCGTCTACACCGGTGGCAACGACACGATCACCGATTTCAACGCGGGCAATAGCGGCCCGTTCAACGACGGCGATTCCTCGAACAACGACAGGATCGACCTGTCCAGCCGCTATGACAGCTTGCGCGAACTCTGGGCAGACCTTGCCGACGACGGCATTCTGAACCAGTCCAACACGACCGATACCAAAGGCAACGCGGTCGACTATTCCGACAATACCCGATTTGTGAATGGTGAGGGCATCACCTTCACCGGGGCCACCGCCGACAACAACACGTTTACCGCTGAAAACACCGGCGTGGTCTGTTTCACGCAGGGAACCATGATCCTTACGAAAGACGGGGAACGCCCGATCGAGACTCTGCGACCCGGCGATCGTATTGTCACGCGCGACAATGGCGTGCAGACATTGCAATGGATCGCACAGCGCAGGCTTAATCAGGGCGAACTGGACGCAGCACCCAAGATGCGCCCGGTCTGGATAGCGCCTGATCTCATCGGGGCGAGGGCGCCGCTTCTCGTGTCGCCGCAGCATGGTGTTCTGGTGCGCCCGGACGGTCGGGAGGAGACGCTTGTGCGTGCGATCCATCTTGCGCGCCTTCGCGGCGGCAAGGCGCGGATTGCAAACGGCCAACGCAGCGTCACATACATCCACCTCTTGTTCGATGCCCACCAGATCGTCTTTGCAAACGGCGCGCCCTCCGAAAGCTTCTATCCCGGTCCGATGGCCATGCAGGCTCTGGCCAGACCCGCAATCGAGGAACTTCGCGTTATTTTCCCGGACCTGTTCACAGAACGGGCGGAGGACATTTTTGGTGCCCGCGTCACCCCATTTGCGCGTTTCAAGGAATTGCCTGACAGCTTGCGCGGCATATACGCCGCGTGATCAACGTCGCGCGGTGGGATTTGACTGCTTGGTCGAACCCGTTGCGCTGCGCCCCATCGGCACCAAAGGTCGCGGCGACCCGGTCGGCACAGGCACGGGCCGCGTCGCTGTCGATGCAGGCGAAGTACCCCATCGCGGCAAACAGCCGATCGGCACTCAGAGCGCCAATCCCGCCGAGGGTGTTTTCCGCGACCACGGTTCCAAGTCGCAGCGCATGGATCCCGTTTTCACAGGGGCCAGATGAGCGGGATGAACAAACAGGCGGTGATCCCCGTCACGATATTCAGCGGCAGGCCGATCCGGGTGAAGTCGGTGAACTTGTACCCACCCGGCGCATAGACCATCGTGTTGGTCTGGTAGCCGATGGGCGTCGCGAACGCGAGCGTTGCCGCGAACATCACGGCGACCACCAGCGGTCGCGGATCAAGGCCGAGACTCTGGCCCATCGTGATCGCAACAGGTGTCACGATCACCGCAACGGCGTTGTTGGATAGAATCTCGGTCAAGATCTGGGTCAGGAAATACAGCGTGAACAGCACGACCAGCGGCGGCAGATCCGCCAGCCATGGCAAGAGCGCGTCCACGACAAGCTTCGCCGCGCCCGACCGGTCCATCGCGTCGCCGACAACAAGCATCGACAGGATGAGGATCAGAAGCGGGCCGCTGACCGTCGCATAGGCCTCTTGCGGCTCGATCGTCTTCGAGGCGAGCAGAACTGCGACCCCCAACATCGCAAGGATCTGGATCGGCGCGACATTGAACGCCGACAGGACGACGATCGCGATCACCACGCCCAGAACGAGTGGCGCATGCTTGCGCCGCAAGGGCCGGTCAGTCGGGGCGCTGAGATCCGCAAGGTTCATGTCGGCGGCGAGGCGACGGATATCATCATCCGCGCCCTCAAGCAGCAGCGTGTCCCCAACACGCACTACGATGTCGTCAAGCTGGCGGCCGAAGTTCCGGCTGCGCCGATGGACCGCCACCGGATAGACGCCGTAGCGCCGCCTGAGCCTGAGCTGCCCGAGCGAGTAGCCAATCATGCGGCAGCCGGGAAGGATCAGGGTTTCGACGGTCGAAGTGCGGGTAGAGGCGATACGATCGACCAACCTCACCTGCTTGGAATCCTTGAGACCAAGCAGTTCCTGCATCTCCGTGCGAAGCACGATCCGGTCGCCTTGGGCCAGAGCAACGTCAGGAAACTCGCGTCGCAGGCTCTGGTCGCCGCGGATCACGTCGATAAGCCGCATCCCCTCGCGCTTGAAGATCGTGACCTCCGTCGCGCGTGCACCGATGAGGGGCGAGCCCTCAGGCACGACGACCTCGGTGAAATACTTGGGACGTTTCCGCGTACCCAGCAGGTCCGAGACCGATTGGCGTTCCGGCAGGAACGACGGCACGAGGATCCACATGGTGCCGAACCCGACGACGCAGACGATCAGGCCGAGCGGTGCGATTTCGAACAGGCCGAAGGGCGCCATGCCTTGCGCTCGCGCCACGCCGTCAACCAGAATGTTGGTAGAGGTACCGATCATCGTGATCATCCCGCCCAGCACGGCCTGGTAGGATAGTGGGATGAGCAGCTTGGAGGGAGACACGCCCATCGTCTGCGCAAGCTGGATCGTCACGGGGATCATGACGGCGACAAGTGGCGTATTGTTGGTGAAGGCCGAGGCGGCTGCCACGACGACCGCGACACCACAGATCACCAGCACCTTATGATTGGCCGCCTGCCTTGAGACGAACCATGCGAAGCTGCCGATCAGGCCAGTCCGCACCAGCCCGGCCGATACGATGAACATGGCGGCGATGGTCCAGGGTGCCGGATTGGCGAAGACGGCAAGCACACCATCCGCGGGGACGATGCCCATGATGACAACGGCCGCCGCGCCCATCATCGCCGTGACCTCGACAGGATATGTCTCCAGCACGAACAGGATGAACATGATCAGAAGGACGGCAAGCGTCAGATAGGGCGCGACATGCGGGTCGGCGAAGAAATCGGTCATCTTCCGGCGACGCGCCGAAGTGTACTTTTTTGGCTCTGCATCTCACAGCCCACCGGGACGGCGTTGATCTTTCTCATGCACGACATTCTTGGCTTACACCTATCTCATTCGCGCGGGTCAACGACACTTCTGTCCCACAGGGTGGGAATATCATGGTTTGTCAGAGGCACTCAATATGGCGCGTTGAGCTGATCACGGTCTGAACCGAACCGGGGTTGCACAGCGGCACGCATCAAGACGTGCCCTTCATGCCGATCGGGTGACGATCGGTGCGCTGCAGAGCAACCGAGAGTTCGAAGATCTGGAGCTCTTCTTGACAAGCAATCGCGATGTGGTGACAGTTGAGGCATGGGGATCCACGATCTCCCCACGAGGCGCCAGCTGAAGATTGTGTTCCGATCCTGTTGATATAAGTCCAAGGAGGAACGCACATGCCTGCGCCCGACGCCATATCCTGTGAACAACTGGCCCGACTTCTGGGCACGCCGAAAGCGCCGGTCATTCTTGATGTGCGCCGCGAGACTGTCCGCTCCAGGGATCCGCGGCTCTTGCCCGGCGCGCGCCCCCTGAGCGAGGCTGATCTGACCGCCGAAAACATCGGAAGGATCGCATCCGGGATCCCCGAACCTGTCGTTGTGGTCTGTGCCGAGGGTCATCAGCTCAGTCAGGGAACAGCGGCCTTGCTGCGAACCGAAGGCCTGCACGCGGAATATCTGCTGGGCGGGCAGGCCGCTTGGGGTGCGGCGGATTTGCCGCTGATCGATCCGGGAAAGATCACCGCGCGCGACGGGCAGGGCCGCTCACTCTGGGTGACGCGGTCGCGGCCCAAGATTGACCGGATCGCATGCCCTTGGCTGATCCGTCGTTTCATCGACCCACGCGCTGTGTTCCTGTTCGTGGCGCCTGCCGAGGTGGAGGGTGTCGCCGCGCGGTTCGGCGCCATGCCCTTTGATATCGAGGGTGTGTTCTGGAGTCACAGGGACGAGCTATGCACCTTCGATGTTCTCATGTCCGAGTTCGGCCTGACCACGCCGGCCCTCGATCGGTTGGCGTTGATCGTGCGGGGGGCCGACACGGCGCAGCTTGACCTCGCGCCGGAATGCGCGGGGTTGCTGGCGGCCTCGCTGGGACTGTCGCGCATGTATTCCGACGATCTGGCGCAGCTCGAGGCCGGGATGGGGCTTTATGACGCCTTCTATCGCTGGGCGCGCGATGCGACTGACGAGCAGCACAATTGGCCAACAAACACGGGAAAAGCAAAATGACGTCGCAGGACTACCCCACACTGGGCGAGGCGGCGCGGGTCTGGGCGCGGATCGCGGCCCTGTCTTTCGGCGGACCGGCAGGGCAGATCGCGGTGATGCACCGCATTCTGGTCGAGGAAAAGCGCTGGCTGGGCGACGGGCGGTTCCTGCATGCCTTGAATTTCTGCATGCTGTTGCCGGGTCCGGAGGCGCAGCAACTGGCGACCTACATCGGTTGGCTGATGCACGGCGTGCGCGGTGCGCTGATCGCGGGGCTGTTCTTCATCCTGCCGGGTGTTGTGGCGATCATGGCACTGTCATGGATCTATGCGATCTGGGGCGATGTGGGCTTCGTGTCGGCACTGTTCTTCGGGCTGAAGGCGGCGGTACTGGCGATCGTGTTGCAGGCGGTCGTCCGGGTGGGCAGGCGTGCCTTGAAGAACAGGGCGATGCAGGCCATTGCCGCAGCCTCTTTTGTGGCGATCTTCGCCTTTGGCGCGTCATTCCCGCTTATCGTCGCGGTTGCCGCCCTGGTTGGCTGGGCCGGGGCCAAGGCAGGTCTGGCGGCATTTCAGGGTGGCGGTGGACATGGATCGGTTGGCAAGAGCCATGTTGCTGATGCGGCGACCCTGTTGGGTGAGGAGCACGGAGACCTGACCGGCGCCAAACGGGCGGGTGCGTTCCGCGCCGGGGCGGCAGCATTGGCCCTATGGCTCACGCCGGTCATGGCCTTGGTGTTGTTGGCACCTGACAGCGTCTTTACAGACATCGCCACGTTCTTTTCCAAGCTGGCCGTGCTGACATTCGGCGGTGCTTATGCCGTGCTGGCCTGGGTCGCGCAGGAGGCCGTCGGCACCTATGGCTGGTTGCAACCGGGCGAAATGCTCGACGGTCTCGGGATGGCCGAGACCACGCCGGGGCCATTGATCATGGTGCTGCAATTCGTGGGCTTCATGGGCGCCCTGCGCGAGGCGGGCGGAACGATGCCCCTGCTGGCGGGCAGTCTCGGTGGGCTGTTGGCAACATGGGTGACCTTTGCGCCCTGCTTTGCGTGGATTTTTCTGGGCGCACCTTTCATGGAAGGGCTGCGGTCCAACCGGGCACTGTCCGCGGCGCTGACGGCCGTGACGGCGGCTGTGGTCGGCGTGATCCTCAATCTCGCGATCTGGTTCGCCGTGCATGTCATCTGGCGTCAGGTTGCGCGGATCGAGACGTGGCCGCTGTCTCTGGAGCTTCCGGTGCTGACCTCCATCGACTGGGCTGCGGCAGCACTGTCGGCACTGGCACTGGTGGCCGTGCTCCGGTTGCAACTGGGTATGGTGACGGTGCTTGCAGGTGCGGCAATGCTGGGCCTCGTGCTGCATCTGGTCGGGCTCGTCTAAGCCGTCAGACGGCCTTCGACCAGTGGCGATGCAGGTCAGCGATGACAAGGCTGTGGGCGTGATGAGGGACGAGGTCGGCCAGATACGGATGCGCGACGCTGTTGCACGTCAAGCCCGTTCAGATCAGCCGGATCAAGGAGCACGAATGCGCAGCGCCGCGAGCCGCCGCCACCAAGAAATCCAAAAAAAATGAGGTATATCTGGCTGGTTTAAACCGAGCTTCGGTCGAAGCTCAGGAAGCAAACTGGCGGAGAGACAGGGATTCGAACCCTGGGACCCCTTGCAGGATCAACGGTTTTCGAGACCGCCCCGTTCGACCACTCCGGCACCTCTCCGCGGTCTGGTGGCTGCGTTTAATCTCTCCCGTAGGCGGTGGCAAGGGGGCTTTTTGCAAATCTTTCCAGATCCTTTTCGGCAAGGACCTGACCGGTTTTCAAACCTCACCCGGTTTTGCATTGTCTGCCCGGACAAATGGCTTAGGCTCTGCGTCAGGGATGCATGTCCCGCATCGTTTCACGCATCGTTTCTGGACAAAGGACGCACGACAGATGATCCGCAGCACAATGCCCCCGTCACGTATCGGTCTTGGTCCGGTTAGCCTTTCCATGATGTCGCGGATGGTCCTTGCCGTGCTGGTCCTTGCGCTTGCCATGGGGCAGGCCGCGCCCCTGCGCGCGCAGAACGGGCAGGAGCGTGACAGGCTCGAGGCGTTCCTGACCGTCACCGGCTTTGACAAGGCCCTTGAATCGATTGCCCTGTCGGCGGGGGATGCGCCGCTCATGCTGGGGCGGGACGTGTCGGAGTTCGGCGGAGACTGGACCCGCGCCGTGGCCGAGATTTTCGACACCGACCTCATGCATGACATGGCGATCGGCATTCTTGAGCCTGCGCTGGAAGACGACTTGCTGACCCATGCCGTCGATTTCTACGCCTCTGATCTGGGCCAGCGGCTGGTCGCGGTCGAGAATGCGGCGCATCTGTCAGATGACGCCGAAGGCGCGCGCGTCGATGGCGAACGGATCATCGCCGATCTCGTGCGCACAGGCGCGCCGCGCCTGATCATCCTGCAGCGCATGGGGCCTGCCATCGATCCGCAGGATACATCCGTCCGCGCGGTCGAGGAAATTCAGGTGCGTTTCCTGCTCAGTGCTTCGGCGGCGGGTGTGCTGCCGATGGAGCTGGACGAACCTGCGCTGCGCAGCCTGATGGCCGATCAGCGCGGCGAACTGCGCCAGAGGATGCGCCAAAGCGCACTCATCCATACCGCCCATGTCTACCAGACTTTTTCGGATGACGACCTCGCGGCTTATGTGGCGGCGCTGGAACATCCCAAGATGCAGCGCGTCTACGAATTGATGAACGGCATTCAATACGAGATCATGGCCAACCGTTTCGAGGTTCTGGCCCGCCGCATGGCCGATCTGCATCCCGGCGAGGAATTGTGACATGCACGACCGGATGTTCCCGCCTGCCATCCGGGCCTTGCCCGGCCTTTTGCTGCCGCTTGTCCTGCTGCTGGGGCTGCTTGCCCCGCTGATCCCGGCGGCGCAGGCGCAGACAGCGCAGGCTCAGGCGACGCAGGACAGCGACCGGATCAGTCACCTCATGGATCTGATGGGCATGGACGCGATCGTCGCGATCATGCGCGATGAAGGGCTGGCCTATGGCGCCGATCTGGGCCGCGACATGCTGGCGGGGCAGGGTGGGCCGGTCTGGGACCGTCAGGTGGACCGCATCTATGACAAGGCGGCGATGTCCGCACTTGTGCGCGCGGATTTCCGGGCGGCCTTTGGCGCCGCCGATCCCGAACCATTGATCCGCTTTTTCGAAAGCGAGACCGGCCAGCAGATCGTGGCGCTGGAAATCGCCGCGCGCCGCGCCTTCATGGAAGAAGACATCGAAGAAACCGCGCGCGAGGCCTTTCGCCAGATCGAGGCCGATCTGGATGCCCCCAGTCCGCGCGACATCGATCCGCATCTGTCGGCCATCGAAGCCTATGTCGAGGCGAATGACCTGATCGGTTTCAACGTCATGGGCGCGATGAATGCCAATATGCTGTTCTACCGCGGCCTGATCGAGGGGGGCGCGCTGGAGATGACCGAGGGCGAGATCCTGTCCGATGTCTGGGAACAGGAGGACGAGACGCGCGCCGAAACCCGCGAATGGCTCTATGCCTTTCTGATGCTGGCCTATCAGCCCCTCGATGCCGCGCAGATCAGCGATTATGCCGATCTGTCGCTGACCCCGCCGGGCCGGGCCATGAACGTGGCGCTGTTCACGGCCTTCGATGCGATGTACGGAAACCTGTCGCATGCCTTGGGCCTTGCGATTGCGGCGCAGATGCTGACCGAAGACCTTTGATCGTCCTGTCCCGGCCGGTCCGGTCGCTATGAAACAGGCCGTCGGAATGCCCGCCTAGCCCCTTGACTTCCGGCCCGATGCGCCGCATAAGCCGCCATCTCGGAAGGGGCGCAGTGCCTCTGCCGTGTTGATCATTCACAATCGTCCGCAAGGGCGCGCTGTTCGAGGTGGCTGGCATACCTTCCCAAGGGGGGATGCGGCCGAAACACCCGGTCGGGGACCACAGGACGCGGAAACAAGGGAAGACTTATATGTTCGCGGTTCTGAAAACCGGCGGCAAACAGTACAAGGTCCAGGCCGGCGATACGCTGCGCGTGGAGAAACTGGCCGCTGACGCAGGTGAAACTGTTCAATTCAACGACGTGCTGATGCTGGGCGGTGAAACCACCGTTCTGGGCGTGCCGATGGTGGCCGGTGCCGCCGTGCAGGCCGAAGTGATCGACCAGATCAAGGGTGAGAAAGTCATCCACTTCGTCAAGCGTCGCCGTAAGCACGGCTCGCAGCGCACCAAGGGTCACCGCCAGAAGCTGACCCTCGTCCGGATCACCGAGATCCTGGCATCGGGTGCCGACAAGACCGGCGTGAAAGCCGCAACCGGCCAGGCGCCCGCCGTGGCCGCCGTTGCCGAAGCAGCACCCGCCAAGAAGGCCGCAAAGGCGAAAGCCCCCGCAGCCACCGAAGGCGAGACCGCCGCGAAACCGAAACGCGCCGCGAAAAAAGCGGCCGAGACCAAGGAGTAATCCCCCATGGCACACAAGAAAGCAGGCGGTTCCTCCCGCAACGGTCGCGACTCTGACGGCCGGCGCCTTGGCGTTAAGCTGTTCGGCGGCCAGGCCGCGATTTCCGGCAACATCATCGTGCGTCAGCGCGGCACCAAGTGGTGGCCGGGCGAGGGCGTGGGCATCGGTCGTGACCACACGATCTTCGCCACGACCGAAGGCAAGGTGACCTTCCACAAGGGCCTCAAGGGCCGCACCTTCATTTCGGTTCTGCCGGTGGCCGAGGCCGCTGAGTAAGCCGTTCTTCAGGTGACATGCATCAGGGGACCGGCAAGACCGCCGGTCCCCTTTTGCTTTTCCGCATGTCTTGGGGAAGACTTGCGGCGATGGCAGGATCTGGACCTGATATCTTCACAGAACTGCCATGCAGTGATGTCACAGACAGGATCAGCCCAAAGCCTGTCCTGCCAGTGTTTCCGGGGAGGGGGCATGGGCAGGCGTCACGAGTGACAGCGCCACAGGGGTCGCGGACCCGGCAGGTATTCGGTACAACGCATTTTCGGAGGAGAAGGCCGATGAAGATCGATCCCATCTACGCCCAGCCGGTGATTGACACCGAACGGTTCGACCTGCGCCCGCTGCGCATGTCCGACAAGGGGCTGATCGAGATGTATGGCGCGGACCGTCGTGTGGCGATGAACACACGTTCGATCCCCCATCCTCTCCCGCCGGGCGCGATCGAGGCTTTCGTCAAGCGCGCGATGGACCCGAATCGGACCGAGGATGTCTGGGCCATGGATGGCAGCAGTCATGGTGGCCCCGAGGTGATGGGGCTGATCAGCCTTGCACCGATGGATCGCAACCAGTCCGAGGTCAATTACTGGGTGGCGCCCGCCTACTGGAACTCGGGCGTGGCTTCGGCGGCTGTGGCCGCACTGGTGGCGGCAAACCCGCGGACCTGCCGTACGATGTTTGCCGAAGTCTTTCAGGACAACCCGGCCTCGGCCCGAGTCCTGACGAATTGCGGGTTCGAATATCTGGGCGATGCCGAAACCTTTTCGGTCGCACGCGGCGCCAAGGTGGCGACCTGGACCTACAGCCGAAAACTTGATTGAGCAGAGCAGCGCCTTTGCGATAGGGGAAGACCATGAAATTTCTTGATCTCGCAAAGGTCTATATCCGGTCCGGTTCGGGCGGCGGTGGCTCTGTCAGCTTCCGGCGCGAAAAGTTCATCGAATTCGGCGGACCCGATGGCGGTGATGGCGGCTCTGGCGGCTCGGTCTGGGTCGAGGCGGTGGACGGTCTGAACACGCTGATCGATTTCCGCTACCAGCAGCATTTCTTCGCACAGAACGGCCAGCCCGGCATGGGGCGGCAACGCACCGGCAAGGATGGCGACGATATCGTGCTGCGCGTGCCCGTCGGCACCGAGATCCTCGACGAGGACGAGGAAACCGTCGTCGCCGACATGACCGAGGTGGGCCAGCGCGTGTTGCTGGCGCGCGGTGGTAACGGGGGCTGGGGCAACCTGCATTTCAAGACTTCGACCAATCAGGCGCCGCGCCGGGCCAACCCCGGACAGGAAGGCGTCGATCGCACGCTTTGGCTGCGGCTCAAGCTGATCGCGGATGCGGGGCTTCTGGGCCTGCCCAATGCGGGCAAGTCCACCTTTCTCGCCGCCGTCTCCAACGCACGCCCGAAGATTGCCGATTATCCGTTCACCACGCTGCATCCGAACCTTGGCGTCGTGGGCATCGACAATGCGGAATTCGTCATGGCCGACATTCCCGGCCTGATTGCCGGTGCCTCCGAGGGCAAGGGGCTGGGTGACAGGTTCCTCGGCCATGTGGAACGCTGCGCCGTGCTGCTGCACCTTGTCGATGGCACATCCGAAACCGTGGCCGAGGATTACCGCGCCATCATCACCGAGCTTGAACTCTATGGCGGCGATCTGGCCGACAAGCCGCGCGTAACGGCCCTGAACAAGATCGACGCACTGGATGACGAGGAACGCGCCGAGGCGCGCGCCGCACTCGAGGCCGAGGCGGGCGGGAAGGTCCTGATGCTGTCCGGCGTCACCGGCGAGGGCGTGCCCGAGGTGCTGCGCGCGGTGCGCGCGCAGATCACCGCAGACCGGTTGCGAATGAAACAGGAAGACGCGGACGAGGATCAGCCGTGGCGCCCCTGAGCGAAGCGATGACATCTTCCCTTCGGTTGTCCGGGGCGCGGCGCGTCGTGGTCAAGATCGGCTCGGCCCTGCTGGTGGATCGCGCCACCGGCCAGTTGCGCCAGGAATGGCTGGCGGCCCTTGCCCAGGATGTGGTCTGGCTCAAGTCGCTGGGCGTGGATGTGGTTCTGGTCTCGTCGGGCTCGATCGCCTTGGGGCGGGGCGTGCTGGGCCTGCCCGCCACCACGCTGGCGCTGGAACAATCGCAAGCCGCCGCCGCCGTGGGACAGATCAGGCTAGCCCGCGCCTATGAAGAAGTGCTCGCCCCGCATGGCATCACCACGGGGCAGGTGCTTGTCACGCTTGAGGACAGCACCGACCGCCGCCGCTATCTGAATTCGCGCGCGACGATGGAGATGCTGATCGGCCTCGGCGTGGTGCCCATCGTGAACGAGAACGATACCGTCGCCACTGACGAAATCCGCTATGGCGACAATGACCGGCTGGCCGCGCAGGTCGCCGTGACCGTGGGCGCGGATCAGCTGGTGTTGCTGTCGGACGTGGACGGGTTCTATTCCGCAAACCCCCAGCAGGACCCCGAAGCGCGGCATTTCCCCGTGATCGACCGCATCACCCCGCAGATCGAGGCGATGGCCGGCGATGCGGGATCGGGCCTGTCCAAGGGCGGCATGAAGACCAAGCTGATGGCGGCGCGTACCGCCACCTCTGCCGGCTGCGCCATGGCGATCACCGAAGGCTCGGTCATGCGGCCGCTGCAGGCGCTGGAACAGGGCGCGCGCGCCACGTGGTTTACGGCCACCGAAGACCCGCAAGCCGCGCGCAAGCGCTGGATCGCCGCCATGAAGCCGCGCGGCGAGGTGATGCTCGATGCCGGGGCCGTCCGCGCGCTGGCAAGTGGCAAAAGCCTTCTGCCCGCCGGTGTGACCGCCGTGTCCGGACGGTTCGGGCGTGGCGATCCGGTGGCGATCCTCGGCCCGGACGGGGCCGCATTGGGTCAGGGGTTGATCCGTTATACCGCCGCCGAGACCGTCCTGATCCTTGGCCACCGCAGCGACGAGATCGAGACGCTGCTGGGCTATCCGGGGCGGGCCGCGCTGATCCACCGCGATGACATGGCGCTCTGAACCTGCTTTCTTCTTGCGCCAAATATCCCCGCCGGAGGCATCCGGCCCTTGAACGGACCACTGACCCATGACGCAAAGCCAGGACCTGACAGCCCAGATGCACGAGATCGGCCGCCGCGCGCGCGCGGCCGCGGCGGATCTGGCCTTTGCACCATCGGCCGCCAAGGCGCAGGCGCTGATGGCTGCAGCCGATGCGATCGAGGCGCAGACAGATGCGATCATCGCCGCCAATGGGCGCGATCTCGACTATGGCCGCAACAAGGGGTTGAGCCCTGCGATGATGGACCGCCTGATGCTGGACGAAAGCCGCATCAAGGCCATCGCGACGGGCCTGCGCGCGGTGGCCGCGCAAGACGATCCGGTCGGCCGGGTGCTGGCCGAATGGGACCGCCCCAACGGGCTGCATATCCGACGTGTGGCGACACCCCTTGGCGTGATCGGTGTGATCTATGAAAGCCGGCCCAATGTGACGGCCGATGCGGGGGCGCTCTGCCTCAAGGCGGGCAATGCGGTGATCCTGCGGGGCGGGTCGGAAAGCTTCCATTCTTCCGGCGCGATCCATGCCTGTCTGGTCGCAGGGCTGCAGGCGGCGGGCCTGCCGGTGGATGCGATTCAGCTTGTCCCCACCCGCGACCGCGAGGCCGTGACGGCCATGCTGCGGATGACCGACTGGATCGACGTGATCGTGCCCCGCGGCGGCAAGGGGCTTGTGGGCCTCGTGCAGCGCGAGGCGCGCGTGCCGGTCTTCGCCCATCTGGAAGGGATCGTGCATGTCTATGTCGATGCCGCCGCCGATCCAGAGGTCGCGCGCCGCGTGGTGCTGAACGCCAAGACACGCCGCACCGGCATCTGTGGCGCCGCCGAATGCCTGCTGATCCATCGCGACATTGCCACAACCCTCGGCGCCGATCTGATCCGCGATCTGCAGGCGGCGGGTGTCACGGTGCGAGCCGATGAAACGCTTCAGACCATACCCGGAACGGTGCCCGCCACGGCAGAGGACTGGGGCCGCGAATTTCTGGACATGATCATCGCGGCGCGCGTTGTCGAGGACATCGACGCGGCCATTGCCCATATCCGGCAGTATGGATCGAACCACACCGATTGCATCCTGACCGAGGACCCGCAGGCCGTCGCGCATTTCTTCGAACGTCTGGACAGCGCGATCCTGATGCACAACGCCTCGACCCAGTTTGCCGATGGCGGGGAATTCGGCATGGGGGCCGAAATCGGGATTGCGACCGGCAAGCTGCATGCGCGCGGCCCGGTGGGGGCCGAACAACTGACCAGTTTCAAATACCTGGTGACCGGGCAGGGCGCGGTCCGGTCCTGATCGCGCTCAGTAGCGCAGCAGGATATCATGTTCGGTGATGCGCAGGCTGGTCCGGCGCCCCGCCTCCTGCAACAGGATCGGCAGCAGCGCGAACTGCACCTCGGACGGGCTGACCTCGATCCCGGCGCCCGGCGTCTCCAGCGCCGCCCACAGGTCAGGGGTCTGGCGCAGCTTGTCGGCGCTGCCGCTGATCGCCCAGAGACCACCCTCGCGGGTCAGGCTGATGCGCCCGCCATAGGGCATCGCCGTTTCCAGACATTGCAGGGCCAGAAAGGCCAGCCGCACTTCCATGCGCGGCAGATCCTCCAGCGGCCCCCAATGAAAGCTGACCCGCGCACCCTGCGCCATCGCCTTGAGAATGCTGACGATTTCGGCCCGCCCCATCATCTGCTGGTCCGAGGCGAGGCCAAAGGCCACACGGAAAAACCGGATGCGCGCATTGGCATTCTCGACACTGTCCGAGACAAGCGCCAGTTCCGGTGTCAAGGCGGCCCCGGACATCTGCATCAGTTCAAGCCCGTTGGTGATGGCACCGATCGGGCTGATCAGATCATGGCAGATACGTGAGCCTATCAAGGCGGCCAGATTGTGGGTAGTGTGGCCCAATGATGTCTCCGATATGAGGTTGTGACATGTCTGAACTGAACGCGATACTGGAGCCGGGAATGCTTGTGCGGCACCCGGACCAACCCGATTGGGGGGTGGGGCAAGTGCAATCCAATATCGCGGGTCGGATCACCGTCAATTTTCCCGAGGCCGGCAAGGTTGTCATCGATGGCTCCCGGATCGGTCTTCTGCCCGTATTTGATCACCCAAACTAGTTAACAAAAGGTTACCGTGCATGGCGCCCAGCCATCATTCCGGGCCTTTGGAAGGACTTGCCGTGCATGTGTGGATCTGTGGCCGCTGCTGCAACGGTTGCCATCACCGGGGCAGTTTCCTAGAAACGATTGACCGCCCTCAATTTCTGGCCGCGACATGACCGAAGACCCGCCGCAATTCGCTGTCAGACTGGCACGGGATCAGTCCGATCTGCATGCGGCGCAGCGCCTGCGCTACGAGGTCTTCGTGACCGAACTGGGGGGCGGGGGCGACATGGTCGATCATGACGATCGCCGCGAAGAGGACAGGTTCGATCCGTTTTTCGATCACCTGCTGTTGCTCGATCACGCACGCCCGGACACCGATCAGGTGGTGGGCGTCTACCGCCTGCTGCGCGCGGATCAGGCCATGGCGGCGGGTCAGTTCTATTCCGAGGATGAATATGACCTTGCCCTGCTCAAAGCCAGCGGGCGGCCTCTGCTGGAACTCGGGCGGTCCTGCCTGCATCGGGACTACCGGGGTGGCATGGGGATGTTCCACCTCTGGCATGCGCTGGCGGCCTATGTCGAAGCGCATGGGATCGAGGTGCTGTTCGGCGTCGCCAGCTTTCACGGCACCGATCCGCAGGCGCTGGCGGCACCGTTGTCGCTGCTGCACCACCGTCACCTTGCCCCGGCCGATCTGCGCGTGACGGCCCGCGCGCCCGGTGCGACCACGATGGAGCTGATCGCGCCCGACAGCCTTGACCGGCGCGCCGCGATGCTGGCGGTGCCCGCGCTGATCAAGGCCTATCTGCGGCTGGGCGGCTTCGTGGGGCAGGGCGCCTTCATCGACCGGGCCTTCAACACCACCGATGTCTGCCTGATCCTTGATGTGGCGCGGATGAACGAAAGCCAGCGGGCCATCTACACCCGACCCGTTCCAGACCGCGCCGTGCAGCCATGACAGGTGTCTGGACCCCGCCGCCCGAGCCTCCGGCCAAGCCCCTGACGCCCGCAGGCTGGATGCGTCTGTTGCTGCGCGGGGCGGTGCTGGGCAGCCTGACCTTCGGCGGTCTTGGCCTGATGCTGGTGCTGCGCCTGATCGAACGGCCCTTGTTCGGCCTGCAACGGCCCGTCACACCCTTTCTGACGCAGATCGTCTGCCGCGCGGCCTTCGTGATTCTGGGCATGGGGCATGTGGTGCGCGGCAAACCCATGCAAGAGCGCGGCGCCGTTGTGGCCAATCACGTCTCGTGGCTGGATATTTTCGCGCTGAACGCGCGCAAGCGGATCTATTTCGTCTCGAAATCCGAGGTGGCGGGCTGGCCCGGCATCGGCTGGCTGGCGCGCGCGACGGGCACATTGTTCATCAACCGCGACCCGCGCGATGCGCGCCGCCAGCAGATCCTGTTCGAACGCCGCCTGCTGGCAGGGCATCGGCTGCTGTTCTTTCCCGAAGGCACATCGACCGACGGGATGCTGGTGCTTCCCTTCAAGTCCACCCTGTTTCAGGCCTTCTTTTCGGATGAGCTGAAGCATCGGCTGTTCATCCAGCCTGTGACACTCGTGTATCTTGCGCCCGAAGAGGACGATCCCCGCTTCTACGGCTGGTGGGGCGAGATGGGATTCGGACCGCATCTGGTCAAGGTGCTGGCCGCGCCGCGCAACGGACGGGTCGAGGTGATCTATCACACGCCGGTGCGCGTCGATGCCTTTCCCAACCGCAAATCGCTGGCCGCCCATGTCGAACAGACCGTCAGGGACGGTCTGTTGCATGGCATGGCACAGGAGTAACGCAGGATCAGACGCTCAGACCTGCATCGCGCGGCTCAGGCGCGTCAGTTCCGCTACCGGATCGGCGGCTGACCAGATCTCGTCGCCAAGGGCGATGAAATCGGTGATCGGCGCGAGGGTGCGGATCAGTTCCTCGGTCAGCGCGCCTTCGGCCACGACGGGTACCTCGATGATCTCGGACCACCATTCGAAGATGTCCAGATCGGCGCGGCTGCCATCGCCCAGAGGGCTGATCCCGACCGGGCCAAAGCTGATGTAATCGGCACCGGCCTCGCCTGCGGTCATGCCCTCGTGCCGTTGCACGCCGCAGAAGGCGCCAACGATCGCATCGGCGCCAAGATCCTTGCGCACCTTGCGCACCGACCGCGCCCCGTCGGTCAGATGGACACCGTCCAGCCCAAGCCGTTCCACCATCAGCACATGACGTTCGATCACCAAGGCCACATCGCGCGCATGGGTCACCTCGCGCAGCGCATCGGCGGCGCGGGCGACATTGTCCTCGTCCTTGCTGGCCAGCGCCAGCCGCACGCAAGCGACCTCCTGCGCGTCCAGCGCGCGGGCCAGCAGATCCGGGAAAACCTCCAGATCGAAACTGGGCGGCGTGATCAGGTAGAGTTGCGGCTGTTGCGGGGCGTCAGGCGTATCGGCCATTCCGGTCGGGCTCCTTCAAGGTCATGCTGGTGTCATAACGGGGAATTTCGGCTTTGACCATCGGGCAAGAAAGGTCGCTTGCCGCTTGGAAACCGGGCGGGCTTGGCGTATCACGCGCCAGCCTTGCCGGAGATGCCGATGCCCAGTTCCACGCCCCAACCCGCTTTTGTCCTTGTGCGCCCCCAGATGGGTGAAAACATCGGCGCCGCCGCCCGTGCCATGTGGAATTTCGGATTGGACCGGATGCATGTGGTGGGCCCGCGCGACGGCTGGCCCAACAGCCGTGCCGTCGCCATGGCCAGCGGCGCAGGCCGGCTGCTGGACGAAGCACGGTTGCATGCGGATCTGCCGGCGGCGCTGGCCGATACGACCTTTACCTTCGCCACCACCGCACGGGGGCGGGGCCTGACCAAGCCGGTCTACAGCCCCGAACGCGCCATGCAACTGGCCGCCGAGATGATCGCGCGCGGCGAAAAGGTCGCCGTGCTGTTCGGACCGGAACGCGCCGGGCTGGAGAACGAGGATGTGGCACAAGCCAATGCCATCATCTCGGTCCCGGTCAATCCCGAATTTCCCAGCCTGAACCTTGCACAATGCGTGCTGCTGACCGCCTACGAATGGCGTCGCCAGATCGAACAGGTGCAGCATGAAGCCATCGAGATGGGGCGCACCGACTGGGCCAACGGCACCGAGGTCGAGGCGCTGGCCCGTCATTACGAGGATACGCTGGAGCAGGCGGGCTTTTTCTTTCCCGAGACCAAGGCCGACAGCATGAAGCTGAACCTGCGCAACCTGTGGTCCCGGATGCGCCTGACCCGTGCCGATGTGCAGACCCTGCATGGCATCCTGCGTCAAATGGTGCGCTGGAAAGACAGGGGTTAGGTTCTGGACGAAGACCGTGTGAGGCCCTAGGTTCGCCACCGACAGGAGACGACGATGACCAAGAAACGTGCGATTTTCGAAGAGGTTGCAACCGACAGGCCGCAGGCCGCAACACCGCAGGGCGGGCTGATCGACAAGGGCACGACAGGCGCGCGCGGCGCGATCCGGGTCTGGCTGATGGTGCTGTTCGCGATGGTGATGGTGATGATCGCCGTGGGCGGTCTGACCCGGCTGACCGACAGCGGCCTCAGCATCACCGAATGGCGCCCCCTGACGGGAGCCATCCCACCGTTGAATCAGGCGGACTGGGAGGCGGAGTTCGCCAAGTATCAGCAGATCCCGCAGTTCCAGATCCAGAACCGCTGGATGGAGCTGGAGGATTTCAAATTCATCTACTGGTGGGAATGGGGCCACCGCCAACTGGGCCGCGTGATCGGCCTTGTCTGGGGCCTCGGGTTCCTGGGCTTCCTGCTGGCGCGCAAGATCCCGACAGGCTGGACGCCGCGCCTTCTGTTCATCGGTGCGCTAGGCGGGCTGCAGGGCGCGGTCGGCTGGTGGATGGTGGCCTCGGGCCTGACAGGCAGCATGACCAGTGTCGCCAGCTACCGTCTGGCCACGCATCTGGGGCTGGCCTTCATCATCCTCGGCTTCATCGCGTGGTATGTGTTCCAGCTTGGCCGCAGCGAGCGGGACCTGCTGCAGGCGCGCCGCGCCAAGGAGGACAAGCTGTTCCGTCTGTCCACGGGCTGGATGCATTTCGCCTTTCTGCAGATCATCCTGGGCGCGCTGGTCGCCGGGATTGACGCGGGCCGGTCCTATACCGACTGGCCGCTGATGGGCGGGCAGGTGATCCCTCCCAACCCCTTCATGCTGGAACCGCTCTGGACGAATTTCTTTGAAAATCCGGGCCTTGTGCAGTTTATCCACCGTGTCAGCGGCTATCTGCTGCTCATCTTCGGCATCGTGGTCTGGCTGCGCGGCCGCAACAGCGCGCATGGCGCGACGCGGCAGGCCTTCAGCCTGGCCTTCGCGGCGCTGGTGGCACAGATCGTGCTGGGGATCGTGACCGTGATGACCGGCGCGATCTGGGAAATCGCCATCGCGCATCAGATCCTTGCAGTAATCCTCTGGGTGCTGATCCTGCGGGCGCGTCACCTTGCAGCCTATCCTGTCGTCACCTCGATCCGGGGGGCACGGGCATGAGCAACACGTCCGTGGCCTATGATGCGCTGATGGCGCATGAGCGTACCACCTTCGCCCTTGGACAGGTGGCCGGACGACTGGGCTGGGATCAGGAAACCATGATGCCGCGTGGCGCCGCCGATCAGCGGTCCGAGGAAATGGCGGCGATGGAAGCCGTCCTGCACGCCCGGCGCACCGATCCGCGCATCGGGGAGTGGCTGGCCGCGATCGACGCGGGCACACTGGACCAAGTGGCCCGAGCGCAGCTGCGCCATATCCGGCGCAATTTCGACCGCGCCCGCAAGCTGCCCGCCGCCCTTGCCGAGGAACTGGCCCGCGTCACCAGCCGCGCCCAGGGCCAATGGGCCGAGGCCCGCGCCGCCGAGGATGTGGCCGCTTTCCTGCCGGTGCTGGAGCGGATCCTGGCCCTCAAACGCGAGGAGGCGGCAGCCCTGGCCGCCGGCGGCGATCCCTATGATGCGCTGCTGGATGATTATGAGCCCGGCGCGAAAGCCGCCGATCTCGAGGCGATGTTCACGGCACTCCGCGCGCCTCTGGTCGACTTGCGAGCCGCATGTCTGGACCGGCCCGCACCCAAGGGGGTCGAGGGCCGTTTCGACGAGGCCGCACAAATTCAGCTGACGGACCGGCTGGCCCGCGCCTTTGGCTATGACTTCAGCATCGGACGGCTGGACAAGGCCGTGCATCCCTTCTCCAGCGGATCGGGGCGCGATGTGCGCATCACCACCCGCACCAACCCGGTCGATCCGTTCAATTGCTTCTATTCGACCATCCATGAGGTCGGGCATGCCTGCTATGAGCAGGGGATCGACGCGGCCTATGCGCTGACGCCGCTGGGGCAGGGCGTGTCGATGGGCGTGCACGAAAGCCAGAGCCGGATCTACGAGAACCAGATCGGTCGCAGCCGGGCCTTCACCGGCTGGCTGTTCGGCCAGATGCGCGACGCGTTCGGCGATTTCGGCATCCCGGACGAGGACGCGTTCTTTGCCGCCGTGAACCGGCTCCACAACGGTTTTATCCGCACCGAGGCGGACGAGGTGCAATACAATCTGCATGTGCTTTTGCGTTTCGATCTGGAACGCGCGATGATCGCGGGCGATCTGGCCGTTGCGGACCTTGAAGCCGCATGGAATGACCGGTTTCTGGCCGATTTCGGCTTTGCGGTCGACAAGCCATCGAACGGGTGCCTGCAAGACGTGCATTGGTCCGTGGGGCTGTTCGGCTATTTCCCGACCTACAGCCTTGGCAATGTCTATGCGGGTTGCCTGCATCAGGCGATGCGCATGGCACTGCCCGGTCTGGATGCGCAATTGGCGCAAGGCGACACCTCGGGCGCGACCGGCTGGCTGCGCGAGACCGTGCAACGCCACGGCGGGCTTTACACCCCGCGCGAGGTGATTGCCCGCGCATCCGGGATGCAGCCCTCCGAGGCACCGCTGCTGGCCTATCTGCAGGACAAGTTCAGCGGTCTTTACGCCCTGTAAGGCACGTCAGAGCAGCGCCATGCGTTCCGACCGTTCAGGATCGGGAAAGGGGCGGTAGAGCGCGAAACGCGCCTCGGCCACGAGGGTATTGACGGCCCGGTACAGGCTGGCGACATGATCGTCATGCCGCCCCAGCATGTGAAATGCCTGATCAAGCTGGGCAAGATCCCTGACCTCAACCTCCAGCAGGAAGTCGCGGTGGCTATCCGAGGCGAGGTTCAGCTTGCGGCGCAGCAACCGCCAGCCTTCGATCACACCTTCGCTTTGCAGATAGGTCATCCAGAGATCGACGGCATTGGCGAAAGCCAGAGCCTTGGCATCATCCTTGAGGTCGATGGAACAGCTGTAGAGGTTCATGGGGATTCCCTGCGTTGCAGA
>JBFHIW010000059.1:0-20545 GCA_041596235.1 Paracoccaceae bacterium
GGACGAGACCCGCAGGCTGTTCGCGCAGGACGCCGTCCGGCGCGACCTCGACGACTGATGCGCGCGCTGACGGCGCTGACGGCCAGCTTGATGGCCCTCTTCGCATCCCCGGTCGCGGCGCTGGACTGTCGTGAAACCACATATGAGGATGTCGCCTACGCGCTGTGCGAGGTCGAGACGGCGTCCGAACGGCTGGAGCTGTTCCTGAACGACCCGACAGGCAGGCCCTATGGCCATTTCAGTGCGATCGACGACGCGCTGGCCGGTGCGGGGCAGAACCTCGCCTTTGCCATGAACGCGGGCATGTATCATCAGGATCGGCGGCCCGTGGGCCTGTATATCGAGAATGGTGAAACCCTCGCACCGCTGCAAACCCGCGAAAGCTTCGGCAATTTCGGCCTGCTGCCGAACGGGCTGCTGTGCCTGACCGACACAGGCGCGCAAGTGATCGAGACGCTGCGCTATCGCGACACCGCGCCGGACTGCCGTGCCGCCACCCAATCGGGGCCGATGCTGGTGATCGACGGCGCGCTGCATCCGCGATTCCTGCCAGACAGCACCTCGCGCTATATCCGCAACGGCGTGGGCACGACCGATGCCGGGGACCGCGCGGTCTTTGTCATCTCGCGCAACCCGGTGACCTTCCACCAGTTCGCCCGCTTCTTCCGCGATGCGCTGGGCCTGCGCCAGGCGCTCTACTTCGACGGCAATATCTCGCGTCTGCACGCGCCACAGCTGGGGCGGTCGGATCCCGGCTTCCGGATGGGTCCGATCATCGGCCTGCCCGCGCCCAGTGGCGACTGATACCGCTTCATCGTTCCACACATATCCAAGGCACAGGGCCGCCCCGGGCCCAATGCCAGCGTTTGACAGACAGTCGCCCTTGGGCTAGGCCCCGCGCTCTGACAGGAACGGGACGGAACCATGGGACGCAAGCGCAAGGGTCGTGACATTTCGGGCTGGCTGGTGGTGGACAAGCCTGCGGGCCTGACCTCGACCGCCGTGGTCAACAAGGTGCGCTGGGCGCTGGATGCCAACAAGGCCGGCCATGCCGGCACCCTCGACCCAGAGGCGACGGGCGTTCTGGCCGTAGCCCTTGGCGAGGCGACCAAGACCGTGCCCTACATCACCGATGCGCTGAAGGCCTACCGCTTCACGATCAGGCTGGGACAGGCGACCAATACCGACGATGCCGAAGGCCAGGTGATCGCCACTGCAGACATCCGCCCCGATGACGCCACCATCAAGGAGGCGCTGCACGCCTTCGTCGGTGACGTGATGCAGGTGCCGCCGCGTTTCTCCGCCGTCAAGATCGATGGGGAACGCGCCTACAAGCTGGCCCGCGATGACGAGGAGTTCGAGATCGCCGCACGGCCCTTGTGGGTCGAGGAACTGGTGATGACCGACCGGCCCGACGCCGATCATGTCGTGCTGGAAATGACCTGTGGCAAGGGCGGCTATGTCCGCTCCATCGCGCGCGATCTGGGCGAGGCACTGGGCTGCTACGCCCATGTGGTGACCCTGCGCCGCGTCTGGTCGGGCCCGTTCGAGGCCACGGATGGCCTGACGCTGGACCAGATCGACGCGATGGCGCGCACCCCCGATCTGGACGCCCATGTGCTACCGCTGGAAACCGGACTGGCCGACCTGCCCGAGCTGCGCTGCACCCCGGAAGGTGCTGCACGCCTGCGCAACGGCAACCCCGGCATGGTGCTGGCCTCTGACGTGGACTATGGCGACGAAGCCTGGGCCAGCCTTGACGGGCGCGCCGTGGCTGTCGGCATCTACAAGGCGGGCGAGTTGCATCCCAGCCGCGTGTTCAATCAGGGCTGAGTCCCCGCCGCCTTGCAAACCAGAGGCGGGCAAGGCACAACCGGGTCATGATCACACGCGATTTCCTGAAAGGCGATGCGCAGTCGACGGCGGTCTATTCCGACTGCGAACGCTACCGTTATCTGCTGACACGCACCTGGAATGCGTCCGGGCCGCGCGCCCTGTTCGTGATGCTGAACCCTTCGACCGCGACCGAAGCGCAGAACGACCCCACGGTGGAACGGTGTGAACGCCGCGCCCGCGCGCTGGGCTTCGGCAGCTTTCGGGTCACCAACATCTTCGCCTGGCGCGACACCGATCCGCGCGCCATGCGCGCCGCCGCCGATCCGGTCGGCCCCGCCAATGACGCGGCCATCGCGGACAGCTGCGACTGGGCCAGAGGGCAAGGGGACAGGATCATCGCCGCCTGGGGCACCCACGGCGCGCATCTGGACCGCGGCCCCGCGGTGGAGCGTCTGCTGCGCGCCCAGCCAAGGCCGCTGCACCACCTTGGCCTGACCAAGGACGGACATCCCAAGCATCCGCTCTATATTTCCTACGACCAGAAACCGATTTCCTGGCCCGCCCAACCCTGAACCGCAGAAAGGACAGCCGATGACCGGCAACACCCGGCAACAACCCTCTGACGATCAGGCCGAAGCCATGCGCGCCCTTTCCCGAGAGGTCGAGCGCCTGAACGCGCATCGATTCATCAAGGTGCACAACTCGATCTGGCGGCTGATCGGGTTCCAGTTCCTGCGGGGTCTGGCCTTCGGCCTCGGGTCGGTTCTCGGGGCATCGATCCTTGTCTCTGCGCTGGCCTGGTGGGTGTCTCAGTTCGAATTCCTGCCCATCATCGGCGAATGGGCCTCGGAGCTTGCGAAAGAGATCGACCTCAGCCGGGGCCTCGACGACGGCAGCCAGAATTAACCACGGCATCAGAACGGATTTGACCCATGCCCGGCCCTTGTGGCTGGTAGAGGCGGGGTGGTCTTTTTCGTGTGGTGCGAGGGTTCTCATGCTGATCTTGACAGGCATCTTTGGCCTGATGCTCGCCGGTGCGGCGTTTGTCGGGCTGTCCGGCACATCTGACAATGCGAACGCCGAGGATCCGCAGGACACCGGGCCTGACGTTTCTGCGGGGGATGCGGCGACCGCCGATGCAAACTCTGGCCTGACCGACCTTCTGGGTGCCGCAGCCGGGCCCGTTACAGCGCAGGAGGGCCATGAAACAGACCTGATCCTTGCAGGTCAGGCTGGCCCCGACCTGATCGAGGGCGACGCCGGAGACGACCAGATCGGTGGGCGCGATGGCGACGACACGCTGCTTGGCGCCGCCGGTCGGGATGACCTGCATGGCGCCGAAGGCGATGATCTGGTGCTGGGCGGACAAGGCAACGACCATCTTTATGGCGGCACCGGCGATGACAGCCTGTCCGGTGGTGACGGCGATGACCTGCTGTTCGGCCAGAACGGGGACGATACACTGCAGGGCGGGCCCGGCATGGACAGTCTGCATGGTGGCGACGGCATGGATCAGCTGTTCGGCGCGGCGGGCCATGACGCGCTGCATGGCGGCCTTGGAGACGACAGCCTGACCGGCGGGCCGGGCAATGACACGCTGTTCGGGGGCGCGGGCAACGATCTGTTATTGGGTCACCGTCCCGAAGACACGGAAGAGCCGGACGCGGATTACCTGAATGGCGGGGATGGCGAGGACACGATCATTGCCGGCAGCGGCGATATCGTGACGGGCGGGCGCGGCGCGGACCTGTTCCAGCTGGGGCACTGGATCACCGATCCGTCCGAGATCATGGATTTCGATCTGGCCGAAGACAGCCTGCTTGTGGTCTTCGACGATACCAGCGGCGCCGAGCCCCTGATCGAACTGCGCGCCGATGATGGCGGTTCGGACCGGATCAACCTCTATCTGGATGGGGCGCATGTCGCCTCGCTGTCGGGCGCAAGCGGGCTGATGCTGTCGGATATCGTGATCATGGGCCAGTCGCATATGTGATCGCGCCCATATGCGAAACCTGACCGGAAAGGGCCCGGCTGCCCCGCGGCAGATTGCGGTTTTTCCTTTCCAAATGGGGGGATTTCCCTTATACGCGCGCAATCCATGCCGGATTCCCGGCCGGATACCTCCACGGACCCTGCTGGACGACATCCCGGCTTGTGCCCTTCACCTTTCATTCAAAGGAGACCCCGATGTCGATTACTGTCGAAGAAAAAGCACGTGTGATCAAGGAATTCGCAACCAAGGAAGGCGACACCGGTTCGCCCGAAGTTCAGGTTGCCATCCTCACCTCGCGCATCTCAACGCTGACCGAGCATTTCAAGACCCACAAGAAGGACAACCACGGTCGCCGTGGCCTTCTGATGATGGTGGCCCAGCGCCGCAAGCTGCTGGATTACCTCAAGGCAAAAGACGAGGGCCGTTATCAGGACCTCATCAAGCGCCTGGGCATCCGTCGCTGAGACAAGACAAAGGACCGCGCCCCAAAAGGGCGCGGTTTTGACATGATCCGATTGCCGTCCCGTCGGACTTTGCGGCGATGGCAGGATGAACGAAGCAGAAGCCGGGGGGCAATACGGCCCCAGATGAAACGGCCAAAGGGGATGGGCCCCTGAGGCCAAGTTAGGATACGAGATGTTTAACGTAACGACCAAAACGATGCAGTGGGGCGACGAGACGCTGACACTGGAAACGGGCAAGATCGCCCGCCAGGCAGATGGCACCGTCATTGCGACCCTGGGCGAAACCTCGGTGATGGCAAACGTCACCTTCGCCAAGGAACCCAAGCCGGGTCAGGATTTCTTTCCGCTGACCGTCCATTACCAGGAAAAATACTATGCCGCCGGCAAGGTGCCGGGTGGCTTTTTCAAGCGCGAAGCACGTCCGACCGAAAAAGAGACGCTGACCGCGCGCCTGATCGACCGTCCGATCCGCCCGCTGTTCGTCGAAGGCTTCAAGCACGAAGTCCTGGTGATGTGCACCGTGCTGTCGCATGATCTTGTCAACGACCCCGATGTGGTGGCGATGATCGCCGCCTCTGCCGCGCTGACCCTGTCGGGCGCGCCCTTCATGGGCCCGATCGCAGGCTGCCGCGTTGGTTTCGTGGACGGTGAATATGTCCTCAACCCCTCGGTTGACGACATGCAGAACCTGCGCACCAACCCCGAGCAGCGCCTGGATCTGGTTGTCGCCGGCACCAAGGACGCCGTGATGATGGTGGAATCGGAAGCCTACGAGCTGACCGAGGCCGAGATGCTGGGCGCCGTCGTCTTCGCGCATCAGCAGATCCAGCCTGTGATCGACCTGATCATCGGTCTGGCCGAAGCCGCCGCGAAAGAGCCCTTCGATTTCCAGCCTGCCGATTACAGCGAGATCTACGCTGCGGTGAAAGCGGCCGGCGAGGACAAGATCCGCGCCGCCTATGCGATCACCGACAAGCAGGCGCGCACCACCGCCGTGTCCGACGCCAAGACCGCCATCAAGGCAGCCCTGACCGAGGAACAGCTGGCTGATGCGAACCTCGGCACAGCGCTGAAAAAGCTGGAAGCCAGCGTTCTGCGTGGCGATGTCGTGAAAACCGGCAAGCGGATCGACGGGCGAGACACGACCACCGTGCGCCCCATCGTCTGCGAAACCGGTCTGCTGCCGCGCACCCATGGTTCGGCCCTGTTCACCCGTGGCGAAACCCAGGGTCTGGTCGTGACCACGCTGGGCACCGGCGATGACGAGCAGTTCATCGACGCGCTGCATGGCAACTTCAAATCCAACTTCATGCTGCATTATAACTTCCCCCCCTATTCGGTGGGCGAGGTTGGCCGCGTGTCGGGACCGGGACGTCGCGAAATCGGCCACGGCAAGCTGGCATGGCGCGCCCTTCAGGCCGTTCTGCCCGCCGCCACCGATTTCCCCTACACGATCCGCATCGTGTCCGAGATCACGGAATCGAACGGCTCCTCCTCGATGGCATCGGTCTGCGGCGGTTCACTGTCGATGATGGATGCGGGCGTGCCGTTGAAGGCGCCTGTCGCAGGTGTGGCCATGGGTCTGATCCTGGAAGACGATGGCTCCTATGCCGTGCTGACCGACATTCTGGGTGACGAAGACCACCTGGGCGACATGGACTTCAAGGTGGCTGGTACCGAAAACGGGATCACCAGCCTCCAGATGGACATCAAGGTTGCAGGCATCACGCCCGAGATCATGGAGAAAGCCCTGGCGCAAGCCAAGGACGGCCGTATCCACATCCTGGGCGAGATGAACAAGGCCCTGTCCGGCGCTGCCGACTTCTCGATCCACGCTCCGCGTATCGAGACGATGCAGATCCCGACCGACAAGATCCGTGAAGTGATCGGCTCGGGCGGCAAGGTCATCCGCGAGATCGTGGAAGTCTCCGGAGCCAAGGTCGACATCAACGACGACGGCATCATCAAGATCGCATCGCCCAACGGCGACTCGATCAAGAAAGCCTATGACATGATCTGGTCCATCGTGGCCGAGCCGGAAGAAGGCAAGGTTTACAAGGGCACCGTCGTCAAGCTGGTTGATTTCGGCGCCTTCGTGAACTTCTTCGGCAAGCGCGACGGTCTCGTGCACGTGTCCCAGATCGAGAACCGCCGCCTGAACCATCCGTCGGATGTGCTCAAGGAAGGTCAGGAAGTCTGGGTCAAGCTGCTGGGCTTCGACGATCGTGGCAAGGTTCGCCTGGCGATGAAGACGGTGAACCAGGAAACCGGCGAAGAGATCACCAAGGAAGAAGCGGAAGCGGGCGAATAAGCCCTTTTTCCTCTTGGAACAAAAAAGGCCCCGATGGCAACATCGGGGCCTTTTTCATGCAGGCTGACAGCGCGAATTGACAGGTCCCGCGGCCCCCTCCATGTTGGGAGGATAGTCCGGTTTTTGGTTAACGAGTGAGTGTGTAGCGATGACGACCGCGTCCCCCGATGTAATCCCCGCAGCAGAAATCTATGATGGCGTCCGCCTGAGCACCGAGATGGCACCCGACATGGGAACCATGTCCGCGTCCAAGGGCGTGGCGCTGGTGCTCCATGGGTTTGATCTGATGAAGAACCATCAACCGGGGCAGGCCTTGCTTGTCGCCGTCGATTGGCTCCGCTTCAAGCTGGAAAAGCAGGGCTATCAGGTCATTTTCGGGCGCTACAACACCCATCAATCCTTTGTCTATGGCGCGCAGGAAATCGCGGCATACCTCAAGAACAACAACGTTCCGACGAACAACCTGTCGATCTTTGCCTATTCCATGGGTGGGCTGGTCGCGCGCCAGATGATCGCCAACGGGCTGAAACCCAGACGTCTGTTCACCTATTGCACGCCGCATCTGGGAACGATGCTGCATGTGCCGCCGATCAACCACGGCGCCATGTCCATGATGCCCATCAGTCAGGATCTGGGCAAACTGAACAAGAACGCCACCGAAGCGGCCTTTCGCAAGAACGTGACCGCCATAGGGTTCAGCCATGCAAATCCATCGCCCCAACTGCATGATGGCGTTGTGGACATCAACTCGGCCACCGGCGTTGGCCTTGGCTTCGGTCGGCCTGTGCATTGGCTGTCGATGCGCGTCGGGCCGCAATTGCCCCTTGATCCACATGGGGCGGTGCAGAACCTGCCGGACATCGAGCCTGCCCTCTCCATGTTCGTCGGGGACGTTCTGAAAGGCTGACACGATGCTGGAACCCAGCCCCGAGGACCCAAGACGGTTTCAGCCGAAAGTTCGTTTCGACGGCACCGGCATAGAGTTCGAGGCGACCTGCCTGATCACATGGGACATCAACCTGCTGCTGATCGCGGTTCAGCCCTTCGAAAAACATCTGCCACGGGACGACATGGCGATGGCCCCCTATGTCCCGCCGTCGGACCTGAAAAGCTATAGATCACGCAACCCGAACTTTAAGTTCATCTGCGAGGTCGATCAGCGCACCGGATTTGACCGCGCAACAAAGGTCACCGCCGCGGGCCGCCTGACCAGCAGCAAGGACCACAAGGACTTTTTCGACGACGCGTGCTTCTTTCAGAAATTCCTGCCCGAGGATTTGGACGACACCACGCGGATGCCTTACGACGGTTGATCGTTGCGGATGTTCCGCCCGGATCAGATGATCTCGTCCTCGTCGAACAGCGGCGGCGCTTCCATCTGGGCGGTGACCCCTTCCATCGCGGCTTCGGCATGGGCCACGCGGGGCGTTTCGGCCACGTGGAACAGCGCGTCGCCCTCGTTCACCACCGGCATGTTGCTGCGGCCCACGATGATGCCGTTGGACTGGGCCGCGATCTCGACCTCGGCCACCCCGAACGGGTCGGACACAGCGCCCAGCACCATGCCCGGTTCGACCAGATCACCGATCCCACGATAGGTCCGCAACAAACCGCCCGCAGGCGCGCGGTACCAGCTTGACCGCGTACAGGTCACCGGGCGCGCGCGCAGGCGTGGCACGCCCTTGGGGCCGATCATGCCAAGGCCCTGCATCACCCGCAGGATCCCCGACAGCCCGGCCCGCGCGGCCAGTTCGTCAAAGCGCAGCCCCTCGCCCGCCTCATATAACAGCACATCCACACCCGCCGCCTCGGCCGCCATCCGCAGCGACCCGTCCCGCAGCTTGGAATGCAGCATGACGGGCGCGCCAAAGGCCTGTGCCAGTGTCTCAAGCCGCGCATTGCCCGGTGTCAGGCGGATCTGCGGCAGGTTCGACCGCTGCACGGCAGCCGAATGCAGGTCGATCCCGAAATCCGAACGGCTGACAATCTGGCTGAGAAAGATATGCGCCAGACGCGCGCCCAGCGATCCCTCGGCAGAGCCGGGGAAACAGCGGTTCAGGTCGCGCCGGTCGGGCAGATACCGCGAATGGTTCAGGAAACCGAAGGTGTTCACGATCGGCACCGCCAGCAGCGTGCCCGCCATCCGGTCAAGGTTGGGCGCGCGCAGCAGGCGGCGCACGATCTCGACCCCGATCACCTCGTCGCCGTGGATCGCGGCGGATACGAACATCACCGGCCCCGGCCTGCGCCCGTTGACCACATGCACCGCCATCGACACCGGCGTGTGATCCGACAGCGAGGACACCGGCAGGTCGATGGTGCGCCGGGTGCCCGCAGGCACCAGCACGCCGCCCAGTTCGAACGCGGTCGCGCCTGTCATCCCTTGCCCTTGGTCCTGGTCTGCCCGTCCTTGGCGTTCTTTTCGATGAATTCGATGATCATGCCCGCGATATCCTTGCCCGTGGCCTTTTCCACGCCTTCCAGACCGGGGCTGGAGTTCACCTCCATCACCACGGGTCCGTGATTCGATCTGAGCATATCCACACCGCAGACATTCAGCCCCATGGATTTCGCCGCCCGGATGGCCGTGGACCGCTCCTCTGGTGAAATCTTGATCGGTTTCGCCGACCCGCCCCGGTGCAGGTTCGACCGAAACTCGCCCTCCGCCCCCGTCCGCTGCATGGCAGCGACCACCTTGCCTCCAACGACGATGGCGCGAATGTCGGTTCCGCCGGCTTCCTTGATGAACTCCTGCACGAGGATGTTCACGCCCGCGCCGCGAAACGCCTCGATCACCGATTTTGCGGATCGGTCGGTATCGGCCAGAACCACGCCGATACCTTGCGTGCCTTCCAGCAGCTTGATCACCAGCGGCGCGCCACCGGCCAGTTTCACCACTTCTTCGGTCTGCTTGGGATCATGGGCAAATGTCGTGACCGGCAAGCCGATCCCGTCCCGCGCCAGCAATTGCATCGACCGCAGCTTGTCACGGCTGCGCCCGATGGCCACGCTTTCATTCAGGGGATAGACGCCCTGCATCTCGAACTGCCTGAGCACGGCAAGCCCGTAGAACGTCACCGATGCCCCGATGCGCGGGATCACCGCGTCGTAGCGCGGCAGTTTCTGGCCGTCGTAATAGATCTCGGGCCTGCGCGAGGCGATGTTCATGCTGCAGCGCAGGGTATTGACGAAATCCAGCTCATGCCCACGCGCCTCTGCCGCCTCTTTCAGGCGCTGGTGCGAGTAGAGGGCCGGGTTGCGCGTCATCATGGCGATCTTCATGGGAAGGGTCCTTTACGGAAAACGAACGTGGTAGGGCGGGGCCAGCCTGTCAGGGCTTGCCTTGACCGCCGGTCAGGCGGGGCATGCCCGCAAGGTAAGATTTGCCGGCATCCACAAGGATGCCACGCTTGCGGATCGCGGTGCGACCCAGGATGATCGGCATCGCCATGGCGGAACGATCGGCCAGCGATACCTCGATCCGCCAGCGCCGCCCCCCCAGAAGTAGCAGGGTTTCGATCACCAGCCGATCTTCGCCAAGACCCGAGGTATTCTTGATCTCGCGCCGGTCGACAAGGGGCGCTTCGCAGTCCCGCGCGGCCAGACCACTGGCATGCGGAATGTGGAACCGCACCCAATCCGCGCCATCACGCTGGAACCGCACTGCCCTTGTGGCATGCAGCGCCGATGTGCGCGCGCCCGTGTCGATCTTGGCCTGCATCAGGTCGATCCCCAGTTCCGGCAGGGCGATACGCTCGCGCCAACCGATCAGCATCGGCGGCAGCTTGACCTTGCCGGACGTGGTCTTGCCCATGGCGCCTTTTCTCTCCGGCATATGGTGATCCTGTCAAATGCGTGCCCTGAGCTTATCAGTCCGACGTCGCGCGCGCATCCCCCGGCGCGCCGCCTAATCCCCTGCCAGGTCTTTGTCCATCACCACGGTGACAAAGGAATGAAAAAACCCTGCGGAACCTTTCCGCAGGGCTATCTTGCATCCGTCTTGCGCGGGATCGATCAGAGCTTGGTGGTCCGCAGATAGGGCAGTTTCACATCGATCTCGCCAAAGCGCGCCCGCGCCTGATCATCATTGAGGCTGAGCGCGACGATCACATCCTGCCCCGGCACCCAGTTGGCCGGCATCGCCACCGGCACGCCAAAGCTGGCCTGCAGCGCGTCCAGCGCGCGCAGCACCTCGGCGAAATTCCGACCCACCGACATCGGATAGGTCATGATCAGCTGTACTTTCTTGTCGGGGCTGATGATGAAGACCGACCGCACGCTGGCGGAATCCGCCGCGGTGCGCCCGTCAGGCAGATAGGCCTCGGCGGGCAGCATGTCGAAGGCCTTGGACACGGCCAGCCCCTTGTCCGCGATGATCGGGAACCCGGCCTTGGCGCCCGAGAACCCTTCGATGTCCGCTTTCCATTTCACATGTTCGTCAACACCGTCCACCGACAGGCCGATCACCTTGGTGCCACGCTTGGCCCATTCATCGGCCAGCTGCGCCACAGCGCCGAATTCGGTCGTGCAGACAGGGGTGAAATCCTTGGGATGGCTGAACAGGATGGCCCAGCTGTCGCCGATCCAGTCATGAAAGGTGATCTTTCCCTGATCGGTGTCCGCCGTGAAATTCGGTACGATATCGTTGATACGCAGGCCCATTTGGGTTTCCTTTCCTGTCATGGTCTCAATTGCATTCCAAGATTCACATATTTAGTGTCCCGCGGATTTGCACCCCCTCCCTTGCAGCCAATCGGGCAGAGTGACAGAGTGTCGCGAATCCAGTGACCTGACCTTTGATCCAGTGGATCAGGCCCCATATCACGACGCAATCACGAAGGAGATCGACATGATCGAGAAACGTCAGTTCTACATCAACGGTGCATGGGTTGACCCGATCGAGGGGCGCGATCATCACGTCATCGACCCCTCGACCGAAGAGCCCTGCGCGATCATCTCGCTGGGTGGCAAGGCCGACACGGATGCCGCCGTCGCTGCGGCCAAGGCCGCCTTCCCGGCATGGATGAATACCCCCGTCGAAAAGCGTATCGCGCTGGTCGAAAAGATGCTCGAGATCTACAAGTCCCGGACCGAGGATCTGGCGCAGGCCATGACCATGGAAATGGGCGCGCCCATCGACATGTCGCGCGCCTCGCAGGTGGGTGCAGGCACATGGCACACCACGAACTTCATCACCGCCGCCAAGAAGTTCAAGTTCAGCCGCCCGCTGGGCGATCACGCTCCAAATGACCGGATCGTCTATGAGCCGATCGGCGTCTGCGCGATGATCACGCCCTGGAACTGGCCGATGAACCAGGTCACGCTGAAGGTTGTGGCGGCCGCCATCGCCGGATGCACCATGGTGCTGAAGCCGTCCGAGGAAAGCCCGCTGAACGCCATCGTCTTTGCCGAGATCATGCACGAGGCCGGTTTCCCCGCAGGCGTGTTCAACCTTGTGAACGGGGACGGCGTGGGTGTCGGCTCGCAGCTGTCCAGCCACAAGGATGTGGACATGGTCAGCTTCACCGGCTCGACCCGTGCGGGTATCGCCATTTCCAAGGCCGCCGCCGAGACGCTCAAGCGCGTGCATCTGGAACTGGGCGGCAAGGGTGCCAACATCATCTTCGCCGATGCCGATGACAAGGCCGTCAAGCGCGGCGTGCTGCACATGATGAACAACTCGGGCCAGTCCTGCAATGCACCCAGCCGGATGCTGGTGCAGAAGGGCGTCTATGAAAAGGCCGTGGAAACAGCCGCCGAAGTGGCCAATTCCGTCACCGTGGGCAACGCGCACGAAGCCGGTCGCCACATCGGCCCGGTGGTGAACGAGGCGCAGTTCAACAAGATCCAGGGCCTGATCCAGAAGGGCATCGACGAGGGCGCACGCCTTGTGGCGGGTGGAACAGGCCGCCCCGACGGCCAGAACCGCGGTTTCTTCGTCAAGCCGACGGTCTTTGCCGATGTGACCAACGAGATGACCATCGCGCGCGAGGAAATCTTCGGCCCGGTGCTGTCGATCATCCCCTTCGAGACCGAGGAAGAGGCGATCCGCATCGCCAATGACACGGTCTACGGCCTGACCAACTACATCCAGACGCAGGATAGCGACAAATCCAACCGGATCGCGCTGCAACTGCGCTCGGGCATGGTCGAGATCAACGGCCAGTCGCGCGGCGCAGGTGCGCCCTTCGGTGGCATGAAGCAATCCGGCAACGGTCGCGAAGGCGGTGTATGGGGCATCGAGGATTTCCTCGAGGTTAAGTCGGTCGCAGGCTGGGCGGCTGAATAAGCCACTGGCAAAACAATAAAAAAACCGCCGTCCGGGATGCCGGGCGGCGGTTTTGTTATATCTTGGGTCTTGCGGGCCTCAGTCCAGCTTGCGGGCCTCATCAATCAGCATCACCGGAATGCCGTTGCGGATCGGATAGGCCAATCCGGCGCGTTTGCTGATCAGTTCCTGACGCTCGGCATCATAGTCCAGACGCGCCCCGGTGCGCGGGCAGACCAGCGCCTCCAGCATACGGCGGTCGAAAAGCGGTCCGTCCGTCACTGCATGATCTCCTCGGTGTTGCCACCGCGCAGGGAATATTCGATCAGGGTAACAAGCGTTTCGCGCCGCGTGGACAGGCACGGCGCCTCAAGCAGCGCCTGCTTGTCTTCGGGATCGAAGTCCAGCAGCATCGACAACGAGTTGATCAGCAACTCGTCATCCGCATCCTGCAGGCTTTCCCAATCGGTCTGCAATTCACGCGCGGTGAAGTAGCGCGACAGCAGGTTCATGAAGGATTCGCGGTCAAAGCCGTTATCGGTCTCGTCCCGGCCCAGGTCCCGTTCGAACCCGGTCCATGACACCTCGCACCGGCGATAGGGGGTGAAACCCGTCACTTCCCGCACCACGCGGAAACGGGACATGCCCGACAGCGTGATCAGGTAGCGCCCATCCTCGGTTTCCGAGAATTGCGTGACCCGGCCCGCGCAACCGATCTGGTGCAACCCGCTTCCCTCGCGTCCGGGGACGGCGTTCGGTTGCACCATGCCGATCAGGCGTTCCGGTGTTTTCAGCGCATCCTCCAGCATGGCGAGGTAGCGCGGCTCGAATATGTGCAGAGGCAACCGCGACCGGGGCAGCAAAAGCGCCCCGGGCAGCGGAAACACCGCAATCATGTCCGGCATGTCAAATGTTTTGCCCATACCCTGCGACCTAGCTCATCAAGCCCATCAGGCAAATATCATCGACGACAGCTTGCGCCGACCGTTCAGAACGACGGGATCATTGGGTTTGAGCGCTTCGAAAATGGTGAAAAGCTGTTGCTTGGCGGTGCCGTCATTCCATTCCCGATCCCGGCGGAAGATTTCCAGCAGCATATCGACAGCCTCGGCCATCCGGTTGGACGCCTGCAGCGCAAGTGCGAGGTCGAAACGCGCCTGAAGGTCATCCGGGTTCGCATCGACCGCCGCCTGCAATTCGGCGACCGGACCGGCCCCGGCCGCCTGCCGCGCCAGCTCAAGCTGGGCATGGGCCGCTTCCAGAGGCGCGGCCTTGGCGATCTCGGCGGGTGCGCCGTTCAGGACGGCCTCGGCCTCGTCCAGATCGCCCTTTGCGATGTGGCATTGCACAAGCCCGGCATAGGCCGCGACATTGGCGGGATCTTCCTCGAGGATGGCAGCAAAGGTTTGCGCCGCATCATCGACCGCCCCCTCGGCCAGCATCGCCTCGGCGGCCTCGATCGCTTCGGCCAAACCACCGTCGCCAGCCAGTTCGGCCAGCCGCTTGACGAAGGCCTGAACCTCTGAGGCAGCTACAGCCCCTTGGAAGGCATCGACCGGCTGACCCTGCCAGAAGGCATAGACTGTGGGGATCGACTGCACCCGCAACTGCGCCGCGATGCGCTGGTTCTGGTCCACGTTGACCTTGACCATCTTCACCGCGCCCTTGGCCGCTTCGACAGCGGCCTCAAGCTGGGGCCCGAGCGTCTTGCAAGGACCGCACCAGGGCGCCCAGAAATCCACGAGCACCGGTACGGTCATCGAGGCATCGACAACCTCGGCCATGAAATCAGCCTCGGAAACATCCATGATCACTGCCTTGTCGGCGGCGGGCTGCTTTTGTCCCAGTTCCAGCATCTTCCATCATCCTTGTCTGCAAATCTGCGTTGCACCCGCCTGGGGTGCGTTCATCATCCTATATGGGGTGACATATTCGTGAAATCAAAGGTCAAAGCTCGCAAAGACAGGCGCGTGATCGCTGGGCTGCTCCCATCCGCGCGCCGCGCGCAACACGCGGCTGGAATGCCCCGCCTGCGCGATGTCCTTGGTGGCCCAGACATGATCCAGCCGGCGCCCCTTGTCGGCAGCGTCCCAATCGGCCGCGCGATAGGACCACCAGCTGTAAAGCTGCCCCTCGGGTATATCGGCGCGGGTCACATCGACCCATGCACCCGAGTCCTGCACCTGGCCCAGGTGATCCACTTCGATCGGAGTGTGGCTGACGATCTTCAGCAATTGCTTGTGGTTCCAGACGTCATCTTCGCGCGGGGCGATATTCAGATCGCCCACAAGGATCGACCGTTCGGGGCGGTCGCCATGGAACCAGTCGCGCATCTCGGTCAGGTAATCCAGCTTCTGGCCGAACTTGTCGTTTACCGTGCGATCCGGCACATCGCCGCCTGCGGGAACATAGCAATTGTGGATCACAACCCCATTGGGCAACCGCGCCGCCACATGGCGCGCATGGCCAAGGCTGGCGAAATCCATCTCGCCCATATCCTCGAGCGGCAGCTTCGACAGGATCGCCACGCCGTTATAACCCTTCTGCCCGCGCGCGACCATGTGGTGATAGCCAAGCGCGTGGAACCCCTCCAGCGGGATCTTGTCCACCGGGCTTTTGCATTCCTGCAGGCACAGCACATCGGGGGCTTCCTCGGACAGAAGCTTGCACACAAGCCCCTCGCGCAGCCGGACCGAATTGATGTTCCATGTGGCAAGGGTAAAGGTCATCCGCAGCTCCGTTTTCCGTTATTCGCAGGCAGGCCTAACACAAGGCCCGTCCGAGGGGGAGGGGGTGCCGTCACACGCCGGTGCTGACGGTCTTGTCCGGGCGTTTCAGCGTATCTGCACGCTGACCGACTGGCTGATCAGCTCTGCCATGGATTGCGTTTCCATGAAGGCAATGTCCGATGCATCGCGGCCTGCCGCGATCACCACCAGATCCGCGCCCGATGACATGCCGGTCGCATCAACCATGTGCCAGCCGCCCTCAAGCCAGACTTGCGCCACGGCGTGAAAGTCGGGCGGATTGACCCCCACCCCGTAGACCGAGACATACCGCGCCGGAATATTCGACGCCCGCGCCAAGGCGCAGACCAGATGGGCATAGTCGCGGCACACACCTTCACCACTGGCGAATGTATCCACGGCAGAGGTATCCGCGCTTGAGCTTCCCGGCACATAACGCAGCGCAGCACTGACCCAATCCCGGATCGCAAGGATCTTCTCCCCGCCTGCCAGATCACCGAAGTTCTGCACGGCAAGATCCCGAAACAGATCGGACTGGCAGAACCGCGACGGTCTGAGGCTGGCCAGAACATGACCCGGCAAACGCGGCAGCAGATCGGCGGCAAGGGTTTCGATCCGGCGATGCACAGGGGCCACCTCGACGCTGGCACGGTATTGCAGGTTCAGACAGTCGCCATCGACCCTTGCCCAGACGCGCTGCCCCACGCCGCCTTCGCCATCTATGCGGGTCAGGGTTGCCCCTGCGATATCCAGCTGATCCTGCAGAATCGTCTGCCCGGCCATGCGGGCCGCCTCGATCGTCAGCAGGACCATCGGATCATCGCCCAGCGCATAGTGCATGTTCACATCGATTTCGATCGCCATCAGCTTCCATTCTTCCGGACCAGTCAGACTGCAACGTGGTTCGATGCGGCTTTGGCCTCGCCGACGCGTATACATGACAAAGCCGTCAAGGACAGGGGCGGCGGCACCTGCGGTGCCCCTTGGGTCCGGTCCGCCTCAGATCGACACGCGAGACAGCAATGTCGCGCGATCGACACGTACCTTGGGATCACGCAGCACCACGGACCCACGGTTCAGCGCCACGAATTCATCGGCCAGCGCATAGGCGAAATCGAAATACTGCTCGACCAGAACGATGGCGATCTCGCCCTCGTCGCGCAGGGCTTCGATCACCCGTCCGATCTGCTTGATGATATTGGGCTGAATGCCTTCGGTCGGCTCGTCCAGCAACAACACACGCGGCTTGGTGATCAGCGCCCGCGCGATGGCAAGCTGCTGCTGCTGCCCGCCGGACAGATCCCCGCCGCGGCGGTCCTTCATCTCGGCCAGCACGGGAAACAGCTCGTAGATGCGGGGCGGGATGGCCTTGTCGCCGCGCGGCAGGCAGGCAAAGCCCGTCGTCAGGTTTTCGGTCACACTCAGCAGCGGAAAGACCTCGCGCCCCTGCGGCACATAGGCGATGCCCGCCCGCGCCGCCTGAAACGCGGTCGGATGATCCAGCGGCTTGCCATCCAGCGTGATCGTGCCCGCCGCATAGGGATGACGCCCGGCAATGGCCTTCAGCAGGCTGGTCTTGCCCACGCCATTGGTGCCCATGACGGCCGTCACCTGCCCCGGTTTCGCAGTCATCGAAATCCCGTTCAGGATCTGGCTTTGCCCGTATTTCAGGGTCAGATCGGCAATCTCCAGCATCTCAGCGCCCCAGATAGACGTCGATGACGTCCTGATTTTTCGTCACATGGTCAAGGCTGCCTTCGGCCAGAACCGATCCTTCATGCAGCACCGTGACCTTGCAGTTCAGGCGGCGCACGAATTCCATGTCATGCTCGACCACCACGACCGCGCGGGTCTGTGCCGCGCGCACCAGAAGCGCCGTGGTATGTTCGCGTTCCGCAGGTGTCATGCCTGCAGCGGGTTCATCCACCAGAAGCAACTGTGGATCCTGCGCCAGCAGCATCCCGATCTCCAGCCATTGCTTCTGCCCATGGCTCAATTCTCCGGCGCGGCGCGGCAAGTCTTCGGTCAGGCCGATCTCTTCGGCGATTTCGTCGATCCGCGCGGCGGTCGCCCGGCTTTTACGGTAGAACAGCACGTCGAAGGGCCCGCGCGGGTTCTTGAGCGCCATGGCCAGATTCTCGCGCACGGTCTGCGCCTCGAACACGGTGGGTTTCTGGAACTTGCGCCCGATCCCCTGCCGCGCGATCTGGCTTTCGGACAGATCCAGCAGGGATATGCTGCGCGGCCCCCAGATCACCCGGCCTTCATCCGGTTTGGTTTTGCCGGTGATGATGTCCATGAAGGTGGTCTTGCCCGCACCGTTCGGCCCGATCACCGCGCGCAATTCGGCCTGACCGATGCTGATCGACAGGTTGTTGATGGCGCGGAACCCGTCGAACGTGACGCTGACGCCGGACACTTCCAGAAGCGTGCTCATGGCTCGCCCTCCTCGCGGCGCCAGGCACCCTTGTCGGGGCCGTAATCCCCCTGCCGGTCCGCCACGGGTTTCAACACGATCAGGTCGAACAGCCCGCCGATCCCCTTGGGAAAGAACAGCGTGACCGCGACAAAGGACAGGCCCAGCAGCACCAGCCACCAATCGGTCCAGTTGATCGTGTAGAAGCCAAGGTTCACCGCCGGGGCCGATCCGCCCGTAAACCACGATGACAGCAATGACACGAAGGCCGCGCCGATCACCGCGCCATACAGCCGCCCGCGCCCGCCGATGGCGACCCAGACCGCCAGGTAGATCGAGGCGATGGGCGCGATTTCCGCCGGGTTGATGATGCCCGCCTGAGGATAGTAAAGCGCCCCCGCAATGGCCGCGACGATGGCAGTGACCGTGAAGACGAACAGCTTGTAGCTTTCCACATGATAGCCCAGGAACCGCACGCGGCTTTCGTTGTCGCGGATGGCGCGGATCACGCTGCCCATCTTGCCCGACACGATCCAGGCGAACAGCACATATCCCAGACCCAAGGCCAGGGCCGACGCCCAGAAGAATGCGATCGAGATCACCGATTGCGGCACCGCATCAAGGCCGGGGATGTTCTGCAACCCAGACAGCCCGTTGTTGCCACGCAAGCCGCTGTCGTTCTGGAACAGGTAAAGCGACAGTGCCAGTGTCATCGCCTGCGTCAGGATCGACAGATACACCCCCGTCACCCGGCTGCGGAACGCCAGCCAGCCAAAGACCAGCGCAAGCAGGCCGGGCACCAGCACGACCATCAGAAGCTGCAGCACCAGAGAATGCGAAAACGCCCAGATCAGCGGGAATTCAGAGGCCCCCACAACGCCGAAAATCTGGGAGGCGATGGCATCCGTCACCTCCTTGCCGGTGGGCGGCAGCGGCGCATTGGCCAGCGATTCCAACACGATCAACTCGGTCCGGGCATACATCAGCCACATGCCGATGGCATAACCGCCAAGGCCGAAGAAGGCGAAATGCCCAAGCGACAGGATCCCACAATAGCCCCAGACCACATCCATCGCGATGGCGATCAGGCAAAGGCACAGGGTCTTGCCCAATGTCTTGACGAATGAGGTCGAGATCAGCCCCACCCCTGTCACCTCGGACATCAGCGTGACCGCGACGGTGAAGACCGACAGCGCCAAGAGGAACCAGAGGACCGAAGGATTGCGTGCAATGAATGAACGGCTCATGGCGTCAATCCCCCGCCGCGCGGCCCTTGAGGGCGATGATACCCTTCGGCCGGAACTGGATGAACAGGATGATGAACAGGATCATGTAGGTCTGCGCGGCCAGCGTGTTGCTGGGGTTCAGGAACTCGATCCCCTTCTGCAGGAAGCCGATCAACGTGGCCCCGGCCAGCGTGCCCCAGACATTGCCGACACCGCCCACGACCACGGTCATGAAGCTTTGCACGATGTAATCTGCGCCCATTTCCGATGTGACCTTGGCGTAAAGCCCAATGGCCACCCCCGCGATCCCCGCGATGCCGGACCCAAGCCCGAAGGTCAGCATGTTGATCCGGTCGGGGTTGATCCCCATCGAGGCAGCCATGCCGGGGTTTTGGGTCACGGCGCGCACTTCCAGCCCCAGACGCGTACGTTTCAGGATGTAGATCAGCAGCCCGAGGAACATCAGCGCCAGCACGAAGATCGCCACGCGGATCATGCTGATCGAGACAACCTCGTTGAAGGTCAGCGTCCCGCTGAGCCAGTCGGGCGAGGTGAGCGGCCGTGCCTGCGTGCCGAAGATGTTCTTGGCCAGCTGCTGCAGCGCGATGGAAATGCCGAATGTCGCCAGCAGTGTTTCCAAAGGACGGTGATAAAGCCAGCGGATCACCAGCCGCTCCATCGCGACGCCTGCGGCAAAGGTGACGGCGAAGGCCAGCGGCAGCGCCAACAGCAGCGACAGCGTATAATCCGGGATGAACAGCTGCACCACATAGCCGGTATAGGCGCCCATCATGATGAATTCGCCATGCGCCATGTTGATCACGCCCATCACGCCGAAGGTGATGGCAAGGCCGATGGCGGCGAGGAAATAGATCGAGGCAAGCGAAAGACCGTCCAGCGCCAGATCAGCCGCCTGATTGAGCCCGACCTTGAACTGGATAGCCTCCAGCGTGTCTGCGGCAGCGGCGGTGATCGTGGGATCGGGTTCGGCATAGAGCAGGACAAACCGATGCGCCGCCAGCGCCGCCGCCTGATCATCCAGCGTCACCAGCGGCGGCACGGCTCCGGTCGCAGCCAGGGCTTCATAAGCCGCCTCACGCGCGGCATCCGTGGTCAGGCTGGCAACGGGAATGCCTGCGACAGCATCACCATCCTTGGCTGCGATCAGCGCATCCTTGATCGCCGCAACCCCCGTCAGCGGTGGCGCGAAATCCGCCTCGACAAGACGGGCATAGGCCTCGACCTCGGACAGCGCCTCGGTTCCGGGCTCCAGCACTGCGGCGA
>JBFHIW010000060.1:0-17535 GCA_041596235.1 Paracoccaceae bacterium
CCATGATGCCGCTGATCACCGAGATGAACTCGGCGCCGCGGATCGGTTTCGGCATGATGACATCGGCGTTGCTGCCAGGGGCAGGTTGCTTCAGGGTTTCGGCCTCGGCGGTGAATCTGATCACCTTTGTGTCGCGATTTGCCGAGTTTCCGGCCCGCAGATGCCTGATGACCTTGTCACCGTTGATGAAAGGCATGTTCTGGTCGAAGATCATGAGGTCGAAATCCTGCATCAGGGCAACCTCCAGCGCCTGACGCCCGTTGTCCACGACCGTCAGCTCGATTTCAACGAAGTCGCTCAGCAGGGATCTTACGATCTGCTGTGTCACCTCGTCATCTTCTGCCAAAAGAATTCTGAATTTCATCACAGGACTATCGTCACTCACCGTTGGTACCCGCCTCATGACAGGGGCGGCGTGAATTTTCCGCTCACTTTCGATAGTAAACCAACTTTATCGGGCAAAAAAAAGAAATTGATGGGGCTACTCTGCCCCGTTTCTTGCGCCTGTGGCAAAGATAACCCCAAAGGGCGCGAGTCGTAAAATACTTTTCAACCTGTGGTCAGGGTCGCGATGGCATGCAGCAACTCTGTCCGCTTGAATGGCTTGGCAAGATGCGTGTCGAAACCGGCGATCAGGTAATCGGCGACCTGATGCGGCATGGCATTGGCCGTCACCGCGATGATCGGAACCGGGGTGATGCCGTGCATGTCTTCTTGGGCGCGAATTTCGGCGACCGCGCTGACGCCATCCAGCACCGGCATCGAGATATCCATCAGCACGATGTCATAGGCCTGCCCGCGCTCCATGCTGGCGGTCCAGATGTCCACCGCCTCGCGGCCGTTTTCCACCATCTCGATGCTGATCCCGCTGTCGGACAGCATTTCCTCGATCACCAGGCGGTTTGTCGGGCTGTCATCTGCGACCAGCACGCGCATGTGCCCAAGGTTGACCTGATGCTCCTGCGCGGCTGCGTTGGCGGCTTCCTGCAGCAGGGCCAGCGGCTCGGCCGCTTTCAGGGGAAGCGTGACCCGGATCGACGTTCCCCTGCCGGGTTCGCTCTCGACCGAGATATCGCCCTTCATCAGCCCCACCAGCTGCTTGACGATGGACATGCCAAGGCCCGTGCCGCCAAAGCGCCGCGTGATGCTGCCATCAGCCTGTTCGAAGCTTTCCAGCATGCGCGACACCTGCGCCTGCGTCATGCCGATGCCGGTATCGGTCACCACGATCTCAAGCGGACTGTCCGCATGATATTGCATGGTCAGCGTGACCCTGCCGTTCTCCGTGAACTTGATCGCATTGTGCAGCAGGTTGTTCAGGATCTGGCTGATCCGATGCGGATCGCCCAGCAGGGGCAGGGCACAGCCGCTATTCGTGTGGACGCGGAATTCCAGCCCCTTTTCCTCGGCCCGGATCGCATTGAGGGCCTGCACCGACTGCGCCACGTCATCGACGACGAAGAGAACCTGCTCAAGCTCCATCTTGCCGGCTTCGATCTTCGACATGTCCAGAATGTCGTTGAGAATGCTCAGCAGCGTCTCGCCCGAATTGCGGATCGTACCGATCATCCGGCGCTGACGCTCTTCGGTCAGCATGCCTTCCAGCACTTCCGCCATGCCCAGAACACCGTTCAGGGGGGTGCGGATCTCGTGGCTCATGTTGGCAAGGAACATGGATTTGGAGCGGCTTGCCCCTTCCGCCTGCGCGCGCGCCTGTTCAAGCCGCGAGGTGGCGGCAAGTTCCTCGGTCACATCGTTGAACGAGGTGACGACGCGCAATTCGTCATTCTCGTCACGGATGGCGACCGCATTCACCGACAGGCAGCGCCGGGTTCCGTCACGCCACTCGATTGCAAAGCGGACATCACGCACCGCCGTTTCCTGCGCGACGGCCAGCGAGAAGGGCAATTCCTCATCCGGGATGGGCGAGCCATCAAGGCGGGTCGAACTCCAGTCCGGCGCGTTATAGGCAAGGCTGGTGATTTCTTCCCGCGTCAGACGCAGGATGCGTTCCGCCTCGGAGTTGGCATAGATGATGTGGCCTTCGCCGTTCATCACCACGATCGCGGCGATACTGGCATCCATCACCTGTTCAAGGAAAGTCTTGCCGGCTTCGAGGTCCTGCTCCAGCTTCTTGCGGTCCGAGATGTTCAGGTGAACGCCGCCGATGATCTCGGGGCTGCCATCGTCCGCGAATTGCGTGATCTGGCTGCGCGACAGCACCCAGACCCAGTGGCCATCCTTGTGCAACATGCGGAATTCGCTTTCCGACAGCGCGGTGGCGTTGTCGTCATGCACCTTGCTGATGGTGTCGAACACCTTGAGGTCATCCGGGTGCACCATCTTGCGGAAACTCCACAGGTCCAGCGGCGGCATGTCCTCTTCGTCATAGCCAAGGATCTGGCGCCATTGGCCGGCCACGGACAGCCTGTGCAGGCTGGCGTTCCATTCCCAGGTCCCGATTGCGGCGCCTTCCATCACCTTGGTCAACTGCTTTTCGACAATGTCGCGTTCCGCCAGCGCGTTGGTCAGTTCGACATTGGCCGCGTCCAGCGCCTTGATCTTGTTGCGCCGGTCGGTGATGTCGATGGCGACGGTGATGCAGCCCCCGTCCGACGTGCGCACGTTGATCCGTCTGACCCAGCGCCCGTTCGGCAGTTCGACCTCGTCCGCGAACTTCGGCTGCGCATAGAGCCGCATCCGCTCGGCAAGAGCCTCTTCGATATCGGCGTCCGGGCCGCCCCCCGGCAATGTGCCTTTCATCAACCCGTCGCGCAGGATATCTTCCAGCTTTGCCGCTTCGACCAGAACCGGAACCATCGGGCTGAACATCTCCCGATAGGCGTCGTTGGCGATGACAAGACGGTCTTCGGAATCGAAGATGATCACGCTGTCGGGCAGGGCGTTCAGCGCGTTTTCCAGCCGCTGGCGCATGGCGTTCGCCTCGGCCGCAAGGCGCGCAACCTCGACGCGCTGGCGCTTGTGTTCGGTGATGTCCGTTTCGACCGTGACATAGCCCTGCAACTCGCCGTCGATGCCGAACAGCGGCTGCACGTTGAAATCGATCACATAGCGGTTGCCATGGCGGTCCTGATTGACCGTCTCGCCACGGAAGGGCCGGTTGTCGTTCAGCGCGTCTTCAAGGGCTTCCGCCGTGTCAGGATCGCTTTCCGGGCAACGCACGATGTCCCTGAAACGCTTGCCGCGCACCTCGTCCAGTGACCAGCCGCCTTTTTCCGCAAAGGCCCGGTTGAACCAGACGACCTTGCGCTCACGGTCCAGCACGACGACAAAGTTGGTCATCGCCTCGACGATCTTGCCCATCTTCATCAGTTCTTCGCGCTGCGCGGTGTCATTGGTCACGTCACGGATCAGCAGGATCGCGGTGGGTCGGCCTTCGGGCAACAATGACTCCTTGCGCGCGGCCGACACCTCGAACACGCGACGCGCGCCCCCGATGTCCAGCGGATAGCGCACGCCCTCGATCCGGCCGGTCTGCAGCACCCGCTCCAGAACATCGCGCGCGACCCTTGCCGCATGCGGCGGCAGCACCTCTTCGACCTTGCGGCCCTCAAGCGAGCCTTCGGTCGGCACACGCAGGTTGTGCGGCCCCGCGACAAAGCCCGTGTAGCAACCCTGTTCGTCCAGTTCGACAAGCAGATCCGGCATGGCAGCCATGATCGCCTCGAACTTGCCTGCGGTCTCGTTGGCTACTTCCTCGCGCAGGCGCAGCTCGGTCACATCCGAACCGACCCCGCGATACCCGGTGAAACTGCCATCCTTGGCAAAGACCGGCGAGGCGCTGAGCCGGAAATAGGCCGGATTTTCATCATGCCGGAACACTTTGTAGACCAGATCGCGGAACGGCTCGCGCGCGTCGATCTTCGCGTTGATCTGCAAGAGGCCGGGATCCTGAGGGTGCACCCCCAGAAGATCCAGACCATCCTTGCGCGGCAGTCCGATCAACTGCTCGGGCGTCACGCCAAAGCGGGCGATGTTCTGCGAGACATAGGTAAAGCGGCCATCCTGATCCTGTTCCCACAGCCAGTCATCGCTGATCCAGGAAATATCGTTCAACCGCGAGGCGGCGGCGTCCCGTTCGGCCGAGGTCGCATCAAGCTGTGCCTGTGCCACGACCAGTTCGGCCTCGCGCGCCTTGCGCTCGCGGATGTCGCGGATCAGGAACAGATATCCGCCCTGATCGTCCGGGCTCGCCCCTTCACGGCACGACACCGAAACCTCTACCCAGGTATCGGGATTGCCCAGCTCAAGCTGTTGTTCGACGCCGGTGATGGTCTTGTCGCCGGTGACTTGCGCCATCATCCGGCGATGTTCGGCGGCGATCTCGGGGCGCAGGACCTCTTCCAGCGTCTTGCCGACCATTGTCTGCGGCTCTGTGAACCAGCCTGTCGCGCGGTTGTGGCGCGTGGCGCGGTAGACGCCGTCCATGTCGACTTCAAGCAGCAGGTCGGGCAGGGCGGCCAGTGTCTGTTCGAGCGTCTTCTTGGTCTGTTCGAGGTCGATGAACGATTGGCGACGCATGAGCGAGGACTGGATCACATCGCCCACGGCGCGCAGCAACTGGATCTGCACCTCCTCGAACGGCGCTTCCCGCCGTGTGCGGTCGAGGCCTGCAAAGCCCACAAGCCGGCCTTCGTCATGGATCGGAACCATCAGCATGGACTGGATGTCCTGCATGACAAGGGTGTCCTTGCCGGGGTCTGTGTCGGGCAGGGCGCTGACCACCGGGATATGGACGACCTTGTCACTATCCAGATCATCGCGCTTCGACTCCAGAATGGACGTCGGCAGATTCTGAAGAAATTCCTGCATGGGCGCCACGCCTTCGGCGACCCATTCATGCGTGTTGTCCATGATGTCATCGGACCGGAACAGGAAGACATAGGCGCGGTCGGCCTCGCACAGCGCGCCGATACGCCCCAGCACTTTCGTGATGGCAGCATCAAGCTCTGATGCGGGTGTGCGCACCAGTTCGCTCAGAAACGAGATCACGAAAGTTTCCTGCTTCACGCCTGTTCCTCATTCCCGGATCCGATCAGACGTCTGCGGCTGCCGGGATGCCTGTCCCTGGCCTTGTCCTGTCTGACCGCACCGCAATGGCCCTCTGCCATCCGCGGCCGGAGGTCTTTCAAACTGACCGGCCCCTGCGAACGGGCCGGCAACAAAGGATCAATCGTTACATCCTGCCGTATCCTTGGATATCAGCCCGGAGCAAAAGTGCGCCCCGTCATCTTGTGCACCGCACCCATAGCGGCAAGAGGTCGGCCCTGTCTACAGCGATGGAGCGATACGGGCGGCGCAGCAAACCGATTGGTGCAACACTAACACAATCACAGAAGGTGTAGGAGGTGAAGGGCGGGAACAAGGTGTTTTCCGGGTTTTTTGGGGGCGTTGCGGGGCTATGGAGTCCGGGTCCCGAAAGGGCATGACGCGGCGCCGCGCAGCCCTGTCACGGCTTGTCACTCCCGGTGCAACCTGCAAACCTGCGCCGGGAAAATCTGCACGGGCAAACCTGCACGGGCGAGGATGGAGGACAGGATCATGGCGGGACCGCTTGCAGGATTGAGACTGGTCGAGATGGCGGGCCTTGGTCCCTGTCCGCTGGCGGGGCAGCTTCTGGCCGATCTGGGGGCACAGGTCGTGGTGATCGATCGCGCCGCGGCCCCCGCCGATCCGACGGATGTGAACCGCCGTGGCAAGCGGTCCGTGGCCTTGAACCTGAAATCGGCAGACGGGCTTGAAGCGGCGCGCCGCCTGATCGCGCGCGCCGACATCCTGATCGAAGGGTTCCGGCCCGGCGTGATGGAAAAGCTGGGCCTTGGCCCGCAGGACTGTCACGCGCTGAACCCCGGGCTGATCATCGGGCGGATGACCGGCTGGGGGCAGGAGGGGCCGCTGTCGATGACTGCGGGTCACGACATCAATTACCTTGCCCTGTCCGGCGCGCTGGGGGCGATCGGTCGGGCGGATGGCCCGCCGATCCCGCCCTTGAACCTGGTGGCGGATTACGGCGGCGGCGCGATGTTCCTGGTCTTTGGCGTGCTGGCCGCACTTTACGAGCGCGAACGCTCGGGCCGGGGGCAGGTCGTCGATGCCGCCATGGTCGATGGCGTGCCCGCCATGATGGGGCTGATCCATCAATGGCTGGCACGGGGCCATTGGGGGCAGGGGCGAGAGGCGAACCTGCTGGACGGCGGCGCCCCGTTCTATCGCTGCTATGCCACCCGCGACGGGCGCGCGCTGGCCGTGGGTCCGCTGGAGCCGCAGTTCTTTGCGCAGCTGGTCGATCTGGCGGGCCTGCCGCCCGAACACCGGGCCGATCAGAACGATCCCGCGACATGGCCCGACCGGCGCGCGGCCTACGCCCGCGTCTTTGCCAGCAAGACGCGCGACGAATGGATGGCGATCTTTGCGGGATCGGATGCCTGCGTCGCCCCTGTTCTGGATTGGGATGAGGTCGAGCATCATCCCCACAATGCCGCGCGCGGCACTTTTCTGCGGGTCGGCGATGTGCTGCAGGCAGCACCCGCGCCCCGGTTCGATCGCACGCCCGCAGACACCCCGACCAGTCCCGGTGCCGCCGGACAGGACACCGACGGCATCCTGTCCGAACTGGGCTATGCCGATGCGGAGATCGCGCGCCTGCGCGCCGCAGGGGCCCTGACCTGAACCGCGCTCAGAACGCGCTGTCCTTGACGGCCTGCATCGACACATGCGTCGAGGTCGAGCCGACATAGGGCAGCGCCGAGATCACCTCGCCCAGAATCTGGCGATAGGCCTGAATGTCGCTGCTGCGCACCTTGAGCAGGTAGTCGAAGGATCCCGCGATCATGTGGCACTGTTCGATCTCGGGCACGTCCATGACCGCGCGGTTGAAGGCCGCAAGGGCCTTTTCGGTCGTATCGGTCAGCCGCACTTCGGCAAAGGCGACATGATCCAGCCCCAGCTTGCCGGGGTTCAGCACGGCGCGGAAGCCCTGGATATAGCCCTGATCCTGCAATCGTTTCATCCGCACCTGGCAGGGGCTTTTCGACAACCCGACCTTCTTGGCCAGATCGGTGATGGCGATCCGCCCGTCCGTGCCCAGTTCGCGCAGGATCTTCCGGTCAATCCGGTCAAGCGTGTCTGCTTTCTGCTCATCTGGCATGCTTTTTCCTTCAGGACGATAAAAATGAAAATCAAACGGCTTGTCTGTCTTTGATCAACGGGAAAATTGGCTGTCAAGCATCTGCTATCCTTTGAACGTGCCCAATCCTGGGAATCTCTCATGAGGTCTGCCATGTCCCGCCTTGCCGCTCTGCGCGACACCATCCGCGCCACCCACCATGTAGCCGAGGATGCCGTGCTGGCAGATCTGCGCGACAAGATGGCCCCCGATGCCGCGATCCGTGCGGCTGCCGGGCATCGCGCGGTCGGGCTGGTCAAGGCCATTCGCGGCGCCGGTCGCCCCGGCCTGATGGAGGTGTTCCTGTCCGAATACGGCCTCTCCACCAATGAGGGCATCGCCCTGATGTGTCTGGCAGAGGCGCTGTTGCGCGTGCCGGACCGCGAGACCATCGACGACCTGATCGAGGACAAGATCGCACCCTCCGAATGGGGCGCGCATCTGGGGCGCTCGTCCTCCAGCCTCGTGAATGCCTCGACATGGGCCTTGATGCTGACGGGCAAGGTTCTCAAGGAAGATCATGCGCCCGGTGTCGCCACGGTGCTGCATGGCGCGGTCAAGCGGCTGGGCGAGCCGGTGATCCGTTCGGCCGTCAGCCGCGCGATGAAGGAACTGGGGCATCAGTTCGTGCTGGGCCGCGATATCGGCGAGGCGATCAAGCGTGGCGGGGCGCGGGCCGTGCAGGGCTATACCTTTTCCTATGACATGCTGGGCGAGGCGGCGCTGACCGCGCGGGATGCGCAGAAATACCATGCGGCCTATGCGCAGGCGATTGCCCGGCTGGCGGGGGAATGCACGAATACAGACATCCGCGCCAATCCCGGCATCTCGATCAAGCTCAGCGCGCTGCATCCCCGCTACGAGGTGGGGCAGCATGACCGCGTCATGGCCGAACTGGTGCCCGCCACGCTGGAACTGGCGCTGGCGGCGCGCAAGGCCGGTATGGGGCTGAACATCGACGCCGAAGAGGCGGATCGCCTTGATCTGTCGCTGGACGTGATCGAAGCGGTGCTGCGCCATCCCGATCTGGCCGGCTGGGACGGGTTCGGCGTGGTGGTGCAGGCCTATGGCAAGCGCGCGGCCCCCGTGATCGACTGGCTGCATGCGCTGGCCGAAGATCTGGATCGTCGCATCATGGTACGTCTGGTCAAGGGCGCCTACTGGGACACCGAGATCAAGCGCGCCCAGGTCGAGGGGCTGGACGGCTTTCCGGTCTTCACCCGCAAGGCGGCTACCGATGTGTCCTATCTGTGCTGTGCCTCAAAGCTTCTGGGCATGACCGATCGCATCTATCCGCAATTCGCGACCCATAACGCGCAGACGGTGGCCGCTATTCTGGAAATGGCGGGGGATCGTCAGAGCTTTGAGTTCCAGCGCCTGCACGGCATGGGAGAGGTGCTGCATGACGTGGTGCTGAAAGAGGCGGGCACGCGCTGCCGGATCTATGCGCCCGTTGGCGCGCATCGCGACCTGCTGGCCTATCTGGTGCGCCGCCTGCTGGAAAACGGGGCGAACTCCAGCTTCGTGAACCAGATCGTCGACGAGGATGTGCCGCCAGAGGTGGTGGCCGCCGATCCCTTCGACGCGCTTGAAGGGGCGGCAGGCGTCCGATCGCATGCGGTCAAGGACCCGGTCGCGCTGTTTGCGCCGGAACGGCCCAATTCGCGCGGCTTCGATCTGCATGAAGCGCGCGATCTTGCGATGATCGACAGCGCCCGCGCACCCTTCGCCGCGCCGCACCAGTGGCAGGCCGGACCGCTGGCCGCCGTGGACCTGACCGCCGCCGAGGTGGTCGAGGCGATCAACCCTGCCGATCCCGCGGATATCGTGGGGCGCACCGCCATCTGTTCGGCCGCCGATGCCGCGGCCGCCATCGGCGCGGCCCAGCCATGGGAGGCGGACGCCCGGACCCGCGCGGATGTGCTGAACCGTGCAGCCGATCTCTATGAGCAGCATTTCGGCGAGATTTTCGCCGTGCTGTCACGCGAAGCGGGCAAGACCCCCAAGGATGCGATCGCCGAGTTGCGCGAGGCCGTCGATTTCCTGCGCTACTACGCGGCGCAGGGCACGCTGGCGCAGGGCGCGGCGCGGGGTATCTTTACCTGCATTTCGCCCTGGAACTTTCCGCTGGCGATCTTCACCGGCCAGATTGCAGCGGCCCTTGCGGCAGGCAATGCCGTTCTGGCGAAACCGGCGGAAACCACCGCGCTTTGCGCGCATGTGGCGGTCAGGCTGCTGCTCGAGGCCGGTGTGCCGCGCGCCGCATTGCAACTGCTGCCCGGTGCCGGATCCGTGCTGGGCGCGGTGCTGACGGGCGATCCGCGCGTGGGCGGCGTCTGCTTTACCGGATCGACCGCGACCGCGCAGCGCATCAACCGCACCATGGCCGAAGGCATGGCGCCCGATGCCCCGCTGATCGCGGAAACCGGTGGCCTGAACGCGATGATCGTGGACAGCACCGCGCTGCCCGAACAGGCGGTACGCGACATCATCGCCTCGGCCTTCCAGTCGGCCGGGCAGCGCTGCTCGGCGCTGCGGGTGCTCTATCTGCAGAAGGACATCGAGAAGCCCTTCCTCGAGATGCTGTTCGGCGCGATGGATGAATTGCGCCTTGGCAATCCCTGGCATCACGATATCGACGTGGGCCCGGTGATCGACGCCCGTGCCCAGACGGACTTTGCCGCCTATATTGACGCAGCAGGCAAGGCGGGCACGCTGCTCAAGGCGATGGATGCCCCGGCGCAGGGCCATTTCATCGGCCCCGCTGTAATCCGCGTGTCCGGGATCGAGGCGCTGGAGCGTGAAGTCTTCGGCCCGATCCTGCATGTGGCGACCTTCCGCGCCGATCAGATCGACGCGGTGGTGGATGCCGTCAACAACAGCGGCTTCGGCCTGACCTTCGGGATGCATACCCGCATCGACGGGCGGGTCGAACAGGTGACATCGCGGCTCAAGGTCGGCAATGCCTACGTCAACCGCAACCAGATCGGCGCCATCGTGGGCAGCCAGCCTTTCGGGGGCGAGGGGCTGTCGGGCACCGGGCCCAAGGCGGGCGGGCCATCCTATGTGCCGCGCTTCCTGCAGTCCGATGTGATGGATCACGCAGGCCAAGCGGGCAAGCCTGCCGATGTTGCGGCGGTGCAGGCGCGGCTTGATCAGCTCAAGGGGCTGGAACTGACGCGCCTGTCGGTGACCGACCTGCCCGGACCCACGGGGGAATCCAACCGCCTGTCGACCTATGGCCGGGGCATTGTCCTGTGTCTGGGGCCGACGGCAGCGGATGCGACCGAACAGGTGCGGATCGCGCGCGACAATGGCTGTCACGCGCTGGCCGTGGCGCCGGGCATCTCGCCTGCGCTGGGCATAGACGGGGTGCTGCCGCGTGGCGCGCTGGAACATATGCGCGGCTTTGATCTTGTGGCGCTCTGGTCGGATGTGCGGGACCTGCGCGCGGCGCGCCGGGCGCTTGCGGTCCGCGATGGTGCCCTGATCGGACTGGCCTGTGGCAATGATCTGGCGGCGCGCTGCCGGATCGAGCGGCATATCTGCGTTGATACGACAGCGGCAGGCGGCAACGCCGCCCTGCTGGCCGCCGAGGCCGAGGAGGGCGCCAAGATCGCCTCCATGTGATCGCCCGCCTATGGTCTGATCCGGCAAGCCCCTTGAATTTCGTATCCCGAAGGCGTTTACCATGCGGGATGAAGAATGGGGGCTCCGCGATGGAACAGACGCTTCGGCTGGATGTGACAGGCTTGAGCTGCGCAGGTTGCGTACGCCGCGCCGAGGCGGCTTTGTTCGGTGTCGACGGGGTGCGTGAGGCCCATGTGAACCTGGCCACCCGGCGGGCCGATGTCACCCATGATGGCGCGGTGACGCCTGCCAGCGCGGCTGCGGCTCTGGCGCGCGCGGGCTATCCCGCAGCCGAGGAAGATCTGCGTCTTCTGGTCGAAGGGGCCACCTGCGGCTCTTGCGTGGCGCGGATCGAGGCCGCGTTGCGCGCGGTGCCCGGTGTCGTCAATGCCACGTTCAACCTGGCCGATGGGCAGGCGCGGTTGCGCATCCTGTCCGGCGCCGTCGACGCAGCAGCGTTGATCGCCGCCGTCAAGCGCGCAGGCTACAGCGCAAGCCCCGTCACCGAAGACCGTCCCGATGCGGCAGCCGAACGCGATGCCGCCGATATCGACCGTTTGCGCCGCGATACCCTGATCGCCGCCGCCTTGACCCTGCCGGTGATGGTGCTGGCCATGGGCGGGCATGTCTGGCCACCGTTTCATCATTGGCTGCATGGCACGATCGGGACCGGAACAAGCTGGATGATCCAGTTCCTGCTGACCACGCTGGTGCTGTTCGGCCCGGGCCTGCGGTTCTTCCGGCTGGGTCTGCCCGCGCTTTTGCACCGCGCACCCGACATGAACGCGCTGGTGGCGCTGGGCACGTCGGCGGCATGGGGCTTTTCCACGGTGGCGACTTTTGCACCGGGCATCCTGCCACCCGGCACGGCCGAAGTCTATTTCGAGGCAGCCACCGTCATCGTGACCCTGATCCTGCTGGGCCGCTGGCTGGAGGCGCGCGCGCGCGGCCAGGCAGGCCAGGCGATCCGCAAGCTGGCGGGCCTTCAGGTCCGTGAGGCGCGCGTCCGCCGTGACGGGGTGATGCAGACCGTCGCGATCGCCGATCTGGTGAGGGGGGACGAGATCGAATTGCGCCCCGGCGCCCGCGTACCCACCGATGGCGCCGTGATCGAGGGGCGCTCGGATATCGACGAATCCATGGTCACGGGCGAGCCGCTGCCGGTGATGCGCGGGGTCGGTGACAGGGTGATCGGCGGCACGGTCAACGGGGCCGGCGCGCTGATGATCCGCGCAACCGCCACAGGCAAGGATACGGTGCTTTCACAGATCATGGCCGCCGTGGCCGATGCACAGGGCGCGAAACTGCCGATCCAGTCGCTGGTCGACCGGGTGACGGCGGTTTTCGTGCCCGTGGTCATTGCCGTGTCGCTGGTAACGCTGGGCCTGTGGCTGGCGCTTGGCCCTGCGCCGGCACTGGGTCTCGCGCTGGTGGCGGCCGTATCGGTCCTTGTGGTCGCCTGTCCCTGCGCGATGGGGCTGGCGGTGCCGGTGTCGATCATGGTGGGCACGGGGCGCGCCTCGGAACTGGGGGTGCTGTTCCGGCGCGGCGATGCGCTGCAGGCCCTGCAGGGGGTGCAGATCATGGCCTTCGACAAGACCGGCACCCTGACCATCGGCAAGCCCGAGGTGACGGGCGTCACGGTGATCGACGCCGATGAAAATGCGGTTCTGGCGCAGATCGCAGCGCTCGAGGCCACGTCCGACCACCCGATCGCCCGCGCCGTGGTGGCCGAGGCGGAAGCACGCGGTCTGCATCTGCCCGAGATCAGCGGATCACGGGCCGTTCCGGGTCTGGGGGTCGAGGGCGAGGTGGCCGGTCAGGCGCTGAAAGTTGGTGCGGCGCGCTTCTTCGATACCATTCCGGCCAAGCTTGCTGCAACAGTGCAGGGATGGGAAGGCGAGGGGCGCAGCGTGTTGTTCGCAGCCTTGAATGGCCGGGTCGTCGCGGCGCTGGCCGTGTCCGACCGGATCAAGCCCGAGGCGCGGGCCGTGATCGACGCGCTCAAGGCCGCAGGGGTGCGTCCGGCGATGATCACGGGCGACAGTGCAGCCGCGGCACAAGCAGTCGCGACCGCGCTGGGCATCGAGACGGTGATCGCGGGTGTCATGCCGACCGCCAAGGCCGATGCGATGGCGGATCTGGCCAGACAGGGCCGTGTCGCCTTTGTCGGCGACGGTATCAACGACGCACCGGCGCTGGCCGCGGCCGATGTCGGCATCGCCATGGGGTCGGGCACCGATGTGGCGATCGAGGCTGCGGATATCGTGTTGATGTCAGGCGACCTGCGCGGCGTGGCCACGGCGCACGGCATCAGCCTTGCGACCATGTCGAACATCCGCCAGAATCTGGTCTGGGCCTTTGGCTACAACGTGGCGCTGATCCCGGTGGCGGCAGGGTTGCTGGCGATCTTCGGTGGCCCGATGCTGTCGCCGATGCTGGCCAGCGGGGCGATGGCGGCGTCATCCGTTCTGGTGATCACCAATGCGCTGCGGCTGCGCAGGCTGCGGGCGATGGCGTGACAGCATCGGCCCTTGTCCGGTCTTGCGGTCGCGGAAGAGTATTTGGGGCAAGATGAAGCAGGGGCTGTGGTCTTCGGCCGCGCGACGCGGTAGATCGGGCCGCCGGATGCTTGGATAGTGATGCTCACATGGCCCTCAAACTGACCACTCTGGAGGCGCTGGCGGCGCTGCCCTTTGACCAGATCATCGATGTGCGCGCCCCGTCTGAATTTGCAGAGGATCATGTCCCCGGCGCGATCAACCTGCCGGTGCTGTCGGATGACGAGCGCGCCACGGTCGGAACCATCTATGTGCAACAGGACCGGTTTCTGGCGCGCAAGGTCGGTGCGGCGCTGGTCGCGCGCAATGCCGCGGCGCATCTTGAAGGCCCGCTGGCCACGAAGGACGGCGGCTGGCGGCCCTTGGTCTATTGCTGGCGCGGCGGGCAGAGGTCGGGGTCTTTCGCCTCGATCCTGGCGCAGGTCGGCTGGCGGGTGGAGCTGATCGAGGGGGGCTACAAAAGCTATCGGCGGCTGGTGGTCGCGGCCATGTATGACCAACCGGTGCCGCATCGTCTGATCCTGCTGGATGGCGGCACGGGCACCGCCAAGACGCGGGTGCTGGCGCGGCTGGCGCAGGCGGGCGCGCAGGTCATCGACCTTGAAGAAATGGCAGCGCATCGCGGCTCGCTTCTGGGGGGGCGGCCCGGCGGGCAACCGGTGCAGAAGGCATTCGAGAGCCGTGTCGCCATGGCGCTGGCGCGGCTTGATCCGGCGCGGCCGGTTTTCGTCGAGGCTGAAAGCAACAAGATCGGACGGCTGATCATTCCACCCTCGGTCTGGCGGGCGATGATCGGTGCCGATCACCTGCGGATCGAGGCGCCGCTTGCGGCGCGCGCGCGCTATCTGTGCCGCGCCTATGCCGATCTGCTGGCCGACACCGATCTGCTGATCGCCAAGCTGGCGCCTTTGCGGACCTATCACGGGGCCGAACGGGTCGAGGCCTGGCAGGCGCTGGCGCGCGCGGGTGACTTTCCGACGCTGGCGGCGGAACTGGTGCTGCATCACTACGATCCGCGCTACATCAAGGCGCAGTCCCGTCAGGGGCGCGCGCCGCTGGCGCATCTGGCCCTTGCCGGGCTGGAGGATGCCGATCTGGATGCGGCGATCCCCGAAATCCTTGCCGCCGCGGGCGCCTGAGGCGGGTCAGAGGCAGCGGATGGCGGGCGCCCCCGCAATCATCCTGCCGATGATCGCCGCCTCATGGCCGAGGGCTTTCACCTGTTCCAGCAGACCTTCGGCCTGCTCTGGCGCGACGGCGGCCAGCAAGCCGCCCGCGGTCTGCGGATCATGCAGCAGCACGCCGCGCGCCCCGGTGGCGCCGGTGACGGGGGCCGCCGTCAGGTTTGCAGGCCATGCGGTCGAGCGGATACCGGCCTCGGCCAGCGCCGCAGCTCCGTCATAGGCGGGAATGTCGCCAAGCCGGATCTCGGCCGCGAGCCCAGAGGCACGGCAGAGCGCCATCAGATGCCCGGCCAGCCCGAACCCGGTCACATCCGTCATCGCATGGGCCCCGCGCAGCACCTCTGCCGCGTCGCCCTGCGGTTGCGCCATCCTCGCCAGCAGCGCCGCCACATGCCGCCCGTCGGCACGCATCTGCATGTCGGCAGCGAGGATCGTGCCCGATCCGATGGGCCGCGTCAGGATCAGCGCATCGCCCGCGCGCGCCCCGGCATGGGTGATCGCCGCACCCTCGCATATCCCGGTGACGGTAAAGCCCAGCGTCAATTCGGCCCCGGTGGTGGAATGGCCACCGACAATATCGGCCCCTGCGGCGCGGAACACCTCGGAGGCGGCCTGCATCACCTCGGCCATGGTGCGGGCCTGAAGCGCGGGCGACATAGGGGGCAGGATCACGGTGGCCGTGGCGGCCTGCGGTGCGGCCCCCATCGACCAGATATCGCCCAAGGCATGGACGGCGGTGATCCGCGCCATCAGTGCGGGATCAGTGGTGAAGGCGCGCAGATGGTCGGTGGTCATCACCTGGCGCGCCCCGCCTGTCGCCAGCACCGCCGCATCGTCGCCCGGCAGGCTGAGGATATCGCCGCGTTGCGGTGCGGGCAGGTCTGACAGGACCTTGTGCAAGGCATCCGCGCCCAGTTTGGACCCGCAGCCGCCGCAGAGCGGCTGACCATGACCCGGCGCGTCCTGCGCGCCCAGGGCCTGCACGGCGGGACGGGCAGGGGCGGGCATGGCGGGCAGGGTGCGGAACTTGTCCATGAAGGCCTGATCGATCCGGTCCTTCCACCGCCAGAGCCAAGGCCCCGAGAAGGCGAAACCGAATTTTTCCGCCACCGCCGATCTGTCGCCCAGAGAGATCAGCTTGAGGTAGTCGCGCTGCGGATGAAACGGCCGCGTCGGTTGGCCGCTGAGGGCCGCGCGCAGGTTGTCATAAAGCACCGGCGCGGCGCGCACGGCGAAAACCCCCGCCTTGGGCCGGGGGGCATGGGCCATATGCGCACAGTCGCCGGTGGCGAACAGGGTCTCATGTCCCTTGACGCGCAGATCGGGTGCCACGATCACGAAACCATCATCGGTCAGCGGCAGGTCGGTGTCACGCAGCCAGCGATGGGCAAAGGCCCCGGCGGCGCCCACGATCAGATCGGCGGCGATCTGTCGACCGTCAGCCAGTTCGACCGCACCCGCCACGATCCGCGCCACGGATGCGCCGACATGCAGCGTCACGCCATTGTCGTGCAAGGCCCGCAGCAGCCGCGCGCCGGTTGCGCGGCCAGTGCCGGTCAACCCCTCGGCGGCCTCAATCAGATGGACCTGCGGGGGGGCGCCCGCCTGCCTGAGGGCATGGGACATGGCCATCGCCAGTTCGACCCCGGCCACGCCCGCGCCGATGACCGCCACCCGGGGCTGGACCTTGCCCTTGCCCAGATCCGCAAGAAAGGCCCGCCAGCGCGTGGCGTAGCTGTCCAGCGGTTTGGCGCCGATGGCATGTTCGGCAAATCCGGGGATCGCCGGCATCTCGGCGGTGATGCCGATATCGAGCGAGGCAAGGTCATACTCCAGCACCCGCCCGGATCCGAGGATCACCTGCCGCCGGGCGGCATCAAGACCGACAGCCCGCTCAAGGATCACCCGCGCCCCCGCGGCGCGCGCCAGACGCACGAGGTCGATATCCAGATCCTCGCGCGTGTAATGGCCCGCGATATGGCCGGGCAACATCCCGGAATAGGGGGCCGTGGGGGCGGGGTTGAGCACGGTCACGCGCGCGCCGGCCAAGGGGTCCATCGCCCATTTGCGCAGGACCAGCGCATGGGTATGGCCGCCGCCGATCAGCACAAGGTCACGGGTCAGGGGATGGGGCATCTGCATGGTCAGGCCTTCGGCTGTGGCGCCCCTGTCTTAGTCGATCCGCGCGGCAAGGACCATGCGCCAGCGCGTGGCGCGCGCAGGGCAATGCGCCGCAGCCGGGCGGCACCCGGACCGGGTCAGCCCTGCGATGCCAACTGGTAGCCCGGCATCGTGGCCGATTGCACGGTCGTGATCGGCTGATCCCCGATCCATGTTGTCCGCTCGATGATCAACAGCGCCTCGCCGGTCGCGACGGCAAGCTGGCGCGCGATCTCGCCCGCGGCCTTGATGGCGTAGAAGCGCACATCGACCCGGCTGTAGGGCTTGTTCAGAACCAGCCATTCATTGGCGCTTTGCGTGGTCAGGTCGATCTCGAGGATCTCGGGGGATGATGCGGCGTCAATCCAGCGATCCTCGTAGATATAGGGGCGGTTGTCGGCCAGATGCACCGCCTTGACATGCAGCATGGGGGCGGACTGGTGGATGCCGAACCGGGCCATGACGGGCGGTGGCGGCACCTCGAGTTGATGGCTGACCAGTTGATAGCCATAGCGGCTGCCGCGTTGTTCCACCTCGCGCCGGGTGATCGGAATGTCGAAAGTGGCGCGCGTGACGGGATGGGCGCGGACATGCGTGCCGCCCTTGCGCTTGCGCTCGACCAGACCGCTTTGGGACAGATCCTGCATGGCGCGGTGCACGGTGGCGCGCGCGCATCCCAGTTACAGCGCAAGATCCTCGTCCCGCGGCAGCCGGTCGCCGGGGGCATAGGTCCGGTTCAGGATGCGGGAGTGGATCTTGTCCCGGACATCCGTCCAGGACAGGCGACCGGGCGCTGTCATAGCCGCGTTTCCAG
>JBFHIW010000061.1:0-16893 GCA_041596235.1 Paracoccaceae bacterium
AAGCCCCGCGCGGATGAACACTACTCGCAGGCCAATCTGGCGTGGCGCATGGTGATCGAACTCGTGGCCGGTCTGGGGATCGGTTTCGGCATCGGATACGGGCTGGACAGCCTGTTCGGGACGCTCCCGATCTTTCTGGTGCTCTTTACATTGCTGGGCCTTGCGGCAGGGGTGAAGACGATGCTCCGCTCCGCGCAGGAGATCCAGAAGGACAAGCTGGCCCAAGAGGCCGACAAGACAGGTGCCCCGCGGGGCTGACGGCAAGAGGACAAGTCATGGCGACGGACGCAAATGCAGAAGGCGGTCTGGTGTTCCACCCGATGGACCAGTTCATCGTGAAGCCGCTGTTCGGTGGTGACGCGGTACATTGGTACACCCCCACCAACGCGACGCTCTGGATGGTTCTGGCGATTGTCGGCATCACGGCCCTGCTGGTGCTGGGCACCTCGCGCCGCGCCATCATCCCCTCGCGCAGCCAGTCCATCGGCGAACTGGCCTACGGCTTCATCTACAAGATGGTCGAGGATGTGACCGGCAAGGACGGGGTCAAGTATTTCCCCTACATCATGACGCTGTTCATGTTCATCGTCTTTTCGAACTTCCTGGGCCTGCTGCCCATGGCCTTCACGCCGACCAGCCACATCGCGGTCACAGCCGTCATGGCCTTTGCCGTGTTCATCGCGGTCACGGTTCTGGGCTTCGTCAAGAACGGCGCGTCGTTCCTCGGCCTCTTCTGGGTGTCCAGCGCACCGCTGGCGCTGCGCCCGATCCTGGCGCTGATCGAGATCATCAGCTACTTCGTGCGTCCGGTCAGCCATTCCATCCGTCTTGCGGGCAACATGATGGCCGGTCACGCCGTGATCAAGGTTTTCGCAGGCTTCGCCGCGATCACCGCGATCGCACCGCTGTCGGTCGTGGCCATCACCGCCATGTACGGGCTCGAGGTTCTGGTGTCCTTCATCCAGGCCTATGTCTTTACCATCCTGACCTGCGTCTACCTCAAGGATGCGCTGCATCCGCACCACTGACGCGGGATACCAAACACCGGGGCGGCTTTGCCCGCCCCATACCCTGATCACCACCATTCCATCGTAAGGAGAAAATCATGGAAGGCGATATCGTACAAATGGGCGCATACATCGGCGCGGGTCTGGCATGCATGGGCATGGGCGGCGCGGCAGTCGGTGTGGGCAATGTGGCCGGCAACTACCTGGCGGGTGCCCTGCGCAACCCGTCGGCCGCAGCAGGTCAGACCGCGACCCTGTTCATCGGCATCGCATTCGCAGAAGCACTGGGGATCTTCTCGTTCCTCGTCGCTCTGCTGCTGATGTTCGCCGTCTGAGCCCTGACGGAACATATCCTTACGCGCGGATGGGCCATCACGGCCCATCCGTTGTAACAGGCAAGTTTCCCTAGGGAGAACGACATGGCAACCGAACCGCATGGCGCAGAGTCCGCACCGGGCATGCCTCAGCTGGACTTCTCGACCTATGGCAACCAGATCTTCTGGCTGCTGCTCACGCTTGTCGTGATCTATTTCATTCTGTCGCGCATTGCGCTGCCGCGTATCGGCGCGGTTCTGGCCGAGCGTCAGGGCACCATCACGAACGACATTGCCGCGGCCGAAAACCTCAAGGCCAAAGCAGTCGAGGCGGAAGCCGCCTATAACAAGGCGCTGGCCGATGCCCGCGTCGAGGCGAACCGCATCATTGCCGAAACCAAGGCAGAGATTCAGGCGGATCTGGACAAGGCCATTGCAAAGGCCGACGCCGAGATCGCCGCAAAGGCGGCCGAGGGCGAGAAAGCCATCGCCGCAATCCGCGCCAGCGCCCTCGAAAACGTCACTGACGTGGCCAAGGACACGGCCAAGGAAATCGTCGCCGCAATGGGTGGCACCGCAGATGCGCGCAGCGTCACCGCGGCCGTCAACGCCCGGATGAAAGGCTAATCAAGATGAGACAGCTGATCCTCGTCCCCGCCCTTCTTCTGGCAGCAAGCCCCGCATTCGCGGCAGGTGGTCCCTTCTTCTCGCTGAAGAACACCGACTTCGTGGTGCTTCTGGCCTTCCTGCTGTTCATCGGCGTGATCTACTACTTCAAGGTCCCCGGCATGATCGGCGGTCTTCTGGACAAGCGCGCCGACACGATCCGTGGCGAACTGGAAGAAGCCCGCGCCCTGCGCGAAGAAGCACAGACCCTGCTGGCCTCTTACGAGCGCAAGCAGAAAGAAGTGCAGGAGCAGGCCGACCGCATTATCGCACAGGCCAAGGATGAAGCCGCGACCGCAGCAGAACAGGCCAAGGCCGATCTGCAGAAGTCCATCGCGCGCCGCATCGCCGCCGCAGAAGACCAGATCGCATCGGCCGAGGCTGCCGCGATCAAGGAAGTCCGCGACCGTGCCGTGGTCATCGCGATTGGCGCCGCCCGCGATGTCATCGCCAAGCAGATGACCGCTGCCGACGGCAACAAGCTGATCGAAGAAGGTATTGATGTGGTCGACGCCAAGCTGCACTAAGCCGCGTCACCATCACCAGACAGGAAACCCCGCATCGACCGATGCGGGGTTTTTTCATTGTGCCTCATGCCGGATTGAAACGGTCGCCCGGTTTCAGCGCCGCTGCTCATGCTCGTAGCGCTGGCGCGCGATTTCCTCGTGGCGCTCGGATTTCTTCTGCTCGATCAGCGCGTTCTCCACGAAATTCAGGTGATCCTCGACCGCGCGGCGCGCGGCGACCGGATCGCGCGCCTGGATCGCCTCGTTGATCGCGCGGTGCTGTTCCAGCAGGTTGTCCCGGATGCTGCGTTGCCGGAACATCAGTTGCCGGTTGTAGAAGACGCCCTGCCGCAGCAGGTCATACATCGACCGCATCATGTGCAGCATGATGACATTGTGGCTGGCCTCGATGATCGACAGGTGGAAGTCCGCATCCAGCAGCGCCTCGTCCGCCGGGTCGCGCTTGCTATGCGCGGCCAGCATCTTGTCAAAGATCGCCTGAATCACCCGCAGATCGGTGTCGGACGCCAGCCGCGCCGCGCGTTCGGCAGCCAGCCCCTCCATGTCGCGGCGAAACCCGATATAGTCCAGCACGGCTTCCTCGTGATCGGCGAACAGCCGCGTCAATGCCGGCGAGAACGCGCCACCCAGCACATCGGCCACGTAGATGCCCGCGCCCGCCTTGCTGGTCAGCAGACCCTTTTGCTGCAACTCGGCGATGGCCTCGCGCAGCGACGGGCGGGAAATGCCCATGCGCTCGGACAGCTCCCGCTCCGACGGAAGGCGCTCACCGGGTCGCAGGATGCCGCGCAGGATCAGCAGCTCGATCTGATGCGTGACCGAGGTCGATATTTTCTCGGGCTGGACCGAACGGAAGGGCATGGGTTCACCTCTGATCAATTGGTAAAATCATATGACCACGAATGAGGCCCGACAACAGGGATTCTTGCGCTTCAAAGCAGCAGGGACACGACGTAAGGCGCCAGAATCGCCGTCAGCATGGCATTCAACCCCATGCCGATGCCTGCAAAGGCCCCTGCCGTATCATTGACCTGAAATGCGCGTGCCGTGCCGATCCCATGCGCGGCTACCCCCACCGCAAAGCCCCGCGCGCGCCAGTCGCGGATGCGCATCAGCCGCATCAGCGGTGTCACGATCACTGCCCCGATGATGCCCGTCAGGATCACCAGCGCGGCGGTCAGGGTGGGCAGGCCGCCCAATTGCTCGGAAATGCCGATGGCGACCGGCGCGGTGGTGGATTTGGGCGCCAGCGACAACCAGACCGGCCCCTCGATCCCCAGCAGCCGCGCGATCCACAGCGCCGAGACGATGGCCGTCACCGATCCCGCCAGCAGTGCCGCCAGCATCGGCAGCAGCGCAGGCCGGATCTGTGCGCGATTGGCGTAAAGCGGCAGGGCCAGCGCCACGGTGGCCGGTCCCAGCATGAAATGCACGAATTGCGCGCCCTCGAAATAGGTGGCGTAGGGCGTGCCTGTCATCCACAGCAACCCGCCCAGCAGCACCATCGCAAGCAGGACCGGGTTGACTACCGGATGCCGCTTGGCCCGGCGCGACAGCGCATCGCCCACCAGATAGGCCACCAGTGTGGCGGTCAGCCACAGCAGCGGCTCGCGGCTCAGGTAAGACCAGATCTCGGGCAGGGGCAGGGGGGTCATGGCCGCTGCTCCTTGGGCGTTGGCGCGCCCCCGTCACCGGTCAGCCGCGCAACCGCGACAAAGACCAGAACCCCCACCACCAGCGCCAGCGCGGTACTGGCGACCAGCACCACCACCAGCGCCGGACCCGATCCGCCCAGCACGTCAAGATGGCTGATCACCCCCACACCCGCCGGCACGAACAGAAGCGACAGATGCGACAGCAGCCCCTGCGCCGTCGGCATGACCGTGTCGGCCAGCCGCGACGACAGCAAACACCCCGCCAGCAGTAGCGCCATGCCCAGCACCGGGCCCGGTATCGGCAGGGCCAGCCCCCGCGCCAGTGTTTCCCCGATCAGCTGGCAGATCAGCAGGATGGCAACGGCCTGGATCATCATGGCTCTCCCTTGGGCAGTGGTTGCCTGCAGCATGCACGGGGCGCGGTGGCTTGCACAAGGACAGGATGCGCAGCGCGTCGTTTGTCTGCGGTTCAGTCTTTGTTAACCGTTGTCTGCGCAGATAGGACCATGATGCGTCCGATGACCCTTATCCCGCCGCTTTTGCTGATCCTTGCCGCCTGCGACGGTGGCAGTCCGCATTTCATGGGGATCGAACCGACGCGGGTCGAGGTGGAGGGCAGCGTTTTCGCCGTCCGCGTCAAGGGCCGCCTGGCAGAGGCTGTGCGCATCAATCCGCAATATGCCCCCCGCATGGGGCCCATCGGGGCGCGCGCGGCCCGTGCCATGGAACAGGTCAGCGGTTGCGCCGTGCGCGAGGTGCGGGGCGATCAGGCGCTGATCCTCGGCATCCTCGATTGCTGATGCGCGGGGCCTGCGATCAGACCAGCCGCCGGAACCCCAGCGACGTTGGCCGGTCATAGCCGGGATGCGCGCTGCTTTCGGTCATCTCAAACCCCAGTGCGGCAAAGGTGACATGGTTCTCCAGCAATTCGATCCGCGTCTGCAGGCTGACCGAAGGCAGCCCCAGCGCACGGGCCCGCTCCAGCGCCGTGTCGATCATGCGCCGCGCCAACCCCTGTCCGCGCACGGCATGGGCCACCGCCAGCTTGCCCAGGTAAAGCGTCTCGGCCTTCGGGGTCAGGATCATGCAGGCCAGCGGCTCGGTCGTGCCGTCGATCACCCATAGCTCGGCCTGCATGGCCTCCTGCGCCAGTTCGTCCGGGCCCATCCGGGACAGCGAAGACGGCGGGTCTATCCGCCCTTCCATATGGGCAAAGGCCTGAGTCAGCAGCGACAGGACGGGCCGCATGTCCTCGGTGGGCGCCATTCTGCGCGGCGCGGCTATCGGCGCGGGTTCATCCAAGCGATTTCTCCATGAAGACGCTCGTGTCATTGACCTCGTAATCGCCGAAAGCCCCGCAGCGGGCAAAGCCCTGCGCCGCATAAAGCGCGATGGCCGCCTCCAGCAGGTTGCCGGTCTCCAGCCGCAGCATCGGCAGCCCCTTGCCGCGCGCGACACCTTCGATGTGGCGCAGCAGCGCGCGCGCCACCCCACGCCCGCGCGCCTCGGGTGCGACGAACATCGACTTCACCTCGCCGTAACCGCCCTTGTCCGCCAGGGCGATCGTGCCAAGGATCTGCCCGCCATCTTCGGCCACGCAGAAGGCAATCTCGGGCACCCGCAGCGCATCGACGGAGAGGTAATGATTATCCTCGGGCGGAAAGAGGCTTTCCATCAGGGCATGGCTGGCCTGCAAACACGCCAAAGCGCCCGGTTCGCGCGGATCGCCAGACCGGATCTGCAAGGTCATTGTCATCGCCTCAGCCCGCAAGACCCGTGATCACCGCAACCAGCGGCCCCTCCATCGCGTCAAGGCACAGAAACAGGCCCACGCCCGCCACCATGGCCCCGGCCAGACGCGGGCGCAGCGCGCCCGTGCCACCGGCCCGCGCCGCCAGAAGCCCGGCACCCAGCGCCAGCGCATATTGCACGACGCCCAGACCCAGCAGATAGCCCGCAAAGACAGGCCCGGCCGCGCCGCCCTCGGCCCCGGCGATCCCCGTCGCAAAGGCCGCGCCATGAAACAGGCCAAACCCCGCAATCAGCGGCAGGATCAGCCCCGGCGCCAGCGCCCGCCCCGACAGGATCAGCCCGCCCAGCACGGCAAGCGACAGCGCGATCATCACCTCGACCAGCGGCAGCGCCAGCCCCGACAAGGCCAGCACGCATCCGGCCAGCATCGCTGTGACATAGGCCAGCGGTCCGGTCAGCCGCCGCCCCGCAAGCATGGCGGCCACCCCGGCGGCCAGCACGAAGAACAGATGGTCGAACCCCAGCACCGGATGCGCCAGACCAGACAGCAGCCCCTGCGCCCCCGTCTCCATCGGCAGACCGGCCAGCGGGTGATGCGCCAGGGCCGGTCCGGCCCACAGCAGCAGAACGGGGAAAAGCAGTCGGGCGGGCAAGCGCATGGTCAGGGCCTTTCAGGATATATTTTACCGCAGCGTGACGCAGGGGGCCAGCCCCTGTCAACGCTGTCCTTGCATCGCGGATCACCCCCAAAGTTCCCGGCAATGACCCAATATATTGGGGATAACTCGGCGGAAATCCCCATATCCGGTGCAAATCCGTTGACTCATGCCCCCCAAGCCCCTCAAATTTCCGGCAAGACCGGAATCGAAAGGCGTGCCGTTGCGTTTTACCAAGCTCAGACTGACCGGCTTCAAAAGCTTTGTCGATCCGACCGATCTGCTGATCCGGGACGGTCTGACAGGCGTGGTCGGTCCGAATGGCTGTGGCAAGTCCAACCTGCTGGAAGCGCTGCGCTGGGTCATGGGCGAGAATCGCGCCTCGGCCATGCGTGGTGGCGGGATGGAGGATGTGATCTTCGCAGGTGCCGCCACCCGGCCTGCGCGCAACTTTGCCGAAGTGTCGCTGGTGCTGGACAATGCCGAACGGCTGGCGCCCGCCGGGTTCAACGACAATGACCAGTTGGAAATCACCCGCCGCATCACCCGCGACGCGGGCAGCGCCTACAAGGTCAACACCAAGGACGTGCGCGCGCGCGACGTGCAGATGTTGTTCGCCGATGCCTCGACCGGCGCGCATTCGCCCGCCCTCGTCCGGCAGGGCCAGATCAGCGAGTTGATCAACGCCAAGCCCAAGAACCGCCGCCGCATCCTCGAAGAGGCCGCCGGGATCTCGGGCCTTTACCAGCGTCGCCATGAGGCCGAGCTGAAGCTGAACGCCGCCGAGGCGAACCTGCTGCGCGTCGATGATGTGCTGGAACAGTTGGCCGCCCAATTGGCGCAACTGGAACGTCAGGCCCGGCAGGCGCAACGCTACCGCGCCATCGGGGATGAGCTGCGCCGCGCCGAGGGTCTGCTGCTCTATCGCCGCTGGAAAGAGGCCGACAGCGCCCGCGCCACCGCCGAGGATGACCTGCGCGCCCGCCTTGCCGCCGCCGCTCAGGCCGAAACCGCCGCGCGCGCCGCTGGCAAGGCGCGTATCGCGCGCGATGATGCGCTGCCCCCCCTGCGCGAGGAAGAAGCGATCGCCGCCGCCGTCCTGCAACGCCTGCAGGTGCAGCGCGACACGCTCACCGATCAGGAAACCCGTGCCCGCCAGACGATCGAGACGCTGAAGGCCCGGATCGACCAGCTGACCCGCGACATCGAACGCGAGGCCGGTCTGAACCGCGACGCGGGTGAAACCATCGCGCGGCTGGAATGGGAAGCGCGCGAACTGGCCAAGGCGGGCGATGGCCATGCCGACAAGCTGGAAGCCGCCGCCGCCGCCGCCCGCGAGGCCGCAGAGGTGCTCCAGCAGCGCGAGGCTGACCTGTCCCAGCTGACCGAGGATGTGGCCCGCCTTGCCGCGCGCCACCAGTCCGCCCATCGCCTGCTCGAGGACAGCCTCAAGACCCGCGCCCGCAGCGAGGCCGAGGCGACCCGCGCCCGTGACGCCGTCGAGGCATCCAAAGGCGCGCTCGACAAGGCCATCGCCGCCTATGAAGAGGCGCAGACACAGGAAGCCGCCGCCGTCGATCTGGCGCGCCGCGCCGATGAAACCCTTCTTGCGGCTGAAGCCGCCCGCGCCCAGACTCAGGAACGCGAGGCCGATGTGCGTGCCGAACGTTCCGCCGCCGAAGGCGAGTTGAACGCCCTGCGCGCCGAGGTCACGGCGCTTGCCCGCCTCGTGCAGCGCGACACCGCCGAGGGCGGGCAGATCATGGACCGCCTGCAGGTCGAACAGGGGTTCGAAAAGGCGCTGGGCGCGGCCCTCGCCGACGATCTGCGCGCCCCCGAGGTCGAGGCCGATGGCCCCTCTGGCTGGACGCCGCTGCCCGCCTATGCTGATCCGCAGCCCCTGCCCAAGGGGGTCACGGCCCTGACCAACCACGTGTCTGTCCCCGATGTGCTGGTGCGCCGCATGGGCCAGATCGGTCTTGTCGATCCCGATGATGGCCCCCGCTTTCAGCCGCTTCTGAAACCCGGCCAGCGGCTTGTCAGCCTCGAAGGGGATCTGTGGCGCTGGGACGGGTTCCGCGCCTGGGCCGAAGATGCCCCATCCGCTGCGGCCCTGCGGCTGCAGCAGCTCAATCGCCTTGAAGAGCTCAAGCAGCAGATGGAGCGCGCCACCTCCCGCGCCGATGCCGCGCGCGCCGCCCATGACAGCCTTGCCAAGCGCCTCGCTGATCTGACGGCCGCCGATCAGGCCGCGCGCGGCGCCCGCCGCGCCGCCGACGCCAAGGTCAACGAGGCGAACCGCGCCCTCAGCCGCGCCGAGGCGGATCGCAACCTTGCCGCCTCGCGGCTGGAATCGCTGGGCCTTGCCGTGACCCGCCACGAGGAAGAGGCGATGACCGCCCGCACCCAGGTGCTCGAGGCCGAACGCGCCGTGGCCGGGCTCGAGGATCTGGACAGCGCCCGCGCCGGAATGGAAGACCTGCGCATGACGGTCGAGGCTGCGCGCATCACCATGATGACGCGCCGTTCCACCCATGACGAGATCCGCCGCGAGGGCGAGGCCCGCACCCGCCGCTCGCAGGAAGTGACCAAGGAACTCTCGGGCTGGCGGCACCGTCTGCAAACCGCCGAAACCCGCAGTGCCGAACTGGTCCAGCGCAAGCAGGATTCGGCAGCCGAGCTGAAAGAGGCCAGCGCCGCCCCCGAGGAAATCGCCGCCAAGCGCGAGGAACTGACCAGCGCCATCGACACCGCCGAGGCGCGCCGCCGCCGCGCCGCCGATACGCTGGCCGAAGCCGAAACCGCCCTGCGCGCCGCCGAACAGGCCGAACGCGACGCCGAACGCGCCGCCTCCGAAGCGCGCGAAGCCCGCGCCCGCGCCGAAGCCCGCGCCGACGCCGCCCGCGAAACCGTGGCCTATGCCGCCGAACGCATCAGCGAGGATCAGGACACCACGCCCGCCGGTCTGCTGGAAAGCCTCGGCGCCGATCCCGACGCCATGCCCGGCTCTGACGTGATCGAGGCCGATGTGAACCGCCTCAAGCGGCAGCGCGACGCGCTGGGCGCCGTCAACCTGCGCGCCGAGGAAGACGCGGCCGAGGTGCAAACGGAACATGACACTCTGGCCAGTGAAAAGGCCGATCTGGAAGAGGCGATCAAGACCCTGCGCACCGGCATCGCCAGCCTCAACCGCGAGGGGCGCGAACGTCTGCTGACCGCCTTCGAACAGGTCAACAGCAACTTCGCCCTGCTCTTCAAGCATCTCTTCGGCGGCGGCGAGGCCGACCTCGTGTTGGTCGAATCCGAGGATCCGCTTGAAGCCGGGCTCGAGATCATGTGCCAGCCGCCGGGCAAGAAACTCTCGACCCTCAGCCTTCTGTCAGGCGGCGAACAGACCCTTACGGCGCTGGCCCTGATCTTCGCGGTCTTTCTGGCGAACCCCGCGCCGATCTGCGTGCTCGACGAGGTGGACGCCCCGCTCGATGATGCGAACGTCACCCGTTTCTGCGACCTGCTGGACGAGATGTGCCGCCGTACCGACACCCGTTTCCTGATCATCACCCACCATGCGGTGACCATGGCACGGATGGATCGCCTGTTCGGCGTGACCATGCAGGAACAGGGCGTCAGTCAGCTGGTCTCGGTCGATCTGAAAAAGGCCGAAGCCCTGGTTGCCTGAGACGCGCGCCCCCGGCTTCTTCTTGCCCCAAATATCCAATCCGACCGCGCCGCCTGTCGCGTCGCCCGCCTAAAGCCGCGACAGCAGCGCCGCCGTGGGCCAGGCATCGGCGGGCAGGCCAAGGCGCGCCTGTTCCGCCCGCACCGCCGCGCGTGTGCCCGCGCCAAGGATACCGTCCACCGTGCCCACATCATGCCCGGCTGCGGCCAGCTTCTCCTGCAACCGCTTCATGCCGTCCTGATCCAGCCCGGCATCGGGATTGCCCGGATCGAAGACCGGTGCGCCCGACAGCCGTGTCGCGAAATAGGCCGCGGTCAGCACATAGGTGAAGCTCTGGTTCCATTCGAACAGGCGGCTGAAATTCGGATAGGCGATGAAGGCCGGCCCCTTGTGACCCTGCGGCAGGATCAGGCTGGCGCGCAGCCCCTTGCCCTGCCAGTCGCCCGATCGGGGCCGCACACCCATCGCCGCCCATTGCTCCAGCGGCAAGGCGGTGGCGATGCCGCTCTGGCTCCAGTCCATCTCGGCGGGCACCGTGACCTCCTGCAACCAGGGTTCGCCCTTGCGCCAGCCGAAATGCGCCAGCATCTTCGCCCCCGACAGCAGCGCATCGGGCACGGATGTCTTCAGCAGGACATGCCCGTCCCCGTCACCATCCACGCCATTCGCGATAATGTCACCGGGCAGCATCTGCACCATGCCGATTTCGCCGGCCCAGGCGCCGGTGGTGGTGGCGGGGTCCAGATCGCCCGCCTCGAACAGGGTCAGCGCATGAAAGACCTGAGGGCGGAACAGATCGGGACGGCGGCAATCATGGGACAGGGTGACAAGGGCGTTGACCGTGTTGAAATCACCCTGAAAGGTGCCGTAATCGGTCTCGAAGCCCCAGAAGGCCAGAAGGATGCCGCGCGGCACGCCATACTCGGCCTCGGCCCGGTCAAAGACCGCATCCCATTCGCGCGCCTTCGCTTGCCCCGTATTCAGCCGCGACTGGCTGATCAGGCGGCGCGAGAAGGTCGTGAAATCCAGCGTGAACACACCCTGCCGCCGGTCCGCCGCCAGCACCTTGGGGTCCTGCCGCACGCCCGCGAAGAACCGCGCCACGCTGTCGGGCGCATGGCCCTTCGCCCGCGCCTCGGCCTTCAGCCCCTCTGTGAAGTCGGCAAAGCTGCCGCCGCATTGGGCAAGGCCTTGCACGGCGGAAAGCGAGAGAAGAAATGCTGCAAGGGGCAGGGCGGTCTTGAACATCGGATACCTGTCAAATCATTCCAATTCCGCAAGACCTTAGCAGCTTAGTGGCGACCTGACGATCACAACAGCGCCAGCAGAACCGCAAGGCCGAGAACTGCCGCCCAGACGGTCCAGAGAACCCGCACCGCGGCTTCGATATCCTGCGCCAGCAGCGGCTTGCGCCCCTGCGCATGGACGAAGGGAAAATCCTGCATCCGCCCGTCATAGGCGCGCGGCCCTGACAGCGCGATGCCCAGGGCACGCGCCATCGCCGCTTCGGGCCAGCCCGCATTGGGCGAGCGGTGGAGCCGCGCATCCGCCACGATCTCGCGCCAGTCGCGCAAGCCCCCCTGCGTCAGCGCGATCAGCAAGGCCGTCCCCCGTGCGGGCAACAGGTTGAGCAGGTCATCGAACCGTGCCGCCGCCCAGCCGAAAGCCTCGTGCCGGGGTGTGCGATAGCCGATCATGCTGTCTGCGGTGTTCGTGATCTTGTAGAGGATCAGGCCCGGCAGACCCGCGACCGCAAACCAGAAGATCGGCGCCACCACCCCGTCCGACATGTTCTCGGCTGCCGATTCGATCGCGGCGCGCGCCACGGCGCTGTCGTCCATCGCACCGGTGTCGCGGCTCACGATCATCGCCACCGCGCCGCGCCCCTGCGGCAGCCCGCGCCGCAACCCGTCCGCCACGGCCTGCACATGGTCCACAAGGCTGCGCTGCGCGATCAGGATCGCCGCCACGATCACCTCGACGACCGGTCCCAGCGCCGCAAGCACGGCCCCCAGCCCAAGGGCAGCAAGCCCCAGTGCGGCCATGACGCATGCGCCTTTCAGCCGCCGCGCCGCGCCCCGGTTGAAACGCGCATCGGCCCAGCCGATCAGCCGCCCCATCAGCACCGCCGGATGGGGCAGGCGCGACCATAGCCATCGCGGCTCGCCCAGCCACGCATCCAGCAGCATCGCAAGGATCAAGGTCACAGCGCGGCCTCGATCCGGGACCATTGGTCGGGCGCGGGCAGGCCCAGACGGATCAGGGTCGGCGACCAGGGGAAGATCCGGCTCCAGATCCGGGCTTCTGCCAGACGCGCTTGGCATGCCTCGGCCGCATCCACCTCATATAGCCGGAACAGATCGCACCCCCCCGTCACGGTGGCCCCGGCGCCGGTCATCAGCCGGTCCAGCCGCAGCGCATCCGCCGCCAGCCGCGCCCGCGTTGCGCGTGCCCAGTCGCGATCCGCAAGTGCCGCAGCACCGATGGCCAGCGCCGGGCCAGATACGGGCCAGGGTCCCATCCCCTCGGCCAGTCTGGCCAGCAGGGCCGGATCGCCGATGGCAAAGCCAAGCCGAAGCCCTGCGAGACCCCAGAACTTGCCGAAACTCTTCAGGACGATCCCGCCCTGGCGCGGCAGATGTGGCAGCAAGGACCGGTCCGGCGCCACATCGCAAAAGCTTTCATCGACCACCATCAGGGGCACCCCCTGCAGATCGGCGGCGCCATGCCATCTGCCATCCGGGTTGTTCGGATGCACGATCACCCGCGCCTGATCCGCCGCGTCAGCCTCGGCGCAGACCTCCCAGCCATGGCCCGCAAAGGCTGCGGCATGTTCGTTATAGGTGGGCTGCGGGATATGCACCCGTCCGGGCGGCAACAGCCCCGGTATCCGCGCGATCAGTGCAGATGCGCCGGGGGCTGCCAGCACGCGCAGGTCATCCGGCACCTGCCACGCGGCGCGCGCCGCATCCTCCAGCGCCGCGGCCGCCGCGCGGTCAGGCAGCGCGTTCCATGCAGCGGCGGATATCGTCGCGCGGTCCACAGGCCAGGGACAGGGGTTGATGCCCGTGGACAGGTCGATCCAGTCGGCACGCTCCCCTCCGAAACAGGCGACCGCCCCGTCCAGACCACCGCCGTGATCGCGGCTGCCGCCGGGAAGCCGGGGCAGGGCAGCAACAAAGGCGGGATCGTTGGTTTTTTCGGTCATCGGCGGCTCCTGCATGCGACCCATCAAGCGGATTCGCGCCAAAAGCGCAAGCCGGACAGCGGGCAGCCGCCGTTGTCCCCAGGAAGTTAACAAATCCTTCGTACTCATTAACGCTTTGTTAGGTTTTGAGCGTCATGACAGTCGGCGCAAGCCGGGAAGATCAGACACCCCGGCACCCCAGGCGCGGCGGATCCTGGTGACCGGATGAGGACATGATGATCGTCTTGATAGTCGAGCCTGACCCGGATCTTGGGAGGCTCTGGAAGCGTCATATGGAACGACAGGGCGCCGAGGTGCATGTGGTTCAGGGGCAGGCCGCAGCCTTCGAACTGTTGCGCGCGCTGCCCGTCGACATGATCGTTCTGGATCTGGTCCTGCAGGACGGCAGCGCGCTGGCCATCGCCGACTACTCCAGCTATCGCCGCCCGGAGGCGCGGGTGATCTTTGTCACCAACACCACCTTCTTTTCCGACGGCTCGATCTTTCTGCACAGCCCCAATGCCTGCGCCTTCCTGCAAAGCAATACGCCGCCCGAAGATCTGGTGGCGATGGTCTGCCACTACTGCAAGGCAAGCTGAGCAGACCCTTAGCCGCGCCGGTGCGGCGGAAAACCCTTAGCCGCGCCGGTGCGGCGCGAGGAAATCCAGGACAGGGTTGATCGGAATGATCCTGTAGGGATTTATCGTCTCGTGGCTGTAGTGATAGTGCCGCACGATATGATCCAGGTTCACCGTCCCGGCCACACCGGGCACCTGGTAGAGTTCCCGCGTATAGGCCCAGAGATTGGGGTAATCCACGATCCGCTTGCGGTTGCACTTGAAATGCAGGTGATAGACGGAATCGAAGCGCACCAGCGTGGGAAACAGCCGCCAGTCCGCCTCGGTCAGCCGATCGCCCATCAGGTAGCGATTGGTGTTCAGATGATCCTCCAGCCAGTCGAGGGTCTCGAACAGCGGGACCACAGCCGCGTCATAGGCGGCCTGCGTGGTGGCAAAACCGGCCTTGTAGACGCCGTTGTTGACCGTGTCATAGACACGTTCATTCACGGTCTCGATATCGTCCCGCAGGGCTTCCGGCCAGTAGTCATCGCGGTTCCCGGTGATGTCGTCGAACGCCCCGTTGAACATGCGGATGATTTCCGAACTCTCGTTCGACACGATGGTTTCGCGCTGCGTGTCATAGAGGATCGGCACCGTCACCCGGCCCGACACCTTGGGGTCGGTCCGGGTATAGATGTCGCGCAGGAAGGGCAGGCCGAACAGCCGGTCGCCCGTGGCGCCGGGATAATCCGATGCAAAGGTCCAGCCATCGGTCAGCATGTCCGGATGCACCACGGAGATGTCGATGTGATCCGTCAGACCCTTCAGGGCCCGAAAGATCAGGGTGCGATGCGCCCATGGACAAGCCAGTGAGACATAGAGGTGATAGCGCCCGCTTTCGGCCTTGAACCCGCCGCTTCCCGAGGGGGCCGCGCTGCCATCCGGCGTCACCCAGTTGCGAAACCCCGCAGTGCTGCGCTTGAACGCGCCGCCCGTCTTGCTGGTGTCATACCAGGTGTCGTGCCATTTGCCGTCAACCAGTTGGCCCATTGGTCAGTCTCCTTTGTCTGGTCATGAAACTAGGCCGGATTTCATGGGGCGATAACCCAAGACACCGCGCATCCACCCTGCATCAGCGCACATCCCGGCGCAGCGGCAGCCCGTTGGCCGCGCGGGAACATCTGCGCCGCATCTGCGCACAGCCCCGAATCGATCTGCCACCCGGCGGGACAGTTCCGGGTCTTGCGCCGCCTGATGCGCGGGTGACGCCGGACCTGTGGCACCTGCGCCGCAGGGCGCAGGGTTTCGCGCGCGAAACCTATGGTAGAAGATTCCACGGGATCGCCGAATTCTCGAAGAAAACAGCCGTTTGGCGACCAAGGTAACGGGCTGGAAACGAAATGTCGTCAAAGCTTTACTTGACGATTTTCAACCATCCCTCATCTTCAACTTCAGGGGTGGTAAGGGGGATGCCATGACGACTTTTCTGTCCAGGGAATTACGTGACGGCCTGGCCGCGGCACATAAGCTTGCGCAGAAGCGGAAAAGCCGCCTGCGCATCGACGTGGATGGCAAGACCTATCCCGTCCTGCGTGTGTGGGAGGGTGGTTTTGCCATGGATCTGGAAGATGCCCCCCATCTGCGCGGATTGGTTGATCTTTACGATGGTGGGCGTCACCTGTCGCATTGCCTGATCTTCGCCTCGGAAGAGCGCGAGGATGAGATGTGGTTCGACTTCAAGCGCAGCACCCCGGTGACCGATCGTGCCGCGCTGGATTTCGCGCGGGACGAAAACGCGCCCGTGGCGCTGATCACACGGGACTGACCGCAGCCCGACACGGCAGCCTGACGCGGCAGCCTGACTGGGCATTCCAACACAAGGATCTTGCCAAAACCTTGACCCGCCGGGCGGTCGCCGCAGCCCCGGCAGGGCACAGGGTCATTGCAGGTCGGCAAAGGCCTTCTGCATCCGCTCCACGGCCTGCTCGACCAAGGCGCGCGGCGTTGCAAGGTTGAACCGCAGGAAGGTCTCGCCGCCCTTGCCGAAGGTCGGCCCGTGATTGACCGCGATATGCGCGCCCTGTTCCACCCGCCGCGTGAACTCGGCCGCGTCCATTCCGGTGCCTGCGAAATCGACCCATGCCAGATATGTCGCCTCCAGCGGCATCGAGGCGAGGCCGGGGATCGCGTTGATCCCTGCGTCGAACACCTGCCGGTTCCCTTCCAGATAGGTCATCAGATCGTCGACCCATGCCGCGCCCTCGGGCGTATAGGCGGCGGTCGCCATGAAGAGGCCGAAGGAATTGGGCGACAGACCCAGCGCCATCATCCGCCCCTCGAACTTTGCCCGCAGCGCGGGATCGGGGATGATCACGTTGCCCGTATGGCTGCCCGCGATGTTGAAGGTCTTGGTCGTGGCCGTCATCATGATCAGCCTGTCGGTGATGCCCGCATCGACATTGGCCATCACCGTATGGCTGACGCCCGGATAGAGAAGGTCGTGATGGATCTCGTCCGAGACAAGGATCAGGTCATGCCGCTTGGCGAAATCGGCCACGCCCTGCAGTTCGGCGCGTGTCCAGACCCGCCCTCCCGGATTATGCGGCGAGCACAGGATCAGCATCTTCGCGCTGCCATCCATCTGCGCATCGTAGGCGTCGAAATCCATCTCGTAGCGGCCGCCGTTGACGACCAGCGGGCATTCGATCACCTTGCGCCCGTTGGCTTTGATGACCTTGGCAAAGGCGTGATAGACCGGCGTGAACAGCACTACCCCGTCGCCGGGCTGTGTGTAGGTGTCGACACACATGGCGGTGCCATTCACCAGACCATGGGTGCTGAAGATCCATTCCGGGGCCACCGTCCAGCCGTGGCGCGTCTGCATCCACCA
>JBFHIW010000062.1:0-16598 GCA_041596235.1 Paracoccaceae bacterium
CGCCGGGTGTCGCGGCCTGCGCAAACACCACCTCGTCCGAGCGGTCAAGCCGGATCGTGCGCGGCAGGCGGATCACAGCCTTGGCCCGGCATCGTCGCGCCATGGCGCGCGCGTCAAAGCCTCCTTGAGGCGCGCCAGCCCGTCGGCATCCTGCATGTCCACCACATCGGTCAGGGTTCCGCCGGCTGCGATCTTTTCGCCGTAACGCGCCGCCAGCGCCGCATATCCACCATGGGCCATGCGATCGAAGTTCAGCATCAGATAGGCGGCAAAGCTTTCAAGGATCGCGGCTGGATCGGTGAAGTCCTCTTCTTTCAGAGAGACAGAGCCGGGCTTGCTGCCGGGATCGGTCAGGTTATCGCGGTCCGCGATCAGCTCGACCCCCAGCACCATCCAGTCAGGCACCTCATCCTCGGCCACACCTTCGGGCAGATGCAGCCGCATCCCGCCGATACGACCGGCATCAAGCCGCAATTCCGAGGGCCAGCCGAAGGTAACCGCGCGCTCGGGCGGGCAATGCGCGGCCAGCGCATCACCAAGGGCCAACATTCCCAGCACAAAGGCCTTGCGCGCCTCGCAGAGCGGCACATCGGGTTCAAGGACGACCGCGAAATCGAAACGTCCGGCCGAGTCGGCACGCCGCCCCGGTTCAGGCATGCTGCAATGCCATACAAGCGTGCCGGCCCCATGATCGGGCGCCAGCAGGCATGCTTGCCCCGAAGTGTCCCCTTGCGCCAGCCAATGCGCCGTGTAGGGCGGCGGCAGCAAAAGGGAACGGGGCGCTGAATGATTGTCGAGCACCACGGCCTATCCTTGTCAAAATCGTATACAATCCACTTCTAACGCACTTGCCACCAACTGCAAGAGCAGTCAGAACCACGCAACAGAGTTATAGACAGGCCGGGCACTCATGACCATGACGACCAACGCGAAATCCAACCGGACAGTCCTGACCTGCACCTGCGAAGGCACGATGTCGCCGGACGAGGGCGCGCTGACCCGGGCCGGGTGTGGGGGGGCTGCATCCGTCACCCAATTGTGCCGGGCCAATCTGGATCATTTCCGCGCCGCCCTGTCCAAGGGTCTGCCGGTGACCGTGGCCTGCACGCAGGAGGCCCCGCTTTTTTCGGAAATCGCCGCCGATGAGGCCCCTGATCTGCCGCTGGCATTTGCCAATATCCGCGAAACCGCAGGCTGGACCGCAGAGGCCGCAAACAGCGGACCCAAGATGGCCGCGATGATCGCCGCGGCCGCCGTCACCCCCACGCCTTTCGGCGTCACCACGCTTGAAAGCAACGGCGTGGCGCTGATCCTTGGACGGGACGAGGTGGCCATTGACGCCGCCGCGGCCTTGGCAGACCAGCTGGACATCACCGTGCTGCTGCAGCCCGGAACAAAAGTATCGCCTCCGCGCCAGACACGCTTTCCGGTCCTGCAGGGCAGGATTCGCACCGCGACCGGCCATCTGGGGGAATTCACGCTGGCCGTCGACGACTATGCCGTGCCTGCGCCGTCGTCACGCGAAACCCTGAAATTTGGCGCCGCGCGTGATGGCGCGACCTCGCGCGCGGATCTGATCGTCGACCTGACCGGCGGACAGCCGCTGTTCGCGGCCCATGACCTGCGCCCCGGCTATCTGCGGGCCGATCCAAGGGATGCCCGCGCCGTCGCCGAGGTGATCGCGAAGGCAGGCCAGATGGTCGGGCAATTCGACAAGCCCGTGTTCATCGACTTTCTGGCGGACCTATGCGCCCATTCGCGCAACGGCATCACCGGATGCACCCGCTGCCTGTCGCTCTGCCCGACCGGGGCGATCACGCCTGACGGCGACTCTGTGCAGATCGACCCCGCGATCTGCGCTGGCTGCGGGCAGTGCGCCGCCGCCTGCCCGACCGGGGCCGCCTCCTATGCGCTACCCGATGTCACGACCGTGACCGCGCGCCTGCGCGCCGCCCTCAAGGCGTGGTATGCCGCCGGGGCAAAGACGGCGCCGGCGATCCTGCTTCATGACGCCGACCATGGCGAGCCGCTGATCAACGCCGCAGGCCGCTATGGCCGCGGCCTGCCCGCCCATGTCATCCCGCTTGGCCTGAACGAGATCACGCAAGCCGGCCCCGAGGTGATGGCCGCTGCCTTTGCCTATGGGGCGGGCGCGGTCGCCATTCTGGGACGCGCCAAGCCCAAGCATGACCTTGACGGGTTGAACGCAAGCATCGCGCTTGTGGGGTCGGTGGCCGATGCGATGGGCCATGGCCCCGTCACCCTGATCGAAACGGATGATCCCGACGCACTGGAGGCGGCACTGGCCGATCTGGCCGTCGCACCTGCCCCCGCCAGCCCCTCGGGCTTTCTGCCACCGGCCGACAAGCGCGGGCTGCTGGTCATGGCCTTTGCCGAGATGAACCGCGCAGCCCCCGCACCCGCCGCAGTGCTGCCCTTGGCACAGGGCGCGCCCTTCGGCAGCATCACCGTCGATACGGAGGCCTGCACCCTCTGCCAGGCCTGCACAGGGGTCTGCCCGGCCGGTGCGCTGCTGGACAATCCCGAGACACCGATGTTGCGCTTTACCGAAAGCGCCTGCGTGCAATGCGGCCTTTGCGCAGCCACCTGCCCCGAAAACGCGATCACCCTGACACCGCAGCTTGATTTCGCCGCCTGGGATACGCCGCGCCGCATCCTGCACGAAGAGCCGCCCTTCTGCTGCACCGTCTGCGGCACGGCCTTCGCCACGCGTTCGGGCATCGAGCGGATCCAGTCAAAGCTGGCCGATCACTGGATGTTCCGGGGCGAGGACGGGGCCCAGCGCCTCAACGTGCTGACAATGTGCGAGAATTGCCGCGTCGAGGAAATCGTCAAGCAGGGCTTCGATCCGCATGACGACAAGACCCGCAAGGTCAGAACCCGCGCCGATTACCTGACCGAGGACAAGGATCGCCGGGGGAACTGATCCCCCGCGACCCTCAGGGCTTGGTGCCCCCCATTTCGGCGATGCCGATGAAGCTGCGGTTCCAGGTGGGACTGATCAGGATCTCGTTCAGGCAGACATGGGCGGGTGCCTCGGCGATATAACGCACGATCGCGCCCAGATCTTCAGCCTTCAGCATGCGCGCCACATCCTCGGGCGAGGGCGGTTTGGGGCGCAGCTTCAGAATGGGGGTCGCCACCTCGCCCGGCATCAGGGCCGTGCAACGGATCCCGTTGCGGCCCTCATCCTGATTGATCGCATGGCTGAGCGACACCACCGCGTGTTTCGAGGCGCTATAGGCAGGTCCGGTCAGACGCGACGGATACCGCCCCGCCCATGACGAGGTCAGGATCAGCGTGCCGCCCCCCTTGGCCCGCATCGGCGGCAGCACCGCCAGCACCCCGTTCATCACACCGGTCAGGTTGATATCGACGACCCTTGCGAAATCCGCCGCCGTGATCGCGTCCATCGCGCGGTTGGGTACGTTGATCCCGGCATTGGCCATGAAGATGTCGACCGCGCCAAAGCGGCGGGCCAGATCGTCGGCGATCGCCTGCGTGGCCGCGGCATCGGTCACATCCAGCGGCAACGCCTCGGCCTTGCCACCATCCGCCGCGATTTCGTCCGCGACGCGCTCCAGCTCTGCCATGCGCCGCCCGGACAGCACGACGGTTGCACCGCTGGCGGCAAGCGCCTTGGCCGATGCCTCGCCGATGCCGCCCCCGGCCCCCGTGACCCAGGCCAGCTTTCCATTCAGGGTTCCCATGTCATCCTCCCGTGATCGCGATATCTCGCCCCCAGAAGTTCACACAAGCCCGGACATGTCCACCGCATGCGCCGCCTCACCCGATAATCCGCGACAGGTGAATGCCGGAACGGCAGGCCGCCGCGCGCAGTTTTTGGCTGACGCGGCATCGCGTTGGTGTGAGTATCGGGAAAAGCCGGGGCAGGCAGCTGACCCGAACCCAAGGGATGCGCAGGAAAGGCCGGACATGGAACTGACAGAGGTATGCGCGGGGCTGCAATTCCCCGAAGGCCCGATCGCGATGGCCGATGGATCGGTGATCCTTGTGGAGATCCAGCGCCAAACCCTGTCGCGGGTGCAGCCTGACGGGCGGATCGAGACGATTGCCCATCTTGATGGCGGCCCGAACGGCGCGGCGGTGGGTCCGGACGGGATGATCTATGTCTGCAACAACGGTGGCTTCCTCTGGACCCGGACGGATGGGATTACCCGTCCCGTGGGCACGCCTTCGGATTACGTCACCGGGTCGATCCAGCGGGTCGATCCGGACACGGGCGCGTTCGAGACGCTCTATGACAGTTGCGACGGTCAGCCCCTCAGGGGGCCCAACGATATCGTTTTCGATGCGCAGGGCGGCTTCTACTTTACCGATCTGGGCAAATCGACAGCCGACTATGTGCACCATGGCGCGTTCTACTATGCAGCGGCAGATGGCAGCCAGATCCGCCGCGTGAACGCCCCCATGATCACCCCGAACGGCATCGGCCTGTCCCCCGATGGCAAGACGGTGCATGTGGCCGAAACGCGCACCGGCCGGGTCTGGAGCTTCGATCTGATTGCCCCCGGCCATATTGCCCCGCAACCCTTCACCATGCCCGGACGGCTGCTGGCCACCCTGCCCGATTATCAGCTGCTGGACAGCCTTGCGGTGCAGGCGGATGGCGGGATCTGCGTCGCCACGCTGATGCGCGGCGGGATCAGCGTGGTGCCACCGGATGGCGGGCCGGTCACCTTCATCGCAGGACCGGGCGATCCCTATATCACGAATATCTGCTTTGGCGGCGCGGATATGCGGGATGCCTGGATCACCGCCTCGGGGACCGGTTGCCTGTACCATGCGCGCTGGCCAAGCCCCGGCCTGCGGCTGCATTTCAACCGATAGACCGGGCGCGGCGCGGCACACGACCAGCGCCGCGTTTCTGACAGAGATCAAGGCGGCCCCATCCCGCGCGACTAGGGTGTAGTCATGCTGGCCTTCCGCAAGGCGGGCCGCTGTTTCTTTTGCGCAAGGCACCCAGCGCCCTGCGGCAAGGGACAGGAACAAGCCAGAGGTTGCATCCATGACGCCCGAATCCCCTTCCGATCTGCCTCTTGATCTGGGCCTGTCGGAGCGCGCCACAACGCCCCGGCCCCGGAGTTTCTTCAGCAAAAGATGGCTTCTGGTGCTGCTGATCCCGGTCTTCATGTTCACTGGCGCGGTGATCGGGCTGTATTTCCAGCCGCCCGCCCTGCAGAAATTCTATGCGCTGACCGGCCTGCAACCCGGTGGCGGATCGGATACCCCCATCGCGTTGCCCCCTGATATCGACCTGCCGCCAAGAATGGCCGAAACCATGCTGCCCAGCGACGTGGTGGGGCTGGCCCGCATCCTGCCGCGCGGCGACATCTCGATCGTGGCGGCGCCCTATGGCGCGGGTGACGCCCGCTTGTCCGGCATCCTTGTGGCGGTGGGGGAACGGGTCGAGAAAGGTGCGCCGCTGGCTTGGCTGGACAACCGCACCGCGCTGGAAAGCGCGGTCCTGATGGCCGAGGCCAATCTGGCCATCCGCGAGGCCGGCCTGATGCAGACCCGTGCCGCCGTCACAGCCAGCCGGGACGAGGCGCAGGCCGCGCTGGATCAGGCGACGTCGAACGCGGCCGAGGCCGCCAGCAGCCTGACCCGCACCGAAGAACTGTACCAGCGCAGCGTGACGACCGAGGCGACGCTGGATGCGATGCGCACTGCAGCGGCTCAGGCCACACTGGCCGTCACACGGGCCGAGGCGACACTCAAGCGGTTCTCGGCTGTCGCGCTGGATGAACAGCCCGATGTCGTGGTGGCCGCGCGCAATGTCGACGCGGCCAAGGCCGAACTGGCCCGTGCCAAGCTGGACCTCGAACGGGCGGCGGTCGTGGCCCCGATCAGCGGCACGATCCTGGATATCCACGCCACCCCCGGCCAACGCCCCCCGGCACAGGGGATCATGGAGATGGGCGATACCAGCCAGATGATGGCCGAGGTCGAGATCTGGCAGGACCGCATCAGCGCCGTGGCACCGGGTCAGCCTGTCGAACTGGTCACGGTCGCACTGGGCCAGACCCTGCATGGCCGCGTGGACAGCATCGGTCTGACCGTCGGGCGGCAGGGTATGATCTCGGACGACGCGGCCGAGAACAAGGACGCGCGCGTGATCCGGGTCATGGTGGCGCTTGATCAGCCCTCATCGGGCCTCGCCGCACGTTTCACCAACCTCGAAGTCATCGCCCGGATCGACACGAGCGCCGCCGCAAGGGCGCTGCGATGAACCGGCTTCTGCGCGGGCTTTTCGGACGCTTGCCGATCGGATGGCTGCAACTGACCCATAACCGCACAAGGTTCGCCGCCGCTCTGGCCGGGGTGGCCTTTGCCAATGTGCTGGTCTTCGTCCAGCTGGGGATCATGAACTCGATGGCCGCGGCGACGCTGCGTCCCTATGAGTTCTTTCAGGCCGATCTGATGATCTCGGCCGAGGATGCCAATGCCTTCAATGAGGGCGGAAATGTCGCCCGCCAATGGCTACTGCAGGCCATGGCCGATCCCGATGTGACCGATGGCATGGGGTTGTTCGTGGGCAACGTACCCTGGGACCGGGCGACCAAGGACATCACCTTCACCGCCTTCGGCGTCGATCCGGCGCAGCCTGCGTTCCTGTCGCCCCAGATCGCCGGGGACACAGGGCTGCTGCAGGTGCAGGACGCGGCGCTGCTGGACCGGCTGGCGCGCGGGCTGTCGCGCGACGAGGCCGCCGCGATCCGCCCGCAAAGCCCCCTGGCCTTCGAGACGCAGGGCCGCACGCTCACCGCCTTTGCCACCTTTGCAGGCGGCGGCGGCTTTGGTGGCGATGGCTTCATGCTGGTGTCGGACCAGACCTATCTGGCGCTGTTCCCGGCCCGCAGTTCCAACGCGCCGGACCACATCCTGCTGACGCTGCGCCCCGGCGCCAACCCCACGCAGGTGATCGCGCGGCTCAAGACGCTGATCTCGGATCACAGCCTGCGCATCCGCAGCTATGCCGATGCCGCCGAGGAGGATCTGCGCTATCAGCAGACGCGCCGACCAACGGGCGTGATCTTCGGCTTCGGGGTGCTAATCGGCGTGCTGGTGGGTCTGGTGATCGTCTATCAGGTGCTGTCGACCGATGTGGCGGACCATCTGCGCGAATATGCGACGTTCAAGGCCATGGGCTATGGCCCGCGGTTCTTTCTGGGCATCGTGCTGGAAGAAGCGCTGGTTCTGGGCATCATGGGCTTCATCCCCGGCCTGATCGTCGGCACGGCCATCCTGAAGTTGATGGCAGCCATCACCACCCTGCCGCTGGCCATGACGCCTTTCATGGCGATCAGCGTCTTTCTGGGCACCGTCCTTTTCTCGGCCCTGTCCGGGACCATCGCCACACGCCGACTGGCAGCGGCCGATCCTGCCGACCTGTTCTGAGGACCGCCATGAGCGACGCCCCCATCATCGCGACCGCGGGTCTGAACCACTGGTTCGGCAGCGGCGACGCCCGCAAGCAGGCGCTTTTCGACATTGATCTGACCCTGCAAAGGGGCAGCTTCACGGTGCTGATGGGGCCCTCGGGGTCCGGCAAGACCACCGTGCTGACACTGGTCGGCTGCCTGCGCGCGGTCCAGGACGGCTCTGCCCGGCTGCTGGGGCAGGAGTTGAACGGCGCCACCGAGGCCATGCTGATCGCGCTGCGCCGCAAGCTGGGTTTCATCTTTCAGGCCCATAACCTGCATGAAAGCCTGACGGCGGCGCAGAACGTGATCATGGGCCTGCAGGTCCATCCCGGCATACCCGAGGCTGTGGCGGAACAGGCAGCCGTACATGCGCTTGGCCTTGTGGGGCTGTCCGACAGGACGGGCTATCTGCCGGCAAACCTGTCGGGCGGGCAGAAACAGCGCGTGGCGGTCGCCCGCGCCCTTGTGGCCAACCCTGCCCTCGTGCTGGCGGATGAACCCACGGCTGCGCTGGACAAGGACAGTGCCGCCGATGTGGTCGATCTTCTCAAGCGGATGGGCCGGGCGCGCGGGACGACCACCTTGCTGGTGACCCATGACCCCCGCATTCTGGATCGCGCGGATCGCATCCTGACGCTGGAGGACGGGCGAATCGTCAAGGTCGAAGAGCGCGGGTGATCCATCCGCAGACGTCTGGGGCAACCGCGGTGTGCGGATCAGGCGCCGCCCCATCGCGGCGGGCCGGCTGGGGCTATTCCGAAGGACCCGCAATCAACAGGATGTGCCGGGTCTTCGCCAAACCATCCCGTCCGGCAAGGCGCTGCTTTCCGACCTCAAGCTTGATCCGCGCCGCCTCGAGCCGGGAAATGGCTTTTGCGCGCTGCTCGTAGAGCGCACGAATCGACGATCCCGGATTGCCGATGCCGGAAAACCTTGTGGCCCCTTCCTTCGGAAACCACGTCCGCGTTTCCTCGATGGCGACACTCCATGACCGATCAGCCTCCATGTAGCGTTTATAGGCCAACAACAGAAGGCGACGTCTTGCTGCAAGATCCGCATGCATCTTATGTCTCCCGTCATAATCGCGCGTATCCGGGACCACTGCATTGTAAGGCCGCAGCCTGCTTTCTGGCAAGAGATCCCTGCGCAAGACGACCCCGCAGCCAGAAGGGCTAGTCCACCTTTGCAGCCCTGACCGCGATTTCGATTTTCCAGTCAGGACTGGCCAGCCCCGCGATCATGATCGTAGAGCAGGCCAGATGCCCGTCGAACAGCCGGTCCCTGACCTCGCGGAAGGTTTTGACCCCGTCCTGAGAGGTCACGATCGCGAAGACATCGACGATATCCGTCTTGGCCATCCCGGCTGCGTCCAGAACGGCAAAGACATTGCGCCAGGCCAGCGCGTGCTGCTCTTCGGCATCGTCCGGGATGAGGCCATCGGCTTGCGCCCCCACCTGCCCCGAGACATAGACCGTTCTGGCATGCGCGGGCACTTCGACCGCCTGACTATAGGCCGAAAACGAGGGGGGTGCCTTGTCGGTCTGAATGGTTCTGTTCATGGTCATTACCCTTTCCCGGCTGTGTGTTGACTGCCCTCTGCAAATCGTGCCCCCGCGTCCCGCCGTTGTCCATCCGCATCCGCACAGATCCTTGGTGGCAGCCCTCAAGGGTCATTCCGATGCTTGGTTCATGCAGGGATCGCGCTATACTCCTGAGGGCGCGGCACACAGGTGACAGACACCACAGGGGCCGGGCACCACCGGCGACACGTCTGCCGCATCCCATATCGTCTTCAACACTGGCCACCGGATAGAACATGAAAAACGCACTTATCCTCGTCGACATACAGAACGACTATTTCGACGGTGGCAAATGGCCCGTCGCGCAGATGGCGCAGGTCGGCGGGAACGCGGCCCGCCTGCTTGCGGATGCTCGCAGCAAGGGGACACTCGTGGTGCATGTGCATCACGAAATGCCCGAAGGCGGGCCCTTCTTCGTCGCAGGGACGCAAGGTGCTGCGATCAATGCCGCCGTGGCCCCGCAAGACGGCGAGGCAACGATCCTCAAGCACCGGCCCAACAGTTTCCACCAGACCGGGCTGGAGCAGCTTTTGAGCGATCACGGGATCGGCGCGGTCACGATCTGCGGGGCCATGTCGCAGATGTGCATCGACGCCACGGCCCGCGCCGCCCGCGACTTCGGCTTTGAGGTGACCGTGGTCGAAGATGCCTGCGGGGCAAGGGATGTGACCTTTGCGGATGCCAAGGTTCCGGCCGCACAGGTCCATGCCACCATCATGGGTGCCCTGAACGGAAGCTACGCAAAGGTTGTCACGACACAGGGCTATCTTGGCGGCTGACACATCCCGCACCGGCCTCTGTCTGCGCAAAACTGCATCTAGGCAGAGGCCGTAATCTGCGGCTAGGCTTGTTGGTGGGACAACGGGGACACCAACAGACATGACAACGGAAAAAGCGCCGCGCTCCTCGCGGCTTGAGAACCTGCGCAATCTTGCTCCTGACGCGCGTCTTGACCTTCTGGCGCAGGCCGCAGGCCTCAGCGAGGCCGACCGCACCACATTGGCCGGGCGCGACGTTCTGCCGATGTCGCTGGCCGACGGGATGATCGAGAACGTGATCGGCAAATTCGAATTGCCGCTGGCGGTGGCGTCGAATTTCAGCATCAACGGCAAGGACTACCTGATCCCCATGGTGGTCGAGGAACCGTCGGTCGTGGCGGCTGCATCCTACATGGCCAAGATCGCGCGCGGGTGTGGCGGGTTTCTCACCTCCTCGGACCAGCCGGTGATGCGGGCACAGGTGCAGGTCCTGGGCCTGTCGGACCCGCAGGCGGCGCGCCATCGCCTGCTGTCCGCCCAGTCTGAACTGCGCGAGATGTGCAATGCCCGCGACAAGGTTCTGGTGGGCCTTGGCGGCGGCTGTATCGGGATCGAGGTGCATGTCTTCGAGACCTCCGCCGTGGGGCCGATGGCCGTGCTGCACATTCTTGTTGATGTGCGCGATGCGATGGGGGCCAATACCGTCAACACCATGGCCGAGGCGATCGCGCCCCGCGTGGCCGAGATTGCAGGCGGCCATACGCGGCTGCGCATCCTGTCCAATCTGGCCGACCGACGTCTCGCACGGGCCTCGGTCACCCTGACCCCGCAGGTGCTGCAAACCGACAGTGTCAGTGGCGACGAGATGATCGAGGGCATGCTCGAGGCCTATGCACTGGCTCAGATCGACCCCTATCGTGCGGCCACCCATAACAAGGGCATCATGAACGGCATCGATCCGGTCGTGGTGGCCACCGGCAACGACTGGCGCGCGATCGAGGCGGGAGCCCATGCCTGGGCCGCCCGCAACGGGCAGTATACCGCGCTGACCACATGGGAACGCGGCAAGAATGGACATCTGACCGGAACCCTTGAAATGCCCATGGCGCTGGGTCTGGTGGGCGGGGCCACGAAAACCCATCCCGCCGCACAGGCCGCCCTGCGGGTTCTGGGCGTTACCTCGGCGCAGGAACTGGCCGAAGTGACCGTGGCCGTCGGGCTGGCGCAGAACATGGCCGCCTTGCGGGCGCTGGCCAGCGAAGGGATCCAGAAGGGGCACATGGCGCTTCATGCGCGCAACATCGCCATTCTGGCCGGCGCGACCGGCGCACAGATCGAAGCGGTCGCCAAGGCCATCGCCGCCGAAGGCCGTGTCAGCGTCGACGCCGCACGGGAAAAGCTGGCCGCCATGTGACAGCCTGGCCGGCGGCATCTGCGCGCCTGTTGCGGGCGCAGGGCCGCCGGATATGGGCGCTTACACGGGGAATCCGCCCCGCGTGCGGTTGGCGAACCAGACCAGCGACAGCATCACCGGCACCTCGACCAGCACCCCCACCACGGTGACCAGCGCCGCGCCCGAGTTCAAACCGAAAAGACCGATGGCCACCGCGACGGCCAGTTCAAAGAAGTTCGATGTCCCGATCAGCGCACAGGGCGCTGCCACGTCATGCGGGACCTTCCATTTCCAGGCCCAGGCATAGGCGATGGCGAAGATCCCGTAGGACTGGATCACGATCGGCGTTGCCAGCAGCAGGATCAGGAACGGGTTTTCGAGGATTACATTCCCCTGGAACCCGAACAGCAACACAACGGTCAGCAACAGTCCCAGCACCGAAGCCGGCTTGATCCACGCGGTGAAGGCCGATACCGCCGCCTCGCCCCCTTGCCGCATCAGCCGCGCCCGCGTGATCGCCCCGGCGGCAAGCGGCAACACCACGTAAAGCACGACCGACAGCACCAGCGTTTCCCACGGCACCTGCAGATCCGTCACCCCCAAGAGCAGCGCCACGATGGGTGCAAAGGCGAACACCATGATCACGTCGTTCAGCGACACCTGCACCAGCGTGTAGTTCGGATCGCCCTTGGTCAGCTGCGACCAGACGAAGACCATTGCCGTGCAGGGCGCGGCCCCCAGCAGGATCAAACCGGCGATATACTGCCCCGCATCCGCGGGATCGATCAGCCCGGCAAAGACGTGGTTGAAGAACAGCACACCAAGGGCCGCCATGGTGAAGGGCTTGATCAGCCAGTTGACCACCAGCGTGATGACCAACCCCCGCGGCCTCTCGCCGACCCGGCCAAGGGCGCGAAAATCCACCGCGACCATCATCGGATAGACCATCGCCCAGATCAGCAGGGCCACCAGCAGGTTGACCGAGGCATATTCGAGAGAGGCCAGAAAACGGAACATCCCCGGCAGCAGATTGGCCAGCACGATCCCCGCAACAATGCAGAGGAACACCCAGATTGACAGGAAGCGTTCGAATATCGACATGGATCTTGCCCTGTTCCGCGGGTCGGAAGATGATGCGGCTTAGCATTTGTCACATGGGCACGAAAACCGAAAAGACGCACCATGCCATGCAGGTGCGCCATCTCGAAAAACCAACACCCTCCCCGGCAATCGGTGTAGCCTGGACTGAGGGCAAAGGAGGAGGCGATGAAGGGCTTATATCTGGCCGCTCTGGCCGCGATCATTCCGATGGGGGCGCTTGCGTGGAACGAGGCTGATCTGCAGACACTGCTGGCGACCAAACTCTGCGCCGAGTGCGACCTTTCCGGCAGCGATCTCAAGCGCGCCGATCTTGCGGGGGCGGAATTGCCGGGCGCGGATCTGTCTGCGGCGAAACTCTGGGCCGTGGATCTGGGTGGCGCCAACCTGACCGGCGCCAACCTGTCGGGGGCCAATCTGGCGGCCGCCGACCTGCGCGCGGCCAATCTGGAGGGCGCAAAGCTGGCAAAGGCCTACCTGACCACGGCGGATCTTGGGCAGGCGAGGCTATCAGGGGCTGACCTGACAGGCGCGGTCATGACTCAGGTCATGCTGCAAGACGCGGAACTTGCAGGGGCGAACCTGACAGGGGCCTATATGGAACTGGCCAATCTTGCAGGCGCGAACCTGACGGGCGCCGATCTGACGAGGGTCAACCTGACATCTGCCCGCATGGAGGGCGCGGTGCTGGCAGAGACCCGGCTGGACGGGGCCGTCCTCTTGGGGGCAAGGATTGATGCCGCCTCCCTGGAAGGTGCGATCCTGTGCAACACGGTCATGCCGGATGGAACAACCAATTCCAGCGGATGCTGAGCGGCAGGGCCGCGCGCATCAAGGCACCAAAGTCCCGCCCGGCTGACCGAAAAGCGGCTGGCGTGCAGGCCGCACCGGCATCACCATGTTCCGGTTTTCAGAACTCTGGCGCGCGGCAGGCATAGGGCGCGCCATCCGGCATCAGGCAGACGCTGTCCAGATAATCCTGCGGCAATTGCATGTAGCTGGGCAGCCTCTTGCTATCGTCGCGGCGATCCAGGTAGTCGCTGCAGGTCGCGATATAATAGCGCTGACGCCGTTCGTCGGAGGCGTACCACTGGTCGAAGGCCTCGGCCACGGCCCGGGCGGGATCGTCATGATCGCCCATGCTGGCCGCGAAACGCGCGGCGATATCCGTCGTGCTGGGCCAGTCCGCCAGCGCGTTCCAGACGGCCGGATCCCCGTTCCGGCGCATGTGCCACGCCACCAGAAGGGTGATGGCGTTGGCGTCAGCCTCAAGCGCGAAAGTCGCCTGCGCGACCTGTTCCATCGCCAGACTGTCATCGGGGCAGATCTGCGCCACCACCTGATCAAGGTGCCGCAACTCATGCAGAAGGATCGCCGCGACCATCGCATCGTCCAGCTTGCCATCGATTTCGATCCGATTGGCATCCGGCAGAAGAAAGCCGCTTTCCAGAACCAGCGAAGGCGTCAGGCAGATCCGCGGCTGCCTGATCTCAAGCGCCACGGCGAGGCCCCTGAAGGCCGCAAGCGTCGGGCGCAGCCCATCGATCAGCCCCGCAAGACGCAGCACCTGATCCGGCCCGTCAGCCGCGTCATAGGGATGATCAAGGCAAACGCGCCCCTCCCCGGCCTGCGCCGACGCGGGCAGGATCACATGCAGGGCGGCAACCAGCATCAGGGGAAGGAACAGGGCGCGGCACATCCGCTGATGCTAGCAACTGCACTGCCGCTTGACGAGGGCAAGCGCATGACTGACCCACCTCACCACAGTTTGGCCTGACAGCGCCGTTTGCGCTGCTATGCTGGTACCCAAGGCAAGAGTGTCAGTGTGATATCGGAAAGGGGAATGACGATGGCTTGGCTGTTTCGGATCCTGAGCGCCCTCGTGGTCATGGTGGTCATCATTGCGATCGCGGTGCTGATGTTGCCCGGTGACAGGATCGCACAGGTCGCGGTGGACCAGATCAGGGCACAGACCGGACGCGACGTTGTCCTGCGGGGCCAGACCACCGTCAGCTATTACCCGGTTCTTGGCGTAAGCACCGGCGCGGTCGAGATCGCCAATGCCGATTGGTCCGAGGCAGGGCCGATGCTGGTCGCCGACAGCCTCAAGCTGGGGGTGGACCTGATGTCGCTGATCGGCGGCGATGTCCGGATCACCGGGCTTGAGATGGTCAATCCCCAAGTGGTGCTGGAGATCGGACGCGACGGACGCGCAAACTGGGAATTGGGCGTCGATGGGGTGGCCCCTTCGGGTCAACCCTCAGGGGTCAGCACCGCCCTTGCCCTGTCGCTGGACCGGGCCCTGATCACCGGGGGACGGGTGCAGTTCACCGACCATCGCAGCGGCGCGCGGCATCGCGTCGATGACCTCTCGCTTGATCTGCGCTGGCCGCAGTATCGCGGCGCGGCACAGATCGTCTTGGCCGCCCGTCCGCAAGGGGCAGGCCTGATCAGCCTTGCAGGCGAGATCGGCAACCTTGCCGCCCTGATCGAGGGCGAGGCCACGACCGCCAGCCTTGAGGCGCAGGCTGATGGCGGAACCCTGAGTTACGAGGGCGGGCTTGCCATGCCGCTGGATCTGGATGGCAGGCTTGCCGTCACCCTGTCCGACACGGGCGCCTTTCTGGCGGCCCTCGGGCTGCCGCGTATCGACCTGCCCCCCGGACTGGGCCGCAAGGCCAGCGCCACGGCGGATCTGCGCCTGACGCCCGCCATGGATCTGTCGCTGCGCGGATTGTCCCTGACGCTGGACCAGAACAGCCTTGACGGTGCTGTCGATATCGCGCTGGCGCAAGCCGTGCCAATGGTCAATGCCAACCTGTCCGCTGGCCTAATCGACCTTTCGACCGTGACGGCAGGCAATGATGCAGCGGGCACAGGCAGCAGCGGCGGCAGCGCGACAGATGCCGGATGGTCAACCGCCCCGATCGACGCCAGTGCGCTTGGCCTCTTCAACGGTCGTATCGACCTGTCCGCCACGGGCCTGCGCGTGGCCGGCCTCAGCTTTGCCGATGCCAGCCTGACCATCACGGTGGATCAGTCGCGCGCTGTCGTGGTGCTGAACCGGTTGTCCGGTTACTCCGGCGGCATGAGCGGTCAGGTCGTCGCGAACAACCGCAACGGGTTGAGCGTGGGGGGATCCCTGCGCGCCACATCGGTCGAGATGGAGAGCCTGCTGAACGATCTGGCCGGGATCGACCGTTTCACCGGCAAGGCGGATACCGATCTGGAATTCCTGAGTTCCGGCAACAGTCTGCATGCGATCATGAACGGCCTGTCCGGCAAGGGTGCCGTGTCCATGGCGCGCGGCACAATCAAGGGAATCGATCTGGACAGCCTGATGCGTCAGGGACTGGCCACGGGCGGCACCACCGTGTTCGACAGCCTTTCGGCAAGCTACACGATGGAGAACGGCAATCTGTTCAATTCTGACCTGTTGCTCAGCCTGCCCGTGATCTCGGCCGCGGGCGAAGGGCGCATCGGCCTTGGCGCGCGTGATATCGACTACCTCTTCACCCCGCGCACGGCCAGCGCCGACTCGGGGGGTGGCGTGGTCATCCCCGTGCGGATCCGTGGCCCATGGGCCGACCCGCGGATCTGGCCTGACATGGAAAAGGCGATCGACCTGAACCTCAAGGCCGAGAAGGAGCAGGCTCGCCAAGCCGTCGAGGAAAAAATCCGCGACGAGCTGAACCTGCCCACGACCGAAGGCCAAAGCCTAGAAGACGCCGCGAAGGAGAAACTTGAAACCGAGATCCTGAAGGGATTGGGCCGACTGCTGCGCTGACCGGGAGGCCCGCGAACGGGCTTGACTTGGACCGATCCGCTTGGTTGGGTCGCCGCAGCGCCGCGGCGACATTCCCGCATCCGGGATCGTCGCCCGACGGCCTTGCCTGCCCGAGGAGGGGCAGGTAGCGACTGGAGGGGACTCACCATGACGAATACATTGGCCGCGCTGATCGGCGCCCAGGATGGAAATGCGCCCGCAATCGGCGCACCGGGCCGCGACTGGCTCAGCTATGCGGGTCTGGCCACGCAGGCGGCGCATGTGGCCAAGGCCCTGCACGGTGCGGGCGTGGGGCGCGGCGACCGGGTGGCGATCGTGCTGCCGAATGGTCCCGAGATGGCGGCGGCCTTCGTGACCGTGGCGCAATCTGCGACCACCTGCCCGCTGAACCCCGCCTACCGGCAGGACGAATTCGCCTTCTACCTCGAAGACCTGAAGGCCCGCGCGATCATTCTGGCCGAGGGCGAGGCCGGCGCTGCCCATGCCGCCGCCACGTCGCAGGGTCTGGCGATC
>JBFHIW010000063.1:0-16461 GCA_041596235.1 Paracoccaceae bacterium
CAAAAGTCCCATGTGGATCACTCCGTTGCCCCCCTGCGCTCGTCGCGTGGGGGAAGGGTCACATGGGTCAATTCTCAATGGAAATTAGGACGCTAACCGGGTCAGTTCTCGGTGGAAATCAACATAAATGCGACTCTGATCGGATCAGGTTTGAAACCTTGCGCACGTTTCGACCAACACTAACGAAGTGTATCCAAGAGTGTATCCAGACGATGCGCGCCTCGCGAAAAATCGACAAGTTTCAATAACTTGAGTTTGTTTGATGGCGGAGACGATGGGATTCGAACCCACGAGACCCTTTCGGGCCTACTCCCTTAGCAGGGGAGCGCCTTCGACCACTCGGCCACATCTCCGCGGACGGGTGTATCCATCACGCGGGCGGGGGACAAGGGGAAAAACGGCGTCATTGCACATCTCGAGGACCGGCCGCCCTGCGGGGCAGTGCGGCCGGATGGATCGCTCCGGGCCTGCGGGCGGGTACCGATTGTCTGCTTGCGGGCACAGTCCAGCCGGGAAAGCCGGTGGCGAGGCGCGCGGGCATGGACATGATCACGGGTTTCACCTAGGCAGGTGGGGTGTGGTGTGTGAACAGGGACGGTCCCATGAAGCTTGCGAAATCCGGCAGTCGCATGATCGGCAGAGCGCTGCTTCGCGAGCATTCCCCCGGATGCTGCGGTCTTGTGTATCTCGTGCTCTGCGCTGCATGGGCGCAGCCACTTCAGGCGCAGGACCTGACGGGCCTTCCGTTTCACCGCCTTGATCGCGATATCCCCGGTTTCAACCTGAACGGGGCGCCGGGCCTGATCGAGATGCCCAGCGCCGCGATGGCGCCGGATGCCACGCTGTCGGGCAGCCTGTCTCGGATCGGCGGCATCACGCGGAGCACGATCACCTTCCAGATCACACCGCGCCTGTCGGGCAGCTTTCGTTATGCCGCGCTTGACGGCCTGACGCGGCTGGGCGGGCAACCCCTGCCCGGCCTAGATGGCCAGACCTATTACGACCGCAGCTTCGACCTGCGCTACCAGATCCTGCGCGAAGGGCGCTATCGTCCGGCCGTCACCATCGGCCTGCAGGATTTCGCCGGCACCTCGCTTTACGGCGCGGAATATATTGTCGCCAGCAAGGGCCTGACGCCGCAGTTGCGGGTGACGGGCGGCCTTGGCTGGGGACGCCTTGGCACCCGGAACCCGATCGCCAGCACCGGCACGCGCGGCACCGACTTGCTGGAGCAGGGCGGCGTGCCCAGCTATGACCGCTGGTTTCGCGGCGACATGGCCGCTTTTGCCGGGATGGAATGGGCGGTGACTGACCGGTTGACCCTGAAGGCGGAATATTCTTCCGACGCCTTTTCGGAAGAGGTGTCGAATGGCCTGCTGTCGTCAAGGACAGCCTGGAACATCGGGGCGGATTACCGGATCGCCGAGGGGGTGCAGGCCTCGGTGGTGGCGCTGCAGGGAACGACCATCGGCGCACAGATCACCGTGCATACAAATCCACGCAGCACCGGCATACCGGGTGGCGCTGAAACGGCCCCTGCACCGGTCTATCGCCGCACCGCGCCCGAACGACGCGATCTTGGCTGGCAGCAGGACAGCGGGCAGAAGGACGCCCTGCCCGCGCAATTGGCCGAGGCACTGAGCCGCGAACGTCTGGTGATGGATGGGCTGATCCTCTCGGCCGATCGCGCCACCCTGCGACTGATCAATCCGATCTATGCCTCGGAACCTCAGGCCATCGGGCGCAGTGCGCGGATCATGTCTCGTGTTCTGCCCGGATCCATCGAGACATTCGTGATCGTGCCCGTGGTCAATGGCATGGCCATGTCGGCCATCACCCTGCGGCGCAGTGATCTGGAAAATCTCGAGAATGCGCCCGCCTCTGCCCTGCTGGAGGTCACGCGCATCACCGCGCCTCCGACTGCCGCGCGCAACCCGGCGCAAGGTGCAACCCCGGCGCTGACATGGTCTTTCGGGCCGAACCTGCGCTACAGCCTGTTCGATCCGGACAGCCCGGTGCGCGCCGACCTTCTGGCTACGGCGCGGGCGGATCTGCGCCTTGCACCCGGTCTGATCCTGTCCGGTGCCCTGTCCAAACGCCTGACGGGAAATCTGGACAGCATCGGCCGGCGTGATGCCTCGGCGCTGCCGCGGGTTCGGACCGATTACGCGCTCTACGCGCGCGAGGGCGATCCGTCGATCGACCACCTGACATTGACGCATTACATGCGTCCGGGGCGCGATCTCTATGCGCGGGTGTCGGCGGGCTATCTGGAACAGATGTACGCAGGTCTCTCGGCAGAGCTTCTGTGGAAACCCGTGGACAGCCGTCTTGCACTGGGGATCGAGGTGAACCAGGTCCGGCAGCGCGATTTCGACCAGCTGTTCAGCCTGCGCGACTATGCGGTGACGACCGGTCATGTCTCGGCCTACTACGACCTTGGTCAGGGCTTTCACGGTCAGCTGGATATCGGCCGCTACCTGGCCGGAGATGTCGGTGCAACCTTCAGCCTGGACCGGGAATTCGCGAATGGCTGGCGGCTGGGTGTATTTGCCACGCTGACCGATGTCACGCCCGAGGACTTCGGCGAAGGGTCATTCGACAAGGGGTTCCGGATCACCGTGCCCATCGGTCACGTGCTGGGCCAACCCTCGCGGCGGCTGGGCAACCTGACTGTCCGCCCCCTGACGCGTGATGGGGGCGCGCGGCTGGATCTGCGGGATCGGCTTTATGAACAGGTACGCGACTACCACAGGCCGGAGCTTGAAAAGAAATGGGGGCGTGTCTGGAGATGAGGATGGCAGAGTTCTTGCCGAACCGGTCAGCCATGGCGCGGCTGCTGGTGGCCGCCTTGCTGGCCACGCAACTGGCCGGGTGCAGCAATGACCCGACCCGGATCGACTATGGCCTGATTTCAAAGGGTGTCGCCGCGCAACTGGGTGCGGCGCTGCCGTTCGACCGGTCCGCCCCCGCTGTGACGCAGGGTATTGCCGATCCCGCCATGATCCTTCAGCAGACAAACGCGCCCGTGACATTGGCGCAACCGGCGAACGGCGCTGCGCCTTTCTACATGGTGGGCGTGCGTGACAACGGGCCCTGGCGCACCTATGCGACGGGCACCCGCCAGACGCTGGTCCTGCGTCAGGGGCTTGTGACAGCCACGCGGGGTCTGGGGCGTGATCTGATGGCATCCGACGTCGATCAGACACTGGCGCTGCTGCGATCCGGCAAGCCCGGCAAGGCCAGACGCGTGATGCAGGTACTGGATGGCGAGGACGTCACGCGCGAGATCGTGCTGGACTGCACCCTTTCCGTGGGCGGGCAGACCCGGACAGCAACCGGGATGACGGGTCGCGCCATGACCGAAGACTGTGCAGCGGGCGATCTGCGGTTTCGCAACAGCTATGTCGTCAACGCGGCAGGCATGGTCATCCTGTCCCGGCAATGGCTGCCCACGCTGATCGGGCCGCTGTCCCTTCAGGTGCTCCGCCCCTGAGACACTGCGGTCAGTCAAAAAAGGCACCCACTGGGTGCCTTTTCTTTCATTCCACGATCAGGTCGGGATCAGTTCGTGCCGGTACCGCTGCTGGCCCCGGCGACGGTCAGGGTCACCAGGCTCAGCGTGGCCAATGTCACGATCGTCGTAATCGACGCACCGCCAAGAACACCACCCGCAATAGGGGCGCCCTGCGAGGACAGGATGGTCAGATCATCGGCGGGGGGTGCATCATTCGCCAGAACCGGCGTGACCGATGCAGCGGCAATAGCGGCTGCGAGGGCAATCTTTTTCATAACATTCTCCAACATTAAACCAAACAAGAAGGCGTCGCCTGTGTATCAGCGTTACTACAAAGTTACCCTTCACGGAAGGTGGCATCTCCCTGCTTTCGGCATTTAAGTCGAAAAATCTGTACTATTGATTAAAATTTACCACAGCATCGGAGGCCGCGCAGATCCAGAAACCTGCGCATCAGTTGCAGGACCGGCCACACGTCACCCCGGTCGACAGGGCAAGGGGTCAGGTGTTGAACAGGAAGTGCAGCACATCGCCGTCCTTGACGACATAGCCCTTGCCTTCGGACCGCATCTTGCCCGCTTCCTTGGCGGGCTGTTCGCCGCCCAGCGTCACGAAATCATCATAGGCGATGGTTTCGGCACGGATGAAGCCACGCTCGAAATCGCCATGGATGACGCCTGCGGCCTGTGGTGCTGCGGTGCCCTGACGGATCGTCCAGGCGCGCGCCTCCTTGGGGCCGACGGTGAAATAGGTCTCAAGATGCAGCAAGGCGTAACCGGCACGAATCAGACGGTCCAGACCGGGTTCTTCCAGACCCATCTCGGACAGGAACATCTGGGCTTCTTCCTCGTCCAGCTGGCTGATCTCTTCCTCGATCCGCGCGGAAATCACGACATGGGAATTGCCCTGCGCCGCTGCCATCTCGGCCACGCGGGTGGACAGGGAATTGCCTGTGCCCGCGTCTTCCTCGGCGACGTTGCACACATAGAGCACCGGCTTGGTGGTCAGAAGTTGCAGCATCCGCCAGGCTTTCGCATCCTCGGCATCGACCTGAACCGTGCGCGCGGGCTTGCCTGCCTCAAGCGCGGCCAGTGCCTTGCGCAGCAGCGTATCCTGCTGCACGGCATCCTTGTCGCCACCCTTGATCTTGCGCACCAGCCCCTGAAGCCGCTTCTCGATGCTTTCCATATCGGCCAGCATCAGTTCCATCTCGATGGTCTCGGCATCGCTGACGGGATCAACACGGCCTTCCACATGGGTGATGTCATCATCTTCGAAACAGCGCAGCACATGCGCGATGGCATCGCATTCACGGATATTGGCCAGAAACTGGTTGCCGAGGCCTTCACCCTTGGATGCGCCCTTCACCAGCCCTGCGATATCGACAAAGGTCATCCGGGTCGGAATGATCTGCCTGGACCCGGCGATCTTTGCCAGTGTGTCCAGCCGGTGATCCGGCACCGCCACTTCACCCACGTTCGGCTCGATCGTGCAGAACGGAAAATTCGCCGCCTGCGCCGCCGCTGTCCGGGTCAGCGCATTGAACAGTGTCGACTTGCCCACGTTGGGCAGTCCCACGATCCCCATCTTGAAACCCATCTGCGGCCTCCTTGTCTGCAACGCACCGCTCATAAGCCGGGGCGGCGCGCGGGGCAAGGGCGCAGACTGCATCAAGGATTGAGTTTACCGCGCGTTTGCGGCACATCGGGGCAACCGCAGGGAAGGACAGCCGCCAATGACTCGTATCGACGCCAAATTCGCCGCCCTCAAGGCCGAGGGAAAGAAAGCTTTCGTGGCTTATGTCATGGCGGGCGATCCGGATTACGCGACCTCGCTTGAGCTGATCAAGGGGCTGCCCGCCGCCGGCGTGGACATCATCGAGATGGGCCTGCCCTTCACCGATCCCATGGCGGATGGGGAAACCATCCAGCTGGCCGGACAGCGCGCGCTCGAGGCGGGCCAGACCCTGCAGAAGACGCTGGATATGGCGGCAGAGTTCCGCCAGACCGACGACACGACCCCGATCGTGATGATGGGCTACTACAACCCGATCTTCAATCGCGGGGTCGACCGCTTTCTGGTTGATGCCAAGGCCGCCGGGATCGACGGGCTGATCGTCGTCGACCTGCCGCCCGAGGAAGATGACGAACTGTGCATCCCCGCGCAGAAGGCCGGTCTGAACTTCATTCGTCTGGCCACCCCCACCACCGACAACAAGCGCCTGCCCAAGGTGCTGCAGAACACCAGCGGTTTCGTCTATTACGTGTCGATCACCGGAATCACCGGCTCGGCCGAGGCCAGCGCCGCCGATGTCGCCCCCGAGGTGGCGCGGATCAAGTCGCAGACCGATCTGCCGCTGATCGTGGGCTTCGGCATCAAGACACCCGAGGCTGCGCAGGGCATCGCCGCCGTTGCCGACGGCTGCGTCGTGGGCAGCGCCATTGTCGCGGAACTGGCCAAGGGCCGTCCGGTCGCCGATGTGCTGGCCTTCGTGCGGTCGCTGGCAGACGGCGCGCATCGCGCCTGACGGCGTTTCCCTGTCAGCCCGCCTTGCGGCGCAGGATATGGATGGCGGTATAGCGCATCACCGCTTCGCCATCCTGATTGACCACCTCATAGGCGATGGTTGTCCGCCCCCGGTCAGGCCGCGACGCTGACGGGACCGAGGCCACGACCTCGGCCCGCGTGGAAAGGGTATCGTCGGGCCGCACGGGGCGCAGCCATTGCACATCGGTCATGCCGGGCGATCCCATCGACGCTTCGTTCCAGATACCGGCCTCCAGCGTCTGGGTGAAGGAGGTCAGCATCGTTTGAAATCCGCTGGCGATGATCCCGCCATAGGGCGAGGCGGCGGCCGCATCCGCATCCAGATGGAAAGGTTGCGGATCCCAGAGGCGCGCGAATTCGGTGATCGCCTCTAGCGGCAGGGTCCTTGACCCGGTCTGGAACCGAAACCCTACCGGCAGGTCATCAAAGAACATGGCATCCCCCTTGTGCTTCGGCCAAGCCTAACCCGGCCTGCGCAGGCTGCAAATGAATGATTGCCTGACAAGGTCCCGATTGGTAACCAAAGCTAACCACATCCTGCGAAAGGCCGCCGCCATGCCCGTGATCACCAACATCGACGATCTCAAGCGCATCTACAGGCGCAAGACGCCAAAGATGTTCTACGATTACGCGGAAAGCGGCAGCTGGACAGAACAGACCTTCCGCGAGAATACCTCGGATTTCGATCAGATCCGCTTGCGTCAGCGCGTCGCCGTGGACATGACAGGCCGCAGCACCGCAAGCCAAATGATCGGGCAGGACGTGACGATGCCGGTGGCGCTGGCCCCTGTGGGCATGACCGGCATGCAATGCGCCGATGGCGAGATCAAGGCCGCGCGCGCGGCGGAACGGTTCGGCGTGCCGTTCACCCTGTCGACCATGTCCATCAACTCGATCGAGGATGTGGCGGGGGCGACGTCAAAACCCTTCTGGTTCCAGCTTTATACCATGAAGGACACCGATTACGTCAGCCGCCTGATCCAGCGGGCCAAAGATGCGAAATGCTCGGCGCTGGTGATCACGCTGGATCTGCAGATCCTCGGGCAACGGCACAAGGACCTCAAGAACGGCCTCAGCGCACCACCCAAGCTGACGATCCCGACCATGATCAACCTGGCCACCAAATGGTCCTGGGGCATCGGGATGCTGTCGGCCAAGCGGCGGCATTTCGGGAATATCGTGGGCCATGTGAAGGGGATATCCGACACCTCGAGCCTGGGTGCCTGGACGGCCGAGCAATTCGATCCTGCGCTGGACTGGGGCAAGATCGCGAAGATCAAGGAAGAATGGGGCGGCAAGGTCATCCTCAAGGGGATCCTTGATGCGGATGACGCAAGGATGGCGCTGAGCGTGGGGGCCGATGCGATCATCGTGTCGAACCACGGTGGCCGGCAACTGGACGGGGCGATCAGTTCGATCCGCGCGCTGCCGTCGATCCTTGATGCAGTGGGCGACAAGATCGAGGTGCATCTGGACAGCGGCATCCGGTCAGGACAGGACGTGCTGAAGGCTTTGGCGATGGGGGCCAAGGGCACCTATATCGGGCGCGCCTTCGTCTATGGTCTGGGCGCGATGGGCCAGGAAGGCGTCAAGACGGCGCTGGAGGTGATCCACAAGGAGCTGGACATCTCGATGGCGCTCTGTGGCAAGCGCCGGATCGAGGAGTTGACCCGCGACGTGCTGCTGGTGCCCGAGGGCTTCGAAGGCCGCTGGCAGGCCTGAGGGCCGCACCGCCCGTCCCCGAGGTGTCCCACGATGGGACATTCCTCGGGGTGAATGATTTCAATGGATTGGGCGGATGCGGTAAGGGTTTCTTAACCGTCGGCGGGCGTTCGGGCCGAGGTTTGAGACTGCGCAACACTTTGCTTTGGCAGCGATCATTCGACTGCTTTCGGGCTATCGCGGACGTTGATCGCGTGCATCGCGAACGGCAGCGTTGAGCCCATGATGACCGATGTACGCCTGTCAGTTCCCGACTTCACGACGTTTGCGTGCGCGCAATCTCGCGGATCAGATCGTTTGTCTCCGGTCTTGTCGTTTGGTGCCGATAGCGCAGGGCAAAAACAGTTCGCGAAATGTCATGGCCGTCGATCGGTATCGACACGAGGCCCATGTCTGCTGGAATAGCCGTGCTTGGCAAGATCACCGCACCTGATCCTTGGCGCGCAAGTTCAAGCAACCAATCCACGCGATTTGACCGGTAGGCCGCGTAGAGACCATGGCCATGATCCGCACAGGTCCTGTGCAAAGCATCCCGCATTTCACAATTGGGTCGGTCGAGCATGTCCGTTTCGGCAAGCGTCGAAAGAGAAATCGCAGTCTGTGAAGACAAGGGGTGCGACTTTGACACCACGACCTTGTAGTTCTCTTCATAGAGCTGGTCTATCCGATAGAGGTCCTCGCTCACCTTCTCAGTCGTGACCACGACGTCAAATTCGCCATCTCGCAACCCGGCCAGAAGCTCGGACGCGGACGCCACGATCAACTCGATTTCGGCCTGCGGCAATCGCGCACGAAAGCGCTCCACAGCGGCTGAAATCCGGTTGTGCCCAATCGTTTCGCCGACGCCGACAGAGATCGGAACCCGCTCCAAACGCGTATGACGGACCGCCTCTGCCTTGGCTGCCCGCGTTTCATCATGCACCTTCTGCAGCCTTGGCTGCATGAGTTTTCCGAGGGCCGTAAGCCTGCATCCCGCACGGTCCCTTACAAACAGGTCACCGCCAAGCTCGTCTTCAAGCTTCCTGATCGCAGTCGTCAAGGAAGGTTGGGAGACATTGGAGGCACTGGCTGCGTGGGTAAAGTTTCGATGCTCGCAGACAGCGAGAAAATACCTGATCTGGTTCATTTCCATCGCCGCATTCTCCGTCGCGTCTCGATCCAGCCATCAAAACAAGTTCGATAGCCCATGTCTATCAAAGAATAGAAGCTCGGAATTGGAGTCCGAGGCATCCAGCGTGGGATAAGACTTCATCGAAACCAAACACGATGAACCTCAAACCAGGAGACGACCATGAAAACCCAAATCCTTCAGACACTCGCCGCACTGGCGCTGATCACAACTTCTGCAACCGCACAGGACAAACCAATGGAAAATCACACTGCCAGCTTCATCCCCATGCAAGCCGCTGAAGGCAAAACCGAAGCATTCGCCGAATTTCTGGCCGGAGCGGCCCCGATCGTGAAGCAAACCGAGCCGGGCACTGTGCTTTGGTTTGCTCTTCAGGCTGGCGATACACTCGCTATCTTTGACATCTTCGCAGATGAAGAAGCACGCAACGCTCACTTTGCAGGAGCTGTTGCCGCGGCATTGAACCAAAACGCTGACGCGCTGGTCGCGGGTGGATGGGACGCCGGTGTTGTCGCGAATATCAACAACTCCGATGTCCTGTCGGTCAAGGAGGCGGTTGATCTCTATACGGCAACCACCGCAACTTACATCACGCTCGAAGCTGCTCCGGGTAAAGGCCCCGAACTGGCAGGTTTGCTGACGGCGGCTGGCCCCATCGTCGCAGAAACCGAACCCGCTACGTTGTTCTGGGCCGCGCTGCAGATTGACGAGACCAACTTTGCCATCTTCGACATCTTTGCCAGCAATGCGGGCCGGGAGGCACATTTCGCCGGTCAGGTCGCCGGGCTGCTGAAAGACAAGGCCGCAGATCTGGTCGCTGGCGGATGGGACGACGGTGTGGTGGCAAACGTCAACAATTTCGACATCCTCGCCATCAAGTAATCCTGAAGTGGCTTCAGACAGAAGTGCCCGGTGCAAACGCATCGGGCGCTTTGCTGTTTGAAGCCGGGTTCACGCCAAAGCGGTCGCTTGCGTGACGGCAGCAGATTTGGCGCCTCGTCCCGCGTAGCGGACCTTGAGGCGCAATGCAGCGCACGGCAGCTTTGAGCCCAAAGTGCGTGATGCTGCAAAACGTCAGAAAAACGTCTGTCTTCGGATGAAGACTGGAAAGCTGTCGGGCTGAATTGGCTTTACCGGGTCCGAACACGGCGGTTGATCCATCGCCATCTTCCATAGGCTGATTGAAACCGCCAAGCTGAATGGCGTCGATCCGTGGGGGTGGCTTGCGCGTGTTCCCGCAAGCATTGTCCAGCCAACTGTTTTCGGACCAATGACTTGGGTTTTCTCCGGGACGGCTTAAGGAACTGGTCGACGGATGTTGAGCCCACGTCATGGTCCCTGCATCTCAATCCAGCGTCACCTGACGAGTTGCCATTGATTCGAGCATTTTCGTTCACGCTTAAGACTAAATTTCATCCTACCCAGCATTGTAATGGTCCTTGCCATGTAAATTGGGTGTGTTGCTGTGGTCGCAAGCTTAAACGGTATTATTTTTGAACAGTTCTATGGTGACAATAGCGGCGGAGCCGAATTTGACACCGACCGCGATGGCACCACCACGCAGGAAGACGAGTTCGTTTCATTCATCAACACCTCCGGCATTCCGGTGGACCTGTCTGGCTGGCAAATCTGGTCTGATATGTCCGGCACAGGGGCGCCAGACGGGGCGCAAGACGGTCTTTATCATACCTTCCCGGCAGGGACCGTCCTGAGCCCGGGCGAGAGGATTTACATCGTCAACGAGATCACTGGCACGCCTGCATTCAACATGCAGGAGGCCAGCAGGGGTGGAACCGAGTCCGGACCCGGCGGCACGAACACAAACTTCCTGTCTGAAGGCGATGGCAACAACTCGCGGTCTGAAAGCGTGGCGCTGGTCAATCCCGCCACGGGTCAATACATCATCCTGAATTTTACCGCGATCCAGCCGAGTATCATTCCGGGCTTGAGCGGTTTCCCGGGTACGACCAAGGTCGGTGAATCCAACGCCGCGACAGACAGCGGAGTGGAAGACCAGAACGCTGGATTCTCTTATCAATACAATTCCACCACCGGTAGGTATGAGTATGCGCCGGTCGAGGTGGTCTGCTACGCTGCTGGCACGATGATCGAAACCCCGGATGGTCCACGACCGGTGGAATCGCTGCAACCAGGTGACTTGGTGCTCACTCTGGATCATGGCGCGATGCCCATCCGTTGGGTGCGCAGCAGCGACCATGCGCTGGAAGAGGTCGAGGTGGATGAAAAACCTGTGCTGATTGCCGCCGGTGCCTTGGGATCCGGGGTGCCAGCGCAAGACCTGATCGTGTCACCGCAGCACCGAATGCTGGTGGGCGGCGTCGGGCAGTTGCAAAGCCAGTTCAAAACCGAGGCCTTTGCCCCGGCGAAATCACTGACATCGCTGCGCGGCATTCGCCATATGAAGGGCCAGTCCCATATCACATGGGTTCATTTTGCCTGTGACCGGCACGAGATCGTTACCGCCAATGGATGCTTGTCAGAGTCGCTTCTGCTCGGCCCGATGGCAGTCAAGGGTCTGACACTTTCGGAGCGCCTGACCCTGACCGAAATCTTCGGGCCGACACCGTCTCCGGACGCGGCCCTGAACGGCGCACCTGCCCGCACCTGCCTGAAGGTCGGCGAGGTCCACCGCCTTCTCGCACAGTATTCAAAGACCAAGAGTAAGAGCACCGAAACGGAAATCCACAATTGGGACCGCGATGTTGCGCTAGAAAAACACGCAGTTGAGCGGTCACATGATGCGAGATCTTGGGCCCAATCCATCGCGTTGGCCTCTCGCGTCGCCGTCGGCAGCAGCAGACATTCGCCAGTTGAAGCGAAAGTCACCCTTGTCCCGTGTAGCTGACCTTGGCCCACACCGCAGCGCAGATGTCTTCCGCCCATTGCGACCACGCTCCCCGGTCATCGGCGCTCGGTTCACGCCGCAAGCGTTGTGAAAACGCCGCCGCAGACTTGTTGCCTGCGGGCGAGCCACCGAGGCGCGCGGCGGCACGCGGCGCCTTTATCCCGCGCACGCCCAGCCCCCTGCCCCAAGGGATCGCTTTGACAGCCCGCCGATGCCGGGGCAATGTGGCCCTCAACTCGTGACAAGGTGCTGTTGATGCTGGTTTTCGCCGCTGCCAATCTGGTTCTCTTTGCCGTGCCCAAGACGGGCAGCACGGCCTATCACCTGTCACTCAGAGGCAAGGCGGATATCGTGCTGGCGGGGCGTGCCGCGATCAAGCACATGACCGCGCGCAAGTATGACCGGCATTTCGCGCCCTACCTCGCGCAGGCGCACGGGCTGACACCGGAACGGGTGGCGGTGATCCGCGACCCGCTGGAGCAGATCCGCAGCTGGTATCGCTATCGCCAGCGGCCTGATACCGCAGGGCGCCCCAACAGCGCCGCGGGCCTCAGCTTCGACGATTTCGTGCTGGCGACGCTGCAGGACGATCCCCCATCTTACGCAAAACTGGGCAGTCAGCTGGCTTTCGTCTCGGACCGGCATGGCGCGATTCGCGTGGATCACCTGTTCGCCTATGAACGCCCCCTGATCTTTCGCCAGTTTTTGTCCGACCGGCTGGGGTTCGAGGTCAGGACCGAACAGAAGAACGTCTCGCCCCCTGCGCCCACCCCGATCAGCGCGCCTGTCGAGGACCGTCTGCGCGCGGCGCGGGCCGATGAATTCGCCCTGCATGCCAGCATCATGGCGGCTGGCGGGCATCTGGTCACACCGCTGGGCGATGCCCAGCCGGATGAGGACTGAAACCGGGAAAACCGGGCGATTCCCCCCTTTTCAAGCAGGTTGAATGCGTCTATACGCGCGACTTCACGCGGACATACAGCCTTGGAGGATGTCCGCCCTAACTTTGGAGATATACTATGGCTGGAGAAATTCCTGATCTTCACGCCCATGTCCGGACGGGGACAGGCAAGGGCGCCGCTCGTCAAGCTCGTCGCGACGGCATGGTTCCGGGGATCGTTTATGGTGGCGGCACTGATCCGCTGTCGATCAACATCCCCTTCAACACGCTTCTGAAGCGCCTCAAGCAGGGTCGTTTCCTGTCGACGCTGTTCAACCTGAAGGTTGAAGGCCACGACGACGTGCGCGTCATCTGCCGCAACGTGCAGCGCGACGTGGTCAAGGACCTGCCGACCCATCTGGACCTGATGCGCCTGCGTCGCACCAGCCGGATCAACCTGTTCATCCACGTCGACTTCATCAACCACGATAAGTGCCCCGGCCTGAAAAAGGGCGGCGTGCTGACCATCGTGCGTCCCGAAGTCGAACTGAACGTGCTGGCCGGCGACATCCCGGATCACGTGACCGTGGATCTGGAAGGTCTGACCATCGGTGACGTGATCACCATTTCCGACGTGTCACTGCCGGAAGGCAGCAAGCCGACGATCGACCGCGACTTCGTGATCGCGAATATCTCGGCGCCGTCGGGCCTGCGCTCGGCCGGTGGGGACGAAGACGACGCTGAAGGCGACGACACCGAAGAGTGATCTCGTCCGACCCATTGCGGGGACAGTGAAAGAATGGTGCGACCTTGCGGGGTCGCGCCTTTTTCATGCGCGCCGCCTGTCGGCCGGTCAGCTCTGGTGCAGGACGGTTTCATAGCCCTCGAACACGGGCGCGCCCATCAGCGCCTCGCGCGTCGTGGTATTGCCCGCGCCCCGATGGCTGTCCCGGAACTGCTGGGACCGTGTCCAGCCATCGAAATCGGCGCGGCTGGCCCAGATCACATGCGAGGTATAAAGCCGGAACCCGTCGCCATCCGGCCCCTTCAGCAGGCGGAATTCGACAAATCCGGGCATGTCGTTCAGCCGGCTTTCCCGGTCCCGCCACATGGTTTCGAACGCCTCTTCGTGACCATGACGGACCTTGAAACGGTTCATTGCGATAAAGGACATTCCTGCCTCCGCTGATGGGTCATTCGGGGTGGCGCCGCCTTGGCGGGCTGGGGCATAAGATTGAAAACGCCGGGCAAGGTCAATATCGTGATCGGACAGGCAAGCTGGAAAGGACGCGGGCATGAAGCTCTTTGTCGGGCTGGGCAATCCGGGCGCGAAATACGCAGGCAACCGTCACAACATCGGCTTCATGGCGCTTGACGCCATCGCGGGCGCGCATGGCTTTGCCCCCTGGCGGTCCAAGTTTCAGGGCCAGATCAGCGAGGGGCGGCTGGGTGGCACGCGGGTCGTGCTGCTCAAGCCTGAGACCTTCATGAACCTCTCGGGTCAGTCCGTGGGCGAGGCGATGCGCTTTTACAAGATCGATACGCCGGATGTGACCGTCTTTCATGACGAGTTGGATCTGGCGCCCGGCAAGCTGCGCCTGAAGCAGGGGGGCGGACATGCGGGCCATAACGGGCTGCGGTCGATCCATGGCCATATTGGCGAGGATTACGCCCGTGTCCGGCTGGGCATAGGCCATCCCGGCCACAAGGACAGGGTCGCGGCCTATGTGCTGTCGGATTTCGCCTCGGCCGATCAGGAATGGCTGGACGACATGATGCGCGGCATCGCCGAAGGTGCACCGATGCTGGCTGCGGGCGAGGGTCCGAAATTCCTGAACGCGGTCGCGCAGCGCATGGCGCCCGCGCGCCCCGCGAAACCTGCCCCGGCGGCGGCCGAGCCGCCCAGGCCCACCCCCACCTCCACGTCCACCTCCAGCAAGCCGGAACAGCCCCCTGCCACTGACACGCGCAGCCCGCTGGAAAAGCTGATGGATCGTTTCCGCTAGGTTTCGCTTGCCAGTGCTGCGGCGCGCTGCTCCCATGCACCGAACCGACCAGACGTCAAAGGACCACTGCCGATGCGTTCCCTGTTGAAATGGACCCTGCGCGCCCTTGCCATGCTCATCCTCGCGGCTGCCGTGCTGGGCCTGTGGAAGCGTGACGAGATCACGCGCCTGCTGGCCGTCAACAGCCTGTTTGCCGAGGACAGGATCGTCGGCAACTTCAGCGGCATGGACCAGCTTTTCCTGACCGTGCCGATGGATCGCGGCGCAGGCCCCGTCAGCCCCTTGGCGCAGGGCCCGGCCCTGACCACGCCCGAGGGGTTCGCGGACTGGCTTGACGACCGCGCGGTGACAGCCCTTGTCGTGCTCAAGGATGGCGAGATCCGGCACGAAAGCTATTACAAGGGCACCGGCCCCGAAGATCGCCGCATCAGCTGGTCAGTGGCCAAATCCTATCTGTCGGCCCTGATGGGGATCGTGCTGGAGGACGGGGCGATCGAAAGCCTGGACGATCCCGTGACCCGATATGCCGCAGCCCTCGAAGGCTCCGCCTATGACGGGACCAGCATCCTGAACGTGCTGCAGATGGCCAGCGGCGTGACCTTCGACGAGGATTACCTCGACTTCAATTCCGACATCAACCGCATGGGGCGGGTGCTGGCACTGGGGCAGTCGATGAACGGCTTTGCCGCCGGGCTGCGCGACCGCTTCACCGACCCCGGGCGGCAATGGCAATATGTCTCGATCGACACCCATGTGATCGGCATGGTGATCGAGGGCGCGACAGGCCGCACGATCCCCGACCTAATGCAGGAAAAGCTGATCGCGCCCATGGGGCTGGAGGCCGACCCCCTCTATATCACCGATGGGCATGGCACGGCCTTCGTGTTGGGCGGCCTGAACCTGACCACACGCGACTATGCGCGGTTCGGGCAGATGTTCCTGCAGATGGGCGAATGGAACGGGCAGCAGATCGTGCCGATTGACTGGGTCGCCGCCTCGACAGAACCCTCAGCCCCGACCGCGCCGGGGGCCGAACAATACGGGCTTCAATGGTGGATGGCCCCGGATGCGCCAGCGGGCGAATTCTATGGCCGCGGCATTTACGGGCAGTACATCTATATCAACCGCGCCAAGGGCGTCGTGATCGCGGCCAATGGCGCGGATCGCGCGTTTCGCGACGCCGGGGCCAATGAACAGAACATTGCCATGTTCCGCCGCCTCGCGGATGCTATGTAGGCAGGGTATAGACCACCAAAGACGAGGTTCTCATGGTTCTGGACAAATACGCCTCCCTCAATGTACTCGGAGAGGCGCTGGCCCCCTGCTCGCTTGATCCGCTGACCGGTTTCTTTCGCGACGGTCATTGCAACACCTGTGCCGAGGATCAGGGCAGCCATACGGTCTGTGCCGTCATGACCGCGGAATTCCTGGCCTGGTCGAAATATGTCGGCAATGACCTGTCCACCCCGCGCCCCGAATTCGGCTTTGTCGGGCTGCAACCGGGCGACAACTGGTGCCTTTGCGCGGGTCGCTTCCTGCAGGCCGTGGACGAGGGCTGCGCCCCGCGCATCAATCTTGACGCAACCCATCAAAGCGCGCTGGAAATCGTGCCTCTGGAGGTTCTGGTCCGGCACGCGCTGCCGGAATAGCACCGGTCGACACTTGCGTATCTTGGGAACGATGAAGCCGGGAAGATCGCTCCTCCCGGCTTCTTCTTGCTGTAAATATCCCGGGGGGGGGCGGTCAGCACAGCTGAACGTGTTCAGCACAGCTGACCGTGGGGGGCCGAGCCCC
>JBFHIW010000064.1:0-16200 GCA_041596235.1 Paracoccaceae bacterium
CCCGGCAACCACCGCTCTCTCCGACGAACTTGGTGCGGACTAGCTAGCAGTGCAAGGGTCAGCTTCAAAATATTTCGACCAGAAGTTGAGGCTTGCTTTAAGAAACGCGGTTGTGTCGGAATATTGGAGCGGGTGAAGGGAATCGAACCCTCGTATTCAGCTTGGGAAGCTGCTGCTCTACCATTGAGCTACACCCGCGACGATCTGACAGGTAAGTGAGGCCGTGCCGAGCGTCAAGCCCTTCTGCGCCGCCGCCGTCCGCCGTCATCGCCGCCTTCGCCGCGCGTGTTGAAGCTGGGCGAGGGCAGCGACACCACCTTGGACAGTTCCGGGAAGGGATCGGTCTTGTGCGGGATCGCGTTCGCGGCGACGAAATGTTCCTGAAATTTCGGCTCGATCGCGGTTTCGATCTTGGTGATCTGGCCCACTGTCGCCTCGATCTCGGCGCGGCTGCTGATGTTGCACAGCGCGATGCGCGCGCCGGTGCCTGCGGCATTGCCGGCACTGAACACCTTGTCCAGCGGCACATCCGGGATCATGCCCAGCACCATCGCGTGTTTCGGGCTGATATGGGCACCGAAGGCGCCAGCCAGCACCACGCGGTCCACCTTGTCCACGCCCATTTCGTCCATCAGCAGGCGTGCGCCTGCGTAAAGCGCGGATTTGGCCAGCTGGATCGCGCGGATATCGCCTTGCGTCACGCTGATCAGCGGGCTGCCCTCGGCGCGGGCATCGTGGATCACATAGGCATGGGTGCGCCCTTCGGCGATGCAGCGGGGCGTGCCGGTCTGGTCGGCCGATCCGATCAGGCCCGAGTCGTCCAGAAGGCCCGCCATGCGCATTTCGGCCACGGCCTCGATGATGCCCGATCCGCAGATGCCGGTGATGCCCGATGCGGCGGCGGCCTCGGCAAAGCCGGGCTCGTCCGACCAGAGTTCGGTGCCGATGATGCGGAAGCGCGGCTCTTTCGTGGCGGGGTCGATCTCGATCCGCTCGATGGCGCCGGGTGCGGCGCGCTGGCCTGCGCTGATCTGTGCGCCCTCGAAGGCGGGGCCAGTGGGCGAGGAACAGGCCAGAACGCGGCTGGTGTTGCCCAGAAGGATCTCGGCGTTGGTGCCCACGTCGACGACCAGGACCAGATCCTTGGACTTGCCCGGTTCCTCGGACAGGGCCACGGCGGCGGCATCGGCGCCCACATGGCCCGCGATGCAGGGCAGCAGATAGACTTGCGCGCGGTCATTCAGCGTGGTGAAATCCAGATCTTTCGCGCGCAGCGACAGCGACGAGGAGGTGGCCAGCGCGAAAGGCGCCTGGCCCAGTTCGACCGGGTCGATCCCCAGCAGCAGGTGATGCATGACCGGGTTGCAGACGATCACCGCCTCGAAAATCGTGGCGGGGTCGATCCCGGCCTCGGTGCTCAGGCTCTGGGTCAGACCGTTGATTGCGGTGCGTACGGCGCGGGTCATGTCCTTGTCGCCGCCGGGGTTCATCATCGCGTATGACACACGGCTCATCAGATCCTCGCCAAAGCGGATCTGCGGGTTCATCACGCCGGAGGAGCACAGAACCTGCCCGCTGACGAGGTCGCACAGATGCGCCGCGATGGTGGTCGAGCCAAGGTCGATGGCGAGGCCGTAAAGACCGCCCTCGTAGAGACCCGGCCAGACGTCCAGCAGGCGCGCGGGGCCCTCATGGTGATCACGGTACAGCGCCACGGTGATCTGCCAGTTGCCCTTGCGCAGCACCGGCTGCAGCTTTGTCAGCACCGACAGGTCGGCCCGGATGTCGGGGATCTGCCACTGGTCGCGCAGGGCGCGGGCCAGACGTTCCAGATCGCCCGTGGGCTCGTGCATGTCGGGCTCTTCCACCTCGATGAAATAGAGCCGGGTGGCGGGGTCCATGATGATCGTCCGGGCGGTCGCGGCCTTGCGGACCACCTGTTTGTGGACCTGGCTTTCGGGCGGCACGTCGATCACCACGTCGCCCTGCACGGTGGCCTGACAGCCCAGACGGCGGCCGTCGATCAGCCCGCGCTTGTCCTTGTAGCGCTGCTCGACGCTGTTCCAGTCGGACAGGGCCTCGGGTTCGGAGGTCACGCCGAATTTCGAGAATTCACCGTAGGACGGGGTGATCTGGCATTTCGAGCAGATGCCGCGCCCGCCGCAGACGCTGTCGAGATCGACGCCCAACTGGCGCGCGGCGGTCAGGACGGGTGTGCCCAGCGGAAAGCGGCCCCGCTTGCCCGAGGGGGTGAAGACGACGAGGGGGTCCTGGGATGCTGCGGTCTGTGCTGTCGCTGCGGAGGCGGTGGTCGCGCTGCTCATGGGGTGATCATGTCCTGTTGCCTGTTGGTGCCAAGCATATGCTGCGTGGGCGAAAGGGAAAGGCGTGATGCGGCAGAAAGTTGATCCGCTGCGTCATTTTGCGCGCGTGGCGCCGGTTGCCGGGGGCGGATGCCTCCGGCGGGGATATTTGCGGCAAGAAGAAACCGCAGGCCCGGCAGGCCACGGACATTGGGGGGTTTCCCCCGCAGGGCAGACGTGCAATAGGGAAGCGCCAAACGATCCCAGCATGGAGATGCCCGATGGAGATTCGTGAGGCCCTGACCTTCGATGATGTACTGCTCGTTCCCGCCGCGTCCTCGGTTCTGCCATCGACAGCGGATACACGCACACGCGTGACACGGTCGATCGCGCTGAATATCCCGCTGTTGAGTTCGGCCATGGATACGGTGACCGAATCGCGGATGGCCATCGCCATGGCGCAATCGGGCGGCATGGGGGTGATCCATCGCAACCTGACGGTGGAGGAACAGGCCAACGAGGTGCGCCGCGTGAAGCGCTTCGAAAGCGGCATCGTCTACAATCCGATCACCCTGCGCCCCGACCAGACGCTGGCAGATGCCAAGGCGCTGCAGGCGCGCTACAACGTTACGGGCTTCCCGGTGGTCAACGAGAAGGGGCTGGTCGTGGGCATCGTGACCAATCGCGACATGCGTTTCGCCACATCCGACGACACGCCCGTCAGCGTGATGATGACCTCGGACAATCTGGCGATGCTGATCGAGCCGGCCGAGCTGGAAGAGGCGAAAAGCCTGATGAAGGCGCGCCGCATCGAGAAGCTGCTGGTGACCGATGGCAAGGGGCACCTGACCGGGCTGCTGACGCTGAAGGATACCGAGACGGCCGTGCTGAACCCCACGGCCTGCAAGGATCAGCTTGGCCGCCTGCGGGTGGCGGCGGCCTCGACCGTGGGGGATGCCGGTTTCGAGCGCAGCATGGCGCTGATCGATGCGGGTGTGGACATGGTGGTGATCGACACCGCGCATGGCCATTCCGAGGGTGTGGCCCATGCGGTGGAGCGGATCAAGGCGCTGTCCAACGAGGTGCAGGTGGTGGCGGGCAATATCGCCACGGCCGAGGCCACGCGCGCCCTGATCGGCGCGGGGGCGGATGCGGTCAAGGTGGGGATCGGTCCCGGTTCGATCTGCACCACGCGGATGGTGGCGGGCGTGGGCGTGCCGCAGCTGACGGCGATCATGGATTGCGCCGGGGCTGCGGGCGATGTGCCGGTGATCGCGGATGGCGGTATCAAGTTTTCGGGCGATTTCGCCAAGGCGATCGCGGCGGGGGCGTCCTGCGCGATGGTGGGGTCGATGATCGCGGGGACGGACGAAAGCCCCGGCGAGGTGATCCTCTATCAGGGGCGCAGCTTCAAGAGCTATCGCGGCATGGGCAGCCTTGGCGCGATGGCGCGCGGCTCGGCCGACCGCTATTTCCAGAAGGATGCGGCCAGCGACAAGCTGGTGCCCGAAGGTGTCGAGGGGCAGGTTCCCTACAAGGGGTCCGCCTCGGCTGTGGTGCACCAACTGGTGGGGGGCTTGCGCGCCGCCATGGGCTATACCGGCTGCGCCACGGTCGAGGAGATGCGGAAGAACTGCACCTTCGTCAAGATCACCGGGGCCGGGCTGAAGGAAAGCCATGTCCACGACGTGCAGATCACCCGCGAAAGCCCGAACTACCGGGTTGGCTGATGGAGGGGATCGCGCGCTTTGCCAGTGACCGGGCAGAGGTCTTCTGTCTGGCCGATGGTGGGTCGGATTTCGGGGCGCAGGTCTTTCCCTCGGTCGATGCCGAGACGCTGGCCCTTCGGCTTGCGGCGGCGGGCGACAGCACGATCCGCACCGCCTTCAACGCTTTCCTGATCCGTCAGGGTGATGCGCTGACGCTGGTCGATACCGGCTATGGCGCGCTGGCCGGGGACAAGGGCGGGCAATTGCCGGCCCGTCTGGCGGCGCTGGGCGTGACGCACGGGGATATCGGCACGGTTGTCTTCACGCATCTGCATGGCGATCACTGCGGCGGCGCGCTTGTCGGCGATGTGCCGGCCTTTGCTGCAGCGCGGGTCCTGATGCATGCGGCCGAGCTGGCGTACTGGCAGGGGCGCGATGCACCTGCCGCGCGCGTGATCGCGGCCCATGCAGGGCGGATCGCCACCGTGGCCGAGGGCGATGCGGTGGCGCCGGGTGTCACGGTCTGGGAACTGCCGGGCCACACGCCCGGCCATATCGGGCTGCGCATCGGCGCAGGGCTGGTGATCGTTGGCGATATCTTCCATTCCGCAGCGCTGCAATTGCCCGCGCCGGAGACGGCCACGATCTATGACGTCGATCCCGTGACCGCCACGCGCAGCCGCAAGGCCGCACTGGCCGAGATCGCGGCGCAGGACCTGGTGTTCACAGGCGGTCATGCGGTCGACCCGCACAGGTTCGCGCGCCTCAGGACGGATGGAGCGGGATACCGCGCCATCGCACCCTGAACGCGGCCCTGATCGCGGTCCTGAACGCGGCCCATCCGCCTAGGGGCGGGGACGCCGGCCCAGATCAAGCTCGATCACGCCCGCCAGATCCGTCAGGCTGTCATGCAGCAATTGCAGCACATAGCGGGGGTTGTGAACATAGCCGCCCGGATCCTTGCGCGAGATCTGGTAGTTATAGGCGGCCTTCAGCAGGCGCGGGGTCCATGACTGGTAGCGGTTGGGATAGCCGCCCTCATCCGCGCCGATCTGCCCGTCGCCATCGGGATCCTTGAAGAAATAGGGGTACTGCCCCGGTGCATAGGCGACGGGCTGGCCCGAGACCTGCAGGGCATAGCGGCGGATCGCCGCGAGAAGCTGCGCCTCAAGCCCCGCGATCTCGGACATGATGCCACCTGCGATGCTGCCGTCCCCGTCGAAATCACCGTGCTGCATGCGGATGGCGCGCAGATCGTCCACGCCGCGATGGCAACTCAGGCAGCCTTCGGTCTCGACCTTTGTGCTGTGCGGATCATGGCAGGCGATGCAGCTGCTTGCGCTGGGCACATGGGTGAAGGTCCCGACATAGCTTTGCCCCGGATAATGGTAGCCCGCGATCACGTCGCGCCCGCCCTGAACCCCCGCGGCGGCGGCATAATGGATGTTCATGAATCCAAGCTCTGCCTGAACCTGATCTTCGGGCAGGGCTTGGGTGGTGGCGGCGACATCCAGACCGGACAAGCGCCCCTGATGGCAGGTTGCGCAAAGGGCCGAGGCCCCGAGGTCCGTAACCTCGATGCCTGAGGGGAATGTCACCCGGTCCAGCGCATGGGCGCTGTCCGTATGGCATGAGGCGCAGCCGATCGGCTGGTTGATCGCGGCGGGATGATCCACCACCCCGGCAGGCGAGCCATCGGCGCCCAGATGATCCAGAAACCCCGGTTGCGAATGGCAGGCGGCGCATTCGGTGGGCACGGTGCCCTTCTGGTTCCAGTAGGTGAAGGACAGGCTGTCGTGATCGGCATGAGGTGCGTCAAGCCACTCCTGCACAAGGCGTGCCAGAGCCTCCTGGTCATATTGCGCAAGGCCTTGTTGCGCATGCGCCGGTGGCGGGGCGACGGGCAAGCCGATGATCATCAGTGACAGGGCCGCAAGCACGGCCAGCAGGCGGCGGGGTCTTGGGTGTCTGGTCATGGTGTTCTCCTACAGGCGGGGGGGAGGGTCTGATCCAGACTGCCATCATCGCGCCGGTCCCACCTTGAGCCTGATCAAGGCGCGATGCCGTGCATCCATGCCAAGCTGGACGCCAAGATCGGAGGTGTCCCCCATGCCCGCTGCGCCTGAAAGACCAAGATACGGCGTCCTGCCGCGCCTGTCCGCGCCTGCGCTGGGCGTGCGTTATCTGTTGCTTTGCCTGCTGCCGATCCTGCTTGCTGCGCGCTCGCAGACTGTTCCGCTGGACGGGTGGGAGGCCTTCGGTGCGGGGCTGGGCCTGTCGGCGCTGGCGGCCATGCTGGTGCAATTGCTGACCTCGGGGCGGTTTCGGCTGGTATCGGGGCGCATGGGGATCGACCGGATCATGGCCTTTCACAAGATCGCGGCGATGGCGGTTCTCTTGGCGTTGATACTGCATCCGCTGGCCTATGTGCTGCCGACGGTCATGGATGATCCCGCGCGCGGGATCGAGCGGCTGCTGGCCTATCACCTGCTGCCTGCCTATCGCAGCGGGGTGGTGGCGCTGGCGGCGTTGATGCTGCTGCTGCTGGCGGGCGTCCTGCGCGACCGGATGCATTACGAGACATGGCGCGCCATGCATCTGGGGCTGGCGCTGCTGGCGCTGGGCGGCGGGTTGCATCATGCGCTGACGACCGGACGGCTGAGCGCGATGGGGCTGCTGCATGGCTTCTGGTGGGGGGCCGCTGCCCTTGTGGTCGCGGTGATCGGCGTGCTCTACGGTTGGCGCTGGTGGCGACTGCATCGCCAGCCTTTCGTGCTGCGCGGGGTCCAGCCCAAAGCCGACCGCATATGGGAGCTGGATATCGCCCCGGCACCCGGTATCCCGCCGCTGGACTATCGCGCGGGGCAGTTCGTCTGGATGACCGAAGGGAAGCGCCGGTTTCCGCTGTTCGATCACCCGTTTTCCATTGCGGATACCCCGACCCGCCCCGCGCTGCGGCTGATCATCAAGGAGGCGGGGGATTTCACCCGGACGGTCGGGGCGCTGGCGCCCGGCACGCCGATCGGGATCGACGGGCCCTTCGGCACTTTCACCCTGTCGGATCATCCCTCCGACAGTGTCATCCTGATCGCGGGCGGGGCGGGGATCGCGCCGATCATGGGGCTCTTGCGTGACCTTGTTGCGCGGCGCGATCCGCGCCCGGTGCGTCTGGCCTATGCCGTGGGCCGACCCGAGAACCTCGCCTGCCTTGACGAACTGGCCGCAGCGACAGCTGTTCTGGATCTGCGGGTCATGCTGGTCAGCGAGACGGTGGATCCAAGCGGTCAGGCCGAGACCGGGCTTCTGGACGCGCCGCGCCTCGCCCGCCTGCTGAAGGGGCTTTTGCCCGAAACCTGCGTTGCGATGATCTGCGGCCCCGGTCCGATGGTCAGCGCCGTCTCGGACGGGTTGCTGGGCCAAGGCCTGCCGATGCGAAATGTTGTCTACGAACGGTTCGACTATGCCGGGGCGCTGGGCGCGCGCAAGGACCGGCGCCGCACCGCGCAATACCTGTCGCTGCTGCTGGGGCAGGGCGTGCTTGTCTGGGCCCTGTCGCGCCTGCTGGTCTGAGGGCGCGCGCCCGCGTCCCCGGTGCTTGCGGATCGTGCTTGCGGATCGGCGCGTCATGGTCCGTGGCAAGGGCCGCCTGCGCGACCGATCCCGCCGGACTAGCCGCGCGGATCGTGCAGGGCGATGGCGCCGCCCGGTGTCGCCAGAACCAGCCCGGCCTGACCCGCCAGCGGGCTTTGCGCGGGGATCGGGCTGATCTCATGGCCGCGCGCGGCCAGATCGCGCAGCACATGGGCGCCGGCGTCGGCTTCGAGCTTGAGGCTGTCGCGGCTGTCGGAAAAGGTGCGTCCCAGCAGGAAACGGGGCCCGGCCAGCGCCTCTTGCGGGGATTGGCCGAAATCGATCAGCCGCGTCAGCAGCATGGCCAGCGTCTGCGGCTGCCCATCGGCCCCTTGGGTGCCATAGACGATCCGGGGGCGTCCGTCCTTCAGGGCGATGCCGGGGTTCAGCGTGTAGAACGGCAGCTTGCCCGGCGCGAAGGCGTTCGGATGCGCGGGATCGGTGCGGAACGCCGCCCCCCGGTTCTGCCAGATGATCCCCGTATCTCCGGCGACCACCCCGCTGCCCCAGTCGAAATAGGTGCTTTGCAGCACGCTGGCCGCATTGCCCTGCGCATCGATCGCGCCCAGAAAGACCGTATCGCCGTGCTGCCATTGATGCGGCCAGGGCAGGGCGGTCTGGCGCGAGATGTCGCGCGCCTGCGCCGCGAGACGCGCGTCCGCCAGCCAGTCATCGCTGGCTACGGCCGCAAAATCCGGGTCTGCGATTGCATCGCGCCCGATGAAGGCGCGTTTCACCGCCTCGACGCAGAGATGGATGTGATCGGCGCTGCCGGGGTGCAGCCCGCTCAGGTCCAGCCGCGACAGGATGCCCATGATCTGCAGCGTGGTCACCCCTTGCGTGGGCGGGGGTGGGGCCAGCAGTGTCAGGTCGCGGTAGGGCATTGCCAGAGGGCGCAGGCTGCGGGTCCGGGTGGCAGCCAGATCCGCCGCCCCGATCATGACACCCGCATCGCGCAGCCCGGCGAGGATATCGCGGGACAGATCGCCGGTGTAGAACGCGGCGGCACCCTGTTCCGCGATCCGGCGCAGAGAGCGGGCCAGTTGCGGCTGTCGCAGCATCTGCCCTGCCGTCAGGGGCGCACCGTCTTGCGTATAGATGTCCGCAAAGCCCGGCCAGTCGCGGCATTCGGCTCGGCGGAACGCGCCCCAGAAGGCCTGCGAGGGCGAGACGGCAAAGCCGTCCTCGGCCATGGCGATGGCGGGGGCCAACAGGTCCTCCCACCGGGCCTGTCCGCCCAGATCGCGGCGTGCCCTGTCAAAGGCGTGCTGCCAGCCGCTGACCAGCGCGGCGGTGGTCAGGACCGATCCGGGGCCGCGGCTGGGGATGGGGCCGCGGGGCATGGGCCGGTCGATGCCCTGACCGATGGCAAGGTCGCAGCGCTGCTGCCCGTGGCGATCCGCCTGCATCCAGACCGCATCGCCGCCAAGCCCGCAGAAATGCGGCATCACCACGCAAAGCGCCGCCCCGGCCGCGATCAGCGCCTCGGGCGCGGTGCCGCCTGCGCGCAAGACCGCCATGCCTGCCGCCGTTGCCAGCGGATGCGGGGTTGTCAGCGCAGCGGTCACGGTGCGGGCCTTGGGCAGCAAGTGATGCGGTGCATGGGCAAGAGACCTCCTTTGGTGCGGTTTGACCCTCTGTGTCGGGCCCGGTCGGGGAAATTATTCCGCAAGAGGGCTTGCAACCTGCTAGGCAGGGCGCGACTACAAGTAAATATTCACTTACCTCCGCATCGCGGTGTCAGGCGGAAGATGATGCATTTTTAGGCAGCTATGGCGTGCAAGTCGGCTGGCCAGACAGGCGCGGGGCGTATAAGCAACGGCCGGACATGAGGGCAGGGCAATCGGGTTATGACGGGGCCAGCGAAATGACGGGGCCAGCGAAAAAGAGAACGCCGCGCCAGCGCGATCCGGAACGGACACGCGCGCAGCTGCTTGATGCGGCGCTGAACGAATTCGCCGACCACGGCTTTCACGGGGCAAGGGTGGACCGCATCACACGCGCCGTCGGCTGCAATCCGCGGCTGCTGTATCATTACTTCGGCAGCAAGGAAAAACTGTATATCGCGGCGCTGGAACATATCTTCGCCGATATCCGCGCGCAGGAGCGCGAATTGGATCTGGACCGTCAGGAACCGGTGCAGGCCATGCGCAGGCTGGTGGAATTCACCTTCGATTTCTTTGACGGCAACCCGCTTTTCGTCAAGCTGACCCGCAACGAGAACCTGCTGGAAGGGCGGTTCATCGGGCAGATCGCCGCGATCCGCACCAGTTCGCAACCGCTGCTCGACGCGATCGGCGCGATCATGGCGCGCGGGCAGGCGCAGGGCGTGTTCGGGCATCGGTACGATCCGTTGCAGATCTACGTGACCATCGTGGCGCTGAGCGCGCATCACCTGAACAACGGGCATACGCTGTCGGCGATCTTCGGGATCGACCTGCTGAGCCCGGAATGGCGCAGCGCCAGGCGGGCCCATAGCGTCGATCTGGTGATGAACGCGCTGTCGGGCGGCGATTCGTCCCACGGCTGACAACCATCCCTGTCTTGCAGGATCACAGCCGGTCGTGCCGGGCTCTGGTGTGGTTTGCGCCTCTCGGAGCTGGCCCAGAGCTTTCCGAAAGATGCCGCTATTGCGCGCGAGCGACGGCTGGATTGCTCAAAAGTTAAGCGGTTTCGATGTTAATTCATAAAATACTTACTTAGGGATCTTCCCAGTCTTCGGGGCGGCCTGTCAGGTGGCTGCATGAACATGACATCAGACATCCCCGCCCAAGCGATGCCGGTGCCCGCGACGCAGCCGGCCTCAAGGACCAACCCGGTGCATTCGCGCCCGGCGATCGAGCTGCAGGAGGCCTCGGTCGTCTTTGGCAAGGGGCCGCAAAGCGTCACGGCCCTGTCGCCCACGACCCTGCGCATGGAGCGGGGCGACTTTCTGGCCCTTGTCGGCCCGTCGGGCTGCGGCAAGTCGACGATCCTGCGACTGGTCAGCAACCTGATCCAGCCGTCCTCGGGTCTTGTGCTGCTGGGCGGGCGCGAGGTAGCGGCCAAGGAACTGCGCATCGGCATGGCGTTCCAGAACCCGACGATGCTGCCCTGGCTCACCATCGAAAAGAACGTGATGCTGCCTCTCAAGATCGTGGAGCCGTTCAAGCGGACCTTCCAGCAGGATCGCAAGGGCGCCTATCGCGACCGGGTCCATGCGTTGCTGGGGCAGGTGGGGCTGAAGGATTTTGCGGGCCATTACCCTTGGCAGTTGTCGGGCGGCATGTTGCAGCGCGCGAACCTGTGCCGCGCCCTGATCCATGACCCGGACCTTCTGCTGCTGGACGAGCCGTTCGGCGCGCTGGACCAGTTCACCCGTGAGGAGCTGTGGCAGATCCTTCAGGACCTCTACCTTGATCGCAAGCCGACGGTGCTGCTGGTGACCCATGACCTGCGCGAGGCCGGTTTCCTTGCCCGCCGCATCTGCGTGATGAGCGCGCGCCCCGGGCGCGTGATCTCGGACCGCGCGGTGGATCTGCCGCAGCCGCGCGACATCGGTGTCATCTATGACCCTGCCTTTGTCGAAATGACCCAAGGCCTGCGCGAGCTGATCGCCCAGGTGCGCAAATGATCCCGGTTCCGCAAAAGGAGATGCTGTCATGACTGACGCCACCCGTATCAGGCTCATGTCGTCCTCGTTCATCCTTGGCTTCTTCCTGCTGTGGGAGGTGCTGTGCATCGTGTTGAACGTGTCCGACCTGATCCTGCCGCGCCCCTCTGAAATCGCGGTGACGCTGTGGACCCGGTTCCCGGTGCTCTGGCCGCATATCCTGCAGACGCTCTACGCCACGCTGACCGGCTTTACACTGGGTGTGATCATCGGCGTATCCATCGGCGTTCTGATCGGCACCTCGCGCGTGGCCTACGGCGTGGCCTATCCGCTGCTGGTGGGCTTTTCCTCGATCCCCAAGGTCGCGGTGGTGCCGATCTTCGTGCTGTGGTTCGGCTCGGGCACCACGCCCGCCATCCTGACCGCCATGGTGATCTGCGTCTTTCCCATCGTGGTGAACATCGCCACCGGTCTGGCCACCACCGAACCCGATCTTGAGGACGTGCTGAAAACGCTGGGCGCCTCGAAGAAGGAGATCCTGTGGAATGTCGGCCTGCCGCGCACCATGCCCTATTTCTTCGCCTCGCTGAAGGTGGCGATCACCCTGTCCTTCGTGGGCGCGGTGCTGTCGGAAACCGTCGCGTCGAACAAGGGCATCGGCAATGTGATGATGACCGCCTCGTCCAACTTTCAGGTGTCGCTTGTCTTTGCGGGGCTGATCGTCCTCGCGCTGATGGGGGTGGCTCTTTACGCCTTCTTCTCCTTCCTCGAGTCCCGTGTGACCGGATGGGCCACGCGCGGCAATGACATCGCGATCACCTGACATGCCCTTTCCTGCAATTTGTCCCCGACCCCTGACCTGAAACCCGCGAAACAAGGAAAATCACGATGAAGAATGCTGTCTTTGGTGCCGTACTTGCCTTTGCAGCCGGGCTGTCCCCGGCCTGGGCCGAGATGACCGATATCCGCTTTACCCTTGGCTGGAAGACCCAAGGCTCGGATGCGCCCTTCCTTCTGGCGCTGAGCAAGGGCTATTTCGCCGAGGAAGGCATCAACGTCACCATCGACCAGGGCGAGGGATCGGCCGCGACCGTGACCCGGATCATGGGCGGCGCCTATGATGCCGGTTTCGGCGATATCAACGCGATCATCCAGAATGCCGCGCAGCGCCCCGGTGAAGCGCCGGTGATGGTCTATCAGCTGTGGAACCGTCCGCCCTTTGCCATCGTGACGCCGAAGTCCTCGGGTATCGAAACCCCCGCCGATTTCGTGGGCCGCACGCTGGGTGGCGCGCAGGGCACGCCGACCACGCGCCTGTTCCCGGTCTTCGCCGAGCTGAACGGCATTGATCTGGCCAGCGTGAAGCAGGAAAACATGGCCCCCAACCTGCAGGAGCCGATGATGATCCGCGGCGATATCGACGGGGCATTCGTCTTCACGATCACCAGCTGGTTCAACCTGATCGCCAACCGGCAGGACCCGGCCAAGGATTACAACTGGTTCCAGTTCGAGGAATACGGGATGGACCTCTATTCCAACGGCATGATGGTGTCCCGCGCGCTGCTGGCCGACAAGCCCGAGGTCGTGGCCGGGATGGTGCGCGCCGTGAACCGTGCAACGCTTGAGATCGCCAAGGATCAGGATGCCGCGATGGAAGCGATCATGGCTTTCGACAACCTTGTGGACAAGGATAACGAGCGCGCGCGCCTGAACTTTGCCCTGACTAACCTGATGAACGCGCCCGAGGTCGATACCATCGGCATGGGTGATCTGGTGGACGAGCGTCTGACCCGTTCGATCGAGATCGTGGCCAAGGGCTACGGGCTGGAGCGTCTGCCCGAGGCATCGGAGATCTTCGACCGCTCGTTCCTGCCCCCGGTGGAAGAGCGCGCCTTTGCCGTCGAGATCATGAACTGATCCAGAGTGTTATCGCCATGCGCCGGACGGTTTGATCCGTTCGGCGCATCCGTCTGTCTGCCCTGCATGACCAACCCCGGATATGTCCATGAATGCCCCTCAGACCCTGATCCGCGGTGGCCTTGTGCTGGTCGAGAATGCGCGGTTCGCGCCGGTGTCGCTGCTGATCGAGGCGGGGCGCATCGTTGCGCTGCTTGAGGATGAGGAGGGGCCGTCCGATGCACAGGTCATCGACGCGACCGGGCGCATCATCATCCCCGGCCTTGTGAACGGGCATACCCATTCGCATGGCGCGCTGGGGCGGGGCGGTGTGTCTGATGATGCAACGCTTGAAACCTTTCTGGCCGGTTCCGCGGCGCTGAACGGGCGGCGCAGCGCGGATGACCTGCGGCTGTCGGCGGAACTGTCCGCAGCCGAGATGATCCGCAAGGGCTGCACCGCCTGTTTCGACCTCAGCGTGGAATTGCCGGGGCCATCGGTTGCGGGCATTCATGCGGTGGCCGAGGCGTATCACGCTGCCGGTATGCGCGCGGTGGTGGCGCCGATGATCGCGGACCGGACGATCTATCATGCGCTGCCGGGTCTGCTGGAGGCTTTTGCCCCGCAGATGCGCGCGGCGCTGGCCGCGATCACCCTGCCGCCCTGGCAGGACAGCCTTGCCACCTGCAAGGCGGCCTTTGCCGCATGGCCGGTGCCGATGGACCGGGTCAGGCCGGGCATAGGCCCTGCCATTCCGCTGCACTGTTCGGATGATTTCCTGACGGCCTGCGCGCAACTGGCTGACGCTTTGGATCTGCGGCTGCAGACCCATCTGGCGGAAACCCGCATGCAACAGGTCGCGGCGATGCAACGCTATGGCACCACGCTGACCGCGCATCTGGACCGTCTGGGCGTGCTGTCCGCGCGGTTCAGCGGGGCGCATGGTGTCTGGCTGTCTGCGGATGAGGCGGCACGTCTGGCCGGGCAGGGTGCGGGGATCGTGCATAACCCGCTCAGCAACCTGCGTCTGGGCTCGGGCACGGCGCCGGTGCGGGCGCTGGCCGATGCCGGGGTCTCGCTGGGGATCGGAACCGATGCCTCCAACACCTCGGACGGGCAGAACATGTTCGAGGCGCTGCGTCTGGCCGTCACCCTCAGCCGGGCGGGGGGCGATGCGCCTGACACATGGATCGGCGCGCTTGAAGCGTTCCGCATGGCGACTGAAGGCAGCGCGCGTATCCTCGGGCTTGCCAATGTCGGTCGTATCGCGGCGGGATGGGCGGCGGACCTGCTGTTTCTGGATCGCGATTATTGCCACTATGTGCCGCTGCGCGATGTGCTGTCGCAGATCGTCTTTGCCGAAAACGGCGCTGCCCTGCGCGAGGTGATGATCGCGGGCCGCATCGTGTTTTCCGACAACCGCGTGCTGACGCTGGATGAGGCCGCATTGACGACGCGCGCCCATGCGGCTGCGGCGCGGCTTGACGGGGCCAATGCCGACGCCCGCGTGATGGCCGAGGCCGCCGCCACCGTCGTGCGCAGTTTCTGCCACGCGGCCTGTCGCGCCGCATCCCATTCCCATCCCTGAAGGAGGACCATCATGGACCAGAGAACCGATCCCCTCACCGCTGCCAAGGCCATCGTCGAGGCCTATCTGGAAAGGTCGATGGTGCCCGATCCCGTAGGCGCCTCCGCCTATCTGGCGCCCGATTTCGAACTGGTCTTCACGGGCGGGCGCCGCTTTTCCGGCCCGGCTGAAAGTGCGGCCTTCAACGCCAAGCGCTATGCCTGGGTCAAGAAGCGTTTCCTGCGCACCGATGCGGCGCTGGATGCGGAAACAGGGGATGTCCATGTCTACAACACGGGCTATCTTTACGGGGAATGGCATGATGGCACCGCCTTCGAGACGAACCGCTACATGGACAAGTTCATCGTGCGTGACGGCAAGCTGATCCGCACCGATGTCTGGAATGACAGCGCAGAGGTTCTTCTGGCAAAGGCGGGTCTGGCAGAGGCGGAGCTTTGACAAGATGCTGAAGGATCACGGCCGGTACGACTATGTGCCGATCACGCGGCGCGCCGATTACACCTGGCCCGGTGGGGCGCGGCTGGCGGTCTACATCGGGCTGAACCTCGAGCATTTCGCCTTTGGCGAAGGGCTTGGGGCGGAACTTGCTCCCGGCGGGCCGCAACCCGATGTGCTGAACTACGCTTGGCGCGATTACGGTAACCGGGTCGGTGCCTGGCGGATGCGCGACATGTTCGACGCGCTGGACATGCCGGTCAGCGTACTGGCCAATTCGGCCATGTATGATTACGCGCCCGAGCTGATGGCCGCCTTCCGCGCGCGCGGTGACGAGGTGGTGGGCCACGGGCGCACCAATGCGGAACGCCAGAGCGTGCTGGATGAACCCGAGGAGGCGCGCCTGATCGCCGAGGCGACGGATGTGATCACCCGCGCCGAAGGTGTTGCGCCGCAAGGCTGGCTGTCGCCATGGATCGCGGAAAGCCGCGTGACGCCCGATCTGCTGCATGAGGCGGGATATGGCTATACGCTGAACTGGTGCATGGACGATCAGCCCGTCTGGATGCGCACGCGGACGGGCCGCATCCTGTCGATCCCCTATCCGCAGGAGGTGAACGACATCCCCTCGATCGTCGCCCGCAAGGACGGGGCGGGGTATTTCGCCGACATGATCATCGACAATTTCGACGAGATGCTGGAGCAGTCGCGCAGCCAGCCGCTGGTCATGGGCATCGCGCTGCATCCCTATCTGGTGGGGCAACCCTACCGTCTGCGGCATCTGCGCCGCGCCTTGCAGCATATCACCGCCCGGCGTGACCAGATCTGGCTGACGCGCGCGGGCGATATCCACGCCTATTGCCGCGACCGGATCGCGGATCTGGTGCCCTGAGGGGCATGCGGCACCGGCGCGGGGCGTCGCCCCGGCTGGCCGCGATTGGAGTGCCCCACTGAAGTGGTCCACCAACTGGGATAGTCTTATCCCATTTTCAGGAGGACCAAGAGATGGCTGGCAAGCGAGACAAACCCGAAGAGATCGTGCTGAAG
>JBFHIW010000065.1:0-15141 GCA_041596235.1 Paracoccaceae bacterium
ACAAAATCAAACCGGCGCGCTCAAACTGCAAGCGCAACCCGCCCAACTTATCCCCAAATTCCTTCCCGGATCTCCCTCCGAAGCACCGCTTCGTCGTTCCGTCCGGTCCCCAGCGCCGCGTCTCTGCGTCGCCGTGAGGGGGGTTCTACGGTTTGCCGCAGGAACCCGCAAGGGCTTTTTTCACAAACGTCACATTTTTTTTGGAAATCTGATTTTTCATTGAAATTTAAGGGGTTACGGCAATCTAGTTTCAATCAAGCAGCGTTCTGCGCAAGAAAATGACCGCAGCCAGCATGGCGTGTGAACTACATCTAGCGTTACCCACAGACCTATCCCCAAGAGGAGCCGAAAGCGCCTGCGAGTCGACCCGGCAGGCCTGCGAGTGATGGCATTGATCCTGTCCCATATGCGCTTTGACAGGAGGGGAATTGACTGGCGAGAGGGCCCAAATCAGTGCCGGTGCGCCCAGACACAGGGGTACGATTCCATTTGTGCCCATGAATCGCGCCGATTCAGTGGGCCATTGCCCGGCGCATAGGCACAATGGAATCGCCGGTCAGGCTCTGCTGGTGCGCCGCGACCGGGACAGCACGGGCAGGCGCAGGGCCAGAAGCACTGCAATCGCCAGAAGGTAGATCAGGGGTTCAAGCTGGAATCCCTTGCGCAGCATCACGAAATGGATCGCCCCCAAGGGAACCACCACATAGGTCAGCTTGTGCAGGCGGCGCCAGAGCGGGCCCAGCTTGCGCACCGACAGATCGTTGGATGTCAGGGCCAGCGGGATCATCAGCACAAAGGCCGACATGCCGATCGTTATATAAGGACGTTTCACGATATCGGCCCAGACCCGTGCAAGGCTCTGGACGTCCAGCACCAGCCAGACCAGCAGATGCAGGGCCACATAGGTAAAGCACAGGATGCCAAGGGCGCGCCGGAAACGCAGCAGGTTCAGCCCGGCGTAGCGGCGCAGTGGCGTGATGCACAGCCCCGCCACCATGATCTGCAAGGCCAGCAGGCCCAGCTCGTGCTCCAGCGCCTTGATCGGCTCGACCCCAAGCCCGCCGGTCAGACCCAGATAAAGGAACCAGGGCGCGGGCAGCAGGCCAAGTGTATAGACCAGCCAGACGGGAATGCGGCGGGCCGCAGTATTCACCTGATCCGCCAGCATGGGTCAGAAGAACTTTGACAGGTCCATGCCCGCATAGAGGCTTGCGACCTCATCGGCATAGCCATTCAACATCAGGGTCGGCTCGTTACGGGCAAAAAGGCCCGCCCCGATGCGCCGCTCGCTGGCCTGGCTCCAGCGCGGGTGATCCACCTCGGGGTTCACGTTGCTGTAGAACCCGTATTCGCGCGGGGCGGCCTTGTTCCAGCTGGTCGGCGGCTGCGTATCGGTCAGGGTGATCCGGACAATCGACTTGATCGACTTGAACCCGTATTTCCATGGCACGACAAGGCGCAGCGGCGCGCCGTTCTGATTGGGAATGTCACGGCCATAGATACCGGTCGCCATGATGGTCAGCGGATGCATCGCCTCGTCCAGACGCAGGCCTTCGACATAGGGCCAGTCCAGCACCGGAAAGCGTACGCCCGGCATTTCCTCGGGGCGCAGCAGGGTCTCAAACGCCACGTATTTCGCGCCAGACTGCACACCGGCCATGTTCAGAAGGTCGGCCAGTTCGAATCCGTTCCACGGAATCACCATCGACCAGGCCTCGACGCAGCGGAAACGGTAGATACGCTCTTCCACGGTCATGCGGGCCATGATGTCTTCGAATGTGTAATCGGCGGGGCGGTCGACCATGCCGTCGATCCTGACCGTCCAGGGCGAGGTGGTCATCTGCCCGGCATATTTGACGGGATCGCCCTTGTCGGTGCCGAACTCGTAGAAGTTGTTGTAGCTGCTGATCTCTTCGAGGGTATTCGGCTTGAGGCCCGCAGCCTGCGCATGACCTTGCCCCGCCAGCCCGACCAACCCAAGACCAGCCACGCCGGACAGCAAGGCGCGGCGATTCATGTAGACGCTTTCAGGCGTCACGTCCTGTTCAGTCAGGTCAGGTTTCCAACGGTTCGCCATGCGCCACTCCTATATACGTGTTTCAATCGCTACATTTATACTTGTCTCATCTGACCTATCGCAGATCTGCGATTTTGCAAAAGCAAGTCTTCTCACATTGGCGTGGTCGGATTGTAACTTGGACGAATCTTGTTGAGGGGGATCGACTCGCCATTGGCCTGCACCAGTCTGACATGGCGGCGTCGCATCAGGCGCGGCTCGGCCACACCGACCGAATGGGCGATGGTCTCGACCTCCTTGATGATGGACTTGGCGTAATTCGCGACCTTTTCATATTTGTCCTCGACCACCAGACCGCGTTGCAGTTTGGGGTCATGCGTCGTGATACCCGTGGGGCAGGTGTTGCGGTTGCACTTCAGCGCCTGAATGCAGCCAAGGCTGAACATGAAGCCACGCGCCGAGGTGACGAAATCCGCACCCGCGCAGATCGCCCAGGCCACATCGCCCGGATTGACCAGCTTGCCACTGGCGATGATGCGGATCCGATCCTTGAGGCCGTGACGATCCCGCAGATCGACCATCCTGACCAGTGCCTCGCGCAGGGGCATGCCGACAAGATCGATCAGCGGCATGGGCGCGGCGCCGGTGCCCCCTTCGCCCCCGTCGACAGTGATGAAATCTGGGGCGCAATCAGGTCCGCGCGCATTGATCAGGGTAAACAGATCCTCCCATGCATCTGATGACCCGATCACCGTCTTGAAGCCGACCGGTTTCCCGGTGACACGACGGATATGCCCGATCACGTTCAGCAGGCTGTCGAAACTGTCGATCTCGGGGTGGCGATTGGGCGAGACACTGTCGCGCCCGACCGCAATACCCCTGATCTCGGCGATCTCGGTGTTGACCTTTTCACCGGGCAGGATGCCGCCCTTGCCGGGTTTCGCGCCCTGGGCCAGCTTCAGCTCGAACATCCGCACCTGCGGATTGTCCGACACTGCGCGCAGCTTGTCATCGCTCAGGTTGCCATGCTCATCGCGTACACCGTATTTTGCGGTGCCGATCTGATAGACGATGTCGCAGGCCCCGGTCAGGTGAAAGGGCGAAAGCCCGCCCTCGCCCGTGTTCAGCCAGATGCCCGCCTTGGCGGCCCCCCGGCTCAACGCCTCGACCGCCGGGCGCGAGATCGCGCCATAGCTCATCCCCGAGATGTTGAAGATCGACTTCGCGCGATAGGGAATGGCCGCCGTCGGCCCGATGATCATCGGCTGCGTGATCGAGAACTGATCATCCAGCGGCGGAAAGACCGCATTCACGAATATCGGCGTGCCGGGGATCGACAGGTTGCGGGTCGATCCGAAGGCGACAGTATTCCCCTGCCCCTTGGTGGAATGATAGACCCAGTCCCGCTGCGCGCGGTTGAAGGGCATCTCTTCGCGATCCATGGCAAAGAAATACTGCCGGAAAAACTCGCCCAGCGCCGTAAACAGATGCCGGAAGCGTCCGATCACAGGATAGTTGCGCCGCACCGCATCGCCGGTCTGCGTCTTGTCCACGATAAAGAAGAGAAGTGCGGCGAGGACGCCGGTCCCCAGCACCATCACAAAGAGCAGCGCGAGAAGCAAAAGCGCGTTCATCGCAAAATCCATACATTCAGTCCTTTTGATTTGTATCAATGCAACGCTTGACCATCGCTCTACAGTGCGAAATTCAAGACGTTGCGACAAGGCGTGTTCGGGCATCGGAAAGACGTGATCGGATGGCCCGGCGGCCAATGCACTCCAAGGAGGAACCAAGCATGAGAACTCTGTTGATGACAGCGGGCCTTGCCACCTGCCTCGCGACCGCGGCGCCGGCGCAGGACATGATCACATATACAACCGATCAGCCCTTCGAGGATGTGATCTTCGGACTGGAGAACGCCATCATCGATCAGGGCCTCGTGATCGACAGCACCTCGCATGTGGGCGACATGCTGGAGCGCACGAGGGCCGATGTAGGATCGGATGTGACGATCTTCATCAAGGCCGATGTCTACAGTTTCTGCTCGGCAGCGGTATCGCGCAAAGTGATGGAAGCCGATCCCATGAATATCGTGTTCTGCCCCTATGACATCTTCGTCACGGTGTCGCCCGAGACGCCGGACCAGACGATGATCGGCTTCCGCAGCTATCCCGAAGGCGCGATGAAAGAGGTCGAGGCGTTGCTGGACACGATCGCGCGCGCGGCGATCGGACTGTAGAGAGCCGCAACCAAAGGCAGATCAGATCACGACGCACTCGCGCCGGATCACATGATTATCATTGGAAACCGGAAAAGGGCGCGGCTTAGGTCTGCGCCCTTTCTCGTCAAGCCACATAGGCGGAAATCCCCGGTGAACCAGACGCAGGCACGGCGCGTAACCGTCGTGATGCCACTGACGGCGTCCTGATTCAAAACTGGGAGAAAAAGATGTTCCGCAGAACCTACCTCGCCATGACCGCAGCTGCCCTGATGGCTGGCCCCGCCTTTGCCGGTGGCATGTCCAAGGATATCGTCGACACCGCCGTCGGCGCCGGAAGCTTCAACACGCTGGTCGCCGCCGTGCAGGCCGCGGGCCTCGTCGACACCCTGAAGGGTGAAGGCCCCTTCACCGTATTCGCCCCCACGGATGAAGCATTCGCCGCCCTGCCCGCCGGCACCGTGGAAGATCTGCTGAAGCCCGAGAACAAGGATACGCTGGTTGCTATCCTGACCTATCACGTCGTGGCCGGAAAGGTCATGTCGGGCGACCTGTCCAACAACATGATGGCCACCACCGTGCAGGGTGGCGATGTGACGATCATGACCGAAGGCGGCGTGACGGTGAACGGCGCAAATGTCGTGACCGCCGATATCGAAGCCTCGAACGGCGTGATCCATGTCATCGACGCGGTCATCCTGCCCGAGTGATCGGAAGCCGGATAGCTGATTACGGAGAAGGCGGGCACTTGGCCCGCCTTTTTTGTTCAGCGCATGGGTCTGCCGACCCGTTCTCTTGTCAATGCACCACGGCGCCATCCGGCTTGGGTCGGTTCGACGCGGCGATGCGGTCGCCGATGATCAGGCCTTCCGCCCCGGCCGACACCGGAACGATCGCACCGTCCTTGATGTCACCGGCCAGAAGCATCTCGGCCAGCGGATCCTGCAGCGCGCGCTGGATCACCCGCTTGAGGGGCCGCGCCCCGAACACCGGATCATAGCCTTCATCGGCCAGCCAGGTCTTGGCGCTGGCGTCCAGCTCCAGCACGATCTTGCGCCCCGCCAACCGCTTGAGCAGGCGGCGCAGCTGGATTTCCACGATACCGTCCATGTCATGGCGCGACAGCCGGTCGAAGATGATCGTCTCGTCCAGACGGTTCAGGAACTCGGGCCGGAAATGCGCCCGCACCGCATCCATCACGTCGCGCTTGGCGTCCGAGGCATCCGATCCGTCGGGCAGCTGGCTGAGCGCCTGCGCCCCAAGGTTCGAGGTCAGCACGATCAGGGTCTGCTTGAAATCGACGCGGTGTCCCTGACCATCGGTCAGCACACCATCATCCAGCACCTGCAACAGCACGTTGAAGACATCGGGATGGGCCTTCTCCACCTCGTCGAACAGCACCACCTGATAGGGTCTGCGCCGCACCGCCTCGGTCAGGACACCGCCCTCGTCATAACCGACATACCCCGGAGGCGCGCCGATCAGGCGGCTGACCGAATGCTTTTCCATGAATTCCGACATGTCGATCCGCACCATCGCGTTCTCGTCGTCGAACAGGTATTCGGCCACGGCCTTGGTCAGTTCGGTCTTGCCCACACCGGTCGGCCCCAGGAACAGGAAGGACCCCAGGGGGCGGTTCTCGTCGTTCAGACCTGCACGGGCACGGCGCACCGCATTGGCCACGGCCTTGACGGCAGTGTTCTGTCCGATCACGCGGCGACCCAGTTCCTCTTCCATGCGCAAGAGCTTTTCGCGCTCGCCTTCCAGCATCTTCGTGGTGGGAATGCCCGTCCAACGCTCGACGACCTGCGCGATCTGTTCGGGGCGCACGGCCTCTTCGACCATCACGCCGTCGGCGCCGGTTTCTTCGGCCGCAGCCAGCTTCTTCTCAAGCTGGGGGATCACGCCATAAGACAGCTCTCCGGCCTTGGCCAGATTGCCCTCCCGCTTGGCGATGTCCAGCTCGGCACGGGCACGGTCAAGCTGCTCCTTCAGATCGCGGGCGCCGGCCAGCTTGTCACGCTCCGCCTGCCATTTGGCGGTCATCTCGGCCGAGCGTTCCATGAGCTCGGCCAGATCCTTTTCCAGCGTACCCAGCCGATCCTTGGAGGCGGCATCATCCTCGAGGCGCAGGGCCTCGGCCTCGATCTGCTTTTGCAGGATCTCGCGGTCCAGCGCGTCCAGTTCCTCGGGCTTGCTGTCCACTTCCATGCGCAGGCGGCTTGCGGCCTCGTCCATCAGGTCGATGGCCTTGTCGGGCAGGAAACGGTCGGTGATGTAACGGTGTGACAGGGTAGCCGCCGCCACAAGGGCGCTGTCGCTGATGCGGACACCGTGGTGAAGCTCGTATTTTTCCTTGATCCCCCGGAGGATCGAGATCGTATCCTCGACCGTGGGTTCAGACACCATCACCGGCTGGAACCGCCGCGCAAGGGCCGCGTCCTTTTCCACGTATTTGCGGTATTCATCCAAGGTGGTGGCGCCGACGCAGTGCAACTCGCCCCGCGCAAGCGCGGGCTTGATCAGGTTTGCCGCATCCATGGCGCCGTCCGACTTGCCGGCACCGACCAGCGTGTGCATCTCGTCGATGAAGAGAATGATCTCCCCTGCGGCTGCCGTCACCTCGTTCAGGACGGCCTTCAGCCGCTCTTCGAATTCGCCGCGATATTTCGCGCCTGCAATCAGCGCACCCATATCCAGCGCCATCAGGCGCTTGTTACGCAGGGATTCAGGCACGTCGCCATTGACGATGCGCAGCGCCAGACCTTCGGCGATGGCGGTCTTGCCGACGCCAGGTTCACCGATCAGGACCGGGTTGTTCTTGGTGCGACGGCTGAGCACCTGCATCGCGCGGCGAATTTCCTCGTCCCGGCCGATGATCGGGTCGATCTTGCCCGCTTCGGCGGCTTCGGTCAGGTCGCGGGCGTATTTCTTCAGCGCATCATAGCCTTCTTCGGCACTGGCCGTGTCCGCCGTGCGCCCCTTGCGGATATCGTTGATCGCCTCGTTCAGCTTCTGTGCGGTGACGGCACCTGCATCCAGTGCGTCCTTGGCAGGTGACTTGACCATGCACAGCGCCATCAGGACGCGTTCGACCGGCACGAAACTGTCACCGGCCTTTGCGGCCAGCTTGCCCGCCTCGTCCAGAACCTTGACGGTGACATTGTCCAGATAGACCTGCCCCGCATCGCCCGAGACTTTCGGGATCTTGCCCATCGCAAGGGCCGTTGCTTCGGCCACGCGAACCGGATCGCCGCCGGCGCGCTTGATCAGGTTGCTGGCCAGCCCCTGATCGTCGTCCATCAATGCTTTCAGAATATGTTCAGGTGCCAGTCGCTGGTGGTTGTCGCGCATGGCGATGGTCTGGGCGGCCTGAATGAAGCCGCGCGACCGCTCCGTGAACTTGCTCAAGTCCATGGTCTTTCTCCTTTGTCCAAGCGCCCGCGCATCGTGGTGCCCGCTCTGCGGCACACCCTTTTCCGGGCCTCGCATCCAAGATGGTTGCACATCGCAACCTGTTCAAGACCCTCCTGCCCCATATGACCGGAGATGATTAGGATTTGCCGAAAATAGCCAATGGTCGAACATATTTTTGCCGCCTCTTTCCTGTATCCAAACGGATAGGTAAAGTGAGGTTATTGTTTATGTATATCACGCAAATCGACATCGCAGGCCTGCATATCGAACATCAGGACAGCTGCATGCGGGCGCATGTGGCCTTCATGTCCGACATGGGACGCATTCTGGTGGACTGTCAGGTTCCGCTGGACAACATGGAACCCGACAGCCGCAGATCGGCCGTTCTGCACGATGCGATCCGGCAACTCCGGCGGATGCCGGAGTTTCGCAGCGGCAAGCACGAAATTCGCATCGCTGACGGGCTGCTTGCCTGATCCCTGCCACGGTCCTAACGCTTTTTCGGTGACAGAAGGGATGTCGGGCGCATGGATTGAGCGGTCTGGAAAAGGCTGAAGGTCTGGTTCACGTAGTTCACCACGCCCGACAGCTTCTCCATATAGGCATCAAGTTCCGGCGTACGGTCAGCCTCGACCAGTTGAATGGCGCGGTCCGGGCTGCTTCCTTCGAACTGGCAATAGAACAAGGGCTCGCCCCGGCGCAGCACAAGCGGCTTTTGCGGATCGTGCCATTCAAAGGCCCACATCAGGGGGCGCGGCCAGATATTGATGGGAAAGCGTCCGCCGAAAATCGTGCCCGGCAGCGGATCGGCGCGGTAATGGGCAAAAGTGCCCAGCTGCGTCAGATAGAGAAGTTCATCGGAAATGAAGCAATAGGGCAACGTCATCTGCACCGTGGGGCGATCCGGATAGCGCCACTCACCCTCGTTGACCAGGGTCAGGATCTGGCCCAGCTTGCTGCCCCTGACGGGCGAGGCGCCGCCAGCAAGGTTGACCAGCATGGCCTTGCCCTGATCATCCCGTTTGAAACCGATATTCAGGTCAAAGGGGGATTTCACCACGAAGTAGCGGCTTTCCATCTGCACCACGGCAGGGCAGCGCGCCGCAGACTTGGTGTGCCCCTTGTGTGTCTGCCGCGATGTCAGCCTTTCGGGGGGATCATAAAGGACCGCGCCCTTGTTGCTGGTCAGAAACCAGCCCACCATGATCGGGCCTGTTCCCGGCCCGTCGTCGTCCCGGTCGTATGTCACTGAAAAACGCATGATACCTCTTACCGCTGTCATGCAATGATGATGCGGCGCGACAGCACGGTCAATCTCAAGTCTTGCCCGCAGGCAGGCATGCCGCTAACACCGCCCGAACGCGGATACGCCCCAGCCCGAAGGATCCTGCCATGACAGCCGCCGATGACCGCCTGATCGTTGCCCTTGATGTACCCAACGCACTGGAAGGGCTGGCTCTGGCCGAAAAGCTGGGCGATGCGGTCGGCTTCTACAAGATCGGCCTGGGGATGCTGACGGGCGGCGGGCTGGCCTTGGCCAATGAGCTGAAGCAGGAACACGGCAAGCGTATCTTCCTCGACATGAAGCTGTTCGATATCGGCGCCACGGTCGAGGCCGCCGTGCGGGGGCTGGCGCAATACGATCTGGATTTCCTGACGGTGCATGGCGACCCGCATGTGGTGCGTGCCGCGCGCAACGGGGTTGGCGGCAAGGACATGAAGATCCTCGCCGTGACGATCCTGACTTCGCTGGACCGGAACGATCTGGATGCGGCGCTGATCAAGCCGGGCGATGTGACCGATCTGGTGCTGGAACGCGCCGCCCTCGCGTTCGAGGCGGGGGCCGACGGTGTCATCGCCTCGCCGCAGGAGGCTGCGATGATCCGCGCCCTGCCTCAGGCCAAGGGTCGTCTGATCGTGACGCCGGGTGTCAGGCCCGCAGGGGCCGACAAGGGTGATCAGAAGCGTATCGCCACACCTGCGCAGGCGGTTGGGGACGGGGCCGATCACATCGTGGTGGGTCGCCCGATCTGGCAGGCGCCCGATCCGCGCCAGGCGGCGCTGGATATTCTGGACGCCTTGCGCGGGGCGTGATCACGCCCCGCCGCGCAATCAGTTCTCGTTGATGTCGCGATCCCAGATCTTGACCTGACCCTTGCGGATGCCGACCAGTCGGCGCAGCGCGATCCAGGCCACCAGCGAGGCAATGGCGAAGATCAGGATCAGCACGAAAAGGTTGCCCCCCAGCACACCGATCAGCAACAGCAGCCCGACCACAGCCGCGCCGATGGCGAAACCCAGAAGAATGAAACCGGGCAACATCACCTCGGCCACGGCCAGCGTCACACCGACGACGACCCAGACCCACCATTCCTGCCAGAGCACCATCAGCCTTTTCCTTTCAGCAATCCGAAGGCATTGCCGAAGGCCTCCAGCGCGGCGGCGGGCAGCAGGATCGTCTGCTTGCCGTCACCGGTCGCAACCGCTTGCAAGGCCTCGACCTGTTTCAAGGCGACCTGATATTGCGCGGCTTCCAGTCCGTTTTCCTTGATCGCCGCAGCAACGACGCCGGTTGCATAGGCTTCCGCATCCGCTTCGACCCGGCGGGCCTTGGCCATCTGCTCGGCGGCATAGAGATCCGCATCGGCGGCCAGTTCCACGGCGCGCTTGCGGCCTTCGGCCTCGGTCACCTGGGCGCGGCGGGCGCGTTCGGCGTTCAACTGCTGCAGCATGGCGGAACGCGTGGCCGCATCGAGGTTCACGTCAAGGATCTCGGCCCGCGTCACCTCGATCCCCCAGTCGTCGACCATCGCCACGACCTGTTCGCGGATCTTGTTGATCAGATCGGCGCGGTTCGACTGCACCTGATCCAGTTCGATCTTGCCGATCTCGGAGCGCACGATCCCCGCAACAGTCGTAGCGATCGCGCCATCCACATCGCGGATGCGGTATACTGTCTTTTCCGGTTCGGTGATGCGGTAGAAGACCGACGTTTCAACCTTCACCAGCACGTTGTCCGAGGTGATCGCGTCCTGTTCGGCATTCGGCAACTGCCGTTCCAGCACCGAAATGCGGTGCGCCACGATATCGAGGAAGGGGATGATGAAATTGATCCCCGGCCCCAGCACGGTGCGCAGACGACCAAAGCGCTCGACCACATGCTTTTCAGACTGTGGAACGATCTTGACGGCCTTGTAGAGCGCCACGATCACCAGCAGGGCAATCGCCAGTGAAACGGCGTTTCCTCCTAAAATATCCGTGAGATTATCGTTCATTCAAATTCACTCCCATATGCAGGGCCGAAGATACCCTGATGTCCGGCCCAAGGAAATCGGCGAAATGCATGCCGTCGCGGGCGATCACATCGATTGAAGATAAAGGCGCAGCCTGTCCTGAAAATGCGGGATCGCCAGTGGATCGGCAAGGTATGCCGCGGGTGTCATCAGGCTCCAGCCTTGCCCCTCGTTTCCAAAGACAACATCCTGCACGCGCGTCTCGTGCAAATGGGCGGCAAAGAACCAGACCGGCCCCACGCTGCCGATGAACCTTTGTCCCCAGCGCAGATCGCGCAGGCCGACGGTCAATCCCAGCTCCTCGCGGGTTTCGCGCAGCACGCAGTCTTGCGGGGTTTCCAGTCCTTCGCGCGCGCCTCCGGGCAGGTCCAGACGACCGGGCCAGGCTATTTCGGGGATATCGTCGCGCAGGATGATGGCCAGTCGGTCGCCAAGGAACAGCGCCAGCTTGGCCCCGGCGAATCCCTGACCGGCGATATCGGTTTCCTGTGTCATCGCCCTCATATATGCTGAAAGCCAGCCATACCGATACCATGCGCCCGGATTTCCCCCGATGCCCAGCCTGTGCCGCGACTGCCTGACCCGCTTCGACGCAGCCGCCCGCTGTCCGTCATGCGGACGACCGCGCATCGTCAGCCATCCCGAACTGGAGAGCCTGACCATCGCGCATATGGATTGCGATGCCTTCTATGCCTCGGTGGAGAAACGGGACAACCCGGCACTTGTGGACAAGCCGGTCATCATCGGCGGAGGTCGGCGCGGGGTGGTCTCGACAGCCTGCTACATCGCCCGGATCAAGGGCGTCAGATCCGCCATGCCGATGTTCCAGGCCTTGAAGCTGTGCCCCGAGGCCGTGGTGATCAAGCCGCGCATGCAGGCCTATGTCGACGCCTCGCGCGCGATCCGCGCGATGATGGAGGAGTTGACGCCAGCGATCGAACCGCTGTCGCTGGACGAGGCGTTTCTGGATCTGACAGGCACCGAACGTCTGCATGGCGCCCCGCCGGCGGTGATGCTGGCGCGGCTTGTGCGACGGATGAAGACAGAGCTGGGCCTGACAGGGTCGATCGGCCTGAGCCACAACAAGTTTCTGGCCAAGGTCGCCTCCGACATGAACAAACCACACGGGTTTTCGGTGATCGGGCGCGCTGATACCGCCGCTTTCCTGCGCGGCAAGCCGGTGCGCATGATCTGGGGCGTCGGACAGGCGACGCAGGCGGCGCTCGAGGCGGCAGGCATCCGCAGCTTTGACGACCTGCTGCGCTGGGAGGCGCGCGATCTGACCGCGCGGTTCGGCAGCATGGGGGACAGGCTGTGGCATCTGGCGCGCGGACAGGACACGCGGCGCGTCTCGCGCGACAGCCCGATGAAATCCATCTCGAACGAGACGACCTTTTCCGAGGATACATCAGACCCCGACATCCTTGACGGGCATATCTGGCGGCTGGCCGAGAAGGTGGCCGACCGCGCCAAGGCCAAGGCGCTGGCGGGCCGGGTGGTGACGCTGAAACTCAAGCGCGCAGATCACCGGATCCTGACCCGCCGCCATGCCATGCGCGATGCCACACAACTGGCGGACAGGCTTTACCGCGAGGCTCGTGCGCTGTTCGACCAGGGGCCAAGCGCCGGCCCCTATCGCCTGATCGGGGTGGGACTGTCCGATCTGGTGCCCGAACATGCCGCAGACCTGTCGCATGATCTGCTGGACCCGCAGGCCGCGGCCCGTCACCGGGCGGAACGTGCAACCGATTCGATCAGGGCGCGATTCGGCGAGGATGCGATTCTCAAGGGGCGCGCCCTCAGATAGCGGCGATCATTCCGCCGCCAGCCTTTGATTGCGCAGCCCCATGTCGATGATGCGGCCGATCACACCGTTCAGGGTCTTCTGGAAATTGACGAAATTGCCATTGGGACGGATCAGCTGCTCGTTCATGTAAAGCGCGCGATCGACCTCGATCTGCACGACATGCTGGTTGCGGGTCGGACGGCCATAATGCTGGGTCGTGTAGGCCCCCGCGAATGGCGCATTGCGCGCAACGACAAGTCCCGTGCCTTCAAACGCCGCCTCGATCCGGTCCACCACCCCTGAGGCTGCGGATGCGCCGAACCTGTCACCCAGCACGATATCAGGCCGCCGCGCGCCGGATCGGGCGATACCGTCCATCGCCTCATGCGGCATGGAGTGGCAGTCGATCAGGATCGCTTCACCGAATTGGCCATGCGCCTCGTCCAGCAGACGTTGCAGCATGCCATGGTAGGGTCGCCAGAAGCCTGTGATCCGCCCCTGCACCTCGTCCAGCTGCAACTTGCCCCGATAGATCGCCCGGCCTCCTGCCACCACGCGGGGCACCACCCCCAGCCCTGACGCGATACGCGGGTTGTGCGTCAGCCCGCGCACCCCGTCGATCAGGGCGGGGTCCAATTCATCGGCACTGCGGTTCAGGTCGATATAGGCACGCGGCGCACCTGCCAGAAGCAGGGGCGCGCCAAGGCTGGGTGCAGCCTCGTAAAGCCTGTCGACAAAAGCGTCTTCCGATGTGCGGATCGAATGCTCGTCCAGCACGGTGCGGCGCAGAAAGCTCCAGGGGTAGTCGCGGCCGCTATGGGGCGATGCGAATATCACGCTGGTGCGTGTTTCTTCCGGCCGGATCAAGTGGTAGGCTACCGATGGCATGTATCATCCTCGTTATAAACCTATCATAGCGCGATAAATCGCTTTGCCAAAAGCCCTTGATCCTGCTTCCGACTCCTTTTATAGACCACGAACCGGCGCGGAATCCCGCGCCCCTCTTCGTTTCAGAGGGCGTAGATCTGACCGGTATCATGGGTGATTAGCTCAGTGGTAGAGCACTTCGTTGACATCGAAGGGGTCACAAGTTCGAACCTTGTATCGCCCACCATGATTTCTCCATTCCGGTAACGGGATGTACGTCTGGCCCCTTCGGGGGCCATTTCACCGTCCCGGGAAACCGTGACAAGGCAACCACAAGGCGCAAGGCCCGCGCCGCGACTGATAGGAGAGGACCATGAAGGTCAAGAACTCGCTCCGCTCGCTCAAGAACCGGCATCGCGACTGCCGTGTCGTGCGCCGCAAAGGCCGCGTCTACGTGATCAACAAGACGCAGCGTCGGTTCAAAGCCCGTCAGGGCTGATCGACACGCGATCGCTGAATGAAAAGACCGCCCCTCGGGGCGGTCTTTTTGTTTGGTCTGCAGTGGTCGCGCGGGGATCAATCGTAGACGCGCTGATCCTCGATCACCTTGCCATCGTTGGGCAGGCTGCCCGGGCTGAGCAGTTCGATCTTGCCTTTCAGCTTCAGCACCTCGGCTACCGTGCTGGCATAGGCATCGGCATTGCCGCCCGCAGATTCGATCTGCACCGTCATCACATCCATCTCGCCTTCGCGGCTGGCGATGACCCGCGCACGGCTGATCTCGGCATGTTTGGCGACAAGCTGCGCCACCTGTTCAGGGCGCACGAACATACCCTTGATCTTGGTGGTCTGATCGGCCCGGCCCATCCAGCCCTTGATGCGCATGTTGGTCCGGCCACAGGGGCTGACACCCTCCATGACCGCACTCAGGTCGCCGGTGGCAAATCGGATCAGCGGATAATCGGGGTTGAGCGTGGTCACGACCACTTCGCCCACCTGACCGGGTACCACCGGATCGCCGGTGCCCGGGGTCACGATCTCGACGATCACGCCTTCATCGACGATCATCCCCTCTTGTGCCTCGCTTTCATAGGCGATGTTGCCAAGGTCAGCAGTGGCATAGCATTGCAGGCACAGGATCCCGCGATCAGCATATTCCTTGCGCAACGACGGGAACAGGGCGCCCCCACCCACGGCCGCGCGGGTGATGCCCAGCGTCACACCCATCTCATCGGCCTTGTCGAGGATCACCTTCAGGTAATCCGGTGTCCCCGCATATGCGGTAACCCCGACATCACGGCTGGCGGTGACCTGCAGTTCGGTCTGGCCGGTACCTGCGGGCAGGACGGCCGCCCCAACCGCGCGTGCGCCGGATTCAAAGATCATGCCAGCCGGGGTCAGGTGATAGCCAAAGCAGTTCTGCACGATATCGCCGCGCCCGATGCCGCAGGCATTCAGGAATCGCCCCATGCGCCACCAGTCATGCTCGGTCCCGCCCGGTTCATAAATCGGACCCGGTGACTGAAAGACATGCGCAAAGCCA
>JBFHIW010000066.1:0-15038 GCA_041596235.1 Paracoccaceae bacterium
CACCAGAAAGATCGGGAGCGTCCCGAACAGGCTGTCCAGCCCGTATCCGATGCCGAAACCGATCCCCAGACCGGCCACGAGTTCGATCACCATGCGCCACGCCAGATTGGCCTGCGAGTAGTGTTCATCCGCGCGGGGCTTTGGCGCCTGAGCCGCTTTTGCCGCCGCGATCCTTGCGTCAAGCTCGGCCAGTTGCCGCTGCTGATCCGGATCGGTCATGCCAAAGCACCCCCTGTCGCACCCCCATGAATGGTTGGCGCATTGCTATGCGCAGGGCGGCCCTGAGTCAAGCGCCCCCGCCGCAGCGCGGCACCCGGCGCAAGCCGTTGTTTTATTGGATATTTATAGCAAGAAGAAACAGGCGCGGGACTCTGTCGCAGCCGCCGTGGCGGTCGCAGGTGCGGGATCGGCATATTCAACCATCCGGTTGACGATCGGCCGGGCGCGGGCTTAATGGCGCAATGACCGATGCGCTTGATACCGTCTTTGCGGCCCTTGCCGATCCGACCCGCCGCGCCATCCTGACGATGCTGCTGGAGGATGACATGGCCGTGACCGATGTGGCCGAGCCCTTCGACATGAGCCTTGCGGGGATTTCCAAGCATCTGGCCATCCTTGCGGGCGCGGGGCTGATCACGCAGGAAAAACGCGGCCGGGTGAAGTGGTGCAAGCTGGAGCCGGATGCGCTGCGCGCTGCCAGTGTCTGGATGCAGGGCTTCGGACAGTTCGAGCCGGTGAACCTTGATGCGTTCGAGCGGTTTCTGGAAACGGAGTTGCAGCAGGACGTGACCGAGGCCCCTTTTCAGGGCGACTGAGGCAGCGGCGCTTTCGCATCGTCATCGCGCAGCAGCATCAGCAGCGCCAGCACCGTCAAGGCAACACCGCCCAGAACCCACGGTGTCGGCAGCCCGTTGCCCAAGGCATATTCGAGCACGATCACCCAGCTGGGCGTGAGGTAGGTATAGGCCATCACCTTGGCCGAGGGCAGATGCAGCGTGGCATATTGCAACAGCACGAAGGTGCCGGCGCTGGCGAAGATCGAGACATAGGCCAGCGTGATCCAGACAATCCCGGGCAGACCCGCCCAATCCGTGGCGCGGATCGCGGGCAAGGCCCATGCGGTCACCAGAAGACCGCCGCCAAGGAGCATGCCGAAGGTGAAGACCACCGGCGGCTCGCCCCGGTTCAGCCTGCGCACCATGGGCGTATAGACGGCATGGGCGATACAGCCGAAGAAGAAGATCGCCTCGCCCTGGCCGATCTCGAAGCGGGCCAGCGCCGCCAGATCGGCCCGAAAGATCACCCAGACGGCGCCAGCGGCCCCGATGGCCAGCGCCAGCATCATGCGCAGCGTGGTCACCTGACGCAGCAGGAACCAGCCCGCGATGCCCGAGATCACCGGGGTCAGGGTAAAGACCGCCGAGGCCGATACGGCCTGCGCGGTCTTGAGCCCTTCGAACATCAGCACGAAATAGATGCCGAAAGTGCCGCCGAGCAGAAAGTAGCGCCAAGGGGCCTGAAGGGCGCGGCGGGGAAAGCCCGTGGTCAGCGCCGCCGCCGTGCCGACGATGGCGGCGGCCAGCCAGAAGCGCAGCGCGGTCAGGGCGGCGGGGTCGATATGGGGGGCGGCCAGAACACCCAGCGAAAAGCTGCCCGCGACCAGGGCCGAGAAGGTCAGCATCGCAAGGTGGCCGCGCGCCTGCCCGGTCATTTCGCGTCAGGTCCGGTGGGCGCGTCGGCATCGGGGGACAGGCTGCGCGCATGAGCCTTGAGAAAGGACAGGAAGCTTTGCACCTTGGTGGTGCGATGCAGATCGACATGGGTGACCAGCCACAGGGGGGCCTCCCATTCGGGGCGGGGGGGCGCGATTTCCAGAAGTCCGGGATGGGCGTCGGCCTCCCACTGGCTGAGAAAGCCGATCCCCATGCCACGGACCACAGCCATTTCCAGCGCGCTCATGTCGGTGCTGCGAAAGATGACATTGTCCTGCGGGATCGTGTTCCAGAGCCATTGGTTGAAGGGCGCGCGATTGCCGCGATCGTCATTGGCGACAAAGAGGTGACGGGTCAGATCCTCGGGGCTGTCGGGCAGGCCGTGCCGGTCCGCATAGGCGGGGGCTGCGTAAAGCGCGGGGGACATGTGGATGAAGGGCTGCACCACGTTGTCGGGCTGATCGGGCACGGCGCCGGCACGGATCGCCACATGCGCCTCGCCATATTCCAGACGGAACAGGCGTTCGCCGGTCAGGTAGCGCAGCACGATTCCGGGGTGGGCGGCGCGAAAGGCGGCCAGCACCGGCAGCACCAGACTGTCGAGACCGGCGAGCGAGGTGATCACCAGCTCGCCCGTCACGTCCTGACCACGCCCCTTGATGCGCCCCGCCAGCTGCGCGAACTGGTCGTCGGTGGTGGCGGCGACGCGCAACAGATCCTCGCCCGCCTCGGTCGCGGTATAGCCACGCGGGTGGCGCTGGAACAGTTTGACGCCAAGGCGCTGTTCCAGCGCGTCAATATGGCGAATCACGGTGGCATGGTGCACGCCCAGCACTTCGGCCGCGCCGCTGACCGTCCCCAGACGGGCCACGTGATAGGCGGTGCGGATCTCGTCCCAGTTATCCATTGGCGGGGTCTCCTTGGGGTTGGGTCCGGGTCGGGGCTGATCTGTGCGCCAGCGAACATATCGCGATAGAAACGCGGGCAAGGCGCGAAGACAAGGCCGAAAGCGGGGGCACGCAAGCGGGGCGAAGGGGCTTGCTGCTTGACTCTGCCAGCCCGCACGCCTAAAGCCTGCGCCATCCCGGAGGTCTGTCAGAACTTCCGGTCCCATGGGCTTGGCCCGGGATCGCCCCCCGTCAGCGCGTTGCGCCCACGGGGGCCATTTCGGTTTTGACGCCTTGGACATGGGGAAACGCGGGGCCCGGACCGGGGTACCGTCTGGCAAATGGGCCGGCACTTTCCTATCTGGAGTGTCATATCGCAACGGGCAAAGGAGCCGTCGAGATGTTTGAAAATCTGTCCGAACGCCTCTCTGGTGTCTTTGACCGGCTGACCCGGCAGGGTGCGCTGTCCGAAGAGGATGTGAAGACCGCCCTGCGCGAGGTGCGTGTCGCCCTGCTGGAAGCGGATGTGTCGCTGCCCGTGGCGCGCGATTTCGTGGCGGCGGTGCAGGCCAAGGCCACCGGCCAGGCGGTGACGAAATCGGTGACACCCGGCCAGCAGGTCGTCAAGATCGTGCATGATGCGCTGGTCGATACGCTGACGGGGTCAGAAGATCCCGGCGCCTTGAAGATCGACAACCCGCCTGCCCCGATCCTGATGGTCGGCCTGCAGGGGTCGGGCAAGACCACCACCACCGGCAAGCTGGCCAAGCGGCTGAAGGAGCGGGATGGCAAGCGGGTGCTGATGGCCTCGCTGGATATCTACCGCCCGGCCGCGATGCAGCAGTTGCAGATTCTGGGCCAGCAGATCGGGGTGGATACCCTGCCGATCGTGGCGGGCGAGACCGCCGTGCAGATTGCCAAGCGCGCCAAGACGCAAGCCAGCCTTGGCGGCTATGACGTCTACCTGCTGGATACCGCGGGCCGGTTGCAGATCGACCAGACCCTGATGCAGGAAGTCGAGGATGTGCGCGACGCGGTCAAACCGCGCGAGACGCTGCTGGTGGTCGATGGCCTGACCGGTCAGGTCGCCGTCGAGGTCGCCGAGGAGTTCGACGCCAAGGTCGGCATCTCGGGCGTTATCCTGACCCGGATGGACGGTGACGGGCGCGGCGGTGCGGCGCTGTCGATGCGGGCGGTGACCCGCAAGCCGATCCGCTTCGTCGGTCTGGGCGAGAAGATGGACGCGCTCGAGACCTTCGAGCCGCAGCGGATCGCGGGCCGTATCCTCGGCATGGGCGATATCGTGGCCCTGGTCGAGAAGGCGCAGGAAACCATCGAGGCCGAACAGGCCGAGCGGATGATGAAGCGCTTCCAGAAGGGTCAGTTCAACATGAACGACCTGCGCACGCAGCTGGAACAGATGCTCAAGATGGGCGGCATGGAATCCATCATGGGCATGATGCCCGGCATGGGCAAGATGGCGGCACAGGTGAAGGACGCGGGCTTTGACGACCGCATCCTGAAGCAGCAGATCGCGCTGATCCAGTCCATGACCAAGAAGGAACGCGCCAACCCCGCCCTGCTGCAGGCCAGCCGCAAGAAGCGGATCGCGGCGGGCGCAGGCATGGATGTGTCGGACCTGAACCGGCTTCTGAAGATGCACCGCCAGATGGCGGACATGATGAAGAAGATGGGCAAGATGGGCAAAGGCGGCATGCTCAAGCAAGCCATGAAGGGCATGATGGGCAAGGGCGGCATGCCCGACGGGATGGATCCTGCGCAGATGGACCCCAAGGCGCTGGAAGCTGCCGCCAAGGCCATGGGCAACAAGCTGCCCGGCGGGCTGGGCGGCATGGGCGGTCTGGGCGGCATGAAGCTGCCGGGCGGGCTGAGCGGTTTCGGAAAGAAGAAGTAAGTGATGCAAGCCTCTGTATATCCCCATTCCAAAGGTCCGCTGACGCAGGCGCCGCGCCTTGAGACGCGCAACCTGATCCTGCGCGGTCCGGAGCATGGCGATATCGAGCCGATGATCGCCTTTCTGACGGATCGCGACCGGTCATGGGGTTTCGGGTCCTATGACAACCGGCATGACGCGTGGCGGTGGTTCGGGCTGAACGTGGGGCACTGGCATCTCCACGGCTACGGCTATTTCACCATCGAGGATCGCGACACCGGCGAAGTGGCCGGGATCACCGGCATCTGGAACCCGGACGGCTGGCCGGAACCGGAACTGGGCTGGGCCCTGTTCGACGGTTTCGAAGGACGTGGCATCGCCATTGAAGCCGCGACCCGTGCCCGTGAATGGGCCTATGCCGACCTTGGTTTCATGACGCTGACCTCGAATATCGTGCCGGGCAATGACCGCTCGATCGCACTGGCCGAACGGCTGGGTGCCTGGGCCGAGCGGACCTACCAGAATGTCTACATGGGGCAGGAGGTGCTGTACCGGCATCCCGGGCCTGCATCACTGGACGGTGACAGTGACAGCGACGGATCGGTGGAGGCCTACGCATGACGCAAACGTCAAAGACCACGGACGCCGTTGCCCGCGCCGCCGAGATCCTGCGCGAGCATCGCGCAAGCATCGATCGGCTGGATGCGATCCTTGTCTATACGCTGGGCGAGCGGTTCAAGCATACTCAGGCCGTGGGGCGCCTGAAGGCGCAGCACGACCTTCCCCCATCCGACCCCGATCGCGAGGCGCGCCAGATTGCCCGGCTGGAACAGCTGGCCACGGACGCCGATCTGGACCCGGAATTCGCAAAGGCCTTCCTGCAGTTCATCATTCAGGAAGTCATCCAACACCACAAGAAACACCAACAATAACAAAGCAATATGGCGGGATTTCCCGCCAGACCAAGCCATCCAAAGGAGAACACTGACATGGCAATGAAAATCCGTCTGGCCCGTGGCGGCAGCAAGAAACGTCCCTTCTACCGCATCGTGGCCGCCGACAGCCGCATGCCGCGCGATGGCCGATTCATCGAGAAGCTGGGCACCTACAACCCGCTGCTGCCGAAAGACAGCGAAGACCGCGTGAAGATGGATATCGACCGCGTGAAGCATTGGCTGGCCCAGGGCGCGCAGACCACCGACCGTGTGGCCCGCATGCTGGAAGCCGCAGGCGTGACCCCCAAGACCGAGCGCAGCAACCCCAAGAAGGGTGAGCCGGGCAAGAAAGCCAAGGACCGCGCCGAGCAGAAGGCCGCCAAGGCCGCTGCACCCGCCGAAGAGGCTGCAGCCGAGGAATAAGGCCGGGAGGGCCGGGAATGCAGGATTTCGACACGGCATTCCAGGACCAACTGACCGCGCTGATGCGCTGGCGCCGCGATGTGCGGCGCTTCCGCACCGACCCGGTGCCCGAGGCAATGCTGATGCATTGCCTCGATGCATTTGTGCTGTCCCCTTCGGTGGGCCTGTCGCAGCCATGGCGGCTGATCAGGGTCCAGAGCACAGCGGCGCGCGCGGCGGCGTTGACAAATTTCGAGGCGGCCAATGCGCAGGCGCTGGCCGGCTATGATGGTGACAGGGCGGCGCTTTATGCCGGGCTGAAGCTGTCGGGCATGCGCGAGGCGCCGGTGCATCTGGCGGTTTACTGCGATGAGGGCACCGAAACGGGCCATGGGCTTGGTGCCGGCACCATGCCCGAGATGCGGCGCTATTCCGTTGTCGCCTCGGTCATGCAATTCTGGCTGCTGGCACGGGCGCATGGGCTGGGCGTGGGCTGGGTGTCGATCCTTGATCCGGCGCGTCTGGCGCGGGATCTGGACACGCCCGAGGACTGGCGCCTTGTGGCCTATCTCTGCGTTGGCTGGCCGGAAGCCGAGAGCGAGACGCCCGAACTGGAACGTCAGGGCTGGGAAGTCCGGCGGGATGAATTGGTGCTGGACACCCGGTAGCCGCCGGGCCGCCGCATGACAGTGCAGGGCCGGGCAAGGCCGGGAAGAACGAGGGAAAGAATGAGCGATCTGATCTGCGTTGCCGCCATTGCGGGCGCCTTCGGGGTAAAGGGCGAGGTGCGGCTGAAAAGCTTTACCGCCGATCCCCTCGCCATCGGGGAATATGCCCCCCTGACAACCGAGGATGGAAGCCGCACCTTCGATGTGGCGCTGGCGGGACAACTGCCCAACGGCCTTTTGGTGCGCTTGTCGGGTGTCAACACCAAGGAAGAGGCCGACGCGCTGAAAGGCGTGAAGCTGTTCGTGCCGCGCGACCGTCTGCCCACCCTGCCGGATGATGAATATTACCATGCCGACCTGATCGGTCTGACCGTTCTGGATACGGGCGGCACCACGCTTGGCCGGGTCAAGGCCGTGCTGAACCACGGTGCGGGTGACATTCTTGAGGTGCAGGTGCCCGGCGCGTCCGACACCGTGCTGCTGCCCTTCACGCTGGAGGCGGTCCCGACCGTCGATCTGGCCACGGGCCGCATTATCGCGGACCCGCCCGAGGGGCTGTTCTAGGGCGCGCCGTCCCGCGCGATGCGCGCGCACATGGCCTGAAGTCCGGCCCGGACATGGGCGCGGCGCGGGGTGTGTCGTTCGGGATCGGAAGGCATCTCTTGCCAGAGCCGCGCAAGCCTGAGGGCGATGAAGAAGCGCAGCGCCGGATCATCCTGCAGATCGTCCCCGTAGGCCTGCCAAAAGGCGGCGATGGCGGCGGGCCGGGGACCGAACCAGATCTCGTGATCCACCAGCAGCATCGACAGATCCCGCGCGACCGGGGCGGGCCGATCGTTTTCGAGGTCGATCCCGGTGATCTGCTCCGGAGCGATCAGCAGGTTGCCCAAGGTCATGTCGCCGTGGGTGACCGCGCTGCGCAGGGGCCGCTCGTGCAGGGGGGCTGCGAGGCTTGCAAGACTTTGGCTGTCGACACGCAGGGGGACGCCGGCGCGCGCGTGTCTTGCCAGCCGCCGCAACGCCGGGGCCGGATCGAACACCATGTTCGGCGCGGGCTGGCCGCGGTGCAGCGCGCCCAGCCACTGGCCTGCCGCGCGCATCACGGGCACATGATCGGCGGGATCGGTGCTGTCGGCCAAAAGACTGCGGGCATCGACGCCGGGGCAGTGCGACAGGATCAGCGCATGATGGGATGGCAAGGACATGATCAGGCGCGGCACCGCCAGCCCCGCCTGACCGGCAAGGCTTGTCGCGGCCCCCGTATAGGCGCGGACCGCCTGTTCCAGCGTGTCGGGTCTGGCCCCGAGGCGCAGCTTGAGGATCAGGCTTTCGGGCGCATCTTCGGGCGTGATCCGCGTGACGATGCGGCCGCCGCCGGGTTCGCGCCGCGCGCTCAGGATCTGGACCTCCGCGCGCCGGGGATCAAGATCAAGGTTCGGGGCCGCATCGCGCCAGGCCGCGCGGGCCGCTTCGGCCAGCCTTGTGCGATGATCGGTCATGGGTGGGTCTGGTCCTGCTGCTTTTGGGCCAAGCCTAGGCCTGCGGGAGGCCCGTCGCAATCGGGCATCTTTTGCACCGGCGGAAAAGCCGCTATGGGACGAGCATGACGCAAGATACCGATCCCGATGGCCCTGCCCCGCAAGACCCGAGCCCGGCCAAATCCCATGGCCGGATGTCGATCCGGGCATCGCTGCGCCCGCGCGCGTTGATCACGGACAATCCCGATCTGGCCGGGGGCTGGATGGCGCAGATCATCACGCTGCTGCCGCAGGCGTTTCCGGGTGTGCTGGGCGAAAGCCTGACCGGCAAGGCGCTGACCGAGGGGCGGTGGTCCTTGCGGACCATCGACCTGCGGGCGTTTGGCGAGGGCAAGCATCGCAACGTGGATGACACGCCGGCCGGGGGTGGCGCGGGCATGGTGCTGCGCCCCGATGTTCTGGGACATGCGCTGGACGAGGCCGCCATGGCGGCGCGCGGACGCTGGCCGGTGATCTATCTGTCCCCGCGCGGCGCGCCGCTGACGCAGGCCATGGCGCGGCGGCTGGCCTCGGCGGATGGCGTGACGCTTCTGTGCGGGCGGTTCGAAGGCGTGGATCAACGCGTTCTGGACGAATATGACATCGAAGAGGTGAGCCTGGGCGATTTCGTCATGACCGGGGGCGAGATCGCCGCGATGGCGCTGATCGACGCAACCGTGCGCCTGTTACCGGGGGTTCTGGGCAATGCCGCCTCGACCGAGGAGGAAAGCTTTTCCGACGGGCTGCTGGAGCATCCGCAATATACGCGGCCCGCAGAATGGCGCGAGCGCGCGATCCCCGAGGTGCTTCTGTCGGGCAACCATGCCAAGATCGCCGCATGGCGGCGCGCGCAATCCGAAGCGATCACGCAGGAGCGGCGGCCCGATCTGTGGCAGGCGCATCAGGCCGACAAGGGCAAACCGCAGGGCTGATGCGCCCTATTCGGTTCTTGCCAAAGCAGGCGCAGCCCGCTATGACCCGCGCGTCCGGGACTCTGTCTGAGTCTACCGGATCTGATGTCTTCAGGTTCAGGCCGCCTTCTTCGGGGCCATGAAAGACCGGGACACAGGACCAAGGAACGACGATCCGATCTCTGGCGGGCGCACCGATCTTTCGGCAGGCGGACCCGGTTGAAGACCAAGAGCTCTGGGGTTGTGGCAAACTTTGCGGGACAAACCGCAAGCATATAGGAGCAATGCGATGAACCTGATCGCACAGATCGAGGCGGAACAGATCGCCGCCCTCGGGAAAGAGATTCCCGATTTCAAGGCCGGCGATACCATTCGCGTCGGCTACAAAGTGACCGAAGGCACCCGTTCGCGCGTGCAGAACTACGAAGGCGTCTGCATCAGCCGCAAGAACGGCAAGGGCATCGCCGGTTCCTTCACGGTCCGCAAGATTTCCTTTGGCGAAGGCGTGGAACGTGTGTTCCCGCTCTATTCGACCAACATCGACAGCATCACCGTCGTGCGCCGTGGTCGCGTGCGTCGTGCCAAGCTGTATTACCTGCGCGCGCGTCGTGGCAAATCCGCCCGTATCGCCGAAGTCGCAAACTACAAGCCCAACTCGGGCGCTGAAGCATAAGGATCGGCACGATGAAAAAAGACATCCACCCCGATTATCACATGATCACCGTCAAGATGACCGACGGCACCACCTTCCAGATGCACTCGACCTGGGGCAAGGAAGGCGACACGCTGGCGCTGGACATCGACCCCACCGTGCACCCGGCCTGGACCGGTGGCGGCACCCGCCTGATGGATGCCGGCGGCCGTGTGTCGAAGTTCAAGAACAAGTACGCAGGCCTTGGCTTCTGATCCCATCGTCCTGTGCAGCACGACAGAGAACGCCGCCCCTCGGGGCGGCGTTTTTGCTTGGTGCAAACGGGTCAGCCGCGATGCATCGGCGCCAGAAGGCGCGAGATGCCGCGCGCCAGCGGTTGCAACCGCGCCCGTGCCGCCGGGAAACGGCGGATGATCAGCCCATAGCCTGCCCTGAGCCTGCGGTGCAGGCGCAGGGGCCATGTCTCGGCCAGGTGATCAAGCTGCGCCATCTGATCCAGCAGGTGATGTGAGGCAAGGCGCGCGGCGAAAAGCTGCATCTTGTATTCCAGCCGGGCATAGTTGCGCGCGGCCTGTGCGGGCGACATGACCTGCAGCACGCGAAACCCGCCCGATTGCGCGACATAGCCGATCAGCCGTTCCTGCACATGGGCAAGGCCGCCATCCACGTGGTTGGGTTCGGGGTTGTACTCCTCCCACCGCCAGGGGCGTTCGAAGAGGGGGCGCAGTGCCTCGATCCGGAACCAGAACATCGTGCCGTAGGGTGCCACGGGCGTATGGTCGTCGAGGGGGACAGACAGGCCCATGCCGGCGCACAGATCCTGCACCGCCGGACGGTTGGAATACCAGGCATGGCCCAGGGTGCCGAACCCGACATGGATCACGGGCGGGATCATGAGGCCGATGTCAGGCTCGGCCTCGAACCGGTCAAGGATCTGGCGGATCGCGACCGGGGACGGCAGCAGATTGTCGAACAGATGCGCCTTGAAGCCGCGCGCGACCTGCGGCGAAACCTGCGGCGTGCGCTTGGAATGCAGGCGCAAGCCGATCCGGTAATCGCCCGACAGGGCCACATCGCGGAAGGTGATGAACAGCGCGGACATGTCCCGCCCCCGGTTCTGGTCGACCACGCGGATGGTCCGGTCGGCGCGCGGCCAGCCTTGCGCGTCCAGAAAGGTCGCGATGGCGCGTTGGTCCTCTGCCGAGGCGGTGCTGATGAAGAGATGCGCAGGCATGGGAAAGCCGGCAATCCGTTCCCAGAACGCGGGCATCATGTCGGCATAGAAGGCATGGATGAAGACGGCGACCCGCCCGAAGCCCCATGTGGCGCGATCCGAGGGGTAATGCGGGCTGAGCACCTCGTATTGGTCGGCGATGGTGGTGAAGGCGCGCAGCGGCACCCGCGCGCAGGCAAAGGCGATGACGGCACCATAGAGATCGGGATTGAGGTGGCGCAGCCGGTCAAGTGCTGCGCGCAGGTCGATGCCGTTCAGGTCATGGAGCAGCGGATCCAGTGTCAGGATCGACACCGGCAGGCAGGGGGCACCCAGCGCCACCAGCCGGTCCACCTCGCAATGGCGGGGATCGACGGTATCCAGCGCGTCTTCGGGCAGGGCATAGGCGATGCGCCGGTCCGTGTCGCGCAAGGCGCGTGCCAGCGGAACAAGGCCACGCTCGACCTCGTCCCAGCTGTCGGTGAAGCGCGGCAGGCTGTCCCAGACCCGGATGAGCTCCGGATCCTCCAGCAGGTCGGCGGAGAGGATCGCCATGTCAAGGCAAGGCAGGCGCGCAGGCATGTCGGGGCGGTGCTGCAGGCGCGGATCCTCGGCGGCCCGGTGCCAGTAGGGTGCCAGCAGATCCGCCTCCACCGGCAATTCCTGCCAGCCACCGGGACGGATCGGGCCGAACACGTGATATCCCGTCAGGATCACCGCGCCGCGCGGCCCGCCCTGCCCCGCCAAGGCCCTGAGCCCCGCGCGATAGGCCGACAGGATCGAGCGGTCGCGGCTGCAACCGATCACGCGCAAGCGCCCGTCCGGGTCCAGATCCCGCAGGGCGGCTGCGGTTTGCGCCAGCGCCGCCTGATCCGTCACGATCAGAATCTGCGGCACCATCGCCATCAGTTCCGTCAGCGCCAGCCGCACATGCGCCATGGCTTCGGTCCGGTGCCGGATCACGTAGATCGCGGCCACGCAGGCCTTGGCGGCGGGCGCATCAGCGCGCATAGCCCAACGCCTTCATCCGGTGGTGATGCCGGTCCCAGAACCGGTCGATCTGCGCCGCGCTGAGATAGCTGGCATGGGTGCCGACCTTGCGCTTCCAGAAGAAGCGCCCGTCGCCGCTGGTCAGCCGGTCCGATGTGCGGCGGATCCGCGCCAATGCGCCGGGGCCAAGGGGCAGATCGAGAAAGGCACAGATGCCTTGCACGGTGGCATCGAAATCATCGCTCAGATCCTCGTAGCGCAGCACATGCACAGGCTGGCCTTGCGCCTGAAGCGTCCTGAACCTGTCGATGCTGTCGAACAGCGTGCCAAAGGGGTTGGCGGCGCGCGGATCGAAGGTGCCGTGGATCAGGAACCTGCGAAAAAGCTGCTCCATCTGGTCGGGGGTCAGATCCTCGACCCGGTCGAAGGCAAAGCCGAACACCTTTCCGGACAGGGCCGTGACATTGCCGGACAGGTAATTCAGGTAAGAGGTAAAGACATCCAGCGGGTGGCGATAGATGTAGAGAATGCGGTCGGGATGGATCACCCGCCCGTCCTGCGCCACGCAGGGATCGATGTTGTGCGATTTGTAGAAACACCATGTCCGGCCCGCAAAGCGCAAGGGCCGCTGACCGATGCGCTGCCCCATGTGGATATCGACCAGATATTCGGCCATCTGGCCCCTGTCGATCGGAAGGCCGATGATCCCGGCAAGGATCGCGCGCAGCCATGTATTTCCGCTTTTGGGAAAGGAATGCAGGCCCACCAGCAGATCGCAGCCGGACATGCCCGCTGTCCGGAACTGCCGGGCATCTGCTGTCGGTTCGGGACAGGGCATCACGATCCGCCGCCCGCTGCTCAGGCGCTGGCCCTGACGGCGGGGTGGCGCAATTGCCGGCCCGACCATCGCGCAAGGGCCATCAGGCCCGCATCGAGCGGGATGCGCGGTGCCCAGCCCAGTTGCGCCCGCGCGCGGCTGATGTCGGCCACCGCATGGCGGATATCGCCGGGGCGGCAGGCACCTGTCACCCGCAGCCTGTCGCGGGATGCGCCAAGGCAGACCAGCAGGCGGCGCGCCACGTCCAGCAGGGTGATGCCCTGCCCCGAGCCGATATCAAGCGTCTCCTGCGGCATGGACGGGGCTTCGGCCATCATCACGAAGGCGCGCACCACATCGTCGATCATGACGAAATCGCGCGTGATCTGCCCATCCTCGTAGATGGACAGGCCCTGCCCTTCCAGAATCTGGCGGCAGAAGATGGACAAGACACCGGTATAGGGATTGTCCAGCGACTGGCCGGGGCCATAGACATTCTGCAACCGCAGAACGCCCAGCTGAGTCGCGCTGCCCCAGAACGCCTGCCTGAGCAGATGTTCCTGCATCAGCTTGGTCGCCGCATAGATCGAGGCGGGTGCCGCAGGCCAATCGGCATCGGTGGGAACCGGCGCAAGCGGTTGCCCGTCACGCCCCTGCAATCCGAAACGTCCCAGCGCCAGATCGTCTGGCCGGCGCGGAACGGCCTGCACGCGCTGGCCGCTTTCATCGACGCAGGCCCCTTCACCATAGACCGCGCGGGTGCTGGCCAGCACCAGCCTGCGCAGGCCGGGGGCATGGCGGCGCACAGCCTCGGCCAGATGGGCGGTGCCCAGCGCGTTGACCTGCACGTAATGGGCGGGCTGGCTGAAGGACTGCCCGGTGCCGGTTTCGGCAGCCAGATGCAGGATCACGTCGGGCCGGGTGTCGGCAATGGCCGCGCCGAGGGCTAGGGGGTCACGCATGTCGCCGGTGATCACGCCAACACCCGCGCGCGAGAGGGCAATGCGGGTACCCGCCGGGGCAGGATGCGCCTGAGCCGAGAAATTGTCGAAGACCCGCACCCGGTGCCGCGCGGCCAGCGCAATCGCAAGGCGCGACCCGATGAAACCTGCCCCGCCCGTGATCAGCATCGTCTGTCCCGTCATCATGACAGTATCCCCAAAACCGTTGAACGGCAGGGTCATCATGACCAGGACAGATCAGCGAATAACGCCCGCCGCCGCAGCGCGACAGGCGATCCCGACAATCATGGCATGAAGACACAAGCCCGAGCCTGCATCTTGCCAGCCGTGCCTTAAGATCGGGTTAGTCCAACAACTGCTTGAGGTATTTGCCGTAATCGTTCTTGGCGAATTTCGCCGCCAGCGCCGCCAGTGCCTCGCGGGTGATCCAGCCGTGATCGAAGGCGATTTCCTCGGGGCAGCCGGTTTGCATGCCCTGGCGTTTTTCAAGGGTGCGCACGAAATTGCCCGCGTCCAGAAGGCTGCCATGGGTGCCGGTATCCAGCCAGGCATAGCCGCGTCCCATGCGCTTGACCGACAAGGTGCCCTCGGCCAGGTACATTTCCAGCAGCGACGTGATCTCGAGCTCGCCGCGCGCCGAGGGTTTGACTGTTCGCGCCTTTTCGGGTGCGGTTCCATCCAGAAAGTAAAGCCCGGTCACCGCATAGTTCGACGCAGGCTTTTCCGGCTTCTCGATGATCGAGACAACACGCCCATCGGCATCGAAATGCACCACGCCGTAGCGTTCGGGGTCACTGACGCGGTAACCGAAGACAGCACCGCCGACGGCATGGCTGTCGGCCTCTTCAAGCAGTTCGGGCAGCCCGTGACCGAAGAAGATGTTGTCGCCCAGCACCATCGCAGAGGGGGCGCCGGCCAGGAAATCTTCGGCCAGGATATAGGCCTGGGCCAGACCATCGGGCGAGGGCTGCGTGATATAGGTAAAGGACACGCCCCATTGGCTGCCATCGCCCAGCAGGCGCTGGAACTGGTCCTGATCCTCGGGGGTGGTGATGATCGCGATATCGCGGATACCGGCCAGCATCAGCACGCTGAGCGGATAGTAGATCATCGGCTTGTCGTAGATCGGCAATAGCTGCTTGGACAGGCCCATGGTGATGGGATAGAGCCGCGTGCCCGACCCCCCTGCGAGGATAATACCCTTGCGCTGCGTCATCTCAATTCTCCTTCAAATCACTCATTACACCGGCGAGGCTGGCGCGCCAATCGGGCCTTTTGATGCCGAAATCACGGGTCAAGCCTGTGCAGTCCATCCGCGAGTTGCCCGGACGGCGCGCAGGCGTGGGATAGGCCGAGGTCGGAATGTCCTCAACCGTGCATGTCAGGCCCGCCTGCGCGAAGATCTCGCGCGCGAAATCGGCCCAGCTGACATCGGGTGCACCGCTGAAATGATAGGTGCCGGTGGGGCCTTGCCCTGC
>JBFHIW010000067.1:0-14706 GCA_041596235.1 Paracoccaceae bacterium
GGACAGGTGGTCTGCTGATCGTGGATGGGCAGAAGACCGACGGAATCGAATCGATGCTGCGCGACCTGCGCGCGCAGGGCCTGTCGCCGATGGTGCTGTCCAAGGCCCATGGCAAGATGCTGTGGTTTGCCGCGCGGCCGATGCCCGCGGACTGGCATGCGCAGGGGCCGCAGCCGGTCGAAGGCGGATTCGTGACGGCCGAGGGCGTATTTTCGGCCGATGGAATCGATCCGGCCTCGCGCCTGCTGGCCGACAGCCTACCGGACAAGCTGGGCGCGCATCTGGTCGATCTGGGTGCGGGCTGGGGGTATCTGGCGTCCCGGATCCTTGCGCGCGACACGGTGCGCAGCCTTGATCTGGTCGAGGCGGATCACACCGCGCTGGACTGTGCACGTGCCAATCTGGCCGATCCGCGTGCGCGGTTTCACTGGGCCGATGCAACGATATGGCGCCCCGACAACCTTGTGGATGCAGTGGTGATGAACCCGCCGTTTCACACGGGCCGCGCCGCCGATCCCGACCTTGGCCGCGCGTTCATCGCAGCCGCCGCCGCCATGCTGACCGCGCAGGGCCGGCTTTGGCTTGTCGCCAACCGGCACTTGCCATACGAGACCGCACTGGCGCAGCATTTCGCAGAAGTCAGCGAACTGGCAGGCGACAATCGTTTCAAGATTCTTGCGGCCGCAAGACCCACCGCGCCACGGTCTCGCCAGAGACGCTGAGATCGGCTAGCTTTCCCCGAAAAACGGAGATCCGACATGTCCTTTTCCATCAGCGGCAAGACCGCCATCGTCACCGGAGGCGCCTATGGAATCGGTCATGCCATCGGTAGGCATTTCATGGACAAGGGCGCCAATGTCGTCTTTGCGGATCTCGACGAGGATCGCCTGCGCAAGGAACTGGGCCCGAACGAAGACGGCAACAGCCATCGCTATTTCGCGGGCGATCTGCGCGAGCGCCTGACCATCGCCAACCTTCTGTCGGCGACGATCGACGCCTTCGACCGCGTGGACATCCTCGTCAACGGTGCACGTCAGATCGTGACGACCGACGCGCTGGACCCCGAGGATGCCTCGGTCGATACGCTGCTTGAGCAGAACCTGCTGACCTCGCTCAGGCTGTCGCAAATGGTTGCGCGGCGGATGATCAAGCAGGCCGAGGATCTGGAGGAGGTCGAGACGGCGGGCACCATCGTCAACATCTCCTGTCTTGCGGCGCAGCGCACCCATCCCGACCTGATGGGCTATTCCATCTCGACCGCGGCACTGGACCAGATGACCCGCTCGCTGGCGCTGGCATTGGCGCCGCATCGCATCCGGGTCAACGCGGTGGCCTTCGGGTCCGTTATGTCGGCCAGCCTGAAGGCGGCGATCAAGGACAATCCCGATTATCGCGACCAGATCATCGCACGCACACCTCTGGGCCGTATCGCGCCGCCGTCTGAACTGGCGGAAGCGGTGCAGTATCTGGCGTCCGACTGTTCCAGCTTCATGACGGGGCAGATCATGACGGTGGACGGCGGGCGTGGCCTCTTGGACCCGGTCATCGCACCGGCGCATTGATCCGATGGTCGGAAGGGGGGCGCTGCCCCCGTCCTGCGGACTCCCCCGGGATATTTGCGGCAAGAAGAAGCGGGCAGGACCGTCACGGGGTTCTGGCGTTGGGCTTTACCGGCTGTTAGGTTTTCCGGCAGTGTAGACCGAAACCAGACAGGACGCCTTGATGACCCAGACCTCGACCATCGCCACGGCCATGCAGACCGAGAAAGACACCGCTGCCGGCTGGTTCCGCCAGTTGCGCGACGATATCGTGGCCGCTTTCGAGGCGCTGGAGGACACCCAGACCGCAGGCCACACGGCCAGCCTGCCAGCAGGCCGGTTCGAGGTGACCCAGACCCGGCGATCCTCGGACGATGGATCTGATGCCGGTGGCGGGTTGATGAGCGTGATGCGCGGCGGTCGGGTCTTCGAGAAGGTTGGCGTCAATATCTCGACCGTGTACGGCACGCTGGGGGCGCGTGCCCAAAAGGCGATGGCCGCGCGCGGCGTTCCGGGGATGGCCGATGATCCGCGCTTCTGGGCATCCGGCATCAGCCTTGTGGCCCATATGCAGAACCCGCATTGCCCGGCGGTGCATATGAACACCCGCATGTTCTGGACCCCCGGCGCCTGGTGGTTCGGTGGCGGGTCGGACCTGAACCCCTGCATCGAATATGCCGAGGATACCGCCCATTTTCACGCTGTTCAGAAGGCGCATCTGGACCCTCATGGCGAGGCGCATTACCCGCGCCTCAAGGCCTGGGCGGACGAGTATTTCTTTGTGCCGCATCGGGGCCGCGCGCGTGGTGTTGGGGGCATCTTTCTGGACGATCACAACACCGGCGACTGGGCGCAGGATTTCACCCTGATCCAGGACATCGGACGCGCCTTCCTGCCGGCCTATCTGCCACTGGTCGAAAAGCGCCGGACCCAGCCATGGACCGAGGCGGACAAGGACGTTCAACTGGTGCATCGCGGCCTTTATGCCGAATACAACCTTGTCTATGATCGTGGCACCAAGTTCGGCCTCGAGACAGGGCATGACGCCAATGCCGTGCTCATGAGCCTGCCGCCGCTTGCCAAGTGGATCTGACGGCGGGCGCGCGATCCGCGGGGCGTTATGCCCCGCGCACCGTGTCGATCATCAGCTGCACATTGGCCGGATCGGCATCCGGCGTTATGCCGTGACCGAGGTTGAAGATATGCGGGCCGTTCTTCAGTGCCTGCACGATGCGCCGGGTCTCGTCCACCAGCGCCTGACCGCCCGTCACCATATGCGATGACTTGAGGTTGCCCTGCACGCAGCTGTCGGGCTGCACATGCTGCGCGACCCATTCCGCGGTGACCGAATCATCCACTGCCACGCAATCCGCGCCTGTCGCGCGTGCGAAGCCGATGTATTTCTCGCCCGCCTCGCGCGGGAAGGCGATGACCGGGATGCCGGGATGGCGGGCCTTCAGGGCCGCGATGATCTCTTTCGCTGGCTCCAGCGCATAGGCGTCGAAATCGGCACCCTTGAGCGATCCCGCCCAACTGTCGAAAAGCTTCACCACCTCGGCCCCGGCGTCGATCTGCGCGGACAGGTATTCGATCGTGGCGGCCGTGATCCGTGCCAGAAGCGCCTCGAATACGGGCCGGTTCTCGGCCTTCAGGGCGTGGGCCGGGCCTTGGTCTTTCGTGCCTTGCCCTGCGATCATATAGGTCGCCACGGTCCATGGCGCGCCCGCAAATCCGATCAGCGTCGTCTCGCGCGGCAATTCGCGGCTCAGGATGCGGACGGTCTCGTAGACCGGGTTCAGGGTCTCGTGGATCGCCTCGACGGGTTTGAGCGCATCGACGCCCGCCTGCGAGGTGATTGTCGACAGGCGCGGGCCCTCGCCGGTGACGAACCACAGGTCCGCCCCAAGCGCCTGCGGCACCAGCAGGATATCCGCGAAAAGGATCGCCGCATCGAAACCGTAGCGCCGGATCGGTTGCAGGGTCACTTCTGCCGCCAGTTCGCTGTTGTAGCACAGTGACAGGAAATCGCCGGCCTGTTCCCGCGTGGCGCGATACTCGGGCAGGTAGCGACCCGCCTGACGCATCATCCAGATCGGCGGAGTGGGCAGCGTTTCCCCGGCTAGTGCCCGCAAAATCGTTTTATCGGTCATATCTGTTCCCTTCGGTTGACAGTTTCGTCCCCTTTGGGCGCAAGGATGTCAAGCATCTGGTGCTTGTCAGACCAGCTTTACATGACTAACAACTGTCTCATGACTCTGACACGCCCCACACCCGCCTCACCGCTGAAGATCGGCACCCGTGGCTCTCCGCTGGCTCTGGCCCAGGCGCATGAGACGCGCGCGCGCCTCATGGCGGCGTTTGACCTGCCCGAAGAGGCTTTCGCCATCGTGGTCATAAAGGTCACCGGCGATGCGATCCAGGATCGCCCTCTCAAGGAGATCGGCGGCAAGGGGTTGTTCACCCGCGAAATCGAAGAGGCGCTGCTGGATGGCTCCATCGACATTGCGGTGCATTCGATGAAGGACATGCCGGTTCTGCAGCCGTCGGGCCTGCTGCTGGACACCTACCTGCCGCGCGAGGATGTGCGCGATGCCTTCGTCGCGCAGGATGCGGCCACGCTCAAGGACCTGCCCGAGGGCGCGCGGGTCGGCTCGTCCTCCCTGCGCCGCCGGGCGCAGCTGTTGAATGCCTTCCCGCATCTGGAAGTCGTGGAATTCCGCGGCAATGTGCAGACGCGTCTCAAGAAGCTGGCGGATGGTGTGGCCTCGGCCACATTTCTGGCACAGGCCGGTCTGAACCGTCTGGGCATGGCCCATGTGGCACGTGGCGCCATTTCGCCCGATGACATGCTGCCCGCCGTTGCACAGGGTGCGATCGGGATCGAGCGGCGCGCCAACGACACCAACACCGCCGCCCTGCTCGAGGCGATACATCACGTCGAAACCGGCCAGCGCCTTGCTGCCGAGCGCGCTTTCCTCGCCACGCTCGACGGGTCCTGCGAGACGCCGATTGCCGGGCTGGCGGAACTGGACGGCACCACCCTGCGCCTGCGCGGCGAGGTGCTGCGTCCCGACGGGTCGGAAAAGATCGCCGATGACCGCAGCAGCACGATTTCCGACGCGCCCGAGATGGCGCGGGACATGGCGCAAGCCCTGCTCAAGCAGGCAGGCCCCGGGTTTTTCGACTGGCGCTGATCCGCGCCCGTCGTTTCTTCTTGCTCCAAATATCCCCGCCGGAGGCGCAGATGTCAGCCTGGCAGCACCTTACCGGGGTTCAGGATGCCCTTCGGGTCAAGTGCCCCCTTGATCGCGCGCATCGCGGCCAGCGCCACCTTGTTCTTGCGCCGCGCCATTGACGGCAGTTTGGATGTGCCGATTCCGTGTTCTGCCGAAAAGCTGCCGCCCAGCTCCAGGACCACATCTTCGACCGCTTCCATGATCGCGTCATGCACGGCCGGGTCCTGCGAAACGGGCCACACGGTGTAATGCACATTGCCATCTCCCAGATGCGACACGATCAGCTCTTTCGCGCCTGCGTCCAGAACGGACAGCCGGTCATGGATTCGCGCCAGAAACACCGCCACCTTGTCCAGCGGCACGGCCACGTCATTGTTCACGATGGGCCGCCGGGTCAGGGCAATCTCGGCTGCGGCTTCGCGGCGTTGCCACATCTCGGCGCGCTGGGCCTGTGACTGGGCCACGACCGCATCAAGGATCATGCCGTCCTCGAACATGCCCTCCAGCACGTCTTCCAGATGCACCGAAACCGGCACGCGCCCGTCCGGGCCGGGGGTGCAGTCGCGCGGCGCAGTCGCGCCCACTTCGACCAGGATATTGACGTCATGCATCTGCGCGAATGGGGGCTTGGCGCCGGGAAACTTCTCCAGATGCCCCTCGATATAGGCGCGTGGCATGAATTCGAAGGCTTCGACCCCGCCGCCTGTCGCTTCGCCCAAGCGGTTCAGAAGAACCAGCGCCTGATCCAGCGAAGGGGCCGCGACCATCGCCGTGGCATAGGCGCGCGGTTTCGGGGCCAGCTTGAGCACGGCCGCGGTGATGATGCCAAGCGTACCTTCCGCCCCGATCATCAGATGCTTGAGGTTGTAGCCCGAGTTGTCCTTGTGCAGTTCGCTCATCAGGTCCATCACCTCGCCGCTGGGCAGAACGACCTCCAGCCCAAGGCACAGATCGCGGGTATTGCCGTAGCGCAGCACGTTGGACCCACCCGCATTGGTCGACAGGAAACCGCCGACCATGGCGGAGCCGCGCGCGCCGAAGGTCAGCGGAAAGATCAGGTCATGGGCATCCGCCGCCTCGTGAAGACTGGACAGGATCACCCCCGCCTCGACGATGGCGATCCGTGCCTCGGGGCGCACCTCGCGGATACGGTTCATCCGGTCCAGCGACAGCATGATCGCCCCCTCGGCTTTGGTGCCGCCAGCCAGACCGGTGTTGCCCGAAACCGGAACGACAGCCGTGCCGGTGTCATTGGCAAGGCGCAGCACTGCGGCCACCTCGGCGGTAGTGCCCGGCCGCACCACGGCCAGCGGGGTCCATGTGTAGACGCCTGTCCAGTCGCGCGACCATTTTGCCAGATCGGCCCCCTTCACCACATTGGCGGCGCCCACGATTGTCTCGAGCCTGTCCAGCATTCGGTATCCCTCCCTCTTTTCTCCGGCCTGCTGCGCCATCTGGGGCCGAAGTGTCGCCAATGGCAAGCCGTGGCGCAGATTTCGGCGATCTGCGACAAACTGCCGACCGGTCGCCGGGTCACTGGACAGCAGGCCAGGATCGCCTATCTGTCGACCTAAGCTGAAGACAAACCCGGCTGCGGCCATTGATCCCCGATGCGAAAGTCCGAACAGATGACCCTTCTGCAGAAAAGCTACCCTGTCATCCTTCTCACCATGCTTCTGGCCGTGGCATCGGTGATTCTGACCTACCCCGCCAATGCGCGTGGGACGTTCCAGTTCGATTCCATCGACGGGGGCACATTGTCACTGGACGACTGGCGCGGACAACCCGTTCTGGTGGTGAACACGGCCTCGCGCTGCGGCTATACCCGGCAGTATGACGAACTTCAGGCGCTCTATGACCGTTACAAGGATCGTGGCCTTGTGGTGCTTGCCGTCCCGTCGAACGATTTCCGTCAGGAACTGGCCAGCAATGCCGAAGTGGCCGAGTTCTGCGAGGTCAACTTCGGCCTCGACTTCCCGATGGCGACGATCACCTCGGTCAAGGGGGCGATGGCGCATCCTTTCTATAGGTGGCTCTCGCAGACGGAAGGCTTTGTGCCCGGATGGAATTTCAACAAGGTCCTGATCGCACCGGACGGCAGTGTCGCGGGCACATTCGGTGCGCCGGTCAAGCCGCTGTCCGGGCAGATCACCAGCCAGATCGAGGCGATGCTGGCCAAGGGCTGAGCAGTACGGCCTGCCCGATGCGGACATGACATTCCCCCTGTTCATAGGTTCGGAGATTTACCGAGGATCCAGTTACGGGGACTGGCATCCGCTGCGTGTGCCGCGTGTGTCCACGGTCATGGATCTGTCGCGCGCCATGGGATGGCTTGACGCATCCGCCTATGTCACCAGTCCGCGGGCCAAGCCTGCCGCCTTGGCCCTTTGGCATGATCCGGCCTATGTCGCGGCCCTGCAACAGGCGGAAGCCGAGGGGCAGGTCTCGCCCGAGGTGCGCGCCCGCCACAACATCGGCACCCATGCCAATCCGGTCTTCCCCGAGGTGTTCCGCCGCCCCGCCACATCGGCGGGCGGTGCGCTTCTGGCGGGGGAGATCCTGGCGCGACCCGGCGTCGTCTATGCTCCGGCGGGCGGCACGCATCATGGCATGCCCGATCATGCCAACGGTTTTTGCTATTTCAACGATCCGGTGCTGGCGATCCTGTCGCTGCGTCGCCAGGGGCTGCGGCGCATCGCCTATGTCGACATCGACGCGCATCATTGCGACGGCGTGGATCATGCCTTTCGCGATGATCCCGATGTCCTGCTGGTGTCGACCCATGAGGTGAACCGCTGGCCACGCACTGGCGCTCTGACGGATGAGGGCGCGGGCAATGTGTTCAACCTGCCCCTGCCCAAAGGGCTGAACGACACCGAGATGGCGCTGATCCTTGATCGGCTGATCCTTCCGGCTGTCGCCCGTTTCGCCCCTGACGCGATCGTGCTGCAATGCGGTGCGGACGCGCTGGCCGAAGACCCGCAATCACGGTTGATGCTGTCCAATGGCGCGCTCTGGTCAGTGGTGCAGGCGCTGCGCACCCTCAGCGACCGCTATCTGGTTCTGGGCGGTGGCGGATACAATCCCTGGTCCGTCGGTCGCGCATGGACGGGTGTATGGGCCACCCTGACAGGGCATGAGATACCCGAAAGGTTGCCCCCCGAGGCCGAGGATGTGCTGCGCGCACTCGTCTGGCGTGGCAACCGGCGCGGGCGTACCCCGCCGGATCACTGGTTCACCACCCTGCGCGATGCGCCCCGGCATGGTCCCGTTCGCCCCGAAATACGCAGTGATCTGGATGTGATGGCCGCAAGGTTTGTCGCAACGGTCTGAAATCAGGCGCCCTTGCCTTCATAGGCCGTGCGGAACACGCCCATGATCTGCCGCGCGACGGTGCGCGCATCATGGCCCTTGGCTGTATCGAACCAGATCGGTGCCCAGTTCAGCGCGCCGAAAAGATGCAGCCGCAGCAGCGTGCGGTCCACGCCCTCGGGCAGGCTCAGGGCACTGAACAGATCACGGAAGATCTGCTCGTAGCGACGCCGCTCAACACGGATCTCGGCGCTGATCCCCTCACGCTCGCCCAGGAATTCCGGTGACACGATCGCAACCAGGTTGCCGGTTTCGATCAGCCCTTCCAGATGTGCCGTGGCGGCCGCCTCAAGGCGATCCCAAGAACCGAAACCTTTGTCATCCGCCACTGCAAGGGCCGCGCTGACGCGTGCCTCCATCACCGCGACAACACGCTGGTGCAGGGCAAGGAACAGGGCTTCCTTTGACTCGAAATGATAGTAGAGCGAACCGGGCAACATGCCGACAGCGCTGGCGATATCGCGCATCGACGTCCCGTCATAGCCCTTTGCAGCCATCAACTCTCCGGCGCGGTCCAGCAATTCCTCGCGTCTGTTGCCTGGCGTCGTTGTCTCTGTCTCTGGGTCTGTCATGGTCGAGCCTGTCTTGATCATGTGTGGAACAGGGGTTGTTGCGCGGGTGGGGTCATGTCGATATAGCTGACGAACGAACGATTGTTAACTATCTTCCGCAAGCAGGTTCGACATGACCGAGAACACTATCCGCGCCGTTGAAGCAACAGGAAATGGCCTGACAGAGCTTGCTGTCGTGACAAAATCCGCACCAGCCGCACCTGGACCCGGCGAAGTGACCGTGGACATGGTGATCGTGACGATCAATCCGGCCGATCTGCTGATGCTGGAGGGGCGCTATGGCGTGCGTCCGCCAGCACCTTTCGTGCCCGGAAGCGAAGGGGTTGGCCGCATCAGCGCCGTGGGGCCGGATGTCACGCTCAGGCCCGGTGACATCGTGATGCCGATGCCGGGAAACACATGGACCGAACAGATCACGCTGCCTGTGCGTCACGTTGTGCCACTGGCCGCCGATGTCGATCTGGATCAGGCGGCCATGCTCAAGGCGAACCCGGCCACCGCGCTGGTCATGCTCGAGGATATCGTGCCGCTGCAGGCAGGTGACTGGGTGATCCTGAATGCGGCCAATTCCGCAGTCGGACAGAACGTCGTCAAGGTCGGCGCGGCGCTGGGCCTGCGGATCGCCTGTGTGGTGCGGCGCGAGGGGGCGGCGCAGGCGTTGCGCGCGCTTGGCGCCGAGGTCGTGATCGTGGACGATGGCACCGGGCCCGCGCCCTGTCTGCCCGAAGGTGCAAAGGCGCGCCTTGCGCTGGATGCCATCGGTGGCGTCGCGACCGAGCGTCTGGCAGCAGCCGTGGCGGATCGGGGCACTGTCGTGAACTACGGGCTGTTGTCCGGCGAAAGCCCCCGCCTCAGCGCGCATGATCTGGTGTTTCGCGGCCTGAACCTGCGCGGATTCTGGTTGGCGTCGTGGTTCGCCACGGCAGGGCCCGCGCGGATCAAGCAGGTCTATGGCCAGCTTGTGACATGGCTGGGCGAGGGGCGGATCGGCGCCAAGGTCGATGCGCATTACTCCATCGAACGCGCGGCCGAGGCCGTGGCCCATGCGGCCCGCGAGGGGCGCGACGGCAAGGTGCTGATCACGACCCGGTTCTATACCGGTCCGGCCTGATCAGGGATTGCGGATGTCGCTGCCGTTGCGGTTCATCCGGGCCATGATCTCGATCGCCTCGTCCTGCACCATGAGATCGCAAAACAGCGTGCGCTCCTGCGCCATCCGGTCAGGATCGGGGCTGGCGCCGCGGATCAGCCGCTTGATATGCGCCAGCGCCAATGGCGGGTTGGCGATCATCCGGCGTGCCATCGCTGCCGCGTGATCCAGAACAGGACCGGTCACGCAGGCATTGACCAGCCCCGCCGCTGCTGCCTCGTCCGGTGCAAAGGTCCGGCCCGTCAGGCAGTATTCCAGCGCGCGCGCCTGCCCGACGAGCAGCGGCAGCCGCTGTGTGCCGCCCGCACCCGGCAGGATGCCAAGGTTCACCTCGGGCAGGCCGATGGGATAATCCCCCGCCTGCGCAAGGCGGATATCGCAGGCGAGGGCCAACTCGAACCCGCCGCCCATCGCCGCCCCGTTGATCGCCGCGATATAAGGTTTCGCGCTGCTTTCGATCCGGCGCATGACGCGGTGCAGCGCCGGCTCCGGCACCGGCCTGTCCGGGGTAAAGACCATCCCCCGCGCCGTCATCTTCCGCGCTCGCGCCTCAAGGATGCGGACATCGTAATGGCGGATGAAGACGCCCTCCTGCCCGCCGGTCAGGATCACCGCGCGGATCGCGTCATCCGCTTCGATCTGTTCGAGGGCGGCGGTCAGCCCTGCCTCGGTCCCCTCGTCCATGTAACCTTCGGGCGGGTTGGAAAAGCGGATCACCGCGATTGCGCCATCATGGGTCACGTCGACCCTGCCGGTATCGGGTCCGCTCATGCGCTTGCCTTTCGGATGTTCGCTTTTGCCTCGCGCAGGTCTATCGCGGCCGGATCGGCGCAGGGATCGGCGCCGTCAGGGTAAAGGCGGTGTTTCTGGACCTTCTGCGTGCCCGTCACGGGCAGGCTGTCGCGGAAAACGATCCAGCCCGGCAACTTGTAATAGGCCAGACGGTCCCGGGCGAAGTCCAGCACGGCATTGGCCGTGGCCTGCCCCGGCGCATGGCCGGGGGCGGGGACGATGGCGGCAAAAACCTCCTCGTCGCGCATGGCGTCCGGCACGGCGATCACCGCCACAGCCCCAACGGCCGGGCAGTCGATCAGCGCATTCTCGACCTCGGCGGCCGAGATGTTCTCGCCCGACCGGCGAATGATGTTCTTGGCGCGCTCGACGAACATCAGCATCCCGTCTTCAGCCTGCATCACGACGTCGCCGGTGTGAAACCAGCCATCGCGCCACGCCTCTTCGGTCGCTTGATCGTTCTTGAGATAGCCCTTGAAGAACCCCTGCCGTGGATCGGGGCCGGGCGCGCGCACGACCAACTCGCCTGCCATGCCATGCGGCACCTCTTGCCCCGCGTCATCGACCACTTTCGCTAGCAGATGATCAGGCAGCGGGCGGCCAAAGGCGCGGGTGTCGGTCTGGCGCGGCGCATGGCAATCGGCCAGAAAGCGCCCGGTTTCCGTCATGCCCCAGACCTCGACCATGGGCAGGGCGAACCGTTCCTCGAAGGCGCGGTGGATCGCGGGGTCCAGACCCGCACCAAGGCCATAGCGCAATCCATGGCTTCGGTCGCGCGGACCGGGCGGCGCCTTCATCAGCACCGGCGGGATGATCCCGAGATAATGGATCGCCGTGGCGCGGCTTGCCGCCAGATCGTCCCACCATGTCTCGGCGTGAAACCGGTCCGGCACGATCAGGCAGACGCCTTTCAGCAGCGCCATCGCGATGGTGTTGATCCCGGCGTTGACGTGGAAATAGGGCAGGGGAATGAAGATCCGTTCGGCCCCGTCGCGCACTGTCAGCGCGCCGCCATGTTCCGCATAGACGCGCCCCACAGCAAAGGCATAGTCATTGTCGATGATTGCGCCCTTGGGCCGCGAAGTCGTGCCCGAGGTATAGATCAGCGCGATTTCGGTATTCAGGCCGGGCTGTCCATGCCCCGCGGGCCGGGGCGCGGGCGGCGGAGTGAATTCCGCCGGTGTGCTGTCATCGGTCCAGACCACCACGGGAATATCCGAAACATCCGCGATCTTCGCGTGGTTCCACGGCAGGCTGATGGCAGCGTCCACCTCGGAATGGTCCAGCAGATAGTCCATCTCGTGGCGCAGGTAGTAGGGATTGACCGGAACCTGCGACACGCCAAGCCGGTTCAGGGCCAGAAAATGCATCACATGGGCGGGATGATTGTCCAGCGCCAGCGCGACGCGATGCCCTGGCCCCCAGCCTGCCCTGGCCCAGGCCTCGACCAGCGTGTCCACGGCACCCAGCATCCCGGCAAAGCTGATCTCGCCGCCCTGTGGCAGATAGGGACGGCCCGCGCGCGGGGGCACGCAGAGGAATGGCCGCTCTCCGTGAGTTGCGACGATGCGTGTCAAGGCCGCGTAGAGCGTCTGCATCATACCCTCTCGATCAGCATGGCCATGCCTTGTCCCGCGCCCAGACACATCGACAGGATCGCGCGGCGACCGCCGGTATCCTCGAGGTGCTGCATCGCGGTCAGGCACATCCGCACGCCTGTCACACCGGGCGGATGGCCAAGGCTGATGCCGCCGCCATAAAGGTTGTGGATGTCGCGCGGGATGCCAAGCTGCGCCTCGGCATGGATGTTCACGGCGGCGAATGCCTCGTTGATCTCGACATAGTCGATATCGGCCATCCGCAGGCCCTGCTTGTCCAGAAGCGCGCGGATCGCAGGCACCGGGCCATGGCCCATGATGCGGGGCGGCACCCCGACGACGGTCCAGTCCACGATGCGCGCACGCGGGGCGATCCCCTTGCCCTCGAAGGCCGCACGGTCACCGACCAGAACGAAAGCCGCCGCATCATTCACGGTCGAGGCATTGCCCGCCGTGACCTTGCCCCCTTCGCGGAAAGCGGGGCGCAAACGCGCCAGCTTTTCCGGCGTGGCATCCGCGCGCACGCATTCATCCGTGTCGAATATCCGTGTGGCCCCCTTGCCTGCCGCAGGATCGGGCACCGAAACGCCCATGATCTGCCGCGCAAGGAACCCCGAGGCCTGCGCCGCCAAGGCGCGGCTCTGGCTCATCGCGCCCCAGTCGTCCATCGCGTCGCGGGTCAGCCCGAAATCCTCGGCCAGGTTTTCAGCCGTCTCGCCCATGTATTCCTGACTGAAAGGGCAGCGATAGGCCCAGTCGAGCATATCCTCCATCACGGCAGGCCCCCGTTTGACCCCGCCGCGCAAGGTGGTGACCGCATGGGGTACGCGGGAATAGCTTTCGGCGCCCCCGGCAATCGCCAGCCGCGAATGGCCGCTGTCCACCTGTTGCGTTGCCGACAGGATGGCTTGCAGACCCGAGGCGCAGGCCCGCACCACCGCCAGCGCCCCGGAGGATTCCGGCAGCCCTGCCTTGATGCCGACGACGCGCGCCCCGAACAGGCTGTCGGGCCCGGATGGCACGGTCGAGGCGAGAACGATGTGATCCAGATCGGTGGCCGTGATGCCCGCCCGGTCGATGCATCCAGCGGCCACGGTCGCGGCGAGGTCGGTCATCTCGATCCCGCTGAGGGACCCGTCGAAGGCCCCCAGCGCACTGCGGATGCCGCCGGCGATGACTGTCTCTGCCATGGTGTTCCTGTCCTTTGCTACTGCCGAATGCTGCCCGAAAGGCAGGTCCGCGTCACGGCAACTCCACCGGCATGACGCGCGGACCGCGCATGATGATTGTTGCATGCCATTCGATCGGTTCCTTGGTCAGCTTCAAGGTCGGAAGCCGCTGGACCAGTCGGGGAAACGTCACCTCGGCCTCCAGCCGTGCAAGGGCCGCGCCCATGCAGAAATGCGGGCCATATCCGAATGTCAGGTGCCGGTTCGGCTTGCGGGTGATGTCGAATTCGCCGGGTCGGTCGAAAACGCCGGGATCCTGATTGGCGATGTTGATCATCGCAAAGACCCGTTCGCCCGGGCGCAGCGTCTTGTCATGCAACTGATGTTCAACCGCCACCAGCCGCGCCATCGACCCCGAGGGACCATCCAGCCGCAGACATTCCTCGACCGCCGATTTCGCAAGCTCGGGGGTTTCAGCCAGCAACCGCGCCGCCTCGGGATGGGCGATGAACTTGGCCATGCCGCCCGCCAGAAGGTTCGCGGTGGTTTCATGCCCGCCGAACATCACCAGCATGCATGCGGCGACCAGTTCATCCTCGGTCATGGCGTCATCGGCTTCACGTGCGGCGATGAAGGCCGAGATAAGGTCGTCTCGGGGTTCTGCCCGGCGTTCGGCGATCAGCGCGCGGAACAGCGTTGCCATCTCATGCGCGCCTTCGGCGGCACGCTCGTACTTGTCGGGCGCGTTGCGGGCCGATCCGATGAACAGCTGCATCCGGTCGGAACAGGACTTCAGGTGGAACATGTGCGCGCGGGGCACGCCAAGCAGGTCCATGATGACCATGGCAGGAAGCTGCATGGCGAAATCGTTGACGAAATCGAAAGCCGTGCCACGCGGCAACCGGTCCGTCAGCATGTCGCAGATCTCTTCGACGCCGGGGCGTAGCACCTCGACCGCGCGCATGGTGAAGGCGCGGCTCATCAACTGGCGCAGCCGGGTATGTTCGGGCGGGTCACGAAACACCAGCCACAGTGTCAGGTAGCGCATCAATTCGGACAGAACGCTTTTTTCCGCGGCAGGCAGGTTTTCATAGAACGGCTTGATCCGGTCGACCGACATCTCGGTCGAGGTGAGGGTCGCCTTGACATCGTCATAGCGTGTCAGGACCCAGGCCTTCAGCTTGGGACTCCAATGTGCCGGATCGTGCCGCTGCAACGCCAGAAGCGAGGGGTAGGGGTTCCTGACCACTTGTGGAAGCGTCGGGTCATAATACGCCGA
>JBFHIW010000068.1:0-14118 GCA_041596235.1 Paracoccaceae bacterium
AGGATCTGGCGCAGGCATTTTCCGCCATCCAGCGGCAAAAGCGGCAGCAGGTTGACGAAATTCAGCGCGCCGATCGCGGTGCCGAGTGCGAAGAAGAAGGAATAGAGCCCCGGCATCGACGACTTGAACAGGCTGGCCGCGACCAATGCGACAACCATCGGCGCGATGCTGAACCCCGCGCCCATGAGGGTGACAAAGAAATCCTGCGCGAGGGTCGGAATTTTGCGCTGCGACACCGGCACATTCGACACAAGCGGCGCCAGACGGAACCGGGCATCCGTGTGACCCAGCAGCCGGTGGGCCATGACATGACCCAGTTCGTGCAACAGCAGTGCAAGCACAAGCGCGCTGCCGAAAAGCGGTTTCAACACGAGGATGGTGGCCAGAGACATCAGGATCCAGGTGCGCAGCGACCCCAGTTCGACTTGCGGAAGCCGGAGCTGACCTTCTTGTGTCACGAGCGATCCGGACAGGGCGCGCAGGGTCAGCGCACAAATCAACGCAGCAGACAGAATTTCAAGCATTTCCGGCTCCATTGTTTCCTTAACACTGGTAAATTGCACAAGACACCGGGCAGCAATTGGCCGGGTTTATGGTCTTTGCGTGGCATTCCACCACGGTTGCCCGTCAGGCACCGAAAGATTGTTGCAGGTGACATGACAAAACAAGTCATTTTCGCCTCCTGCGGGCGATTCTGTCACAGCATCAGATCATGCGGCGCGGATCATTGGCATCGCGCAACGGGCCCTTGGGCCTTACTTCGGCGGTCAGCGCGACCACGGGCAGCAAGGTGCGCAAGGCGCGGACCTCCTTGCGGGTCACGGTCCACAGCCCCTCCAGCCTGTCGGGAAGGCGTTCCATGTCTGCGGGTGGCATCTCGAGGACCTCGTCCTCGAGCGTGCCCAGAAAGCTGTGCAGGCGTCTGGCGCCAAAGGTGGCGGCCTGGCCTGCGAACCCGTGCAAACGGTCCCGCAGGACCTGCCGGGGACCATGCAGGCCGGCGCGGATCTCGGACAGGGCCGTTTCCGCCTCGGTCGTGAACTGGTCCAGCAGACGGCCAAGCTTTTCGGGGCCAAGCGTGTCATGCAACTGATTCAGCACCTCCCGGTCCAGCAAGGGCGGCAACGCGCCCCTGCCTGCCCCGGTCGCAGGCTCTGGCTGCTGTTCGGACGTTGTGGCGGGGTTACCCCGCATCACGCGGCGCAGCCCCTCCCAGCGCAGGGGTTTGATCACGACATCTTCCATGCCCGCATCCCTGAAGCGCCGCAGATCGTGATCAAAGACATGCGCGGTCAGGGCCACGATCCGCGACTTTGCGGACTTGCCCTTTCCGGCGCGAATGGCTTTTGCCGCCTGCACGCCATTCATGTGCGGCATGTTGATGTCCATAAAGATCAGGTCGTAGGCCTCGGCCGCCGCCATCTCGACGCCCTGCCCGCCGTCCTCAGCCTCGGCTACCCTGTGCCCGTCCCGTTCCAGCATTTCGCGCAGGATAAAGCGGTTGATCTCATTGTCCTCGATCAGCAGCACCGATGACCGGGGCACATCGGAGGGATCCGTCAGAACCTCGCCCATCGACGCGGGCAATTCGACGGGTGGCAACGACAGGCTGATCCAGAACAGGCTTCCCTCGCCCAGAACGCTTTCTGCGCCCAGTTTGCCACCCATCGCACTGACAAGCCGTTTGACGATCCCAAGCCCAAGCCCGGTGCCTTCGGTCTTGCGCGCGGCTGTATCTTCCAGCCGGACAAAATCCTCGAATATCCTGTCCAACTGGTTCTGCGCGATGCCCGCGCCTGTATCGGCGATCTGGATCTCGATCCTTTGGCGCCCCAGGATCAACCCTTCGGTGTCGGGAGCCACATCCACATCGACCGTGATCTGGCCATCGTTGGTGAACTTGATGGCGTTCCCGATCAGGTTAATCAGGATCTGGCGGATCCGTCCGGGGTCGCCGCGGAACCATCCCAACTTTTCGGTCGATTTGTGCAGCACAAGGCTGTTGGACTTGCGTTCGGCCGAAGGGATCAGGGTGCGCGTCACATCGGCCAGAAGCGCATCCATGTCGAAGACGCGTTCGGTCAGGTTGATGCCCATCGACTCGATCTCGGTCAGATCCAGCACATCGTTGATATGCCCCAGCAAAAGCTCGCCCGACGATTGCAGGATATCGAGATAGTCCTTGGTATTGCGTCCATCGGCGTTGGTGCGCATCAATTCGATCGCCCCAAGGATCCCGGTCAGGGGGGTGCGCATCTCGTGGCTCATGACGGCCAGAAAATGCGCCTTGGCGCGTTCGCTGGCCTGGGCCTTGTCGCGCGAGGCGCGCAGATCTTCCTCGACGGCAAGGCGGGCCGAAATGTCGCGCAGAAAGAACACGCGGATCGTGTTGCCGTCGCGCAGGGCCGTGCCCAGAGAGATTTCGATCGGGAATTCGTGCCCCACCGCATCGCGGCCGACCATCTGGATGCGTTCGACATCGGGCTTGTCAAGGCTGGCCAGCGACAAGGCGCGGCCATCCATATGGAAGATGAGGTCCCCGATCACAAGGCCACGGGCGATGCTGCTGGCCATGCCAAAGATCGTTTCCGCCGCGCGGCTGAAGCCGGAAATGACACCTGCATCATCGGTGACGATGATCGCATCCTGTGACGTGTCCACCACCGTTTCCAGGCGCGCGCTGACAAGCCTGTTTTCCCTTGCCCGCTGCAGATTGATCCTGGAAATCCGCCAGAATGCCGAAGCCAGCAGCGCGGTCGAAGCAAAGAGAACAATGGCCGCAAGCACCAGCAACAGCAGCGATCGGCCCAGGTCTTCCTGGACCATCGCATCATTCTGCAGCGCCATCCGATCCGCCGAGTCTGTCAGCGTATCCAACGAGGCGCGGATATCCTCCAAGGTGTTGATCAACTGGGGACGCGCCGCCATGAAAACGGCATCGTCGGCCTTGAAGAAGTCGGTCAGCGGTTCGGATCCGGCCGCAAACCTGGTCAGGGCCGCATTCGTTTCGTCTACCAGTCGCCCCTGCCCCGGATACGTGGATCTGGCGATGGTTGTCTTCAGTGCCGAGATTTCCTTCTGAAGATCGGTGAAAAGCGCGCGGACATGGCCCAGATCCGGCTGGCCCTCATCGGTGGCGCGCAGAACTGCCAGTTCGAGTTGCAGAAAGGACGCTTCGAGATGGTCTCCAGCGTCGTGGATGATCCGGCTTTCAAAGCGGCTCAACCATTCGATCTGCTGCCAGATTCTGGGGGCCTGAACCATCAGCACGAAAAGGGACAGCAATCCGACGGTGATGGCCAGCACGGGCAAGACGCGCAGTCCGAACCGGTCGGCGGCAGGATTGGGACGGTTCTTGTCGGTCATGATCCCTCATCCCCTGCCAAGCGCCCGGTCACACCGCATGATGTGCATCTTGAGCCAGTTTTCATGATCGGTCCAGACGACATGACCCGGACCAATTGAGTGACTGAAACGCCAAGCAACAAAAGATTACCCTTTGGTTGATCTTATATCAAAAGCGTAGTGGAAAAATTCCAGGACCTCTATATGATATAGAGTGATAAAGTACTTCGGGGCGAGGCGGCACTCTTCGCTGGAAATGGAAAGATCAACGTGAAATCCAGAATCCTGATCGCGGATGATCATGACCTCGTACGCGAAACTCTGGCCTGCTATCTGGCCCATGCCGCTGACGTGGACGTCAGCCAAAGCCGGGATCTGGATGGCGCGCTGGAACAGATCGGCAGCAACGGGGCATTCGATCTGGTCCTGCTGGACCTGACCATGCCGGGGATGACCATGCCGAATGGTCTGATCCGCTGCCTTGATGCCAACCGCCCCGGACCGGTCGCCTTGCTGACCGGCACCTCGTCCGAGGAAATCGAGCATCGCGCCATCATGGACGGGGCTGCCGACTACCTGCCCAAGACATTGACGCCGGATGCCCTTGTCGTGCGTGTCAAACGGATCCTCGCAGGCCATATGGCCCAACCCTCGCAGGCGAAACAGTCCGATACCGATGGTGAGGCTGTCGGCACGCCGGTTCTGACCCGTCGGGAAAGGGATGTGCTTGAAGGCATCTGTGCGGGCAGGTCCAACAGGGAAATCGGTCAGGAGCTTGATGTGCAGGAGGTGACGGTCAAGCTGCATGTGAAGACCCTCAGCCGCAAGCTGGGCGCGCGCAACCGCACCCATGCGGCCCTGATCGCGCGCGATCTTCACCTGATCTGATCCCGCGCCTTGCGGGCGGTGATGAAAAAGCCGGGCCATGCTGCCCGGCTTTCGCATGTCTGTTCAATGGGTCGAGGTCAGCCGCGGCGGCGGCGTCCCCCTGCCCGGCCACCACGGCCGCCTTCGCCTTCGGCGGCGGGGGGGCGGTTGAAGCGGATCCATTCACCGCCCGAGGCATCGTTGTTGGTCAGGAAGTTGGCGGCGCGGATCGCCTCCATCTCGGAACCGGCGCGCGGTGCGGTCGATCCCAGTCCGGTCAGCTGGCAGAACAGTTCCAGATCCATGTCGTCGGGCACGATGATGCCTGCCGCAGCCAAGGCCAGCTTCTTTTCCTCGATCTTGGACATCGGCACGGGCAACGCGATCGGGTTCATGATCGCCGATGTCATGCCGGCGGTGATCGCCATCGGCAGGAAGGCGTTGTTGATCCCGTGACGGTTCGGCAGGCCGAAGCTGATGTTGGACGCGCCGCAGGTCGTGTTCACGCCCAGCTCCTCGCGCAGGCGGCGCACAAGGGCAAAGACCTGCAGACCGGCAGTTCCCATCGCGCCGATCGGCATGACCAGCGGATCCACCACGATGTCATGGGCGGGAATGCCGAAATCTGCAGCGCGCTGCACGATCTTCTTGGCCACTTCGAAACGCACGTCGGGGTCTTCGGAAATGCCGGTGTCGTCGTTGGAAATCGCCACGACCGGCACGTTGTATTTCTTGACCAGCGGCAGCACGAATTCCAGCCGCTCTTCCTCGCCGGTGACCGAGTTCAGCAGCGGACGCCCTTCGGTGACCTTCAGCCCCTCTTCCAGTGCGGCGGGAACCGAGCTGTCGATGCAGAGCGGCACATCGACCAGCCCCTGCACCAGTTCCAGCATCTTGCGCATCAAGGGCGGTTCGGTCTCGTTCGGGTTGGGGTTGGAGTTGTAGACGACACCCGCATTCACATCCAGCACCGTGGCCCCGGCCGCGACCTGCGCCAGCGCATCCCTTTCCACGGTCGAGAAATCGCCCGCCTCAAGTTCGGCCGCCAGCTTCTTGCGCCCGGTGGGGTTGATGCGCTCGCCGATCACGCAGAAAGGCTGATCAAAGCCGATGATTGCGGTCTTGGTCTTGGATTCGATGATCGTGCGGGTCATGGGTCAGCTTATCCTTGGGTCTGTGCAGCAGGCACGCCAGAGCGCCCGCCATGTTGAATGGCCCAGTTGGCATTGGTCGCGATGCCGCCAAGCGGGAAGAAATGGACATGTTCGATGTTGAAATCGGGGTTCTCTGCCTTGTGCGCGGCCAGTTCGGCCAGCACATCCGTCGGCTCGTAGGGCAGCAGCAGCTTGGAGACATCCATCGCGCGCTTTTGCAGAACCTTCAGCGAGGGGCCGACGCCGCAGGCGATGGCGAACTTGATCAGCGTCTGCAGCTTGGCAGGCCCCGCGATGCCGATATGGATCGGCAGGTCGATGCCTTCGGCGCGCAGACGGTCGGCCCAGGCGATGATCGGCTTTGCATCAAAGGCGAATTGCGTGGCCATCGCCATCTTCGCGTCGGTGCGTTCCGAAAACGCCTGCTTCCAGCGCAGCGCCTCCATCACGATGCGGTCGCCGCCATCGGTGTCGATGTCGCGGTTGCCTTCGGGGTGACCGGCCACATGCAGGCGGGTGAACCCGTCGAACAATCCGGTTTCCATCAGCTGCATCGAGCTGTCGAACTCGCCCGCCGGGGTGCTGACGCCACCGCCCAGCAGCAGCGCCTGATCAACGCCCGCCTCGCCCTTGTAGCGCGCGATCCAGTCGGCCAGCGTGGCGCGATCCTTGATGATGCGCGCCGGAAAATGCGGCATCACCGGATAGCCGTCGCGCGCCAGACGGCGGGCGGTGGCGACCATGTCCTCGATCGGGGTGCCTTCGATATGGGCGATGTAGACGCGCGTGCCTTCGGGCAGCAGGGCGCGAAAATCCTCGACCTTCTCGGCGGTGCGGGGCATCACCTCGATCGAATAGCCTTTCAGAAAGGCCTCGACTTGCGCATTCACCGGGCCTGTGCCCGAGGTGTGGCTGTCGTCACGTTTGCGGAAATTCAACAGTGCCATTGCGGCCTCCAACAGGCGCGGCAGGGTCGTGCTCATTCGGCAGCGGCCCATCCGTCATTGGCGATCAGGGCCTTGATCCGGTCCTGATCATATTCTGCCTCAAGCCTTGCGGCCTCAAGCTCGGCGATATCCGAGGGGTTGTCGCCCTCGACCGTATAGGGATCGGCCTTGCGCCATTCGGCAAGATAGTCATCCGTGCCCGCCGCACCCGTCTTCATCGCGGCGCGGTCGATGGCCTGCTCGAAGCGTTCGGCCAACTGACGTTTCGCGCCGCTGCGACCCCGGCCCACGATGACCTGGGCAGGTATGTCGCGCCAGTAGACGATGGTGACATCCGGCATTGTTTGATTCCCCTGTTACGGTTCGCCCTGTCTACTGCCCTTCCCTTGCGACAAAGAGGCGAATTTCGACAGATGGGCCGCGCCTTGCGACCTTGCACTGTCTACACCGCATTGCCCCGCCCGCGCCACGGGTCGGGATCGGAAAAATCCTAAAGATGATCTTGAGCCAACCGGAACGCTTGCGCGCGGGTCCTGATCTCACTACCTTTAGGGTAACTCGAAATGGAGGGCGTATTCCAATGACGCCCAAGCGTCCCGAAGGTGCGGGCGCGTTCCCGATACCGGTCGAAAGCCCCGCGCCGACACCGCCCGATACAGCGCAGCTTTATGCTGCCCTGGATCTGGGTACGAACAGTTGCCGGATGCTGATTGCCCAACCCAAGGGCAACCAGTTTCACGTGGTCGACAGCTTTTCCAAATCGGTGCAGCTTGGCGCCGGTCTGGAAGGCTCAGGCATGCTCAGCCGCGCCTCGATGGCGCGGACCGTGCAGGCCATGCGCATCTGTCAGCAGAAGCTCAAGCGCCACAAGGTCAAGCGGATGCGCCTTGTCGCAACCGAAGCCTGTCGGCGGGCGCGCAATGCGGGCGAATTCATCCAGCAGGTCAAACGAGAGACCGGGCTGGAGCTAGAGATCATCCAGACCGAGGAAGAAGCCCGTCTGGCGGTGATCTCCTGCGCGCCGCTGGTGTCGACGAAGACCGAACAGTTGCTGGTCGTGGATATCGGCGGCGGGTCGACCGAACTGGTCTGGATCGACCTGTCGCAGGTCGCCCCGCGCGAACGCCCCCGCGCGATCATGCGCCTGCATGCAGGGTTCCACCCGCCCGAAAGCCCGTTCCCGGCAGCGCGTGTCGTCGACTGGATCTCGGTGCCGCTGGGGGTTGCGACCCTGCGCGACCAGTTCAGCGATGTCGAGGATGACGCCGCACGCTTTGCCCTGATGAGCTGGTATTTCGAGGAAAACCTTGCCGAATTCGCCCCCTACAAGGACGAGCAGAAGCGCGAGGGTTTCCAGATCGTCGGAACCTCGGGCACGGTCACCACGGTCGCTGCCAGCCATCTGGGGCTGAAACGCTATGACCGGACCAAGGTGGACGGGCTGCGCATGACGTCGGACCAGATCGACAAGGTGATCCGCAACTACCTTGATCTCGGCCCTGCCGGGCGGCGGCGCGATCCACGGATCGGGCAGGATCGGCAGGCGCTGATCATGTCGGGAGCGGCGATCCTGCAGGCGCTGTTGCGGCTGTGGCCCACCGACCGGCTGTCGGTTGCGGATCGTGGTCTGCGCGAGGGGCTGCTTTATGCCCAGATGAGCGCCGATGGTGTGCTTGAGGACGGGCCGTTCTGACGCCCTGCGGATCGCGCATGGTGCTGCGGCCGGATTTTGAGTATTTGATGCAAGATGAAGGGGCGGAATGCGCCCGCGCGGAGCGATGATGACCGACAAGAAGAAGACCACGGGAAAGAACAAGCCGGCGGGTACGGCCAAGGCCACGTCCGGACGCGGCCAGCGCGACCTGACCATCAAGGTCAAGACGGCGCGCGGGCGCAAGATCAGCTCGACCCTGTGGTTGCAGCGGCAGTTGAACGATCCTTACGTCAAGCGCGCCAAGGAGGACGGGTTTCGCGGTCGCGCTGCCTACAAGATTCTGGAACTGGACGACAAGTTCCGCTTTCTGGTGCCGGGTGCGCGCGTCGTGGACCTTGGCTGCGCGCCGGGCGGCTGGTGTCAGGTGGCGGTGCCGCGCGTCAATGCGCTGGGCGAGAAGTCGGGCAAGCGTGTCGGCACCATATTGGGCGTCGATCTGCAGGAGGTGGAACCCATCGCGGGCTGCGAGATCCATCAGCTTGATTTCCTCGAGGATGACGCGGACGAGAAGGTCAAGGCATGGCTTGGCGGGCGCGCCGATGTGGTGATGTCGGATATGGCCGCCTCGGCCTCGGGGCACAAGCAGACCGACCATCTGCGGATCATCGCGCTCTGCGAAGCGGCGGCCTATTTCGCCTTCGACGTGCTGGAAGAGGGCGGCACCTTCGTGGCTAAGGTGCTGGCGGGTGGGGCCGAGGGCGAGTTGCAGAAGATCCTGAAACTGCGGTTCCGCAAGGTGGTCAACGTGAAGCCTGCCGCCTCGCGCGCCGACAGTTCCGAGAAGTTCGTGGTCGCCACCGGCTTCAAGCGCGAAGACACGGATCAGGACGCCGATCAGTCCCACACGTGAGAGGCACGATCGTAGAGCGACGCCGCCAGCGCCGCGGGTGATGGCAGTGACGGCGCCGGGTCAGTGACCTGCCGGTGATGCAGACGCTCCAGCGCGCGCCGCGACAGATCCTGCTGGCGGATCATCTCGAACAGACGGGCATGGCGATCGCTGATCCCGATGCGCGCTTGCGGCAGCGCATGGGCACCAGATGGCGCAAGATGGCGGCTGTGCTGCATCGGTCCTGTCCCAAGCTGCGCCCTGTGGGGCGGTCAGACGGATAGCGATATCAGCCAAATCTGGCATTTCTGGCGCAACAGCGGCGCATTTCGGTGGCAGATGGCAGCGGCGCGCCGTTTAGCTGTCGGAAGGCAGCCAGCGCCAGAAATCGCGCCCTTCCTCGGCCAGATGCCGGTTCAGGACCATCTGGTGCACCTCGTCGGCGCCATCGACCAGCCGTGCCTGACGCGCATAGCGATAGATCCATTCCAGCACCGTATCGGTGGAATAGCCGCGTGCACCGTTGATCTGGATCGCCACATCGGCGGCCTTGTGCAGAAGGTTCGCGCAATGGATCTTGGCCATCGACACTTCCTTTCTGGCGAAACTGCCCTGATCCAGCGCCCAGGCCGCCTTCATCACCAGCAGGCGGCCCATCTCGATCCCCATGGCCAGATCGCCCATCTTGATCTGGATGCTTTCGCGGTCCGCCAAGCGGATGCCAAAGCCGTAACGGTTCGCGGCATAGTCGCCCGCGATCTCGGTGCAGCGTTTGGCCAGCCCCAGCCAGCGCATGCAATGGGTCAGACGCGCCGGTCCCAGCCGCATCTGCGTTATCTTCAGCCCCATCCCCTCGCCCATGATCACACGGTCGGCGGGCAGCACCATATCCTCGTAGATCAGCTCGCAATGCCCGCCATGCTCTTCCGGCCCCATGATCGGGATGCGCCGATCGATGCGCCAGCCCGGCTCGTCGCGGTGATGCAGGAAAGCCGTCAGCCCGCGGCGCGGATCGTCCGAGGTGCGCGCCAGCAGGATGAAATGACTGGCATCCGCCGCCCCGGTGATGAACCATTTGCGCCCCCTGATGACATAGCTGTCGCCCTTTTTCGTGGCGGTCGTGGTCATCATGCCGGGATCGGACCCGCCGCCGGGATGCGGTTCGGTCATCACGAAGGACGACCGCACATCGCCGCGCACGATCGGATCCAGCCAGCGTTCCTTCTGCGCGGGCGTACCCGCCTGCTCCAGCACCATCATGTTGCCGTCATCGGGTGCGGCCGAATTGAAGATGACGGGACCAAAGATCGAGCGGTTCATCTCCTCGTAACAGACGGCCATGCCGATCTTGCCCAGCCCCTGTCCGCCAGTCTCGGGTTTCAGCTGCAGGCACCACAGCCCCTGATCGCGCGCCTTGGCGCGCAACGGCTCCATATGCGCGTAACCGATGTTCCCATGCGCGTCCCAGGCATCGCGGTTCCCCTCGACCGGCAGGATCTCATCGGCGACGAAACGCGCGATACGGGCGCGAAAATCCTCGATCCTTGGGGAAATGGTGAAATCCATGGCGCAGTCCTTTCAGAGCGAAGACACAAGATGGCCGCCGTCGGCCACGATTTCGGTGCCGGTCATGAACCGGCCCAGATCCGACACCAGCAAAAGCAGCGGCCCATCCAGATCAGACGGTTTGCCAAGCCGGCGCTGCGGCACGCGGCGGATCAGCGCGCGCCCTGCCTCCGAGGCGAAGAAGTCGCGGTTCAGCTCGGTCTCGACATAGCCGGGGCAGAGCGCATTGACGCGGATGTCATGGCGCGCCCATTCCAGCGCCAGCGCGCGGCTCAGCTGCACCAGCCCGCCCTTGGAGGCCGCATAGGCCGCCACATGCCCCGCAACGCGCATCCCCAGAATCGAGGCGACATTGACGATCGCGCCACCATTGCCACGCGCCGCCATCGCCGCGGCAGCGACACGCGCCACATGAAACGCCCCCTTGAGGTTGGTGTCGATGATGCGGTCGATATCATCGACCCCGTGATCCAGCGCAGAGGCCGACAGGGTCGTGCCTGCATTGTTGATGACGATATCGAAGGTCCTGCCCTTCAGCGCCTTCGCCACCGAGGCCGCATCGGCCACGTCCATCTGCAAGGCCTCGGCCTGCCCGCCCGCGTCGCGGATCGCCGCAGAGAGGGCCTCGACCCGGTCCAGCCTGCGGGCGGCGGCGACCACCTTGACCCCATGTTCGGCCAGAAGCCCCGCGAAATGCGCCCCCAGCCCGGAAGAGGCCCCGGTGACAAGCGCCGTCTTGCCGGACAATCCCGGCCAGTTCATCTTTTGCGATTGTGGACCAACCATTTTCGACAAAGGCCTCCCCTCCTTTTTCGAATATGTTCAACAGCATGCTGTGCGCGCAAGCTAGAAGGACCGCAAGGTGCGCGCAAGGGCTGTCAGGGGCTGATGTCCTTGGAACGGCATGCGCCCCAACTTTGGGGCAGGGTCTTGGCCCGGGTCCATGTGCTTGCCTTGTCGGTCTGTCTGGCAGACAGTCGCACCATGCGGTCCGGGCACAGGCCCGACCGACGCGCGATTCCCGAACGAGGGCCCCATGACCGACCAGACCCGCGATCTTCTGACCAACAGCCATTGGGGCGCCTATTGGGTCGATGTCGCGGATGGCCGCGTCACGGGCCTGCGCGATTTCGATCAGGATCCCGACCCTTCGCCCATCGGGAAGGGCTTTGTGGGCGTGCTGGATGACCCCTTGCGGATCACCCGCCCCGCCGTGCGCAAAAGCTGGCTGGAGCATGGCCCCGGCACCCGCGGCGATCTGCGCGGATCCGAGGGTTTCGTCAGCGTCAGCTGGGACGAGGCCGAACGGCTGGTGGCGGCTGAGTTGGACCGCGTGCGCGCCGCGCATGGCAATCAGGCGATCTATGCCGGCAGCTATGGCTGGGCCAGCGCCGGGCGGTTCCATCACGCGCAAAGCCAGCTCAAGCGGTTCCTGAACTGCATCGGCGGCTTTTCCTATTCGGTCAACACCTACAGCTATGCCGCCGCCGAAGTGATGGTGCCGCATGTGATCGGTGATTTTCTGGGTCCGCTGGAGCGCGCAACCTCATGGGAGGTGCTGGCCGAAAGCTGCGATCTTTTCGTGGCCTTCGGTGGTCTGCCCCTGTCCAACGGGCAGATCGGACAGGGCGGCACAGGGGCACATGTGCAGCGCGGGGGCATGCTGGCCGCGCGCGCGAATGGCACGCGTTTCGTCAATATCTCGCCCCAACGGTCCGATGCGCTGGAGGCACTCGACGCCGACTGGCTGGCGCTGCGCCCCTCGACCGATGCGGCGATGATGCTGGGTCTGGCCCATGTGCTGCTGGAGGAAGGGCTGCATGACCGCGCCTTTCTGGATCGCTATACCGTGGGGTTCGACCGTTTCGCGGCCTATCTGCGCGGCACAGAGGACGGCATCCCCAAATCCGCCGAATGGGCGGCCGCGATCTGCGATATCCCTGCCGACCGGTTGCGCGCCTTGGCGCGCGACATGGCGGGCCATCGCACGATGATCGGCATTTCCTATTCCCTGACCCGGCAGGATCACGGCGAACAGCCCTATTGGGCAGCGATCACCCTCGCCGCGATGCTGGGTCAGATCGGCCTGCCCGGCGGCGGGATCGGCTTTGGCTATTCGGCGATGAACAACAACGGGCTTGAACGGCGCTACCTGCCCTATGCGGCCTTTCCGCAGGGACAGAACCCGGTCAAAAGCTTCATTCCCGTGGCGCGGATCACCGACATGCTGGAGAACCCCGGCGGTACGGTCGACTACAACGGTCGCCGCCTGACCTATCCGGATGTCAAGGTCGTGTGGTGGGCCGGTGGCAACCCGTTTCATCATCATCAGGACCTCAATCGCCTGCGCCGGGCCTGGGCGCGGCCCGATACGGTGATCGTCAACGAATGGTGCTGGAACAGCCTGGCGCGGCATGCCGATATCGTGCTGCCCTGCACCACGGCGCTGGAACGCAGCGACATCGCCATGTCGCGCAAGGATCCGTTCATCACCGTCATGGACCGCGCCATCCCCCCTGTGGGCGAGGCGCGCGACGACCATGCGATCTTTCGCGGGATCGCGGCCCGGATGGGGGTCGAGGAGGCCTTTACCGAAGGCCGCAGCCCCGAGGACTGGGTGCGCTGGCTTTACGATGTGTCGCGTCAGGCGGCGTCACGCGGCGGTGTGGAACTGCCGGGTTTCGACGATCTGCAGAAACAGGGCTGGGTGCGCGTGCCGAACCCCGCGCGGCGCACCATCCTGATGGAAGGCTTCCGCACCGATCCCAAGGCCCATCCCCTCAAGACCCCCAGTGGCCGGATCGAGATCTTCTCGGATACCGTGGCGGGGTTCGGCTATGACGATTGCCCCGGTCATCCCGCGTGGCTGGAGCCGCTGGAATGGCTGGGCAATGCCGGGCCGGATGCGCCGCTGCACATGATCTCGACCCAGCCCGCCACCAAGCTGCATTCGCAGATGGACCACGGCACGGTCAGCCGGGGCGCGCGGATCAAGGGGCGCGAACCGGTCACGATGCATCCCCGCGATGCCGCCGCGCGTGGTCTGTCCGAGGGGCAGATCGTGCGGATCTTCAATGCGCGCGGGGCCTGTCTGGCCGGTCTGCGGATCAGCGATGCAATCCGCCCCGGCGTGATCCAGATCGCGACGGGTGCCTGGTATGACCCGGATGGCGATACATGCCTGCACGGAAACCCCAACACGCTGACGGCGGACAAGGGCACGTCGAAACTGGCCCAAGGCCCGATCGCGCATAGCTGCCTCGTGCAGGTCGAGGCCGCGCCCGAGGCCCCTGCCCCAAGGATCGATACCCCGCCCCTTGGGTGAACATTCAGGGCGCGGCTTCGTGTCCCTGGGTGGGCGCGTCTCCAAGGCTGACGCCACATCCAACACCTTCGGCGATGAGACCGAAAGCATGAACGCAGGGGGCGGGATCGAGTGCAACGTCACACCCCCGTCAACTGGGTCGGCGTGATGTCGGGCGCGGCCGAGGCCAAGACCGATCTGGCGCTGGTGCGAATGCTGCGGTCTCAGCCCTTGTTGACCATATGCGAAGCCGTGGGCCGACCTGCGGCGATTCTTTCCGCCTCAAGCCGGGCGATGGTCGCGTCGATACCGCTGCGGTCAGTCAGGCCATGGGGGTTGTCCCGCGTCGGCATGGTTTCGGCCACATGCAGGAACCGCTCCTGCGCCACGGC
>JBFHIW010000069.1:0-13954 GCA_041596235.1 Paracoccaceae bacterium
CGAGAATGTCGCCAAGCGCTGGAACGGGCAGCTGGGGGTCGAGAACATCTCGTTGTCGATACCGCGCGGGTCTTTCGTGGCGCTTCTGGGGCCTTCAGGCTGTGGAAAATCCACGACCCTGCGGCTTCTGTCCGGCCTTGAGCTGCCAGATGAGGGGCGGATCAGCATCGACGGGCGCGACGTGACCACATCCGCGCCCTCGGACCGAAACCTGTCCATGGTCTTTCAGTCCTATGCGCTTTTCCCGCATCTGAACGTGGCCGAGAATGTCGTCTTCGGTCTGAAAGTGCGCAGGGTCGGCGCGGCTGAACGTCGTGAAAAGCTCAAGCGCGCCCTCGAGATCACCGGTCTGCTGGGATATGAGGACCGCAAGCCGGGGGAGCTGTCGGGAGGCCAGCGCCAGCGCGTTGCCCTTGCGCGTGCGATCGTCGCGAACCAGCCGCTTTGCCTGATGGATGAACCGCTGTCCAATCTTGATGCCAAGTTGCGTGCATCGGTGCGCAAGGACATCAAGAAGCTGCAGGTCGATCTGGGGATCACGGTCGTCTACGTCACGCATGACCAGACCGAAGCGATGAGTATGGCCGACATGGTCGTGCTGATGAAGGACGGGCATATCCAGCAGATCGGCGCGCCCGAAGATCTGTATTACCGTCCCGCCAATACCTTCGTGGCCGAATTCGTCGGCGCACCGCCGATGTCGCTGATCGATGGTGCCGCATTGCCGGGTTTCGAGGGGGCGTCGAAAATCGGTCTGCGGGCGGAAAACGTGCATGTCGTTGCGGACGGGAAGGGGCGGCTGACCTGCCATGTCTCGGAATGCGAATTCCTTGGCTCGGAAACCTTCATCGGACTGACACATCCTTCTGCGACAGGGCTGACTGTCAGCATGCCGGGGCTCAAGCATATCCCGGCGGGACAGGCCCTCGATATCGATTTTGCTGACGAACATCTGCACTTCTTCGACGCGAGTGGCCGGAGAACAGAACCTCGACCAACCCGTCCTGCCGAATAGGCACGGGCGCATCTTTGAAAAACCGGGAGGACTACATGACACTGATGAAAAAGCTTGCGATGACCAGCGCCCTGGCGACCCTGCTGGCAGCGCCCGTTGCCGCCGAAACCGAACTCACGATGTATTACCCCATCGCGGTCGGTGGTGCCCTGACCGATGTCGTCGACGGGATCGTCGCGGAATTCGAGAAAGCGAACCCCGACATCAAGGTGAACGCGATCTATTCGGGCAACTATGACGACACCCGCGTGCGCGCGCTTTCGGCCCTTGCGTCGGGCGAGCCGGCGCAGCTGGCGGTGATGTTTTCCATCGACGCCTACGACCTGATCGAACAGGATCTGATCGTTGCGTTCGAAGACATCGAAGGTGTCGATCCGGCATGGCTTGACAGCTTCTATCCGGCGCTGATGGCCAACGGGCGTGTCGAAGGCAAGACCTGGGGCATTCCGTTCCAGCGCTCGACCATCGTGGCCTACTACAACAAGGACATGTTCCGCGCAGCCGGGCTGGATCCGGAAGCCGCACCGACAACATGGGACGAGATGATCTCGATGGGCAAGGCGCTGACCAAGGATGGCACCTATGGTTTGATGATCCCCTCGACCGGCTATCCCTATTGGATGTTCCAGGCCCTGGCGATCCAGAATGGCAAGGAAGTCATGTCGGATGACGGCCTGACCACCTATTTCGACGATCCGGCGGTCATTGAAACGCTGGAATTCTGGAAGTCGCTGTCGACCGAGCACGGCATCATGCCGGAAGGCACGGTCGAATGGGGGACGTTGCGACAGGCGTTCCTTGAAGGCCAAACCGCGATGATGTGGCATTCCACCGGGAACCTGACGGCCGTGAAGAATGGCGCCAGCTTCGATTTCGGTGTCGCCGAGCTTCCGGCGAATGTGCGCCCCGGTTCACCCACGGGCGGCGGCAACTTCTATGTCTTCAAGGAAACCTCTGCCGAAGAACGCGCAGCCGCGATGAAGCTGATCGAGTTCATGACATCGCCCGAGCAGGCGGCGGCGTGGTCGATCGCGACCGGCTACATGGGGGTATCGGCTGCTGCTTATGAAACAGAGGCGCTCAAGGCCTACACGGCCGAGTTTCCGCCGGCACTGGTGGCCCGCAACCAGCTTGAAAACGCCGTGGCCGAGTTCTCGACCTTCGAGACCGCAAGGGTGCGCGAAGGGCTGAACAACGCCATTCAGGCCGCATTGACCGGTGCCAAGTCGCCAGCCGATGCACTGGCCGAGGCACAGCAAGCCGCAGTGCGGTTGCTGAAGGACTATCAGTAAGCATCACCAGGGTGTCGGGCCACGGCCCGGCACCTGCCCCATCTAAAGGCGAAAGGTCGATCCATGGCCCAGCACGTGAATATCGAGCGCCGCAGGCAAGTCATATATGGCTGGCTGCTGCTTTCACCTGCCGCGATCCTTTTGACGACCTTCGCATTCTACCCGTCCCTTGCGACGCTCTGGTCCAGCCTGTTCAGTCGTGGCACACGCAGGCGTCCCAGCGAGTTCGTGGGTGTCGAGAACTACACCGACCTGTTTGCCGACCCGACCTTCTGGAAGGTGGTCACCAACAACCTGATCTATGCCGGGGCCACGATCCCGATTTCCATCGCCATCGCGCTTGGCATGGCCCTTTGGGCGAATTCGAAAATTCCGGCACGTGGCTTCGTCAGGACGGCCTATTTCACGCCGACAGTCCTGCCGATGATCGCCGCGGCCAACCTGTGGCTGTTCTTCTACACCCCCGGACTTGGCGTGCTCGATCAGATCGGATCGCTGTTCGGCCTGCCATCGGTCAACTGGCTGGGTCAGCCTGAAACCGCGCTTTGGGCCGTGATCGTGGTGACGATCTGGAAAGAGGCCGGGTTCTTCATGATCTTCTATCTTGCCGCGCTGCAGACCATTCCCGAGGATCTGAAGGAGGCCGCCGATATCGAGGGTGCCAGCCGCTGGACCTATACCCGCCGGATCGTGCTGCCGCTGCTGATGCCGACGACGCTGTTTATCATGGTGAATGCGCTGATCAATTCGGTGAAGCTGATCGACCATCTGTTCATCCTGACCAAGGGTGGCCCGAACGACGCCTCGAAGCTGATCCTCTATTACATCTGGGAAATGGCGTTTGCCTTCTTCGATGCGCCACATGCGGCGGCCATGACCATTATGGTGCTGGTCGTTCTGGGGATCGTCGCCGGGATCAAATTCACCATTCTGGACAAACGGACCCATTACCAATGAGCGCGCTTTTCCGACATATCGAGGCATTCGGGGCGCTTTTGCTGGCGGTCATCTGGATCTCGCCCTTGCTGTTTGCCTTCTGGGCAGCCTTTCATTCGACCTCGGATGCGGTCAACTTCAACGTGACAGCCCCCTGGACGCTGGACAATTTCCGCACCGCCTGGGCCGGTGCGCCGTGGTTGCAGTATTTCCTGAACACCTTCCTGCTGGTCACGGTGATCCTGATCGGACAGTTCATTGTCACGACGCTTGCAGGCTTTGCCTTTGCACAGGTCCGGTTTCCGGGGCGTGATTTCGTGTTCATCCTTGTCTTGATGCAGCTTTTCATCCTGCCCGAAGTGCTGATCGTCGAAAACTACGCGATGGTGTCGCGGCTTGGTCTGTTCGACTCGATCCTTGGCGTGGGGATGCCCTACATGGCGTCGGCCTTTGGCATCTTCCTGATGCGGCAGGCGTTCAAGGGTGTGCCGATCGAACTGCATGAGGCCGCGCGCGTCGAGGGGTGCGGATGGTTCGGGATCCTGTGGCGCGTCTACGTGCCTCTGGCGCGGCCGACCTATCTTGCCTATGCGCTGGTGTCAGTGTCGACGCACTGGAACAATTTCCTCTGGCCGCTGATCGTGACCAATTCGCCGGATACGCGGCCGCTGACGGTTGGCTTGTCGATCTTTGGCGCCCCTGAGAACGGCGTCGATATTTCCGTGATCTCTGCGGCCACGATGATGTCGGTTGCGCCTTTGCTGGTCGCGTTTCTGGTCTTCCAGCGCCAGTTCGTGCAGGCTTTCCTGCGCGCCGGGATCAAGTGAGCGATGGCACGTTTTCTGCAGCTTTCGGATTTGCATGTGGTTGCGCCGGGCACCTTGGCCTCGGGGCGGCTGGATACGCCGACCCTTTTGGGGCAAGCGGTCGATGTGCTGTTGTCCCGGCTGCCCGCCATCGGGCCGATCGATGCGGTCATCGTGACCGGTGACATCAGCGATGATGGAACCGCTGCAAGCTATGACAGGGCGCGCGCCGAACTTGACAGGCTGGGCTTGCCGCTTCTGGTGGTGCCCGGCAATCACGATACCCGCGAGGGGGTCAGGGACTGTTTCGGTGATCTGTCCTTTATCCCCGAAACCGGTCTGATCGACTGGGTTCAGGACATCGGCGATACCCGCGTTATCGGCCTTGATACTCTGGTCGAGGGGCAGGGCGGTGGCCTGTTGCGCCGCGAGAGCCTTGACCTGCTGGAGCAGGCTCTGGATGGGGCAGAGGGCCGACCTGTGCTGGTGGCCCTGCACCATCCGCCCTTGCGCACGGGCATTCGCTTCATGGACGCCATCGCATTGCAGAACCCCGAAGACCTTGGCCATTGCCTTGCCCGGCGCGTCGACCCTTTGCGGATTGTCGCGGGGCATGTGCATGGCGTCTTTCACGGACACCTTGGGCGGCATTCGGTCTGCACCGGACCATCCCTTTGCAGCGCCTTTGCGCTTGACCGACGCGTGGATGCCTCTGTGGGGTTCATGTCGGGCCCGACCGGATTTGCTGTGGTGGATACGGCACCGAACGGTGTATGGGTGGCTTTGCCACTGGATCATGGCAGCGGGCCTTTCAGGTTTTGACATGATGGCGATCCGCTTTCCGATTTCTTTAAAACACGTGAACTGATGGCGAACACACCGATCCTTTTTGTATTGAACATGGCCGCTGCGGCGGCGCTGCTCATCTGGGCGGTTCGGTTGGTGCGTACCGGGTTCGAGCGGGCGTTCGGGCGGCATCTGCGGCTTTGGCTGCGCCGGTCGACGGCGAACCGGCTGGCGTCGGCCTCGTCCGGGGCGGCAGCCGCGATCCTGATGCAAAGCTCTACCGCTGTCGCTGTCCTGATGGCGGGGTTCGTCTCGGCCGGTGCCATCGGAAGCCTCTCGGGGCTTGCCATCATGCTGGGGGCGGATCTTGGCTCTGCCATCGTGGCGCTCATCCTCAACTCGCGCGTGGCAGCGGTGACGCCTCTGCTGATGCTGTGCGGCGTGTTGATTTTCCTGCGAAGTTCCGACCGCCGGTTGCGCCAGATCGGGCGAATCCTGATCGGTCTGGCCCTCATCTTCCTGTCGCTCGATCTGATCCGGAATGCGAGCCTGCCCCTGACCGATAACCCCGGGGCGCAGGCCGCGATGCTTTATCTTGCGGGCGATGCGATATCCTCATTTCTCATCGCCGCGCTTTTTGCCTGGCTGGTGCATTCCAGCGTGGCGGCCGTTCTGCTGTTCGCGACCCTTGCGGCGCAGGGTCTGCTACCCGTCGAGGCCGCCTTTGCCATGGTGCTTGGCGCCAATCTGGGCGGGTCGCTGATCGCGTTTTTCCTGACCCTGCAGGCCGAGGCCGCAGTGCGCCGGGTGGTCTGGTCCAACCTGCTTCTGCGGGGTGGCGGGGCGGCCATCGCGCTATTCGTGCTGTCCAATTTCGACGTCCCGACCGGGTGGCTTGGCGCAAACGCGGGGCAACAGGCGCTGCATCTTCATGTCTTGTTCAATTTGCTGCTGCTCGTGGTCTGCCTGCCGCTTGTGGGTCCCCTGATGCGGGCGGCACGTATCCTTGTCGCCGATCCCGTCAGCCCGAATGGCGAGGGCAATTGGCGCAGCCTGCTGGATCCATCGGTTCAGGATCAACCCCGGCGTGCCTTTGCATGTGCGCAGCGCGAACTTGTCGAGATGGGCAACAGGATCGAGGTCATGATGCGCGAGGCCATCGGACTTTTCGAGCATCATGATGAAGCGGTGGCGCAAAGACTGCGGACCGAGATGCAGAATGTCGCCCGGATCTCGCTCGATACCCGGACGTATTTGTCGCGGGTGCGAAGCAACGATCCGGACGAGGATACCGGAACACGCGCCTTCGACCTGTCCGGTATCGCCGTCAACCTCGAGGCTGGCGCGGATATGGTCGCGCGCAAGATGGTCGATCTTGCCAAGCGCAAGGACGCCGAGGGCGTTCAGTTTTCGCCTGAAGGCTGGCAAGAGCTGATGGATTTTCACGACGTGGTGCTGCGCAACGTGCAACAGGGGATTTCGGTCCTCATGTCCGAAGACATAGGCCTTGCGCGGGAACTGGTTGAGCAGAAGCAAAAGGTGCGCGAGCTTGAACAGAACCTGCAGCGTCGGCATCTGAAACGCTTGCGCAAGGGCATGACCGAAACCTTCGAGACCAGTGCGATCCACATCGACCTTCTGCGCGCCCTGAAAATGCTGAACACATCCTTTGCGATGATCGCCTACCCTTTGCTGCAGGACAAGGGCGAGCTTCTGGAAAGCCGGTTGACGAATACCTGACCGGGGCAGTGTCGGATTGAATCGGCTTTGGCGGGACAGGGCGGCGGCAAGGTTCTGACCGGAAAAGGGCAAGCCTGCTGCAAAGATGATCGGAACATGCCGCCTTGCCGTGGCATTTCATGATCACCCTGCCAGAGATGTCGACTGAGATTTGTCAGCGCGGCAAGGATGTGCTTGGCTGGCCTGATGGATACCCAGGCCCCGAAAAAGTCCGATACGCATTCATTCGACCGCGCGCTGGCCGCACTGGTGGCGCGCATCTACCCGGATCATGATCCCGCCGATCTGGCGCGCCAGTGCATGGCCGCTTTCTGGCCTGATGACCTGCATCGCCGCAAACGGGCCCGGGCCAGGGACAACCGGCTGTGGTCTCAGGGCGATGCGCTGCTGATCACCTATGGAAATTCGCTGCTGGACGGGGCGCACAAGCCCTTGGACCTGCTGAACGATTTCCTTCACCGCTACCTGCGCGACGTGGTCAACGGCGTCCATGTGCTGCCGTTCTTTCCCTTTACCTCGGATGACGGGTTCGCCGTGACCGATTTTCGCGCGGTCAACGCGCAACTGGGCGACTGGCCCGACATCAACCGGATCGCCGGGACCTTCAAGCTGATGTCAGACCTCGTGCTGAACCATGTGTCCAGCCAGGGCCCCTGGTTCAACGCCTACAGGCAGGGCAAGCCGCCCCACGACCGGTTCTTCTTCGAGGCCTCGCCCGAGGATGATCTGAGCATGGTGGTGCGCCCGCGCACCACGCCGCTGTTGCAACCGGTCGAGACGGCGAACGGCCTGCGCCATGTCTGGTGCACCTTCAGCCATGACCAGATCGACCTTGATTTCCGCAACCCCGAGGTCTTGCTGGAATTCCTGCGCATCATCCGGCTGCATCTGGACAACGGAGTGCGGATCATACGGCTGGATGCGGTGGCCTTCATCTGGAAAGAGGTCGGATCGCCATCGGTCCACCTGCCCCAGACCCATGCCATCGTGAAGCTGATCCGGCTGCTGTGTGATTACGCGGTCGAGCCCGTGATCCTTGTGACCGAGACCAATGTCCCCAAGGCCGAGAACCTCAGCTATTTTGGCAAGGGCGACGAGGCGCATGTCATCTACAACTTCCCCCTGCCGCCGCTGATCCTGCATGCGATGATGTCCGGGTCGGCACGGCACCTTGTGGAATGGCAACGCAGGATGCCGCCCGCGCCGCTGGGCTGCGCCTATCTGAATTTCACCGCCAGCCATGACGGGATCGGGATGCGACCGGCCGAGGGGCTTTTGTCCGCCGCGGATCAGGCCGCGGTGATCCAGACCGTGCAGCGGATCGGCGGGCTGGTGTCCATGCGCGCCCTGCCCGACGGGGGCGAGGCGCCCTATGAGTTGAACACCACCTTCTTTGACGCGATGCGCCAGACCTTCGAGGGGCCGGACGATCACCATATCGCGCGCTTTCTGTGTTCGCAGACCATCGTGATGTCGCTGGAGGGCATTCCCGCCTTCTATATCCATTCGATGCTGGCGACCCCGAACGATCATGACAGCGTCGAAAAGCGCGGCATGAACCGGGCGATCAATCGGCATCGCTGGGATTATCCTGCGCTGCAAGAGCAGCTTGCGGACCCCGCGACCGATCAGGCACAGGTTCTGGAAGGGCTGCAGCTGCGCTTGCGCATCCGGCGCCGGCAGGCCGCGTTCCATCCCAATGCGACGCAATTCACGATCCATACCGGTGATGACCGCCTGTTCGGGCTGTGGCGGCAAAGCCTTGACCGGCAGCAGTCGGTTTTCGCGCTGCACAATGTCAGCGCCGATACGGTGACGTTGCCGATCATGCGCCTGAATCTGATCGACGACGAAGCCTGGACTGATCTTCTGACAGGTGCCCCGATCACGGATCAGGACATCGTTCTGGCCCCCTATCAATGCCTCTGGATCAGTAACCTGCGCTACTGATGCTCTTCTGCATCCCGCGCGACCGCGCTCTGAAGATCGCGCAGGAAGTCCGGGTCCGCCGCATGGATCCGGTTCCATGTCGGAATGAACGGGGTTTCGTGCGGGTTCTCCAGAAAGGTCTGGCCCGCGCGCATGATGTTCTCGGCAAAAAGTTCGATCGAGGCTTCCTCGCCGTGGCGGTCCAGAGTCAGGCCATTCATCTTCGCGTCTGAATGATAGGCCTCCAGCAGGTCCAGCGCGCTGCGGTAATAGGTGGCCTTGAGGGTGCGGAACACATTGTTGGTGAACACGGTGCCATCCGCTGCCAGCTTGCGAAAGATCGCCTTGCAGATATCGGTGGACATCCGGTTCAGCCCGGTTGTCGCGTCCTCGGGGCTGAGGGTCTGATGCTTGTGATCATAGGCATCCGCGATTTCGACCTGGCAGACGGCCGAGGGTGCCAGGTTGCGCCAGGCCTCGGACAGCACGCCGATTTCCAGCCCCCAGTCCGAGGGAATGCGCAGATCGGGCAGGATATTGCTGCGCATCGCGAATTCGCCGGACAGCGGATAGCGAAAGCTGCGCAGATAATCGAGATAGTCGCGATCCCCCACCACCCGCTTGAGCGCGATCAACAGCGGACTGACCAGCAGCCGTGTGACCCGCCCGTTCAGCTTGTCCTGCCCGATGCGCGCGTAATAACCCTTGGCGACCTGGAACGGGAAGGTCGGGTTGGCGACCGGATAGATCAGCCGCGCCAGCATTTCATTCGTATAGGTCAGGATATCACAATCATGGATCGCCATCACCGCGCTGTCCTGACAACCGATCAGATAGCCGATCGAGGTCCAGACATTCTTGCCCTTGCCGGGTTCTGCCGGGCCAAGCCCCATGGCGGCCAGCCGCTCTTCCATCTCAAGCATCCGGGGGCTGTCGTTCCAGATGACCACATGGTTCTGGCCAAGCTCCGCGAAAAACCGTCGCGCCTGACGAAACTGGCCCTCATCCGCCTTGTCCAGACCGATGATGATCCTGTGCAGATAGGTGACGCGCGACAGCTCGGACAGGATCCGGGGCATCGCCTCTGTCTCCAGCTCCGAGAACAGGCAAGGCAGGATCAGCGCCATCTTGCGGGTCTGCGCGAAGGTCTCAAGTTCATAGGTCATGTCGGACAGATCCCGCGTCCGCAGATTATGTAGCGTGGCGATGTGCCCGTTCTGATGAAAGTCAACCATGACCTTGCCTTTCCCTGTGCAGGCCAAGCCTGTCGAGTAGCGCCAGAACGGCCTTGTTCCAGCCTGTCGGGCCGGGCCGATCCGTGCGGATGATCCGTCCTGTGTCCTCGCCATGAAGGCGGGGCAGGGGGCTGTGATGCGGATTGTGGACGATCACGCCGATATCGGCCGCCTCAAGCATTTCGATGTCATTCGGGGCATCGCCCAGGGCGATCGTCCGCTCCGGGCGATAATGGGCGATCACCTCGGCCATCCGGTCGGCCTTTGTGCCGCCGAAGGACAGGGTCAGGAAGCGGCCCCCTTGTCTGGCCCGCAGGCCGCGCATCTGCAGGGCATCGAGGAAAGCCAAGCGCCCGGCCTCGTCACCCAGCCAGAGGCCCGGCTCGGAGAAGTCGCGCGTCTTGGCCCGTTCCGCGTCATCGCGTGACAGGCCCGTCAGGTCCATCACCTCGGACAGATCCATGTCGGTAAAGCCGCGAAAGCCCTGCCTGAGCGCCGGGCGCAGGCGATCCAGTTCCAGGCGCAGGGCGGCATGCCTGCCCGTTCCGGTGGCTTGGCCCGCACCGATCAGGCCGCAGCCGTTCTCGCAAATGGCCAGATGACCCGTCAGGCCCATCTGCGTTTGCAGGGGGATGATTTCCGCGGCGGTCTTGCTGCTGGACAGCACGACAGGCGCACCGATCCGGGCCAGTTCCGCAAGCGCGGGTCTTGCCGGTCCCCAATCATAGGTGACATGGTCCAGCAAGGTCCCGTCAAGGTCGGAAAAGACAACGAGAGGTATTGATGTCGTCATGCCCTCAACTTTCACGGTCCTGCGCGGAGGGCGCAAGAATTATGTGGCCTGATCGCCCGGATTTGACGGCCTGACGCCGGGTTGGCCCGTTTTTCGCCCATTGCGGCCGCAACGGCGGCGGGCTGCGCAGTTCTGCTTTCCAATTCCGCGCAGGCTCACGTAGAACCGCTGCAACGGGTGAAAACCCAAGCAGCAAGGATATTTCCAATGATCGTGAACGCCGGCCCGAAGACCTGCCATTGGGGTTTTTTCAATGCCGATCTGCCGGCTGTGGCCACCGTGGCAAGCGGCGATGAGGTGACCATCAACACCGTCTCGGGCGGGCCCAATGTCCTGCCGGGGCCGGGCTTCGACGTGCCGCCCGAATTGCTGGAGCTTCACGCGGCCGGCGTGCCCACTGTGCCGGGCCATATTCTGACCGGGCCTGTGGCCGTGGAAGGCGCCATGCCGGGCGACGTCCTGCAGGTCGATATCCTTGATGTGCGGCTGCGCCAGAACTGGGGCTATACCTTCATCCGGCCCCTCTCGGGCACCTTGCCGCAGGATTTCCCGCAGTATCACCACATGACCGTTCCGCTGGATGCCGCGCGGTCCGAGGCGACGCTGCCCTGGGGGTTGAAACTGCCGCTGTCGCCCTTTTTTGGCGTGATGGCCGTGGCCCCGCCTGCCGCATGGGGGCGGATTTCCACGATCGAGCCGCGCGCCCATGGTGGCAACCTCGACAACAAGGAGCTAGTGGCGGGCACCACGCTTTACCTGCCGGTCATGGCCGAGGGGGCGCTGTTTTCCTGCGGTGACGGGCATGGGGCGCAGGGGGATGGCGAGGTTTGCGTGACCGCGATCGAAACCGCCTTGCAGGGGCGCTTCCGCCTGACCATCCGCCGCGACATGGACGTGACATACCCCGAGGCGGAAACCCCGACCCATCTGATCACCATGGGGATGCATGCCGATCTGGATACCTGCGTCGAGATCGCGCTGCGCCGCATGATCACGCTGGTCGCCGTGCGGTCCGGCATCTCGCGCGAAGAGGCGTATATGCTGTGCTCGTTGGCGGGCGATCTGCGGATCACCCAGACCGTCAACCGCGAGAAGGGCGTGCACATGATGATGGCAAAGGCGCTGTTGTAACGCGTCAGGTGCCGCTGGCCTTGTGATAGAGCGCGCCGTAGGCGCTGGGCCGGAAACTGTCCAGCGCCGCCTCTGTATAGGTGGCGCGCTCCAGCCAGACGGGGTTCACCTCCAGCCCCCAGCCGGGTGTATCCGCGACGGTCACATGCCCGTCCGACACCGCGAAAGGCTGGCCCAGAAACAGGTCGCGCTGCCACGGGTAATAGTCGTCACCCTCGATCGACAGTTCCAGATATTTGCCCGCATTCGGGATCGCCGCCAGCAGGTGCATGGTGCACATGGTCACCAGCGACAGGTTGGCCGCATGGGGCGTGCAGGGCAGTCCGGCTGCGTCGGCCATACGCGCCACCTGCAAGGTCCGCGCCATGCCGCCCAGATACATCACGTCGGGTTGCACCACATCCACGGCACGCATGTCGATCATCCGTGTCCATGTCGCAAGGTCCCAGTCCTGTTCGCCGCCAGTCACATCGACCTCAAGCGCCTCGGTCACGGCGCGGGTGGCGTCGAGATCCCAGTAGGGGACAGGTTCCTCGTAATGCCCGATCCCGTGATCCTGCAGCATCCGGCCCACGGCAATGGCGCGCGGCACCGAAAAGCCGGAATTCGCATCGACCAGCTTGTCGATCCCGTCGCCAAGGGCGCGGGCCATCACCGGAATGATTTCTTCCGTGCGACCGGGCCATTCATCCACGTCCTCGCCGCATTCCGCGCCGATACGCCACTTGGCGGCGGTAAAGCCCTGCTCGGCGCATAGCCGTGTCAGGCGCTCGGCTTCCTGCGCGGGCGTGATGTCGCGCTTCATCGAACTCGCATAGGCGCGGATGCGGCCGGGCGCGCCGCCCAGCAGGCTGGCCACGGGTTTTCCCGCCCGCCGCCCCGCCATGTCCCACAGGGCCGTATCCAGCCCCGCCAGCGCGCGGCAGCGATAGGTGCCGGGATATTTGTGCTCGCGCCTCTCGATCAGATGCACCAGCCCGGCAATGTCCTCGCAATTCGCCCCCAGTGCCCAGGGCACGATCTGACGATGCAGCACCAGCGCCGTGATGTCGGCGTTATAGGTCGAGGTCTGCCCCCAGCCGAACACGCCATCATCGGCGGTGATGCGGACGAAACAGACGAATTCGGTGTGGAAGGTCTCGATACGGGCGATCCTGGGCAATCCGGCCTCCTTGGGTTTTCCGCAAAAGCCTAAGTCGGGCCGCAGCGACTGGCAATGCCGCGTATCCGCCCGCCCCGCTTGACAGGGGCGGGGCGGAGGGGTTCTTTGATCACCTGTCCGGCACCCCTCCAGCATGGCAAGGTCGATCATGAACCAGGCGTTTTCCAGGCTGCGCATGCGCCACCTGCGTTGCTTTCAGGCCGTCGCCCTGCACGGGTCGGTGACGGCCGCCGCCGAACAACTTGGCAGTTCACAGCCCGCCCTGTCGCGCACCCTGTCCGAGCTTGAGGCGTTGATTGGCCAGCCCTTGTTTCACCGCACCGGGCGCGGTCTGTCCCTGACCGAGGCAGGCACGGCCCTGCGCCGGCATGTCGATACCGCGCTGTCGCAACTCGAGGCGGGCACGCGGCTTGCGGCGGGCGGCTCGCCCGTGCCGGTCGTGGCGATCGGGATGCTGCCCAATGTCTCGCGCACCCTCGCGGTCGAGGCTGCGGCCGCTTTCAAAGCCGAGGCGCCAGAGGTCGATCTGCGCCTCTACTGGGCCTCGATCCCCGAGCTTGTGGCGCGTCTGCACCGGGCCGAGATCGATTTTCTGATCGGGCGGCTGCTGGCGCTGGACTACATGCCCGGCGTCCGGTTCGAGCATTTGTACTTCGAGCCACTGATCTTCGTGGTCGATCGCGATCATCCCTTCGCGGCAACCCCTGACGAGGTGACGCTTGAAGACATCCGGGCCGGTCTGGTCGTGGTGCCGATGCCCGGCACGATCATCCGCATGGAGCTGGACAAGTTCGTGACCGCGCGCGGCTATGGTCCCTTTCCCAACAAGATCGAGACGGTTTCCTTCGAGTTCACCCGCGCCTTCCTGTCGTTCAATCACGCTGTAGCCTGTGTTCCCCTTGGTGCGGTGCGCGGCGAGCTGGCCGAGGGCCGGCTGGTGCGGCTGGGCCTGCAGAGCGAAGAACTCATGGGCTCTGTCGGCATGACCTATGCCAGTGACCGCAATCCCACGCCCGAGGCCGCGCTGCTGCGCGATCACATACGCCGCGCCGCGCAGGCCTATGTCTGATATGCCGAAATTGATATGACGCGTTTGCGTAATCTATTTCCGCAACGTCCCCTTCGCTGC
>JBFHIW010000070.1:0-13901 GCA_041596235.1 Paracoccaceae bacterium
ACCCGCCCACCCCACGCCGGCATGGCGGATCGGGGTCGGGTGATCATTGAGACGGACAGGACAAAAGACAGTGACGATGGAAGCGGATTTCGTAATCGTGGGGGCAGGCAGCGCGGGCTGCGCCATGGCCTATCGGCTGGCCGAGGCGGGGGCCTCGGTGCTGGTGATCGAGCATGGCGGCTCGGACGCCGGACCCTTCATCCAGATGCCGGCGGCCCTGTCCTATCCGATGAACATGCGCCGCTATGACTGGGGCTATCGGTCAGAGCCCGAGCCGAACCTGAACAACCGCCGTCTGGCGGTGCCGCGCGGCAAGGTGATCGGCGGGTCCAGCAGCATCAACGGCATGGTCTATGTGCGCGGTCACGCGCGCGACTATGACCACTGGCGCGATCAGGGCGCGGATGGCTGGGGCTATGCCGATGTGTTGCCCTATTTCCGGCGGATGGAGCATTCGCATGGCGGGCAGGCGGGATGGCGCGGCACCGATGGCCCGCTGCATGTGACGCGCGGACCGCGCAAGAACCCGCTTTTCCATGCCTTCGTCGAAGCCGGTCGACAGGCCGGTTACGGGGTGACCGAGGATTATAACGGCGAACGGCAGGAGGGTTTCGGCCCGATGGAGCAGACGGTCTTCCGTGGGCGGCGCTGGTCGGCGGCCAATGCCTATCTGAAACCTGCGCTGAAGCGGCCGAATTGCACGCTGATCCGCGCCTTCGCGCGCCGCGTCGTGATCGAGAATGGCCGCGCCACCGGGGTCGAGGTCGGGCGTGGCGGAAAGACCGAAGTGATCCGCGCGCGGCGCGAGGTGGTGCTGGCGGCCTCGTCGATCAATTCACCCAAGCTCCTGATGCTGTCGGGGATCGGCCCTGCCGCGCATCTGCGCGAGCACGGGATCGATGTGGTGGCGGACCGGCGCGGCGTGGGCGCCAACCTTCAGGATCATCTGGAACTATATATCCAGATGGCGGCCAGCCAGCCTGTCAGCCTGTTCAAATACTGGAACCTCTGGGGCAAGGCGCTTGTGGGTGCACAATGGCTGTTCACCGGCACCGGGCTGGGGGCCAGCAACCAGTTTGAAAGCGCCGGCTTCATCCGGTCGCGTGCGGGCATCGACTATCCCGATATCCAGTTCCATTTCCTGCCCATCGCCGTGCGCTACGATGGCAAGATCGCGGCCGAGGGGCATGGCTTTCAGGCCCATGTCGGCCCGATGCGCAGCGCCTCGCGCGGGGCGGTGACGCTGCGCTCGGCCGATCCGGTCGCTGATCCGCTGATCCGGTTCAACTACATGTCCGATCCGCAGGATTGGTGGGAGTTCCGCCAATGCATCCGCCTGACCCGCGAGATATTCGGGCAGGAGTCGTTCAAACCCTTCGTGAAGCACGAGATCCAGCCCGGCGCGGCGCTACAGAGCGATGCCGAACTGGATGACTTCATCCGCGAGCATGCCGAAAGCGCCTATCATCCCTGCGGCACCTGCCGGATGGGGCGCGCCGATGATGCGGATGCGGTCGTGGATCCGCAGGCGCGCGTGATCGGGGTCGAGGGGCTGCGCGTGGCCGACAGCAGCATCTTCCCGCGCATCACCAACGGAAACCTGAATGCGCCGTCGATCCTCGTGGGCGAGAAGGTCAGCGATCACCTGCTGGGGCGTGACCCGCTGCCTTCGGACAACCACCGGCCCTGGATCCATCCCGATTGGCAGGCAACCCAGCGATAAGGCGGCGGGGCAATCATCTGTCGCCTACTTCACAGTTGGTTAATGAATGTTAATGACTAATTAAACTTTGGGTTGCGCGGGCGAAAAATCCGTTTGATATCGGATGCATGTCAAGGATCGTTGCGATATTCATTTTTGCCGTCTGCCTGCTGGTTGCGTCGTTTGCCATGGCGGGATCTGTGACAGGTCCGCTTCGGGTGATCGATGGGGACACGATCGAGGTCGCGGGCACACGCATCCGCCTGCATGGTATCGACGCACCGGAAGCCAGCCAGACCTGCAATACCGAGCAGGGCAAATCCTGGGCCTGCGGGGCCTGGGTCAGCCGCGAAGTCAGGGCCCGTTATCAGGGGCGCAAGGCTGTCTGCACTCCGCTGGATCAGGATCGCTATGGCCGGACCGTCGCGCGTTGCACGGTGGGTGGCGAGGACATGGGGGCCGCCCTTGTCGCCGAAGGGCTGGCATTCGCCTACCGGCGCTATGCGATGGATTACGACCTGATCGAAAAACAGGCCGCGGCGGCGGATCGTGGTCTCTGGGCGATGAATGTCCAGAATCCCGCGACCTATCGGCAGAACGGGCAGTCTGCGGCGCCTGTGCCGCAGCAGCGGGTTGCAAGTGACTGCAACATCAAGGGAAACATCTCGGCCAAGGGCGAGCGGATCTATCATCGTCCGGGGCAGGAGCATTATGACCGCACCCGGATCAACACCGCGCAGGGCGAGCGGTGGTTCTGTTCAGCGGCCGAGGCCGAAGCGGCAGGCTGGCGCGCGGCGCGCCGCTGACCCCTGCCGGACGGGGGGCTGTCTGCCCCCCATGGTCAGCCTGCGGCCGACCATCCCCCCCGAGGATATTTCAGGCAAGAAGACGCCCCCGGAGAGGGTCCAATCCTGCACATCCATTGTGCGTCCGGGATGGGCTGTATTTCTGGTGCAAGGGGGCTATTCTTGGCCGCATGACAGAGCCTTTTTCCATCGAGACCCGCAAGGGCCTGCCCGAGCATCTGCGTGTGCTGGCCGATCGCTATCCGCGCGCGGAATGGCGCGGGCACATGAATTTCAACGATCTGACGTCCTTCTGGCTGGAACGGCACCTGATGTTCCGGCAGGTGCTGGACAAGGTGATCGTTGACACACAGGCGCATCTGGACGGCAAGGCCACGCGCTATGGTCCGGAATTGTCGCGCTATACCGGGTTCTTCCTGAACCAGTTGCACGGGCATCACCAGATCGAGGATCAGCATTACTTTCCGCAGTTCATGGCGATGGATTCGCGGCTGGAACAGGCTTTCGAGATCCTCGATGCCGATCACCATGCGCTGGACCATCATCTGAACAGCCTTGCGGATCACACCAACAAGGTGCTGCGCGCGCTGCAAACGGGAGGCTCCGCCCGCGACGAGGCGGGCCGGTTGCTGGCGGCGCAGGAAGGGTTCAAGACGTTCCTCGACCGGCACCTGATGGACGAGGAAGAAATCATCGTGCCGATCGTACTGGAATATGGTGCCGAGATGTCGTGACGGATCCCTGCAGTTTGATCTGTCTCAAGGTGCGGGGCCGAGAGACGGGCTAGGGTCAGGCAACGCAACTTGAAGGAGACAGGCGCGATGTCCAACACACCCCATGAACTACAGGACGAATTCCCCCAACATGCAGCCCGCATTGCCACGCTGAAACTGTCGGACGGGCATTTCGCGCGCCTTGCCGAGGAATACCACAAGATCAACCGCGCCGTGCACCGGGCCGAGACCAATGTCGAACCGGTCGAGGAGTTGGCGGAAGTCGAGATGCGCAAGACACGCGCAACGCTGAAGGACCAGATCTACAGCTATCTCAAGGACTGATCGGCCCGTTGTGTCGGATCAGGGGCGCGGGAGGGGTCTTCCGCGCCTTTTCCATTTTCAATCAACACGATAGGGCAGAACGCCGCGTTCGTCCGAATTGATGCTGAGCCTGCGCTCCAGCGGCGGGACCGAGCGCTGGTGGCAGTCCTTTCGCTCGCAGATCCGGCAGGAGATTCCGATCGGCTCGAACGCGCGCGGATTGGCAAGGTCCATGTCGTCGGCATAGACAAGGTCGGCCGCGTGGCGCACCTCGCAGCCAAGGGCGATGGCGAAGCGCCGGGTCGGCGCGCCAAAGCTGCCGCCCGGTTTCGACACGTCCCGCGCCAGACTGATGTAGCGCACGCCATCCGGGGTTTCGGCCAACTGGCGCAGAAAGCGGCCAGGCGTTTCGAAGGCGCGGTGGACATTCCACAGCGGGCAGGCCCCGCCGAAGCGGGCGAATTGCAGCCGCGTCGCGGAATGACGCTTGGTGATGGTCCCGGCCTGATCCACACGCACGAAAAAGAAGGGGATCCCCTTGGCGCCCGGTCGCTGCAGGGTCGATAGCCGATGCGCCACCTGTTCGATCGAGGCGCCGAAACGATGGGCCAGCAGTTCAAGGTCGTGCCGAGTTTCATGTGCCGCCGTCTGAAACGCACCATAGGGCATGAGCGCTGCACCGGCGAAGAAAGTCGCAAGCCCGATCTTGGCAATGGCGCGCGCCTGTTCCGACTGGAACCGTGCAAGATCCAGTGTCGCCTCGATCAGGGCCTCCTGTTTGATAAGGGCAAGCTGCAACAGCAACTGGAACCCTTGGGTTTCAGGCTGCGCGCGCGATGACAGCGTCAGGCGACGGGTGACCGGATCGAAGTGGCGGATCGTGGAAATATCCTGAAATGAAATGCTTATGCCGCTGTCTTCAAGCGTCCTTTGGGCGTGGATACGGATTCCGCTGCCGGTGGCCTGGCTCGCGAAACGCTCGGCTGCGCGATCGACGGCATCGATGTAATTGTCGCAATAGTGAAAGAAATCGCGTACCTCGTCCCAGGGGGATGGCTGGGTGCGGGCATCCTCGCGGCCCAAAGCTTCGTCCAGAGAGGCCAGGCGCTCGTGGGTTTGGCGGTAGGCGCGGTGCAGGTCGAGAAAGGCGCGCGCGAGGGCGGGCGCGTTCGAGGCGGTCAGGCGCAGATCTGCCAGTGGGGGCGCATTCTCGGCGAAAACGGGATCGGCCATCGCCTCGCGCATGTCCGAAACAAGCCGTTCGCTGTCGCCGGTGCTGAGTTCGGTGACGTCAAAGCCGAATTCCTGCGCCAGCGCCAGAACCACACCCGTGGACACGGGGCGATTGTTGTTCTCCATCTGGTTCAGATAGGGCAGCGAGACACCCAGCTTGCCGGCAAACTCCTTCTGGGTCAGGCCAAGGCGCTGCCGCGTCTCGCGCAGTTTCGCACCGGCATAGAGTTTCTGGGTGGCCATCCGGGTATCTTTGCAAACTGTTGCGACGCATCCAGCGTAGCTTTGCAAAGCGGTGCAGGCAAGCGGCGTCAGAGGCCCAGCTGACGCTCGCGCCGGATCACGTAGAGGATGGCGGCCACGGCCAGCGCCGATGTCACGAACATGATCCAGACCAGCGGAAACTCGCCCCGTCCCGGTTTCAGAAGCGCGCCCGCCAGCGCCGAAAGGCCCGCGCCGCCCCCGATCATGATCGCGCCGCCCAGGCCCGAGGCGGTGCCGGCCAGATGCGGGCGCACCGACAGCATGCCTGCCGTTGCATTTGCGATGGTCATGCCGTTGCCGATGCCCACAAGGCTCATGAAGCCGAAAAACACCATCGGGCTGGAATGGCCGGCGTAGCTGACGATCAGCGACAGGGCCATGCCAAGGGTCGAGAACAGCGTGCCCCAAAGCACCATGGTGTTGACGCCCTTGCGCGCCGCCAGCAGCCCGGTTGCCCAGTTGCCGAGGAAATACCCGATCGAGGGGGCCGCGAAATAGAGGCCCAGTTGGCTGGGTGTCAGGCCAAAGACCTGTGTGCCGACGAAGGGCGCGCCGCCGAGATAGGCGAAGAACGCCCCCGACCCGAAGGCCGAGGCCATGCAATAGCCCCAGAAGCGCGGGGATCTCAGCAGTTCGGGATATTCGCGGAACTGTTGCAGCAGCGAATTTTCGGTGGGCGCGCCGGTTTCACCAAGATCGCGCCAGCTGATGGTCAGAACCAGAAGGCCGCAGGCCAGCAACATCAGGAAATTCGCGCGCCAGCCAAAGGCGTCTTCAAGGATGCCCCCGATTGCCGGGGCCACCATGGGCACCACGGCCATGCCCATCGTGACATAGCCGATCATCGAGGCAGCGCGGTCCTGGCTGTACATGTCGCGTACCACCGCCCGGCTGAGGACCATGGCGACGGCGATGACAGCCTGGAACGACCGGAAGATCAGGAAAACGGTGGCGTTCGGGGCCAGCAGGCAGCCGATTGTCGCCAGACAGAAAAGGACCACACCCCACAGGATGACGGGGCGGCGCCCGATCTTGTCCGAAATCGGTCCGATCAGGATCTGCAGCACTGCGCTCATGGCCAGATAGGTGGCGACCGACAGTTGCATCACGCTGTAGTTCACATCGAAATGCAGCGCCATGCCGGGCAGCGAGGGCAGGAAGATGTTCATCGCCATGGCCGAGATGCCTGCCAGCAGGATCAGCGTCGAGACATGCGGTGATGTGGAGCGGTCCAGATAGCGGACCGGTTTGGGGTCTTGCATGTTGAAATGGGTAGGGCGCGCCTTGGGGGAAGTCCATTCCATACATGGTTGAATTTGCGATTTTGCAATTAGCATCAAGGTGCTTGCCAATTATTTGCAAATTTGCCGAAATCTGCTTTGCGCCTGCCTTGCCTGCCCCTATACCAGCAAGGTGGAGGGGCGTCTGCAAGACCGGGCGGCCATCGGGAAGAGACAGGCCGGGACCGCGCGCGACGCGAGAGGCCAGCAGCAGGGAAGTGGCGATGAAAGATATCCTTCAGGAACTTCAGGAGCGGCGCAACACGGCCCGCCTGGGCGGTGGTCAGGCTCGGATCGATGCGCAACACGCCAAGGGAAAGCTGACTGCCCGCGAGCGTGTCGAGCTGTTGCTGGATGAGGACAGCTTTGAGGAATACGACATGTTCGTGACCCATCGCTGCACCGATTTCGGGATGGAGGCCAGCAAGCCGCGCGGCGATGGCGTGGTCACCGGCTGGGGGACGATCAACGGGCGCATGGTCTATGTGTTCAGTCAGGATTTCACCGTGCTGGGCGGATCGGTGTCCGAAACCCATGCCGCCAAGATCTGCAAGATCATGGACATGGCCGTGCAGAACGGCGCGCCGGTGATCGGCATCAACGATTCGGGTGGTGCGCGCATTCAGGAGGGTGTCAGCTCGCTGGCCGCTTACGGCGAGGTGTTCAAGCGCAACATTCTGGCCTCGGGCGTGGTGCCGCAGATCAGCCTGATCATGGGGCCCTGCGCGGGTGGCGCGGTCTACAGCCCTGCGATGACCGACTTCATCTTCATGGTGAAGGACAGCTCCTACATGTTCGTGACCGGGCCTGACGTGGTCAAGACCGTCACCAACGAGGTCGTGAGCGCCGAGGAACTGGGCGGCGCCTCGACCCATACCAAGAAATCAAGCGTCGCCGATGGCGCCTTCGAGAACGATGTCGAAGCACTGAGCGAAGTGCGCCGCCTCGTGGATTTCCTGCCGCTCAACAACCGCGAAAAGCCGCCCGTGCGCCCCTTCTTCGACGATCCCGCCCGCGTCGAGATGAGCCTCGATACGCTGGTGCCGGACAATCCCAACATGCCCTATGACATGAAGGAGCTGATCCTGAAGGTCGCGGACGAGGGCGATTTCTACGAGATCCAGGAGGATTTCGCCAAGAACATCATCACCGGGTTCATCCGGCTGGAAGGGCAGAGCGTGGGCGTGGTGGCGAACCAGCCGATGGTGCTGGCCGGCTGTCTGGATATCGACAGCAGCCGCAAGGCGGCGCGTTTCGTGCGCTTCTGCGATGCATTCGAGATCCCGATCCTGACCCTTGTCGATGTGCCCGGCTTCCTGCCCGGCACGACGCAGGAATATAGCGGCGTGATCAAGCATGGTGCGAAACTGCTGTTTGCCTATGGCGAGGCGACGGTTCCGAAGGTGACGGTGATCACCCGCAAGGCCTATGGCGGAGCCTATGTGGTGATGGCCTCCAAGCACCTGCAGGGCGACATCAACTATGCCTGGCCGACATCGGAAATAGCCGTGATGGGCGCGAAGGGCGCGACCGAGATCCTGTATCGCAGCGAGCTGAACGATCCCGAAAAGATCGCCGGTCGCGTCAAGGATTACGAGGATCGTTTCGCCAACCCCTTCGTGGCCGCCGAGCGTGGCTTCATCGACGAGGTGATCCAGCCCCACAGCACGCGCCGCCGGGTGGCGCGGGCCTTTGCGGCGCTGCGCAGCAAGAAGCTGACGAATCCCTGGAAGAAGCACGACAACATCCCGCTGTAAGGCGGGACGAGAGGCTTGCCCGCGCGCGAGGAGGCGTGCGGGCAGGCCCGGAATATTCTGTGTTTTCATCAAGATGAAAGAGGGGCTGCACCAGATGCCACGCGCTGCGGGACATGTGCAAGGGAAAGGCCGGGACGGCTGGCACCTGCTGCGGGAGGGCAGCGTGCTGACCCTGACGCGGCGCGTGCCTGCGCGCTTCGATCTGTCTGCCTGCACGGTGCTGCCAACGGCTGGCCGGGTGCTTGGCCGGGCGCGTCTGGCCCATCAGATACGTCAGGATGTCTGGCGCCGCCTGCAGCGGCTGCGCGGGTTCGTGCCCGCCGTCAGGCTTGAGCAGGGGCCGGACGGGATGCATGTCACCGCAGGCGGTGCGCTGGATGCGGCGGTGCCGCTGCACTGGGCGCAGGCTGCCCTTGCCGATGTGCTGGCCGATCCGGCATCGCGTCAACGCTGGATGCGGCATGCGGAGGTGCGCAGATGATGCGGATCGGCGCGGTTGCCGCCATTGCGGCGCTTGGCCTTGTGCCGGGGGTGGCAAAGGCCGCCGGAACAGGCGTGCAACTGCCCTCGGGCCTTGAGGCGGGGCTGATGGAAGGCTTTGTCGAGGTGCAGCCGGACGGAGAGCGCTGGGCGCGGTTTCGCTATGTCATGCCTGCGCTGGCGGCGACCGCGGATTTCGATCTCGTGCAGCAGGATTTCATCGTGCTGTGCGAATCTCAGGCGCTGCCGATCCTGTCCGACGCAGGCGAGCAGGTCTCGCAGGTCATCGTCTCGCTGATGGACAAGCCGCTGGAATTCGGTCAATCCGACCCCGGCACAGTGCAGTATTTCGAGACATTCGCGATCCGCGACGGCCGCTGCATCTGGGAGGAATTTTGATGCGTCCACAATATCTTGCGGAGCGGAGTTCATTCGTTCGTGAATCTGAGTCTTTTCCGACACAGTCGGCCCTCTTTCGCGGCGCCGGATGTGTTTCGCACATGCCTTCCGGTATGATTGCAGACGGTCACACCCAAGTGACCAGTACCTCGTACAAGAGGCGGGCCGTCCGGAGTCCGGGCGTTCTGTCAGGAAAAAGTAACAGGAGAAACAGATGTCGAAGAACATCACGAGCATGCTGGCTCTGTGCATGGTTGCCCTCGTGGCAGCCTGCTCGCAGCCCAAGGAAGAAGAATTCGTCGTGGTCGATCCCGAGCCCATCTCGGTCGAGCCAAGCTACACCGGCAAATACAAGTAAAACGGGATCGGGACCGGTCGCGGGGCGCCTGACGTCCGGACCGGTCCCGTCCAACCGCGCCACAGGCGCGGTGCGCACGGCGATCACGGCTACCGGCGGGAGGGTCCGCCCATGCTGAAGCATCGCGGCTTTCCGGGGCGGCTTCCGGGCTCTGATTTCCAGTTCACCATCCGACGTGCAAACCCCAAGGGCGTGACGCCCCTGACGCGGCGCGAGCGTTACCGCGACCGCAAGACCGTCGACAGGCATGCCGATGCGGTGTTCATGGCGGCCCTTTGGGATCATTTTGGCGATGAACCCTTCGAGCGGGGCAACCTTGATGCGGGCCGACTGAGCTGGCTTTTCGGCCGCGAGGTCATTCCCGCAACCGATCCTTTCGATCCCGCCAGCTATGACGCGCTTCTGGTGATCGACGAGGCGGCGGCGCGCGCCTCATTCCCCGAGGTGTTTGAAGAATGATCGGCGGATTTCTGCATCTGAATGCTACACTTGGGCGAGAAAACGCCCAAGATTTCAGAGTGTGGGAATCCATCTTGGCGCAGTGCGGGTCATGCGGCAGTCTGCAGGACGTAGTAGTTGACTGTGCTCTACGTCTCAGGCCTGGCAGCCTGAACCGTTACCCTACCCCTGACGGGTGGAGTGCCCGTCCCCCAGGCACTCCACCCGCGTTTTTCCTTTGTAAAACCGCGGATTTGTCCGATAGGCGGAGGACCGCCAGTCTTGCTGCGCGTGCGCGTGGGGCGTTGATCTTTCAATCGATCCTGCCATCTTGCACGCAAGGAAGACCGCTTGAAAAGGAAGGCACTCTAAGATGCAGTTCACTAAATGGATCGCGGGCGCAGCTTGTGCGCTTGCACTTGCAGGTTGTGGCGACTCGCCGCTTGAGCAGGGGCTCATCGGCGCGGGCGCAGGCACGGCCGCGGCTGTCGTGCTGGATGGCAACCCGGTCACCGGCGCCGTCGTCGGCGGTGCGGCCAACGTGCTTTACTGCCGTCAGTACCCATCGCGCTGCTGATTCAGTCGCGCGGCTGATCCCGCGCGCCCCCATCCTATCCGAAACAGACCACCGGGCCATGATGCGGCCCGGTGGTTTTTTGTTGTCCGAAGAACCGACTCCCGTGGGGCGCTGTGCCTGCGGCCAAGACCAAGAAGGGACCTGAGATGTTCAAGAAGATCCTGATCGCGAACCGGGGCGAGATCGCCTGCCGCGTCATCAAGACCGCCCGCAAGATGGGGATCAAGACGGTCGCCATCTATTCCGATGCCGACCGGCAGGCCCTGCATGTGCAGATGGCCGACGAGGCGGTGCATATCGGGCCGGCGCCTGCGAACCAATCCTATATCGTGATCGACAAGGTCATGGAGGCGATCCGCCAGACCGGCGCGGAAGCCGTGCATCCGGGCTATGGCTTTCTGTCCGAGAACAGCAAGTTCGCCGAAGCGCTGGCCGCCGCTGGCGTCGCCTTCATCGGGCCGCCCGTCGGCGCGATCGAGAAGATGGGCGACAAGATCACCTCGAAGAAGATCGCGGCTGAAGCAGGCGTGTCGACGGTGCCCGGCTACATGGGCCTGATCGCGGATGCGGACGAGGCGGTGAAGATTTCGGGCGAGATCGGCTATCCCGTGATGATCAAGGCCTCCGCCGGTGGTGGCGGCAAGGGGATGCGGATCGCGTGGAAGGAAGACGAGGTCCGCGAAGGTTTCCAGTCGTCCAAGAACGAGGCCGCCAGTTCTTTCGGGGATGACCGGATCTTCATCGAGAAATTCGTGACCCAGCCGCGCCATATCGAGATTCAGGTGCTGGCCGACAGCCATGGCAACACGATCTATCTGGGCGAGCGGGAATGTTCGATCCAGCGCCGCAACCAGAAGGTCATCGAAGAGGCGCCCAGCCCCTTCCTTGACGCGGCGACGCGCAAGGCGATGGGCGAGCAGGCCTGCGCGCTGGCCGCTGCCGTTGGCTATACCTCTGCGGGTACGGTGGAATTCATCGTCGACGGGCAGCGCAACTTCTACTTCCTCGAGATGAACACGCGCCTTCAGGTGGAGCATCCGGTGACCGAACTGATCACGGGTGTCGATCTGGTGGAGCAGATGATCCGCGTGGCTTACGGCGAGGCGCTGGCGCTCAAGCAGTCCGACATCAAGCTGAATGGCTGGGCGATGGAAAGCCGTCTTTATGCCGAAGATCCCTATCGCAACTTCCTGCCCTCGATCGGGCGCCTGACACGGTATCGCCCGCCCGCCGAAGTGGTCGCGCCCGGTCACGTGGTGCGCAACGATACCGGCGTCTATGAGGGCGGCGAGATCAGCATGTATTACGACCCGATGATCGCCAAGCTCTGCACCTGGGGTCCGACGCGCACCGATGCGATCGAGGCGATGCGCAACGCGCTCGACGGGTTCGAGGTCGAAGGGATCGGGCACAACCTGCCGTTCCTGAGCGCAGTGATGGATCATCCGAAATTCGTGGCCGGCACCATCACCACCGCCTTCATCGCCGAGGAATTCCCCGATGGCTTCAACGGTGTGGCCTTGCCGGACGATGTGCTGCGGCGGATCGCGGCCTCGTCGGCAGCGATGCACCGGGTGGCCGAGATCCGGCGCTCGCGCGTGTCGGGGCGCATGGACAACCATGAGCGCAAGGTCGGCAGCGACTGGGTGGTGTCATTGCAGGGGCACAGCTTCCCGGTGACGATCCGGGCCGATCATGGTGGATCGACTGTCCGTTTCGAGGACGGTTCGGAATTGCGGGTGACCAGCGACTGGACACCCGGCGACCAGCTGGCCACGCTGGATGTCAGCGGCGAGCCTCTGGTGCTGAAGGTCGGCAAGATCTCGGGCGGGTTCCGCATCCGGTCGCGTGGCGCCGATCTGAAGGTGCATGTGCGCACCCCGCGTCAGGCCGAACTGGCCGCGCTGATGATCGAGAAGACGCCGCCCGACACCTCCAAGCTGCTGCTCTGCCCGATGCCCGGCCTGATCGTGAAGATCAATGTCGAGGTGGGCAACGAGGTGCAGGACGGCCAGGCGCTGTGCACGGTCGAGGCCATGAAGATGGAGAACATCCTGCGCGCCGAACGCAAGGGTGTGGTCGCCAAGATCAACGCGGCCCCCGGCGACAGCCTGGCCGTGGATGCCGTGATCATGGAGTTCGAGTGATCCGATGACCCGCGTTCCCGCATATGCCGCGCGCAGATCATTCCTTGCGGGGGATGGTCGGCGCGGGGCGTTGCGGGGGCCGGATCATTCCTTGCCAAGGTTCTCGCGGATTTCCTGCTGGCGGGTCGGGAACTTGTCGATGCTGCGCGAAATCTCGCGTACATCCCAGGGGGCGGGCTTGCGCAGTTTCACACCACCGTCCTTGTCGATCAGCACCAGCATGAAGCCGCGCGGACGCAGCTTGCGGCGCAGCTCGGACCGTGCGTTGGGGTCCGTATCGGTCAGAACCACGATGTCGCGCAGCAGCAGCGCCGGAATATCCGCGTTCAGAAAGTTCATCTGCTCGATGAAACGCGGGTCGTTCGGCGTGTCGGCAAAGACGACAACCGGCCTTTTTGTCCATAAAAATTCGCTCAAATCCGCGTCACTGCCCTGGACCAAGGGCAAGGCGGCTGGTCCTTCCGCGGTGTCTGCGGCACCTGCGGGAAAAGCCAATAATCCTGCGATTACAAGGGCGAATATGTTTTTCATGCGGCCTCCTGTCCTGTCAGATATAGGCGGTGCATGGCCAAATGCGAATGGCTTTCGACGGACGGGGCGAAAGTTTTTCCCTGTTAAAGACCTGGTGACGGGTGCGGGACGATGATCGGGGCGGTTTTTTCCCTCCGGGTGCTTCGTCATCGCCCCTTCGCACAAGGCTCGCAGTCCGATGGACATCATTCTTCATGTCGGGGCACATCGCACCGCATCGACCAGTTTTCAGGCCTATCTGCGCGCCAATGCGGCGGCGCTGGAAGCGCAGGCCGTCTGCTTCTGGGGGCCGATGCGCACGCGCAGCGGGCTGTTCTCCGGCATCGTGCCCGTGAACGGATCGCCCCGGCTGGAACGGCAGGCGCGCATGGCCAAGGGGCGGATCGCGCTGCAGGTCGATCGCGCCCGGCTGAACGGCATGCGCCAGTTGATCGTGACGGACGAGAACATCATCGGCGCTCCGCGGCGCAACCTGCGCGACACGGCGCTCTATCGTGGTGCGGGCGAACGGATGGCGCGTCATGCGGCAGCCTTTGGCGGGCGCATCACGCGGGCGGTGCTGTCGATCCGCTGTCTGGACAGCTATTGGTCCTCGGCGCTGGCATTCGGCATCGGCCGTGGTCACGCGCTGCCGGATCCCGCGTATCTGGAGGCGGTGGCGCGGCAGCCGCGCAGCTGGCGCGAGGTGATCACCGATCTGTCCTGCGCCTTGCAGGGGGTCGAGCTGCTGGTGCTGCCGCACGAAACCTTTGGCGGCATGCCCGAACGGCGGCTGGAGATCATGACGGCTGCCGACTGGGCCGCGCCGACCCATCAGCACCGGCTTTGGCTGAACCGCGCGCCCGACATGGCCGCGCTGCGTCAGGTCCTTGCCCTGCGCGGCGAGGATCCC
>JBFHIW010000071.1:0-13166 GCA_041596235.1 Paracoccaceae bacterium
GGTCCCGCGCCCGCGTCCTTGTCCCAGCGCTTGGCCGTCGGGCCGCTGAACCCTGTGGCCAGCTTGCCCGCCGCATGCGCCGCTGCAATCAGCAGGTCAAGATCAGTCGCCGGCAAGGGTCATCCCTTCGACCAGAAGCGAAGGCACCACCCGGCTGAGGTGCAGGCGGGCATCATTGGCCGGAATGATCCGGCGCAGCATGTCGCGCAGGTTGCCCGCGACGGTGCATTCGTTGACGGGATAGGCGATCCGTCCATTCTCGACCCAGAGGCCCGATGCGCCACGCGAATAGTCGCCCGTATTGGGGTTGATGGTGGCCCCGATCATCGAGGTGACCAGCAATCCGGTTCCCATGTCGCGGATCAGGTCGTCACGGCTGGCGCTGCCTTGGGTCAGGGCCACGTTCCAGTTCGAGGGTGATGACGGGGCCGATGCGCCGCGCGCCGCATTCGCGGTGGATTGCATCCCCAGCTTGCGCGCGGTGGCAAGATCCAGCGTCCAGCCGGTCAGGATCCCGTCCTGCACGATGGCGCGGCGCTGTGTGGGCAGCCCCTCGGCGTCGAAGGGGCGCGAGCCGGTGATGCGCGGGCGCAGCGGATCCTCGATCAGCGACAGATGGTCGGGCAGCACCGACTGGCCCAAGGCACCCAGCAACCATGACGAGCCGCGCGCGATGGCATTGCCATTGATCGCCGCCAGCAGATGTCCGATCAGCGAGGACGAGATGCGTTCGTCGAACAGAACCGGATAGGTTCCGGTCTTGGGCTTGCGCGCGCCCTGCCGTTCCACGGCGCGCTGGCCTGCGCTTTGACCGATGTTTTCGGCGCTGCGCAAGTCGGACCGGAAGGTGCGCATGTCGCCATCGTAATCGCGCTCCATCCTGGTGCCTGTGCCGCTGATGGCAACGCAGCTGACCGAGCTGTCGGATTTGGAATACCCGGCGGAAAAGCCGTTGCTGGCCGCAAGGTGCACGTGGTGCAAGCCATAGCCAGCGCTGGCCGATTGCACCTGTGTCACGCCCTGCACCGCCAGCGCCGCCGCTTCGGCGCGGGCGGCTTCGTCCTGCAGGATGGCGGGATCAGGCTCTTGCGCAGGATCGCACATCTCAAGGGCCGCAAGGTCCCAATCGCGCGCAAGCTGGGATGCATCGGCCAGGCCGATATGCGGATCAAGCGGCGCTTCGCGCGCCATGGCGACGGCGCGTTCGGCCATCGCCGCAAGCGTGGCGGGGCTGACATCCGAGGCCGAGACATTGGCCTGCCGCTGTCCCACCATCACCCGCAGACCCAGGTCGATCCCCTCGGACCGCTCTGCCTGTTCCAGCGCGCCGCCCCTGATGTCGATCGCGATGGATGTGTCCTGCAAAGCAATGGCATCGGCGGCATCGGCGCCAGCGCGCCGCGCGGCGTCCAGCAGGGCCGACGTCAGGGTGTCCAGCGGGGGAATGGTCATGGGCTGCTCTCCTTGCACTGGGGCTGAGGTAGGCCGACGCGCCGGGATGCGCAAGGGCGTGGGCGCGCCAGAGCTGGCAGCACCATGAAACAGGGCCGCGCGGATGATGTCCGGCGGCCCTGTCTGCGTGGATCGGCGCGCGGATCAGCGCAGGCGCTGACCGTTGGCCAGAAGCTGTCCATCCGGGGTGATTTCGATCCGCGAGGTCAGGCTGTCCGGTCCCGATCCGGGGCGCGCGAACAGGCCCAGCATCATGCGGGCGCCCATCGCCTGTTCCTCGGGCAGAAGGCCCATCGCCACCAGCGTATCCATCAACGTGTTGCCGCCGGTCAGCTGCAGGTCCAGCGCGCCTTCGGGGCGGGGCATGCCGGGAAAGGTGCTCATGTCTGCGTTATCGAAGGTGAAATCACCAGCGCCGGTCAGGCGCGCCCCGGCAATGGCCAGCGTCAGCGCATTCACCGTCAGGGCATGGATCTCGCCGAACGGTGTGCCTGCCGTCATCATCGCCTGTTCGTTCATGATGTCCTGCGTCAGGCGTGCCTTGCCGGTCAGGTCGATCTGGATCGTGGCCGGATCGCGCGGCAACTGCCCCGCCGGGTCAACCATGCCCCAGATCATGTCCGAGACCGCAACATCCCCAAGGGTCAGGCCAAGGCCGAAATCCGTGGGCTCTTCGGTCTGGCCGACCGGCATCAGCATGTTGAAGCCGGCCTGCCCCATGGTCAGCGTGATCGGCAGGGGAATATCGCTGCCGGCATAGTTCATCGCCACCCCGGTCGCCTCGCCCGCATAAAGCATGCTGGTGTCATCCAGCCGCATGGTCAGGGTCCCCGCCTCCGAGCTTGTATTGCCCTCGAAGGTTTGCCCCTGGCCAGTGACCGCAAATTCGGAGGTGCCGTTTTCGTAGCTGTAGCCCCCCGATACGGCAAAGCCCGCCTTCAGGGCATTGGGCATGTCGGATGTGTCGACATTGGCCGGAACCGACACGGTGCCATCGAAGCCTAGGTTTTCGATGCTGCCCGTGACATCGACAACACCTGTCGGATCCTCGGGATTGACGATGTCCAGAACATAGCTCAGCGCTCCGGCGGTCATTTTCTGTGCGATCTGGCGCAGATCGGTGCCGGTCGTGGTGGAATTGCCGGCCACATCCGTCATGGTCATGCGCGCATCGCGGATCTCCATCGGGACATCGCCCATCGACAGGCTGTTGAGGACAAAGGCCATTTCAGCCGCCGAATAGGTGTAGACGATGTTGTCAGGATCGCCCGACACCACAAGGTCAAACCCCTTCTGGGCGTAATCCATCGTCATCGTGATGTCTTCGCCCTGCCCGTCGGGCGGCGTTGCGGTAATGGCCATGGGCACGCGTTCCGGCATGACGACGCGGACCCGGCCATCGCCAAGTTCGGCAAAGCTCATGCTGTCCATCACCAGGCTGGCGGTGCCGCCGTTATCGGGAATGGCCATGGTCAGCGTCAGGCCGCTGACGGTCAGCCCGTCTGACGCGGGCTGTTCGGTGCCATTGACCGTGTACCCGAACCCTTCGAGATAGCTTTTGAAATCCGTCCAGACCTGTTCGGCCGTGACCTCTGCCCAGGCGACAGAGCCCGACAAGACGAGTGCGATGGCGCTGCTGCCCATGCGGAGTGACCGAATGCCCATGTCATGATACCTTTCCGAGGTTTTCACCAAATGTGACCTATGCAGGCGAGGCGTCAAGGTGTCTTGCGGCTGGACCCCGCCAATTGAGCGGTTTACCACAGACAAAACACGGTGAGGACAAGATGGACGCAATCAAGGGCAAGACGGTTCTGATCACTGGCGCAAGTCGCGGGATCGGCGAGGCGGCGGCGCGGGCTTTCGCAGCCGCCGGTGCAAATGTGGTGCTGGCCGCGCGCGACGGCGATGCCGTGTCGCGCATCGCCGCCGAGATCGGGGATGCGGCGGCAGGGATTGCCTGCGATGTGACCGACCTTGATCAGGTGCGGGCTGCCGTCGATCTGGCCATCAGCCGTTTCGGGGCGCTGGATATCCTGATCGGCAACGCCGGTGTGATCGAACCGATTGCCCGGCTTGATGCGGCCGATCCGGCGGCATGGTCGCGCGCCATCGACATCAACCTGAAGGGCGTTTTTCATGGCATGCGTGCGGCGCTGCCGGTGATGCAGGCACAGGGGCATGGCACGATCATCACGATCAGCTCCGGCGCCGCCCACAACCCGCTGGAAGGCTGGAGCGGCTATTGCGCCTCCAAGGCGGGGGCCGCGATGCTGACCTCCTGCGCGCATCTGGAAGCGGGTGCGGCAGGCCTGCGCATCATGGGCCTGTCACCGGGCACGGTGGCCACGGACATGCAGCGCGTGATCAAGGCCAGCGGTGTGGGGCCGATCGCGCAGCTGGAATGGGAAGACCACATTCCTGCCGACTGGCCGGCGCGTGCGCTGATGTGGATGTGCAGCCCGGATGCCGATGACTGGCTGGGCCGCGAGGTGTCGCTGCGTGACGAGGGCATTCGCCGCAGGGTGGGTCTGACATGATCGAGCTGGAAAAGGACGCCGGTCTCTGGACCGTCACGATCAACCGCCCTGACAAGGCCAATTCCCTGACGGCGGCCATGCTGGAGGAACTGTGCGAGATCGCCGAGGCCGCACAAGAAGCGCAGGTCTTCATCCTGACCGGGAAGGGGCGTGTCTTCAGCGCAGGCGCAGATCTTGAGGCCGCGCGTGCAGGGCTGGCCACCAGCCCGCTGTGGGAGCGGCTGTCGGGCGCCATCGCCGCATTGCCGGGGCTGAGCATTGCCGCGCTGAACGGCACGCTGGCGGGTGGCGCGACCGGCATGGCGCTGGCCTGCGACCTGCGGATCGCAGTCCCTGAGGCGCGCTTCTTCTACCCGGTGATGAAGCTGGGCTTTCTGCCGCAACCCTCGGATCCGGCGCGGATGCTGGCGCTGATGGGGCCTGCACGCACGAAGCTGATCCTGATGGGCGGGCAGAAGATCACCGCGGACGAGGCGCTGACCTATGGCCTGATCGACCGGATCGTCGAGGATGTGGCCCTGCTGGATGTGGCCCGCGCCATCGCCGCCGACACGCTGGCGGCCAAGCCGGATTTCGTCAGTGCGATCAAGACGATGTGCCGCTGAAGCGGCAGGTGTCGGATTGGATATTTATGGCACGAAGAAGCGGGCCGCCCGTTATCGTTTGCGGCGCGGTCCGGGGCTTTTGGAGTGAAAGCCGGGCGGGCGCTTTGCGACCCATTCCGCGAAACGTGCAAGGCGTGGATGGCTGCGCAGGGCCTCGGGCGTGTTGAAATGGCGGGCCAGTTCGGTCTCGGTCAGGGCGGCATGCACCTCGCGGTGGCAGATGTGATGCATCAGGACGGTCGGCCCGCCCTTGCCGCCCTTGAGCTTGGGGATCAGGTGATGCAGCGATTGCGGGGCCTCCGGTGGAATCGGGCGCAGGCAAAGCGGGCAGATCGGGGTATCCTTGGCATCCATGCTGGGCAAGGATGGGACACAGGGGCGCAAAGGCAAGGGCGGGCATGAGGGAAGCTTTGGTGATCGGGGCGGGACCCGCCGGGCTGATGGCGGCGGAGGCGCTGGCGCAGGCGGGGCTGCGGGTTGTGGTGGCAGAGGCCAAGCCATCCATGGCGCGCAAGTTCCTGATGGCGGGAAAATCCGGGCTGAACCTGACCAAGGATGAGGAAAGCGAGGCCTTTCTGGCCGCCTATGCCGAGGCGGCACCCGTCCTGCGCCCCGCGCTGGAAGCTTTCGGGCCTGCTGCCGTGCAGGAGTGGGCGCGCGGGTTGGGGCAGGAGGTGTTCACGGGATCATCAGGACGGGTGTTTCCGGTGGTCATGAAAGCCTCGCCCTTGCTGCGGGCCTGGGCGGCGCGCCTGTCGGGGCTGGGGGTGGTGATCCGCACGCGCTGGCGCTGGACGGGTCTGGAGGAAGGTTTTCGCTTTGATACGCCCGAGGGGGAGCGGGTGCTGCGCCCGGATGTGACGGTGCTGGCCTGCGGTGGCGCAAGCTGGGTGCGGCTGGGGTCGGATGGCGTTTGGGCCGATCTCTTGCCCGGTGTGGCGCTGGCGCCCTTCCAGCCGGCCAACATGGGGTTCGCCGTGGTCTGGTCCGCGCATATGGCGCGGCATTTCGGCCAACCCGTGAAGGGGATCGCCCTGCATGCCGGCGCGCAGGTGTCGCGCGGCGAGATCGTGCTGACCGCCAGCGGCATCGAAGGGGGTGGCATCTACGCGGTCTCGCGCGGGTTGCGCGAGGGTGCGGCGCTGTATCTGGATCTTGCCCCTGATCTGTCGCAGTCCGATTTGGCGGCGCGCATCGCGCGGCCCCGTGGCAAGGCAAGCCTGTCCAACCATTTGCGCAAGGCGCTGCGGCTGGACCCCGTCAAGCTGGCGCTGCTGATGGAGTTCGGCCAGCCCTTGCCCCGGGAGGCCGATCCGCTGGCCGCCCTGATCAAGGCGCTGCCACTGCGTCATGCGGGACCCTTGCCGATGGATCAGGCGATTTCCACGGCGGGCGGTATCCGGCTGGATGCTGTGGATGCGGGGCTGATGATCCGCGCCATGCCCGGCGTTTTCGCGGCAGGCGAGATGCTGGACTGGGAGGCGCCGACAGGCGGATACCTGATTACGGCGGCGCTGGCGACGGGCCTTTGGGCCGGGCAGCATGCGGCCCTTTGGGCGCGGGATCAGGGGGCCGCAGCCCCCTGACAGACCGGGTTTACTTTGCGGCGGCGCGCTTGAAGGCGTCGCGGCTGCGCATGACCTTGGCATAGGCCAGAAGCTTGGGCTGATCGATCTCGAACTTGGCGGAATAGGCCCAGTTCAGGCAATGCGCGGCGATAATGTCGGCGATGGTCATCTGCTCGCCCATCAGGAAGGGACCGTCCATCTTGTCCGCCAGACGTTCGATGTTGCGCGCGAATTCCCATTTGAGGCTATCCTTGACCTCGGGCACGCGCTTGTCCTCGGGCAGGATGAAGCTGTGGCGTGCGGCAGTCCAGAGGACGGCATCCAGTTCGTCCAGCACCATATGGGTCATGCCGTCCTGCTGGGCGCGGGCGATCGTGCCTGCCGGATAGGTCAGCTTGCCATGCTTGTCGGCCAGATAGGTCAGGATGGCGGTTGAATCCACAATGCAGGCATCGCCATCACGCAGCGCCGGGATCTTGCCCGAGGGGTTCGCGGCCAGCGCCTCGGGGCTGTGGGGCTTGGCGGCGGTGTGCTTGTAGGGCTGTTCCAGCTCTTCCAGCATCCACATGACCCGGAAAGCGCGGCTTTGGGTGCCGCCGATGACTTCGTACATGATGTTCCTCCCTCACGGGCGCGGCTGCGCCGGTTCCGCGGACATGTGATCCTGTTTCCGCGCGGATTTCCAGAGGTGGCGCGTGGGTTTTTCGTGCCGTTCCCGTGACCGGTGCTTCAGCGCCGCGCCAGCATCGACAGGCGTATCAGGGTGCGTTCCACAAGCGCCATCGCGGGGGCATGCTGCCCGGCCGAGCGCAGTTGCAGGTCGGTATCGGTGATCAGGCCAAGGGCCATTTCCAGCCGGGGCACGGGCCAGCCCTGCGCCTGCCGCAGGATCTTGTCGCGCCGGGGCCCGAAGACCGGGGGGCGCAGCTTGCCGATACCTTGCGCCGGGCCGCCCGGATCGGAGGCCGCGGCATAAAGCGTGCGGAAATGGCGCGCCGCCGCGATGCACAAGGTCACGGGCTGCACGCCTTGGGCCAGCAGCTTGCGCATCACGGGGCCGATCATCTCGCCGCGTCCTTCGGCCACGATGTCGAGCACATCGTCCATATCCGCCTCGGAGGTGGCGGGCGCGCAGGCGGCGATATCCTCGGCGGTGACGGGGCTGGTGTCACCCAGCTTGTAGAGCGACAGCTTTTCAAGCGTCTGGCGAAAATCGCCGGGCTCGATCTCTTGCGCCAAAGCGCCAAGCGCGGACATCGCGGCATTGTCCAGATCGGCCAGCCCGGCGCGGGCCAGTTCGGCTGCAATCTCCTCGCGCGTGGGAGGATTGTCGTAGATCCCGGCTGCATAAGCGTTGCGGTGGCCCTCGAACAGGGCGCGCAGCTTGGATTTGGCAGCCAGCGCGCCTGCGGTCACGATGATCTGGGCATCGCCCGGTTGCCAATCCGACAGGGCGGCGGCGATCACATCCGTCAGCGTGTCGGTCGCATCCTCGACAAAGGCGACGCGGGGGCCGGGGAAGAAGCTGATGGCCTTGACCGCATCCTGCAGGGCGGCGGGATCCTTGCGCAGATCGGCGGCGGGCAGGCGGGCGAGGCGCATCTCTTCCTCACCGGCGGGGCCGATCAGGGCGGCGATCACCTCTTGCCGCTTGAGCGCCACGCGCATCGCATCGGTGCCATAGATCAGCAGGCCGGTCCGGTCCGGGTCGGGGCGCGTGAAATAGCGCGGCGCATCGCGGGGGCCAAGCTTCATGGGGCAAGCCTGTCTGCTGCGGCAATCAGGCGGGTGACCATCTGGTCGGCCAGCAGAATCGCCAGGCGTTCGCGTGCATCCCGCCCGGCTGCTTCGGTGGCCGAGGTCGAACCCGTGGTCGAATACCCGGTAAAGCTGTCGACGCTGTCGCGCAGCAGCACGGCATCGGTCGCGCGGTCGCGCAGCACGAAATCGACGCGGCCCACAAGGTTGATGCGGGTTGTCACGTTTTCCGCTGTCACGGCCATGCGCTGACCGCTGATCGAATAAGCATAGCCAAGAGCGTAGGGCCCGTCGCTGCCGCGGCCAAGCCGGGTTTCGAATTGCTGGATCAGCAGATAATCATCGCGCCCGCGCGGTGCATCGGGCAGGATGCTGTCCTGCAGGCGGCTGGCCTGACCCGAGGGGCCATAGACGGGCGTGAAGCCGCAACCGCCCAAGGCAAGACTACTCAGAGCAAGCCCGCCGAGGCCCAGAAACCCAAGCCCGCGCAAGACTGCTCTTCGGTCAGATGACGACATTCACGATCCGTCCGGGGACGATGACAAGCTTTTTCGGCGCGGCCCCTTCCAGCGCCCTGACCACAGCATCATGGGCCAGGACGATCTTTTCAAGCTCTGCCTTGTCGATCTCGCGCGGCACGCTGATTTCCGCACGCCGTTTGCCGTTGATCTGGATCGGCAGCACCACCGTATCGTCGATCAGCATCGATTCGTCGGCCACCGGCCAGTCTGCCGCGGCGATAAGGCCTTCGCCCCCCAGCATGGACCAGATTTCTTCGGACAGATGCGGGGTCATCGGGGCCATCAGTTGCGCCAGCGTGCGGGCGGCGGTGCGGCGCGCCTCGGTTCCGGCGGTGGATTTGGCCAGTGTGTTGGTAAAGGCGTAAAGCCGGGCGATGGCCGCGTTGAAGCCGAAGGATTCGATGCCGCCCGTCACCTCGTGGATGCATTTGTGCATCGCGCGCAGCAGTTCTTCGTCCGCAGTATTGGGCGCCTCGTCCGAGGCCGCAATGTCGGACGCGATGCGGTGCACGCGGGCCAGATGCTTGAACGTCGCCTCGGCGCCCGAGGCTGTCCATTCCACGTCACGTTCGGGCGGGCTGTCGGACAGCACGAACCAGCGCGCGGTATCGGCGCCATAGGCCGAGATGATGTTGACCGGATCGACCACGTTTTTCTTGGACTTGGACATCTTGGCCGATGGGATGATCTCGACTGGCTCGCCCGTGGCGATCAGGCGGCCATTTTCGACCTCTTCGGGCAGATGATAGACGGGGCGGCCGTTGGTATCGCGGGTCTGGTAGATTTCATGCGTGACCATGCCTTGGGTGAAAAGCGCATCGAAGGGCTCGCGCGCCGATTCGGGCAGGTGGCCGGTGATGTTCATCGCCCGCGCAAAGAAGCGCGAATAGAGCAGGTGCAGGATCGCGTGTTCGATGCCGCCGATATACTGGTCGACGTTCATCCAGTATTCGGCCTCGGCCATATCAGTGGGTGTCGCGGCATGCGGCGCGGTGAAGCGCGCGTAATACCATGAACTGTCCACGAATGTGTCCATCGTGTCGGTCTCGCGCCGCGCGGGCGCGCCGCATGTCGGGCAGGTGCAGTCACGCCACGTCGGGTGACGGTCCAGCGGGTTGCCCGGCACGTCGAAGGTGACATCGTCGGGCAGGCGGATGGGCAGGTTTTCCTTGGCCTCGGGGACTACGCCGCAGCTGTCGCAATGCACCACGGGGATCGGGCAACCCCAGTAGCGCTGCCGCGACAGGCCCCAGTCGCGCAGGCGGAACTTGGTCACGCCGTGACCCACGCCATTGCCCTCGCAGAAGGTGATGGCGGCTTCGACGGCCTGTTCGCCAGTCTGCCATGCCTCGCCTGCGAATCCCTTGTTGTAGAAAACCTTCTCGGATTTCAGCGGCACATAGGCTTCGGTCAGCTCGGTCGCGCTATCCTCGGAAGGCAGGAAGGTCGCGATGATCGGCAGGCCGTATTTCGTGGCGAAATCGAAATCGCGCTGATCATGGGCGGGGCAGCCGAAGATCGCGCCCGTGCCGTAATCCATCAGGATGAAGTTGGCGATATAGACCGGAAGTTCCCATGCGGTATCAAAGGGATGGCGCACGCGCAGGCCAGTGTCGAAGCCCTTCTTTTCGGCCTTTTCAAGCGCTTCCTCGGTCGTGCCACCCTTGCGGCAATCGGCGCAGAAGGCGGCAACCTCGGGGTTGTCACGCTCCAGCTGGCGGGCAAGGGGATGATCGGGCGAGATGCCCACGAAGCTGGCGCCCAGCAGGGTGTCAGGGCGGGTTGTATAGACCTCGACCCGGTCGGCGCCATGCGGCCCGTCGATCAGCGAAAACGCGAATTGCAGCCCGCGCGACTTTCCGATCCAGTTCGATTGCATCAGGCGCACCTTGGCGGGCCAGTTGTCCAGCCCGTCCAGCGCGGTCAGCAGTTCTTCGGAATAGTCGGAAATCTTGAAGAACCACTGCGTCAGCTCGCGCCGCTCCACATCGGCACCCGAACGCCAGCCCTTGCCGTCGATCACCTGTTCATTGGCCAGCACGGTCATGTCGACCGGGTCCCAGTTCACCACGGCGTTCTTGCGATAGACCAGCCCGGCCTTCAGCATGTCGAGAAACAGCGCCTGCTGCTGGCCGTAATATTCGGGATCGCAGGTGGCGAATTCGCGGCTCCAGTCGATCGACAGGCCCAGCGGTTTCATCTGGGCGCGCATGTCGGCGATGTTCTGATAGGTCCAGTCCTTTGGATGGCCACCAATCGCCATCGCGGCGTTTTCCGCAGGCATGCCGAAGGCGTCCCAGCCCATCGGATGCAGCACGTTGAAGCCTTTGGTCACCTTGTAGCGCGCGATCACGTCGCCCATCGTGTAGTTGCGCACATGGCCCATGTGGATGCGCCCCGACGGATAGGGGAACATTTCCAGCACGTAATATTTCGGCTTGGTCGTCTGGCTGCCCGGCACCGCGCGGAACAGGCCGGCGCTGTCCCAGGCGGTTTGCCATTTCGCTTCGATCTGGGCGGCATCATAGCGTGACATCGGATGACCTCTTGTTCAGGCTGCAGGGTCCCTTGGACCAGTTCAGAGCGCGTGATAGGCCCGCTTTGGCCCATGGTCTAGGGGCGGCGCACAAAAATGCGGGTCTGTGCAGGGCAAACTTGCCTTGTATAAGGGTGCGACAGGACGGGTTGGGAACGGTTTTCAGAATGCGGGTGCTCTTTATCCACCAGAATTTTCCGGGTCAGTTCAAGCATCTGGCACCAGCCTTGGCACAGCAGGGGCATGATTGCCTGGCCCTGACCCTGCGCGTCAAGGAGGCGCTCACCTGGAAAGGTGTGCGCGTCTTGCCCTATGCCGTCAAACGCCGGTCGGGTCAGGGTGTGCATCCCTGGCTGGTCGATACCGAAACCAAGATTATCCGGGGCGAGGCCTGTTATCGTGCGGCGCGCGCCCTGCGCGACCGGGGATACATGCCCGATCTGATCGTGGCGCATCCCGGCTGGGGCGAGGCGATGTTTCTGCGCGATGTCTGGCCGCAGGCGCGCATCGGCCTTTATTGCGAGCTTTATCACCTCTCGGACCGGGATCATCTGGGGTTCGATCCCGAATTCATGCCGCAGGTCGATGAGGTCGATCGTTTGCGCATTCGCATGAAGAACCTCAACAACCTGATCCATCAACCGCTCTGCGACATGGGAATCAGTCCGACGCGGTTTCAGGCCGATACCTTTCCCGCAGCCTATCGCGACCGGATCAGCGTGATTCATGACGGGATCGACACGGATCACCTGAGGCCGGATCCCGCCGCGCGCTTCGATCTTGGCGATGCCCGGACGCTGACCCGTGATGACGAGGTGATCACCTTCGTCAATCGCAACCTCGAACCTTATCGCGGGTATCATGTCTTCATGCGGGCACTGCCGGATCTGCTGGCGCGGCGGCCACAGGCGCAGGTTCTGATCGTCGGCGGGGACGAGGTGTCTTACGGTGCGAAACCGCCCAAGGGTCAGACATGGAAGCAGATTTTCATCGATGAAGTGCGCGGCCGCATTCCGGATGCCGACTGGTCGCGGGTGCATTTTCTGGGGCGTATTCCCTATGATCGCTTCGTGACCCTGCTGCAGTTGTCGCGCGTGCATCTTTACCTGACCTACCCGTTCGTCCTCAGCTGGTCGCTGTTCGAGGCGATGAGCGTCGGGGCCGCGATCGTGGCCAGCGATACCGCCCCGGTGCGCGAGGCTGTCCGCGACGGCGACACCGGCTTTCTGGTGGATTTCTTCGATGGCCGCGCCTTGGTGGACCGCGCCTGCGCCCTGCTGGACGATCCCGATCTGCGCCAGCGTTTCGGGCAGGCCGCCCGTTCGCATGTGCGGCAGCACCATGATCTGCGCAGCATATGCCTGCCGCAGCAGTTGGACTGGATAGAGCGGCTGGCCGTGGTCAGCCCCGGCCAGATCAGTGATTAGCGATCAGCGCCGGCCGTCGGCGATGCGCAGCTGGCGCGCCCGCGACAGAATCGCGTCCTCGACCGCCCGCTGGGTTCCCGCAGCGACAGGGCCGGACCGCGTCTGAAGCGCAACGCTCAGGGCGCGCGCCTCAAGCGCGGGGTCCTTGATATGGACCGTACCGCGATAGGCCTGCCCACCGCCCGGCGGAGTTCCATAGCCAAAGACGATCACACCCGTGAAGGGATCGACCGATTCGATGGGCATGAAGTTCAGCACATCCAGCGATGCGTTCCAAAGATAGCGGTTCACCTCGACCGATACGTCTGGCGGATTGCGCCGGAAGGCATCGAAGATCGACTGACCGGTATTAAAGGCATTCGCATCGCGCCCGGCGTCGAAGATGACCGGCGGGCCGTCAGCCTGGGCGTCGTCCTCGGCCCGGTTGCCGCAGGCGGCCAAGGCGAAAACCAGCAATCCTGCAGTGAAAACCCTGAAAGCGTGCTGTTTCATCATTGCCCAGCCCAGTTTGGAAACTCCATTGTCACCGTCCTAGCCAAGCCTGCCCTGCGGGGCAAGCTCTTTGCTGAAACGCGCAGGTATGCCGGCGGTCTCCGGCTGCTGTCTCAAGAGGTGCGGTGATCAATGTGTGACATAGGTGCACCACGTCCGGGGGGTTTGCGCCGTTATCTTCTGGATCGCTTGCATCGGGCAGGCAAAAAGAGCGAAACGATTGCCATACCCAAGGCAGACTCGCTGTTTTGGGCAATCTTTAAAAAA
>JBFHIW010000072.1:0-12645 GCA_041596235.1 Paracoccaceae bacterium
GGATAGGCGCCCACGCGGATGGTGAACTTGCCGGTAGCGGCCAGCGCCTCGATCAGCTCCACGCTCGAGGCAAAGCCATCGGGATGCGCCTCGAAGCCCGCGCTGCCCTTGGGCGGATCGCCCCGCAGGGCCACGATCTCGGATACGCCGGCGGCTGCAAAGCTGTCGGCAATCGCAAGGGTCTCTTCACGGCTGGCATTCACGCAGGTCAGATGCGCCGCCACGTTCAGCCCGCTGGACTTGTGCAGCGTCGCCACCGCGTCCCGCGTCAGATCGCGGGTCGTGCCGCCCGCACCATAGGTCACCGACACGAAGCGCGGGCCCAAGGGCGCCAGCACCTGAACCGTATCCCACAGACGAAACGAAGCCTCCAGGTTCTGCGGGGGGAAGAATTCGAACGAAACGGAGGGCGTGGTCATGACATGAAATCCTGTGCTTGGTTGTCCCCTTGTCGCAAACCCTCATATGTGAGACAACTTCATAATTCTCAAGGTCATCATGAGGACCACCACATAATGCATATCGAGTTTCGCCATCTGCGTACCATCAAGGCGATCCATGAGGCGGGCGGTCTTGGCCGCGCCGCCGATCTTCTGAACATCACGCAATCCGCGCTCAGCCATCAGATCAAGGGGCTGGAGGATCAGGCGGGGGTCGAGCTTTTCGTGCGCCGCTCGAAGCCGCTGAAACTGTCGGCCGCCGGTATGCGCCTGCTGCGTGCCGCCGAACGCATCCTGCCCGAAGTGGCCGCATTGGAAGAAGAATTCAGCGGCCTGCGCGAAGGCAAGGCGGGGCGGCTGCATATCGCCATCGAATGCCACGCCTGTTTCGAATGGCTCTTTCCGGTGCTCGAGACGTTCCGCAAGACCTGGGGCGATGTGGATGTGGATATCCGTCCCGGCCTTGCCTTCGACGCCCTGCCCGCGCTGATGAAGGAAGAGGTCGATCTGGTCGTCTCCTCCGATCCCGAGGATCTGCCCGGCATCTCCTTCGAGCCGCTGTTCGATTATGCGCCGGTCTTCGTGGCCTCAAGCCAGCATCCGCTGGCGCAGAAGCCATGGATCGAGGCCGAGGATTTTCGCGGCCAGACCCTGATCACCTATCCGGTGGAACGGTCGCGTCTGGATATCTTCAGCCAGTTGCTGACCCCGGCCAAGGTCGAACCCGCCCAGATCCGGCAGGCCGAACTGACCGCCGTGATCCTGCTGCTGGTGGCGTCGAACCGCGGTGTCGCCGTGCTGCCCGACTGGGTCGTGCGCGAGGTCAAGTATTCCTCCGATTACGTGACGCGCCCCTTGACCGACAGGGGCATCACCCGCCGCCTTTACGCCGCCGTGCGCACCGAGGATCTGGACAAGCCCTATATGTCCGGCCTGATCAAGCTGGCAGGCCAAGAAGCACGCCGCCTGCAGGCGGCGTAAGCAACACCTCGCACGGTCGCCGTCACGCGGGGTGGCGATGCTACGTTCTTTGGGAGCGGTTTATCACCGCCCGGTCTTCGCACGTTCGTTCATGCCACCACGGTTGCAAAATCGCCGCCCCAAGGGCCATGTCGGCGATTGCGCGGCGGCCTGCGGCCCTGAGTCCGCACGGCTGGAAAACCCATCCCCTTCCCCCAAACGGAAAACGGGGCCAGCGCATTGCGCCAGCCCCGCCCCGTCTGATCACAAGCCGATCAGGCGGCCAGCTTTGCCGTCATCTCGACCAGGCGTCTGGCCTGATGCGCCACGGCGGCGCGGCCCTTGTCGTCCAGCGCGCCCGCATTGGTCGAAAAACCGTAGGGGTTGCCGCCCGCCTCGGCCACTGACGCATGGGTGAAACCGGGCGCCACGATCACCGCACCCCAATGCATCGCAGTGGTGTAAAGCCCCAGGATCGTGCTTTCCTGCCCGCCATGGGCGTTCTGCGCGCTGGTGGTCGCGGTGAAGGTCTTGTTGGCCAGCTTGCCGGCAAACCACAGCCCGCCCAGCGTGTCGATGAAGGCGCGCATCTGGCTGGCCACCGCGCCATAGCGGGTCGGCGAGATGAAGAAATAGCCATTGGCCCATTCCATGTCGTCATGGCTGACCTCGGGGATGTCCTGCACCTTGTCCAGTTGGGCCTTCCACGCCTCCTGCCCGGCGACAATCTCGGCGGGGGCGGTTTCGGCGATGCGGCGCAGGCGCACCTCGGCACCAGCGGCGCGGGCGGCGTCAGCGGCGGCAAGCGCCACCTGATGATTGGTGCCATAGGTGGAATAGAAGACGATGGCGATACGGGCTTGGGTCATGTGAAGGGCTCCGGCAAGGAATGTCTGGATCACGCCATGCGATCTGGCGCTTGATCCGCCATATATGCCCCCGGCGATGCGCCGTCCTGTGCGCGGCCAAGCAGCCCCTGTGCGCAATTTCGCAAGCCGCACCCTCGGGCCGTTCTACCCTTGGCAAGCGGCCCCCCAGCGCGTATACGCGCGGCCTGACAGACAGGAGCCGGACGATGCAAGGCAGCGCAAATCTCAACATCATGATCAAGGCCGCGCGCAAGGCGGGTCGGTCGCTGGTCAAGGATTTCCGCGAGGTCGAGAACCTCCAGGTCTCGATGAAAGGGGCGGGCGACTTCGTCAGCCGCGCCGATCTGGCCGCCGAGAAGATCCTCAAGGATGAACTGCTGGGCGCGCGCCCGACCTATGGCTGGCTGGCCGAGGAAGGCGGCGAGATTGCGGGACAGGATCCCACCCGTCGCTGGATCGTCGATCCGCTGGACGGCACCACCAACTTCCTGCACGGCCTGCCCCATTGGGCGATTTCCATCGCGCTGGAACACAAGGGACAGATCGTGTCCGCCGTGGTCTTCGACGCCGCCAAGGACGAGATGTTTTATGCCGAAAAAGGCAGCGGCGCCTGGATGAACGATTCCCAGCGCCTGCGCGTATCGGGTCGCAACAAGATGATCGAGGCGATCTTCGCCACCGGCATTCCCTATGCCGGCAAGCGCACCCTGCCCGCCACCCTGCAGGATCTGGCCCGGCTGATGCCCGAATGCGCCGGTGTGCGCCGTTGGGGTGCAGCCGCACTGGACCTGGCCTATGTGGCCGCCGGACGCTACGACGGTTTCTGGGAACGCGAGCTTCAGCCCTGGGATCTGGCGGCAGGCATGCTGATCGCCACCGAGGCGGGCGCACTGGTGGGTCCGATCCGCGATGGGCATGACCCCGTGCAGCACGGCGATATCGTGGCCGCCAACGGCGCGCTGTTCGATCATTTCGCAGGCATCATCCGCGCACGTCCCTGAGGGCGCACAGGCGGCCGGATCACTCCGCCGCCATCCGCCCCTGCGCGTTCAGCAACATCCACACCCGGTGCGGGGTAAAGGGCATGTCCGCCCGCCTGACCCCGCGATCCCACAGCGCATCCAGCACCGCATTAGCCGTGGCGGCCATCGCCCCCACGGTGCCTGCCTCGCCGCAGCCCTTCATGCCCATCGGGTTCGCGGTTGATGGCACCGGTTCCGTCTCGAAGGTGAACATCGGCAGATCATCAGCGCGCGGCATCGCGTAGTCCATGAACGTAGCCGTCAGAAGCTGCCCATCCGCATCATAGACCACATGTTCGGTCAGAGCCTGCCCGATCCCCTGCGCCACGCCGCCATGCACCTGACCTTCGGCCAGTACCGGGTTGATAAGATTCCCGAAATCGTCAACGACGCTGTAGCGGTCGACCCGCACCACGCCGGTCTCCGGGTCCACTTCGACCTCGGCCACATGGGCGCCATTGGGATAGGACCGCCCCGGCAGGGTCGCACGCGCCTCATGCACCAGCAGGTCGGCGCGACCATCGGCGGCGGCCATCTCGGCCACGTCCAGCACAGTGGGCGTCAGGTTCGATCCCGGCGCGCGGAACCGCTCGTCGTCAAAGCCGACCTCCTCTGGCGCGACGCCCATCTTGTCGGCCAGATATGGGCGCAGCGCCGCCATCATCACATCGACCATCGCCAGCGTCGCATTGGCCTGCGTGGTCACGGACCGCGAACCGCCCGTGCCGCCCCCCTGTGCGATCAGATCGCTGTCGCCCTGCACAACCCGGATCAGATCGGCCGGAATACCCGTCTGATCCGCCAGGAATTGCGCATAGACCGTTTCATGCCCCTGCCCGTTGCTTTGCGTGCCGACATAGATCGTGGCGGTCATCCGGCCTTGGTCGTCGGTCGCAAATTCCACCTTCGCGCCTTCCGACGGATCGCCCAGGATGCTTTCGATGTAATAGCACAGACCCATGCCGCGCAGCTTGCCGCGCGCGGCACTGGCGGCCTTGCGCGCGGCGAAACCGGCGCGATCGGCGGTACGTTCCGCATGGGCCAGAACGCGGGCGAAATCGCCCACGTCATAGGTCTCGCCCGTGGCGCTGACATAGGGAAACCGGTCGACGGGAATGAAATTGCGCCGCCTGAGGTCCCAGCCATCCATGCCCAGTTCGCGCGCGGCCATATCCATCGCGCGCTCCAGCACATAGATCGCCTCGGGGCGGCCCGCGCCGCGATAGGCATCGACCTGCGTGGTGTTGGTATAATAGCCCTCGACATGCAGGTAGGTGGCCTGCACGTCATAGACCCCCATCAGAACCTTGGAAAAGAGATCCGTCTGGATCGGCTGGCCAAACTGGCTGTTATAGGCGCCAAGGTTGCAGCGCGTATCGACCCGGTAGGCGAGGATCTTGTGATCGGCATCAAAAGCCAGGGCCACGTCATGCACCAGATCGCGCCCCGCGTTGTCCGACAGCATCGCCTCCGTCCGTTCCGACATCCAGCGCACCGGGCGGTCCAGCACCCGCGCGGCATGGGCCACGGCGAAGGATTCGGGATAGCTCATGGATTTCATGCCGAATCCGCCGCCCACATCGGGGTTGGTGACGCGGATCTGCTCGGGCGACAGGCCCAGAATCTCGGACAGATGGCGCTTGATCACCCAGACGCCCTGCCCGTTCACCGCCAGATGCAACCGCCCGTCCTGCCATTCGGCATAGCAGCCGCGCGGCTCCATCGCATTGACGATGATGCGGTTATCCTCGACCTCCAAACGCACCACGCGGGCGGCAGCGGCAAAGGCGGCGTCACAGGCCGCCTCATCGCCCTTGGACCAGTCGAAAGCGCGGTTGTCAGGCGCCTCGTCATGCAAGGCCTCGCCACCCTGCCGCAAATCCAGCTTGGCGGGCAGATCGTCATAATCCAGCACGATCAGCTCTGCCGCATCGCGCGCCTGTGCTGCGGTCTCGGCGATGATCACGGCAATCGGCTCGCCCACGAAACGCAACTTGCCCTCGGCCAGGATCGGCCGCTTGGGCGCCGCCGCCTTCGTGCCATCGCGGTTCGTCAGCACGGTTGCCACCAACCCTTTGGTGATCCCCGCCGCCGCCAGATCATCGGCGGTGATCACAAGATGCACCCCCTCGGCCTCGCGGGCCGCCTGAACGTCCAGCCCGGTGATCACCGCATGCGCCACGGGCGACCGGAAGACGAAGGCCTGCAAGGCATCGCCGGGCGCGATGTCATCGACATACCGCCCCTGCCCGGTCAGAAACCGCACATCCTCAACCCGTTTCACCGGCTGGCTTTTTCCGAACTTGTCCATTGGCGCTGTCCCCGCTTCAGTTGCCGTCGAACCTAGCGGACAACGCGCCAGTGTCCAGAGCACGCGCCCGCGGCACGCCCTGCGCAGATGAGTATTTCAGGCAAGATGAAAGAAGAGGCAGCGCCCGGCTTCATCTTGCCCCAAATACTCATGCCACCGTCAGCAAGCAAAACCGGCGACTGTTACCATGGCGCCGGGGCCATAGCCGTTGAACCGCGTGGCGATGGCATGGGAATAGGCCCCCATCCCCGCAAAGATCAGGTAATCCTCTTCGGCCATGTCAGCGGGCAGCAGCACCGGATCGGGCAGCCGGTCGATGCTGTCGCAGGTGGGGCCGAACACGATCCGCGGCACAGGCGCGCCCACACGCGGCTGACCATCCGTCGTCACCACCCTGATCCGGTCATGGGGCGCGATATCGCGCCATTCGGCCAGCGCGCCATAAATGCCGTCGTTCACATAGGCAGCATCGCCCCGCAGGCTTTTGACACGCGCCGCCAGCTGGCAGGCCTCGGCCACCATGGCGCGGCCCGGCTCGCAGACCAGCGCGGGCGCGTCCGGCCCGAAGGCGGCGCGCACCTCGGCCCCGATCCGGGCAAAAACCGCCTCCAGATCGGGCGCGACGCCGCGATGCGCCGCAAAGCCGCCGCCCACGTTCAGCCGCGCCAACCGCACGCCCGCGCGCCCCGCCACATCGGCGCAGGCGCGGATATAGGCGGCCCAGACGCCCGCATCGCCGCATTGCGTGCCGGGATGGAACGTCATCGCAGGGGTGAACCCCATCGCCACCACCTGCCGCAGCAAGGCCACCGCCTGATCCGGTCCCGCCCCGAACTTGGCCCCGAAATCATAGGCCGCACCCTTGATCGGCAGGGCAAGCCGCACCGCCACCTCGACCCCGCGCGGCAAGCCCGCCAGTTTCGCAAGCTCCCCCGCGCAATCGACCGAGGCCGAGGCGATGCCCATTCCGGCCGCCGCCGCGACTTCGCCGCGCGACCGCACCGGGTTGTTGTAATGCAGCACCGCATCCGGGCAGACCGCGCGCACCGCCTCCATCTCGGGGACCGAGGCCACGTCGAAGGCCTGCGCCCCCGCCGTCACAAGGTTTTCCAGCACCGCGCGCGCCGGATTGGCTTTGACCGCATAGGTCACCAGCCCCGGAAACCCTGCCCGAAAGCGCCGCGCCATGCGGCTGATCTCGGCGGGGCACAGGTAGAGCTGTGCCGTATCGGGTTGCATCTTGCGCAGATGTTCCTCGGGGGTGGACCAGATCGGATCGGATTTCATGGTGCTGCCTCAGGGTTGGTGTTTTGCCTCAGTCTGCGGCGTGATCCCGTCGATTCATTCTGTCATTTGTTGCATTCTGCGCCTTTTGCCTGTCATATCGTCAACATGAACATGCAAATCGACGAAACAGATCGCGCCCTTCTGGCGCTGCTGGCCGAAAACGCCCGCCTGCCCGTGGCCACCCTCGCCCGCAGGCTGGGGCTTGCGCGCAGCACGGCACAGGCGCGGCTGGACCGGCTGGAACAATCGGGCGTGATCGCAGGCTATGCGCTGCGTCTGGGCCAGACCGCGCGCGCGCCCCTGCGCGCCACGGCACTGTTGCAGATCGAGCCGCGCAGCGGGCCCGCCGTCCTGGCGCGGCTCAAATCGCTGCCGCAGGTCGTGCGCGTCCACACCACCTCGGGCCGGTTCGATCTGATTGTCGAAGTGACCGCCCGCAACACCGAAGAGCTTGATGAAACGCTTGATCGCATCATCGAGGCCAAGGGCGTACGCTCTTCCGAAAGCCTGATCCACCTTTCGACCAAGCTGGACCGAAGCTAGCGCGACACCGCAGGCCTTCCCCTTGCCCGCTCAATTCGCTAGAGGGTCTGCGACCCGAGATTTCCAGTGACCAAGCAGGATCAGGCATTATGGCGATGGACAAGACCTTCGATGCGGCTGCGGCTGAAGCCCGGCTTTCCGCAGCATGGGAAGCCGCCGGATGTTTCCGCGCAGGCGCGAACGCAAAGCCCGGCGCGGATACTTTCTGCATCATGCTGCCGCCCCCCAATGTCACCGGATCACTGCATGTGGGGCATGCCTTCAACCACACGCTGATGGATGTGCTGATCCGCTGGAAGCGGATGCAGGGGGTCGACACCCTCTGGCAGCCGGGGCTGGACCACGCCGGCATCGCCACGCAGTTGCAGGTGGAAAAGCTGCTGGCCAGCACCGGCCAGCCGGGCCGCCGCGAACTGGGGCGCGCGGCATTCCTGGAAAAGGTCTGGGACTGGAAGGCGCAATATGGCGGCACCATCGTCATGCAGGACAAGCGTCTTGGCACTTCGATGGACTGGGATCGCCTCGCCTTTACCATGACTGGCGCGCCGGGCGACCCTTCGGGCGGCACCGATGGCCCGAATTTCCATGACGCGGTGATCAAGGTCTTCGTGGACATGTACAACAAGGGCCTGATCTATCGCGGCAAGCGACTGGTCAACTGGGACCCGCACTTTGAGACCGCCATTTCTGATCTTGAGGTCGAGAACCTCGAGGTCGACGGCCATATGTGGCACTTCAAATACCCGCTGGCGGGGGGCGAAACCTATACCTATGTAGAAAAGGACGAGGACGGGAATATCCTGTTCGAGGAGGTCCGCGACTACATCTCCATCGCCACCACCCGCCCCGAAACCATGCTGGGCGACGGCGCGGTCGCGGTTCACCCGGAAGATGAGCGTTACGCACCAATCATCGGAAAACTCTGCGAAATCCCTGTCGGCCCGAAAGAGCATCGCCGCCTGATCCCGATCATCACCGATGAATACCCCGACCGCAATTTCGGCTCGGGCGCGGTCAAGATCACCGGTGCGCATGACTTCAACGACTATCAGGTCGCCAAGCGCGGCGGCATCCCGATGTACCGGCTGATGGACACGCGCGGCCAGATGCGCGCCGATGGTGCCGCTTATGATGAGGCCGCAACCCGCGCCCAAGCCATCGCAGGCGGCGCGGAGTTCACCGAGGCCGAGGTGGATACCCTCAACCTCGTCCCCGATCACCTGCGCGGTCTGGACCGCTTCGAGGCGCGTACCCGCGTGGTCGCGGAAATCACCGCCGAAGGTCTGGCGGTGATGACCGAAGCCACCGATCCCCGCCTTGGCAAAGCGGCGGTGAAAGCGCCGGTAGAGCCTTCCGAGGGCGGCGAGATGCGCACCGAAGACGCGCAGCTTGTCCCGCTGGTCGAGGCCAAGAAGATCATGCAGCCCTTTGGCGACCGCTCCGGCGTGGTGATCGAACCGATGCTGACCGACCAGTGGTTCGTGGACGCCGCAAAGGTTGTCGGCCCCGCGCTGGATGCCGTGCGCACCGGGCGCACGAAGATCATCCCGGAATCGGGCGAGAAGGTCTATTACCACTGGCTCGAGAATATCGAGCCCTGGTGCATCTCGCGCCAACTCTGGTGGGGCCACCAGATCCCCGTGTGGTTCGACGAAGAAGGCCGCGAATATTGTGCCGCTTCCGAGGCCGAGGCACAGGCCATGGCGCCCGGCAAGACGCTCACCCGTGACCCTGACGTGCTGGATACATGGTTCTCCTCCGGTCTCTGGCCGATCGGCACGCTGGGCTGGCCGGAACAAACGCCTGAAATGGCGCGCTATTTCCCGACCGATGTGCTGATCACAGGGCAGGACATCCTGTTCTTCTGGGTCGCGCGCATGATGATGATGCAGCTCGCCGTCGTCGATGAGGTTCCCTTCCACACCGTCTACCTGCATCAACTGGTCCGCGACGAGAAGGGCCAGAAGATGTCCAAGACGCGCGGAAACGTCATCGATCCCTTGCAGATCGTCGATGAATTCGGCGCTGACGCGCTGCGCTTCACCATGGTGCAGATGGCCGCGCTGGGGGGCGTTCTGAAGCTTTCGACCGAACGGATCAAGGGCTATCGCAACTTCGGCACCAAGCTCTGGAACGCCTGCCGCTTTGCGGAAATGAACGGCGTCTGGGAAGGTCACGCAACGCAAGCCGCGCCCCCCGCCGCCACTGCCACGGTAAACCGCTGGATCATCGGTGAAACCGCGCGCGTCCGCGCCGAAGTGGACGCCGCCCTCGACGCCTACCGCTTCAACGATGCGGCCAACGCGCTCTATGCCTTTGTCTGGGGCAAGGTCTGCGACTGGTATGTGGAATTCTCCAAGCCGCTGCTGATGGATGGCGATGATGCGATCCGTGCCGAAACCCAGCGCGTGATGGCCTGGGTGCTGGATCAATGCCTGATTATGCTGCACCCGATCATGCCCTTCATCACCGAGGAGCTGTGGGGCCAGACCGGCAGCCGCGCCGAAATGCTGGTCCATGCCGACTGGCCGGCCTACAGCGCGGACGATCTGTCCGATGCAGCGGCGGATCGCGAGATGACCTGGGTCATCGGATTGATCGACGCCGTCCGCTCGGCCCGCGCCCAGATGCGCGTACCCGCCGGCTTGCAGGTGCCCATGGTGCTGCGCGAACTCGACCAGGCGGGCCGCGAGGCATGGGCGCGCAACGAGGCGCTGATCGCCAAGCTGGCGCGGATCGACAGCCTGACGGACGTGCCCGCCTTCCCCAAAGGCACGGTAACGATTCCGGTCGAGGGCGGCATCTTCGGCCTGCCGCTGGCCGATATCATCGACGTCTCGGCGGAAAAGGCGCGGCTGGAAAAGACGCTGGAAAAGCTTGCCAAGGAAATCGGCGGTCTGAAGGGGCGTCTGAACAACCCGAACTTCGCCACCTCGGCTCCGGAAGAGGTTGTGGCCGAGACCCGCGACAACCTGGCCCTGCGCCTCGAGGAAGAAACCACGCTGAAGACCGCGCTCGCCCAACTGGCCGAGCTCGACTGACCGGGCGGCGCGGGGGGCTGCCTGCCCCCCACGTTCAGCTGCGCTGAACGCCCCCCCCGAGGATATTTCCGGCAAGAAGAAGCAAGGCGCGCCCTGTTTCTTCTTGCCTTAAATATCCATGGCGCAACCGCAGCCGCGCAAAACCTCATCCGAATTTCGGGGCGCGGCCTTGCATGTTTGCCGCGATCACTTCCATCTGGTGCGGCTTGCCGATCAGGTCCACCTGCTCGCGGCTTTCGTGCCAGAGCACGGTTTTCGCATCCTGCTGCTCCGAAAGCCCGATGAGACGCTTTGCCGCGCGCATGGCGCTGGGGCTCTTGCCCGCGATCGTCGCGGCCATCGCACGGGCGGCGGCCAGCGGATCATCGGCCAGCTCGGTCACCAGCCCCCAGTCAAGACCCTGTTTTGCATCAATGGGTTCCGCGGTATAAGTCATGCGGCGGATCACGTCCGACCGGGTCAGTTGCGGCAGTAGCACCATGCCCCCCATGTCGGGGACCAGACCCCATTTCATCTCCATGATCGCAAGTTTCGTATCCGGCGCCGCGATGCGCACATCCGCGCCCAGCGCCAGCTGGAAACCCGCGCCGAAGGCGACGCCATGCAGCGCCGCGATCACCGGCACCGGCACCGCCCGCCAGACCATCGCCACCTGCTGCATCAGGTTCGCATCGCCGTGGCTGCGCGGCATGATCCGCGCCTCGGGGTCCTGCGCGGCGAAGGCCGCGAAACTGGCCACGTCAAGGCCCGCGCAAAAGGCCCGCCCCTCGCCCGACAGAACGACCGCGCGGATGTCCGGATTGTCGATCAGGCTGGTGCCAGCCGCAACCACCGCCTCGGCCATGGCCGGATCGACGGCGTTCATCTTGTCGGCCCTGGTCAGGGTGACATGGGCGATATGGTCCTTGATCTCGATGCTGACGCGATCCATGCGCTTCCTCCTCTGCTTGGCGGCCAGTCTTGCCGCAAACCGCGCGCCGATCCAGCGCGACGTTAGGGAATTTTGCCGCCCCTTCCGGGGCAAGGGGGCAGATCGCAGCCCCTTGCCGAAAGCCACGCCCCCGGTTTATCTGGCAGCATGACAGGACCCAGATTGACACCGCTTGCCGCCAGCCTTCCCGCCACCGTGCCTTTTGTCGGGCCCGAAGCGCAGGAACGCAGCCTGAACCGCCCTTTCGCTGCGCGTCTTGGCGCGAATGAAAGCGTCTTTGGCCCCTCGCCCCGCGCGATTGCCGCGATGCAGGCCGCCGCATCCGAGATCTGGATGTATGGCGACCCCGAGGCGCATGAGCTGCGCCGCGCCTTGGCTGCCCATCACGGCTGCGGGCCCGAGAACATCATGATCGGCGAAGGCATCGACGGGTTGCTGGGCTATCTTGTGCGTCTGATGGTGGGCCCCGGCGATGCGGTTGTCACCTCGGACGGGGCCTATCCGACCTTCAACTACCACGTGGCGGGCTTTGGCGGTGTGCTGCACAAGGTGCCCTATACCGGCGATCACGAAGACCCCGCGGCCCTCATGGCCAAAGCGGCCGAGGTGGACGCCAAGCTCGTCTATCTCGCCAATCCCGATAACCCGATGGGCAGCCACCACACAGGCAAGGCCATCCTCGCGGCGCTGGACGCCCTGCCCGCAGGGACGCTTCTGGTGCTGGACGAAGCCTATATCGACCTTGCCCCCGAAGGCACCGCAGCCCCGGTCTCGCATGACGATCCGCGCGTTGTCCGGATGCGGACCTTTTCAAAGGGCTATGGCATGGCTGGCGCGCGCGTGGGCTATGCGCTGGGTGCCGCCCCGCTGATCGACGCCTTCAACAAGGTGCGCAACCATTTCGGCATGAACCGCGCAGCCCTGGCGGGCGCGCTGGCCGCCCTCGACGATCAGGGCTGGATGGCCCATGTGCGCGCCGAAGTGGCCGCAGCCCGCGACCGCATCGCGCGGATCGCCCGCGACAATGGCCTGGCCCCCCTGCCCTCGGCCACGAATTTCGTGACCGTCGATTGCGGTGGCGATGGCGCGCTGGCCCGCCGCGTGCTGGAGGGGCTGGTCAGGCGCGGCGTTTTCGTGCGCATGCCTTTCGTCGCGCCCCAGAACCGCTGTATCCGCATCAGCTGCGGTACGGCGCCTGACCTGGACCTTCTGGCGGCCGTCCTTCCGGACGCCCTGCAAGA
>JBFHIW010000073.1:0-12568 GCA_041596235.1 Paracoccaceae bacterium
GCCTCGATCCCGCCGACGCCCCAGCCCAGAACCGCCAGACCGTTGACCATGGTGGTGTGGCTGTCGGTGCCGACCAGCGTGTCAGGATAGGCGACAGTCGCGCCATTCTGATCGGTATCGGTCCAGACGGTCTGCGCCAGGTATTCCAGGTTCACCTGATGGCAGATGCCGGTGCCCGGCGGCACCACGCGGAAGTTGTTGAAGGCTTTCTGGCCCCATTTCAGGAAGGTGTAACGCTCGATGTTGCGCTCATACTCGCGGTCCACGTTCATCTGGAAGGCCCGCGGATTGCCGAATTCGTCGATCATCACCGAATGGTCGATGACCAGATCGACCGGGTTCAGCGGGTTGATCTTCTGTGCGTCGCCGCCCAAGGCCTTGATCCCGTCGCGCATCGCAGCCAGGTCGACCACGGCGGGCACGCCGGTGAAATCCTGCATCAGCACGCGGGCGGGGCGATAGGCGATCTCGCGCGGGTTCTGGCCACCCTTGTCGGCCCATTCGGAAAACGCCTTGATGTCATCGACGGAGACGGTGAAACCGCCATCCTCGAAGCGCAGCATGTTCTCGAGAACCACCTTCAGCGCGGCGGGGAGGCGCGAGAAATCGCCAAGGCCCGCGGCCTGTGCAGCCGGGATCGAGTAATAGGAAACACTCTGTCCGCCGACCGTCAGGGTCTTGCGGGTCTTGGCGCTGTCTTGTCCGACTGTGATGGGCATCTGTGGCCTCCCTCCGATCAGGAAATAAGGGGTATTGCTGCGCTGCTTTTGGCCTATAGTCGGCTTTCGATCAAGGGGGGCAACGGTAAAATGTATACCATTGCACACAAAAAAATCGGGCAGATGGGACACAGTAACCTGTCTCTCTCGATTCCTTGATTGGTCATTTCAATGATGCGACCCTAAAACGAGACCGTAGACATCGGAAAGAGACAGATGAACATGGGTCAGATCAGGGGTTGGATTGCGGGATGCCTGACGGGCGGATTGATCGCAGCCGCATCGGCGGGAGCGGCGCTGGCCGACACGCGCCTTGTGGTGGTCGAGCTGTTCACATCGCAGGGATGTTCCTCCTGCCCGCCGGCGGATTCCTTCCTGCACGAGCTGAGCCAGCGAGACGACGTGATCGCCATCGCGCTGCATGTGGATTACTGGGATTATATCGGCTGGAAGGACAGTTTCGCGCAGCCCGCCTTCACGCAGCGCCAGAAGGCCTATGCCAAGACGGCCGGTCGCCGGTCGGTCTACACGCCGCAGATGATCGTGTCGGGTCAGGATCATGTGGTCGGCACCCATGAGGAAGACGCAAATTCCCTGATCAAACGCCATGCGGCTGTCCAGACGGATGTGCGCGTGGCGCTGGAGCGGGCGCAGGACGGGCAGCTTGTGATCCGCGGTGACGCGGGGCAGGGGGTCGCGGGGCCTTTGGTTGTGCATCTGGTGCGCTATACCCCTTCGCAGCGGGTCGAGATCACGCGCGGCGAGAATGCGGGCCGCCTGATCGACTATGCCAATGTTGTCACCGAATGGAGCACGATCGGTGAATGGGACCTGTCGGCGCCCCTGCAGATCAAGGCGCCGGCCACTGGCAATCTGCCTGCGGTGGTGATCCTGCAGCGCAAGGGGGCAGGGCCCATCCTTGCCGCGGCGCGCCTGCGCTGAGAGGTGTGGATCAAACCGCCTTGCGGGCGGTTTTTCCAAAGGTTTCCCGGTACCAGACATAGACACCTGCCGCCACGATGATCATGGCCCCGACCACTGTCCACAGGTCGGGGTATTCCCCGAAGAACAAGACCCCCCAGATCGTGGCGAAGACCAGCCCTGTATAGGCGAATGGCGCCAGCATGCCGGCCTCGCCGATCGACAGGGCACGGATCAGCAGCAGTTGCGACAGGGTGCCGAAGGCGGCGATCACAAGCATCAGCAGACCCGAAGTCAGATCAAGCGGTTGCCAGTAGAATGGCACCGCGATCGACATGACCACGGCACCGAAAAGCGCCGTGTAGAGAAGCGAGGTCCAGGGATCCTCGTTCCGGCCCACGAAGCGGGTGGTGATGTTATAGGCCGAATAGGCGAAGGCCGCGACCAGCGGCAGCACCGCATAGGGTGAGAACACTTCGGACCCCGGTCGGATCACGATCAGCGCGCCGATCATCGCGGCCCCGATCCCCAGCGTGCGGCGCAGGCCGATCTTTTCCCCCAGAAACAGCGCCGCGCCAAGGGTGATGATGACAGGGTTGATGTTCATGATCGCGGTCGCCTCGGTCAGGCCGATATTGGCGACGCTGAAGAAGAAGAAGACCGTGCCGAACATCAGAAAGACCGAGCGCGCCAGTTGCAGCCAAGGGTAATTGGTGCGCGCAACGGATCGCAGGCGCGGGGCCACAAGGATCAGAACGACTAGTGCCTGACCGGCATAGCGGGCCCAGACGGCAGGGATGGTGCCGATGCGCGGGGCAAGTGCCTTGGCGGTGGCATCCATGACCGAGAAACAGAAGATCGCCCCGACCATCAGAAGGATGGCGGTCGCCGTCGGGCTGAGTGTTCTCATCCCGGCGTGGCGACGGTCTGCGGCGGTCTGGGCAGTCCGGTGCCGATCATGCAGTCGCGCGTGACAAGGGCGGCCAGTTCGGCCTCGGACAGGCCCTCGGTGCCAGCGGGTCGCGCGGGCAGAACGATGTAGCGCATGTCGGCGGTGCTGTCATGCACGCGGATCGTGGTGCTGTCGGGCAGGTCCAGCCCGAATTCGGCCAGCACGGCGCGTGGCTCGCGCACGGCGCGGCTGCGATAGGCGCGGGTCTTGTACCAGTCGGGCGGCAGGCCAAGCAGGTTGCGCGGATAGCAGGAGCACAGGGTGCACACGATCAGGTTATGGGTGTCGGCGGTGTTTTCCACCGCGATCAGGTGCAGCGGGCCGATATCGAACCCCATCTCGCGGCTCGCATCGCCCGCATTGTCCAGCAGGCGGGACTTGAACGCAGGATCGCTCCAGGCGCGGGCGACTACCGCCGCACCATTCGCAGGGCTGCGGCTGTCCATCAGGTCGATCTGGCTTGCGATCTCGGCGGCGGTGGTCACGCCTTTTTCGATCAGCAACTCGCGCACGGCGATTTCCATGCGCTGCCAGTAGGTCAGTGGCGCATCGTCATCCTGCCGGTAGGGATGACCCGAGGGGCTGAGGCCGTGGTGATGATGGTCGTGGTCATGATCATGATCGTGGTCGTGATGGTCATGGGGCATGATCGGGCACCTCTTCCAGCCAGTGGCCATAAATTTCCGCATCCAGCGTATCCATGGGCCGTTCGGCCCGATCACCCCAGAGTTCGGCCATGGTGAACCGCACGCGGTAGAGGGTTTTCTTCTCGGCGGGCAGGCCATAGGCCAGTTGTTCGGGATTGCCGAAAGCCCCAAGGCTGCGTTCGATCACGCCGGTCTTGCCGCGCAGATAGGCCGGGGCCCGCACATGGCCGGGCGGCATCAGGCTGCGGACGCGGACACGCTTAACCACGGGCGGCTTCCCCGTAGGTGGCGCCACGGGCCGCGATTTCATCCATGCGCGTGGCGAGTTCTTCCAGCGTGTAGATGCCGCCTTCGACCAGGTTCTGGCTCACCGCTGCGATCCACCGCTCGTAATAGCTGTGTTTCTCGAAAGCGTCCTCGCCCATGTCCTCCAGCGCGCGACGCAGCCCATCGACGGTGAAATGGCCCTTGGACGAGCATAGCACCATCAACGCATCCACGCGCTTTTCCCACAGGGCGAAATCATGCCCCTCCATGGGGACGGGCCCTGCCGCATCCCCGCCCATGTCATGCCATCGGCGTCCTGAAATATCGCTCATGCGGGCAGGTTAGGACGACATCCGGGCACTGTCCATATCAGACTTTCATCTGCAGAAGGGGCGATGGCCCCGTTCAATCATCGCCATCTTCGGCACCGCGCTGGCGCATGACCATATCGCCCGAGGCGACAAGATCCCGTATCGCGGCAATGACTGCGGACATCGCATCCTCACCCGCCTTGGCCTTGACCTTGCCGGTTTCCGCCACCTCTTCGCGCAGGCTGTCGGCCATGCGCTGCGAGATATTGTCGAGGATGAAATCAGCCGCCTCTGCCGAGGCATCGCCAAGGGCGCGGGCATGGGTCAAGGCAAGGACCAGTGTCGCCTGATCCAGACCGCGGGTGATCTTGGGCGCGTCGCGCGGATCGATCCGGGCGGGAATGTCGGCAAAGGTAAAGATCGCGCGACGGACGCTTTGCGCAAAACGCGCGTCGGTCTCGTCCAGACCGGTCAGCACCTCGTCGCGGGTGGTGGAACTGGACAGGTTGAGGATGGCGCCAACCCGCTGTTCAGGATCGTCCGAAAAGGCGCGGTCCGGCACCGCGTCCAGTTGCATGGCCAGCGACAGGCCGATCCGGTAGACGGCATCCGGCGTCACCGCGCCGGTCAGCGACATCGCATAGGCGATGCGCCGGGCTTCGGTCCCCGGCACGCGGCTGAGCAGATCGGCCGACTTGGCCACGTCCAGCTTGGACAGCATCACCGCCGCCACTTCGACGGATTCCGTGGACAGGAAGGGAAGCAGCTTGTCCGCGGGAAGCGCGCGCAAACGGTCCCAGGGGTCACCGGTCTGGCGCACACCGGCCTCGCGGCGCAGCCGTGCCGCGGTCTGCGGGCTGATGCGCCCGTCCAGCGCGGTCAGGGCGCCAGCCACATCACGGGGAAACAGCAGCGCGATCTGTTCCAGTTCTTCCGCGAATTCGGCCACCACGGCCGCCAAGGTCGCGCGGTCCACATGCCGCATCTGGCCGAATTGCACGGTCAGAGCCGCCTGAAGATCCTCAGGCAGATCGGCCAGCGTCAGTTCCGCACCTTCCGACAACAGGAAGCGGACGACGATCGCGGCCTTTTCGCGCTGCGACAGCGGCACTGACCCCGGTGAGCCAGGGCGGGAAGAGACTTGGCTGAGCTTCAGCATCGCGACCTCATCGAAACTGCGTTCAGATAAGGCGTGAGCCATGAACAAAGGCTGAACACAGGCGCCGACTTGTCGCCAAGTTTAATCAATCAGGCGGCACGCGCCCCGTGTCATCGCAATGTTCTGGGAATGGAAGGCCCGGATATCGTCGACGCGCACCGGGAAATGCCGCGCCCTGGCCGGATGCCGGAAGGGCGCGGGAAGGTTCTTCAGCCGCTCAGCTGCTTGGTGCAGCTGCGGGTCGTGCTGTCCCAGACCATCCCCTCGGCGCAAGACATCGCCTGATGGCTGGAGGAACATTCCGCACTGACCATCATCGGAGCGAGGGTCAGGGCGAGGGCGGCAAATGCGGTCTTCAACTTCATTGCGTACTCCCTTGTGATTGGAACCCAAGGGTAGCACGCAAATTCATTTCGTCAAAACGCCCGAATGCGTCACTTTGTTCCGAAAACCCGGGCAAAGATCGTGTCGACATGCTTGGTGTGATATCCAAGGTCGAATTTTTCCTCGATCTCGGCGGGGGTGAGGGCGGCGGTCACATCCGCATCGGCCAGCAGCTCGGTCTTGAAATCCGCCCCCTTTTCCCAGACCTTCATCGCGTTGCGCTGCACCAGCGTATAGGCGTCCTCGCGGCTGACACCGGCCTGCGTCAGGGCCAGCAGAACCCGCTGCGACATCACCAGACCGCGGAATTTGTTCATGTTGGCCAGCATGTTGTCAGGATAGATCACCAGCTTGTCGACCAGCCCGGTCAGGCGCGCCAGCGCGAAATCCAGCGTCACGGTGGTGTCTGGCCCGATCATGCGTTCGACCGAGGAATGCGAGATGTCCCGCTCGTGCCAGAGCGCCACATTCTCCATCGCGGGCACGACGGACATGCGCACCAGCCGCGCCAGACCGGTCAGGTTCTCGCTGAGCACGGGGTTGCGCTTGTGCGGCATCGCGCTGGAGCCTTTCTGGCCTTTGCTGAAAAATTCCTCGGCTTCCAGCACTTCTGTGCGCTGCATGTGCCGGATTTCGATGGAGATGTTCTCGATGCTGGACGCGATCACGCCAAGGGTCGCGAAAAACGCGGCGTGGCGGTCACGGGGAATCACCTGCGTGCTGATCGGCTCGGGCATGAGGCCCATCATCTTGCAGACATGTTCTTCCACGCGCGGGTCGATATTGGCAAAGGTTCCAACTGCGCCCGAGATGGCACCCGTCGCGATCTCCTCGCGTGCGGTGCGCAGACGGCGCATGTTGCGGTCCATCTCGGCGTAGAAACGCGCGAAGGTCAGGCCCATCGTCGTGGGCTCGGCATGGATGCCGTGGCTGCGCCCGATGCGGACCGTGTCCTTGTGCTCATGGGCGCGGCGCTTCAGCGCGGTCAGGAGTGCCTCCATATCCGCGATCAGCAGGTCGGCGGCGCGGGTCAGCTGCACGTTCAGGCAGGTATCCAGCACATCCGACGATGTCATGCCCTGATGGACGAAGCGCGCGGCGTCCGATCCGACATGTTCGGCCAGATGCGTCAGGAAGGCGATGACGTCATGCTTGGTGACGGCCTCGATCTCATCAATGCGGGCAACGTCGAACTCCACATCCTTGGCTTTCCAGACGGCTTCGGCGTTTTCACGCGGGATCACGCCCAGTTCGGCCATGGCGTCGCAGGCATGGGCTTCGATCTCGAACCAGATGCGGAATTTCGTCTCGGGCGACCAGATCGCGACCATCTCGGGGCGGGAATAGCGAGGGATCATGGGATTTCCTTGGTTGGCAGCGGTTGGCGCTGTCTTTAACCGTGGCTAGACTTGGCGGCAAGGGTTGGCGGGGACGCGGATGATCGGGCTGAAGGATTTCGAAGGGCGCTGGCGGCTTGACCGACAGATCCGGGATGCATTGGGGCCGGATGCGCGGTTTCACGGAACAGCCGTGTTCAGCCCGGATGGCGAAGGTCTTGTGCTGCATGAGGCGGGGCGGCTTGAGCTGGCGGGGCAGGGCGGCTTTGCGGCCGAGCGCAGGTATCTCTGGCGGCAGGATGGGGCTGGCCTTGCTGTCCTTTTTGCCGATGGCCGCGCCTTCCATCGTTTCGTGCCTGCCGCAAGCACGGTGGACGCCGACCATTGGTGTGATCCCGATACATACAAGGTGCGCTATGATTTCACCCGCTGGCCGGTCTGGCAGGCAGAATGGCGCGTCACCGGGCCGCGAAAGGACTATGTGATGCAATCGGTCTACACACCCGATGCAGGAATATCCCCCAAAGAATGAGCCTTGCCCCTTGCGATGATCTGGGGGCTGGGGCAGAAACAGAGTGAGAAAACTCAGGAGAGGAGGCTTGCGTATGGCGCTTGCACTGACAAACAAGGTTCTGACCCAGGCGATTGCGCCGCGTCAAGGCACCCAGCTGCTGATCAAGCAGGCTGCGCTGGTGATGCTGGGGATCGCGGTTCTGGCGGTTGCCGCCAAGATCAAGGTGCCGATGTGGCCGGTACCGATCACCATGGGGACTTTCGCGGTCCTGACGATCGGCGCAGCCTATGGCGCGCGCCTCGGCCTCGTCACGATCCTGGCCTACATGATCGTGGGCGCGCTGGGGTTCGATGTCTTCGCGGGATCCTCTGCCGAGGCTTATGGACTGTCCTACATGATGGGCGGCACCGGCGGCTATCTGCTGGGCTATGTCATGGCCACGGTGGCGCTGGGGTGGTTCGCACAGGCCGGCTGGGACCGTTCGGCAGGCAAGATGGCGCTGGCGATGCTGGCAGGTAACGTGCTGATCTATGTTCCGGGCCTGATCTGGCTGGGCATGCTCTATGGCTGGGACAAGCCGATCCTGCAGTGGGGCCTCACGCCTTTCCTGATCGGCGATGCGCTGAAACTGGCGCTGGCGGCGGCACTGCTGCCCGCCCTGTGGAAGCTGGTTGGCCGCGCCCGCGGCTGATCAAGCGACATCATGTCAATGAAGGAAGCGCAACCATGTGTTGCGCTTTTTTCGTTTCGCAATACCTCATCTAGTATTGCCAAAACGCAGGATCACGCCCTGCGCCCTTGCTCCCCACGATTTTAAACAGCCATTTGCAGCAGCCCCAGGTCGAGGATCCAGGACCGCGCCCTGCGCGAAAGGCGGCTGTTTCCCCGATGTAAATCACAAGAAATACAACGCTGCGTATCTTTTGACAGCATTGCCTTTCGGTCACGCACGTCCAAAGCCGGCCTGCAGGCATATCGCGCGACGGTTGCATAAAAAAACCGTGCAAATTCAAGGGAAAAGCCTGACCGCCCTTCTACTATAAGGTGTTTTAGTGGCGGATATTCGCCGATCGTTAGTACCGTAAAAGTGTTGCATCTTTTCAAATATGGAAAAAATAAGGCAGAAAAGAGGAGCAAAAAAAACTTTAGTCTGGACGGTGATGGGTAATTTTCATCTACTAGAAAAAAAAATTGAGAGCAGGCAATGAAGCATAGCAGAGCATCCGCAGGGGGCGTGCCGTCTCGGTCCGTGTTTCCCGACCTCATGCCTGCAGGCAGTAAACAGCCTGAAGTAGCAAGCCCGCGTTTGCGTGACCTTCTTCCTGACCTTCCTGCCGTCAAGCCAAAGATACCCGATGCCGTTTCGGCCGTGATGGGCCATGTCAAGACGACGACATTGTCCTTCTCCAACATGCATCTTTTCGGTGATCTCTTCGTCAGCCTGTTGAAGGCGCGCAAGAAGACCTTCATCGATCAACTGCGCTGGAGCCTGCCCGAGGCAGAGGGCATGGAATTCGATCAATACGACACGCCGCTGAGCCGCTGGATCGTCGTGCACGAGTTCGGCGAGATTCTGGCAGGCATCCGGCTGACCCCGACGACCGCGCAATGTGGCGTCTACTCCTATATGCTGCGGGATGCGCAAAAAGGCATGCTGGAAAGCATTCCTACCGATGTGCTGTTCTTCGAGGCGCCTGTGAACCCGCAGATCTGGGAGGCCTCGCGCCTGTTCGTGTCCAATGATGTGCCCGCCCATCGGCGTCTTGCGGTTCAGGCGGCCCTTATGGGGCAACTGAGCCAATCTGCGCGCAGTTACGGTGCGACGCATGTGATCGGGATCGTTCCCGCCGTCTGGTCGCGCTGGCTGCGGCGGCTTGAGCTCAGCGCGGTGCCGGTCGGGCCGAAATTCTCGATCGATGAAACAGTAAGCCAGGCTGCGCTGTTCACCGTCGCCAAGTATGCCAACTGAAGTCAGCTTCCGGTTTAACTCTGGAGGGATTCAAGGCAGCGCGCCCCCTTGTCTTGCGGGCTGCCTTGTTTATTTCGCATTTTACAGACCTCAGTGGTGCATCCAGGGTTGGTTGCTCAAACTTTACCATTTGGCAGCCTTTTTGTTGTCATATTCCCGAATTATTCATTGTTCTGTGAGGTTTGCATGTTTGAGTGGATTTTTCCGGTTCTTTGGCCCTCCAATCCATGGTTTGAGCAGAAGCTCATTCAGCGGGTGTGAGCGGTCGAACCTGAAAGATGCGGTCCATTCGCAGGCAGGTAAGCTCGACGTGATTCAGGCGTTTCAGGTGTGATGGTTTGGACGTTGAACGGAAGACCCGGATCACGATCCGGGAAGCCAGGCAGAAGGCCGGGCAGGCAATTCAAGGTAGGACCGTACCTCGATCGGTCCGATAAACGGAGATCCTCGAGATCATGGCTATCGTCGAGCAATTCCTTTTCAAGAAGGACGATTGGTTTCCAATCGAGCGGCTAGAACGGCAGCTGAAGGATTACGTCAACGTCGGTGACAACCTGATCTGGCAGCGCCAGGCTATCTTTCTTGCCGCGACGCTGCTGGCCGCCTTCTACTTCGATCCCGTCGTGTCCTTTTCGGCCTATGCCGCTGTGCTGTTCACAGAAGTGCTGGATCTGATCCTCGCGCGCCGGGTGAACCAATGGACCGATCACGATCCTGACAAGGCCCGCGTCTTCCTGATCTGGGTGATGTGCAACACCGTCGCCAGTGCCCTGTCGATCAGCCTGTTCGTGATCATGATCACGCTGCAACAGACGCAGGGCGGGCATTTCACGCCCTTGTTCTTCCTGTTCGCCGCATCCCTGTTTGCGGCGGTGAACAACCACCAGCTGCTGCCCGCGCTGTTCCTGCGCCTGATCATCTACGGGCTGACCTTCATCTTCATCGGCACCTGGGACATCATCCGCCTGAACCCGCCGCTGGATTCGGAAGTCTGGCTGCAATTCTTCACGGTCGCCTTCGTGATGTATTTCATCGTCGATTGCTCCTTCGTCTTCCTGCGGCTCTATCGTCGCGGTCTGGCGCAGATCGAAGAAATCACGCTTGAGCACCAGAAAACCAAGGAAGCGCTTGAGATCAAGTCGCAGTTCCTGTCCACCGTCAGCCATGAGCTGCGCACGCCGCTCACTTCGATCAAGGGGACGCTGGATCTGGTGAACAGCGGTGTGCTTGGTCCCCTGCCGGATCAGATGAAGCCGGTTCTGGCGGTTGCGGGCAAGAACAGCAAACGCCTTGCCGACCTGATCAACGACCTGCTGGACCTGCAGAAGATCGAAGTCGGCGAAATGGCATTCCGGTTCGACCTGCTGAACGTGCGCGAACTGGTCGCGGATTCCGTGGCGATGAGCGAAGGCTATGCCGAACAGATGGGCGTCACGCTGTCCGTGACCCAGTCCGACGAAGAGATGTTCATCAACGGGGATGCGGACCGGTTGTCTCAGGTGATGGCGAACCTGATCTCGAACGCCTCCAAGTTTTCCCACAAGGGCGGATCCGTCGATATTCAGGTCAAGCGCCATGATGGAAAGGCGCGCATCTACGTCAAGGACAAGGGCGTCGGTATCCCCGACAACGCCAAGGAGCGGGTCTTTGGCAGATTCAGCCAGGTGGATTCATCCGACCAGCGTCGTGTGGGCGGCACCGGGCTTGGCATGAACATCTCGAAGAAGATCGTCGAGCGTCACGATGGTCATATCGATTATGAAAGCACGCTTGGGAAGGGAACGACCTTCTTCATCGAATTCGATATCGTTCCCCAGGCCCAAGCCGCGACCCATCCGGATGCAATCCAGACGGGCAAGCGCAGGACGGCATGATCCCGACGTGTCGGCGGTGGCGATTGCGCCGCACCACCGCAGAACTTGGGGGGCGGGACGGTTTCACGGGTTGATCGTAAAGCCGATCTGACACAGGGTAGCCCGAGGGCTTTTTTGTGCAGTAAACGTTGTTCTGGTGGTGCATTTCGCTGGGTTCGGGGCGTCAAAGGCGACTGAGATGGAAAAACTGCAACGTATCCTGCATGTCGATGATGCCGAAGACATTCGGATGATCATCAAGATTTCTCTCGAGATGATCGGGGGCTATCATGTGGACCAGTTTGAATCGGGCGAACATGCGATGGCCGGGGCCGAGGCCTGCGACCCGCAACTGTTCCTGTTGGATTTCATGATGCCCGACATGGACGGCATGGAAACCTGGAACGCGCTGCGGACCTTGCCGCGCTTTACGGATATTCCGGCGGTATTCGTGACGGCCAAGGCGGAAGATAACTTTTCGCAGAACATGCTGAGCAAGGGCGCGTTGAGCGTGATTACCAAACCCTTCGATCCGACCGAGCTGTGCGGCGAGATCGAAAAGGCATGGGCGGCGCATCAAGCCAAGGTCAACGGAAACGCCTGACGGGGCGTCAGCCCGCCAGTACCGTGTGGATGGCGCTGCTTTGTCTGAGCGTACGATGAACCGGGCATTTTTCCGCAATCTCCAACAGCTTTGCACGCTGATCGTCGCTCAGCGCCCCTTCAAGGTGGATTTCCCGGCGAAAGCTGTCGATCTTGTCGCCAAGGCCTGATTTTGCATCCTGCGCATGCATCTTGTCATGGCTTACATCCACCCGGACATGATCCAGCGGCCAGCCCTTGCGGCGGGCATACATGCGGATCGTCATCGAGGTGCAAGCGCCCAGTCCCGCCGAGATGAAGCCATAGGGCGACATGCCGCGATTTGTGCCGCCATAGGCGCGGGGTTCATCGGCCAAGGCATGGTGCTGCGGACCGGCAACCACATCCTGCAGAAAGCCTTCGGCGTCGGCCTCGGAGACGCGCACGATCCCTTCGGGCACGCCGATCGGTGGCGCGGGGGGGCGCAGATCAAGATAGCGGCTGGCCCAGCTGGCCATCACCTCGGCGGCGTAGTCGGCATCCGAGGCCCGGCTGATCAGGTGATCCGCATCATCCAGCGTGACGAAGCTTTTGGGGTGGCGCGCGGCGGTGAAGATCCTTGTGGCATTGTCGATCCCGACGATCTTGTCCAGCGGCGCATGCATCACCAGAAGGGCCGCCTTCAACCGTTGAAGTTCCGGTGCGATCGACGCGCCCTCGACATCCTCGACGAAGGCGCGGGTGATGCGGAAGGGGCGGCCTCCCAGATCCACCTCGGCTTCGCCCTTGTCGCGGATATGGTCCAGCGCATCCCCGAAATTATGGGTCACATGGGCGGGGTCGAAGGGGGCGCCAAGCGTCACCACCGCCTTGACCCCGGCAATATCCGGCGCGGCCTTGAGGATGGCGGCACCGCCCAGCGAATGCCCGATCAGCAGCTTTGCCGGCATGCC
>JBFHIW010000074.1:0-12186 GCA_041596235.1 Paracoccaceae bacterium
GACCACGTCTTCGCCATAGCTACGTTGCTGCTGGCGTGACAATTGCCCACGTCCGCCATAGGTGATCCGGGCCTCGGCCACCTTGTCATAGGGGATCGTGTTGTTCATGCGGATATCCTGCGGCCGGATGATTCCCGCCATTCGCAATTCGCGCAACTCTTGGTTGACCTTGACCTCTTGGCGGCCTGCGATGACCAGATTGCCGTTCGGCAGCTTCTGCACGACAAGTGCCGCCACCTTGAGGTCGATGGATTCTCCACGGTTGATCGAGCCCGAGCCTGACGCCTCGAAGGTCGAGCTCATGTCGATGATCTCACCCGTGGGAAGGTTGTCGAGGCCCAGCAGGCTTGGAAAACCCGCGCTGCCCGATCCTGATCTTTCCCGCTGGCTGGCGTTGCGCAATTGCGCCCGGTCATCGATGCGGATGTCGATTGTCAGGATATCCCCCACGCGCGAGGCGCGCTGATCGGCGAAAAAGCCGCCCGACCCGCGCTGCCACAGGGACGAAGCTTCGGCCCGCTGATAGGTGCGCGGCGCTTCGGGTGGCGGCATCGGGACCTGCACAAACGAGGCTTCGGGGATCGTCCCATTGGACACAGAGATATCGGACACCTGCGGATCGCGGTTGAACGCATCGCGCGGATCGCCGCAGGCCGACACCATGGCAAGGGCTGCAAATGCCGCGACAAGCCGAGGGCTGCGGCGCGTGGCGGGCGTGATTGATCTGGCGCGCGATTGATGCGCGATGCGGGGTGTATCGATATTCACCGTCTGACCTCTACTATGCCCTCTGCGGTGGCGATGCCAACCAGGGCTGCGTTGCTGACAAGATTGACGATCCGCACTTCCTGGCCGCGATGGGCGTCACCAAGCGCCCGACCGGGCGCTGTGAGTTTAAGCGGACCATCGGAATAGCGGATCGAGACAAGACTGCCGCGCCCGATGACCAAGGGCTGCATCACGGCTTGCACCATGACGGCACGCCCTTCGGTCAAAAGGCTGCGCACCTGCATACCCACCAGTTCGGCGGGATCGGTGATCGTGAAGGCACCGACCCGGCTTGCGGGCAGGTCGATCATGCCCAGATCGGTTTCGCTGACGATATCGCCGGGCATCAGGCGGCGAGTCGGTACCGGCACCGGAAGGATCAGCGTGGCCAATCCGTTGACGCGGCGCACGTCGCCCGCTTCGGTCACGACATTTGCCGCGAACCGCCCCGTGGCGGGATCGTTCCACCAGGCTGAAATCAGCAGGGCGTCCGTGGGCGCGCCCGACTGGACCGAGATGTCGAACCGGCCGCGGGGCGGCATGCCGGGACCCGCGCTGTCGCGGGCCTTTTCCTCGATCAGCTGTTCCAGCGGCACTGTCCCTGCCATCGCGGGGCCAGCAGCAAGACAGGCCAGCGCCGCCAGGGCATAGCTCACCCGCAAGGCGGCAGCCCGGGCGGCGCGTCCTGCAGAGCGAAAGGTCATGGCGGAAGGCATCATCATCCTATCGGATCTGGTTCGCGGTGGACATCATCTGATCCGCGGTCGAGATCGCCTTGGAATTCATCTCATAGGCGCGCTGGGCCGAGATGAGATCGGTGATCTGCTGGATGATGTTGACGTTCGAATTCTCGAGATAGCCCTGCCGGATGATCCCGACGCCCGGATCGCCCGGATTGGCCTGAAGCGGGTCACCCGAAGCGGTCGTCGCCTGCAACAGGTTGTTGCCAAGCGCGCGCATCCCTGCCTCGTTCACGAAGGTGGCCATGGTGATCCGTCCCAGATCGACGGGCACGGGATTGTTCTCGACATAGGCCATGACCGTGCCTGTCTCGCCGACGGCGACATTGACGGTGTTCTCTGGCAGCACGATGCCGGGATCCAGTTCATAGCCCTGCAGCGTGACGATCTGACCTTCTGGCGAAAGCTGGAAACCGCCATCGCGGGTAAAGGCCTGCCCCCCGTCGGGAAGGTTCACGGTGAAGAAACCGCGCCCGTCGATCGCAAGGTCCAGCTGGTTCTCGGTGGCCAGCAACCCGCCTTGGGTGTTCAGGCGGACCGTGCCGACCGTCTGCACGCCAAGACCCACATCGACCCCGGTGGGCCGCAGCGTGCCGGCATCAGAGGTCAGCGACCCCTCGCGGCGCTGCGTCTCGTAGATCAGGTCCTGAAACGCCGCGCGGCTGCTTTTGAAGCCGGTCGTGTTGGCGTTCGCGATGTTGTTCGAAATGACGTCAACATTGGTCTGCTGTGCCAGCATGCCCGTCGCTGCAATGCCAAGTGCCTTCATGTCCTGCCCTTCCTTTGTCCTGACGAGGTTTGCCCTCTGTCTTTTTTCTGGTGCTGCTGCGTCACGCCGACCGGTGCCGCGATCGTCAACTCGATGGGCTGCCGATCCGGCGCAGCATGTCGCGCCGCAACTCGTCTTCGCTGTTCATCAGCTGGACCGCGCGCTCATAGGCCTTCTGGATCGACATCATCCGCGTCATCTCGACAACCGGCTGGATGTTGCTGCCCTCGATGGCGCCCTGGATGACCTGGGTCACGGTGTCGGGCACGGGCGGGCGAATGCCTTCGACATCTGGCGGCACGAACATGCCATTGCCGATCCGCTCGTAGACCTGAAGATCGGGAAGCCCGAAGACACCGATCTGGCCGATCACACCGTTGCTGAGACTGGAAATCACGCCAGAGCGTGAAATCGACAGATCAGCGCCCGCATCGGGCGGCAGAGCGATCGGATTGCCCCCGATATCCAGAACGCGCGCCCCTGTCAGGGTCACAAGATTGCCCTGCGCATCTATCGCAAGGCTTCCGTCGCGCCCATAGGCCCGTTGACCCTGCGGCGTTTCATAGCCAAGCCAGCCATCGCCCTGCAGCGCCACGTCCAGCAGGTTTCCGGTCTGCGAGATCGCGCCCTGACGCGGATCGACATAGGAGCCGCGGTCGATCAGGAAATTGGCATCGCCTGTCGCGGCGGCCGGATCGCTGTGCAGGTACGAGGAAAAGACAACCCGCTCGGCCTTGAACCCGGTCGTGTTCGCGTTTGCCATGTTGTTTGCGGAAACGTCCATCTCCCGCCGGAGGGCGGTCGCGAGCGAAAGAGAGATGTAGGTCGAGTTGTCCAATGCCTGACCTCAGTGATGTTTCCGCCGCAGAATACGCATGTTTCATGAACAAATCAAATACTGTTGTTGATTATTTTTCGTTTATACATGAAAAGGAGAGCATAAGCATGGGATAAATCTTGACTTTCGTACATCTTGATCATGCATGTTCATCGGCGTCGATCGGTGCGGCCCCTCTGCACGGCGGAGTCTTTGCGGCTGTGCGGATGGTGTCGCTGGCGCTTGCCTTGGCCGGGGCGGGCATGGCGCATGCCGCGGCAAGCCCCGATGCAGCCCTGCCAGAGCGGATGGCGCAGAACGTGCCCTTCGAGCCCACGGCGCGCAACGCGGCGCGCGGCCTTGTCTTGCCGCCACTTGCGCCCGAATTCGCGCGCTTCGATCCCGCGATGTTCCTGGAAGAGCGGCGGCGGTTGACGCAGGCCCTTGCGGATTTGCGCGACCGGCTGGAAACCGCAATTCGCCCTGCACCGACAGAGATCGACCTGCTGCTTGATCTTGCCGCATTGCACCTGTCGCAGCGCATGTTGCCCGAGGCGCGGTCCTTCCTGAACGCCTTGCCCGATGCAGGCGGTGGCGCATCTGCGGGCAGCCCGCACTTGGCGCCCACGCAGGCGGGGCGAGCCGCAGCACTTGGCGCGGCGGTGGACGGTTTCGGCGCGGCCGCCGGGCTGGCGCCCGGTGGATGGGTCGATGCGCCGCTGTTTGACGCGCTGCACCATGTTGCGCAGGGCAATTTCGCTGCGGCGCGCCCGTTGCTGCCCAAGGCGTCCGTCATACTCAGGGGGTATCCCGTCGCACTGTCCGATGCGGTCTTGCCGCCGCTTCTGATGGCGGCGATCGAAAGCGGCGCATGGGATGTGGCGCGGGATCTGGCCGCACGGCTTGGCACGCGCGAAGACAAGGGATTGAGCGCGCCCTATCGCTATCTTCTGGGTCGTGCTGCGGCGCTTGGGGGCGATCTGGTGGCTGCCTTCGACAATCATGTTCTGGCGGCGGCCGGTACGGATGAATGGGCCCAGCGGTCGCGTCTTGCGCTGATCGATATCGGTCGCACCACGGGCACCTTGTCAACGGATGATGCGCGGCAGTTGCTGCAGCAGACACGCGTCCTTTGGACTGGTGGCGCGCTGGGTCTTGCCACGCTGCAGCGTATCGCGGGGCTGGAACTGGCCGAGCGCCGTGATCTTCCCGCGCTGGATGCGCTGGCGGATATCATCCGCCTGCATCCCGCCACGCGCGAGGCCGATGCGGCCGTACAGCAGGCCCATGCGATGATCGCGGCGATCTACGAACGGGGTCTGGCAGGCGACATTCCCCTTGGGGAAATGGTGGCCGCGCACCGGGCCATCGCGCGCGACTATCGCTTCGACCAGATGTTTGCCCCCCTCGCCGAAGCTTTCGCCGATCTTCTGGCCGAAAGCGGGGCCAGCGGTCTGGCTGCCGCCGAATTCGCGGCTTTGCGGGCGCAGATCGATGCCCGCGAAAGCCCCGTGGCGGAACCCGGTCCCGAGGATGGCGCGGTGGTCGCGGTGCAGGATCAGGCTGGTGACCGGCTGCGGCTGAAACATGCGGCGGCATTGCAGCAAGGCGGACGGCTGGCCGAGGCAGAGGCCCTGCTTGTCGAACCGGTCACCACCGCCGACCCGCTGCTTCAGGACCGCTACAACTTCATGCGCGCACAGCTTTTCGCCGCAGCAGACAGGTATGCCGATGTGCTGAGCACGCGGATGGTCGCGCCAAGCGACGCATATCGCAGGCTGCGCGCCGAGGCTGCTTTCGAACTGGGCGAGTGGGACGCGGCGCGCGAAGCCTATGAACAGATTCTGCGCCGCCTTGGCCCCGGCATGCAGGCCGAGGATCGGATCAACCTGCTGCTTGCCACCTTCCGCAGCGGCGATCCCGACCGTTTGCGCGAACTGACCCGCAGTTTCCCCGAACTGGGCGATCGCTGGGCCGCCCTTGCCGAGGGATTGACCGCCGAGGCGCCTGATGTGCTGCCGCTGCGCGATGCCTCTGCCCGGCAGAGGGTCGAGAAGGCAGATAACGCGCTGCGCATGCTGCAATCGGCAGGGAGCGGCGACATGCCCTGAGATTTCCGATGAACTTCCAAGGAATCCTTAACCGCACCGAAAACTCCGCCGCCAATATAAAATGATGAGGCAATTCTGTCAGGCGCTGGTGGCAACCAACAAGAAGGACGCTGAAACATGAGCATTTCCAACTCTATGCAGACCGGAGTCAGCGGTCTGCGCGCCAATTCTACCGCTGTCGACCGTATCGCGGACAATATCGCGAACGCCAGCACAGACGGTTACCGCCGCAGTTTCGCGCAGATGGTGACCACCACCACAACCAGCAACACCGTCGTTGCCACCAACACCAGCGGCGGGACCACCGGACTTGCCGCTGCGGGCGTAAAGGCCGTGCAGCGCACGGATGTGGCGGTTGACGGTGTGCTGCGCCCGACCGGACGCCCGACCGATCTGGCGATCAGCGGCTCTGGCTTTTTCGTCGTCTCCCGCAACCCTGATGAACTGGTCGAGTCGAACTACCGCCTGACGCGGGCCGGATCCTTCCTGCCGGACGATAACGGCTATCTGCGCAACGCCGCAGGCTACTATCTGGCCGGTTTCCCCTATAACGAGGATGGCACGCTGGGCGCGCTCGATCGCAACGGTTTCGGTGATCTGCAGACCGTCAAGGTTGGCGACATCCAGATGAACGGCGCGCCCACGACGGCCATCACATTCGGTGGCAACGTGCCGGCCCAGCAGACTGGCCTTGCCGTGCCGGGTGATCCCTTCCTGTCCTCGGCCGAGTTCTTTTCCCCGCTTGGCGCCACCGCCCGGCTTCAGTTCGCATGGCAGCCGACAAGCGTAGCCAACGTCTGGGACGTCACGGTGAGCGATCCCGCAGGCGCGACGCTTGGCACGGTAAACGTGACCTTCAACCCCTCCGGCCCACAGGCAGGTTCGCCGCAGGCCTATTCCTTTACCGGTTTCGCAGGCTCTGATCCCGCGACGGGTCAGGCTACGGTCGCTGTCGGTACGCCTGCGCAGAACATCACGCTGGATTTCGGCGCGCCGGGCACCTTTACGGGCATGACCCAGTTCGCCGGTGACTATGCGCCGCTGACGATCGGGGCGGACGGATCGCAGACCGGCATGCTCGTCAGGACCGAGATCGACGAGCGCGGCGATGTCTACGGGGTATTCGACAACGGCAGACGTCGGGCGCTCTACAATATCCCCCTGGCCGAGGTGCCGAACCCGAACGGTCTTCTGACGGCGGATGGCAATGCCTTCCTGCTGTCGCGGACCTCGGGCAACCTGCGCCTGAGCACCGCCGAGGTCGGCTCGGCCGGAAGCATCACGGCTGGCGCGCTGGAGAGTTCCAACGTCGAGGTGACGCAGGAACTGACCGATCTCATCCAGACGCAGCGCGCCTATTCGTCCAACGCCAAGATCATCACCACCGCCGATGAGATGCTGGACGAAACTTTGCGGATCAAGCGCTGACCAGCATAAAGGGCAGGGGCCATGAGCATCACGAACGCCTTCATCAGCAGCCGCAGCGGCCTTGCCGCGACGGCTGCCTGGTCGGAAGTCACCTCCAACAACATCGCCAATGCCGATCGCGCCGACTACGTGCGCCGGGGGATTCTGCTGAGCAGCGGACCCACCGGCACCGGCGTTCAGGTCGAAGGGTTGCGGCGCGAGGTCGACGGTGCCCTTGACCGGATGCACCGACAGGAGATGTCGCGCACCGCAACGCAGGATGCGGTGGCGGATGGGCTCAAGGTCTACGCGGCTCTTTTGGGCGAACCCGGCGATCCGCTGTCGCTGCAGGGGCGGATCACCGCGCTGCAGTCGCGGCTGGACGAACTGTCCAACGATCCGGCGCAACCCGGCTTGCAGCGCGCCGCACTCGATGCCGCGGCCAGCGTCGCCTCGACGTTGAACACGACCTCGGGGCGCCTGACCCAAGCGGCTGCGAATACCCGCGAAGGTATCGTGTCAGATGTGTCCACGCTGAACCGGCTGCTGGCGGAAACAGCCGAGATCAACCGGCAGATCGCCCTGCGCGAACCGGGCACGCGCGACAGCGCGGCGCTTGAAGACACGCTGGCCGCCAAGCTGGACGAGATGTCGCAAATCGTCGATCTGCGGGTGCAGCGTCAGGCCGCAGGCGGCATCGTGATCTACACGGCAGGGGGCACACCCCTGCTGGAAGGGCGCAACGTCAACACCGTCACCTTTTCCGCAGCCGATGGACGGCTCTTTGCCGGCGATGCCGAAATCACGCCGGGCGTGCCCGGTGCGCGCGGTTTCGAAGATGGTCGCCTTGCCGGGCGGATCGCGCTGCTGAATGACGTGCTGCCGCGCATGCAGACCCAACTGGACGAAGCGGCGCGGATACTGGTGGATTCCTTCACAAGCGCCGATACCACTCTGGCCCCGGGCGCGCCGGGGCTGTTCACCGATGACGGTGCGGCCTTCGATCCGCTGGCGGCCTCGGGCCTGGCGGCGCGGATCACGATCAACGAGGCAGTGCGCGGGCCCGGCGGTGACACGCTGTGGCGGATGCGTGACGGTATCGGGGCCACTGCCCCCGGTCCGCAAAGCGACAGCACTCGGATCGAGGCGATGATCGCCTCGTTCAGCACCGTCTATACCCTGTCGCCACAGGCGGGTCTGGGTGCGCAGGGGCGGCTGTCGGATTTTGTGCCCTCCATGATCGCCGATCAGAAAGTCAGCTACAGTTCGGCACAGAACCGGGCAGAATCCCTGCGGGCCGGGGCGCAGGTGCTGGAAACTGCACGGCTTGGCTTTCAGGGCGTCAATATCGACGATGAATTGCAGCAACTGGTCGCCATCGAACAGAGCTATGGCGCGAACGCGATCATGATGCGTACGCTTGGCGAAATGGTCGACACATTGCTTGCCGCCTTCTGACCGGAAAGGACAGGATCATGATCGGAACCGTTCGCACGATGGCCACACTGGATGCGCTTGTCTCTCAGCGCAGGGTGGCGGCAGACCTGAACCAGCGGCTGATGCAGGCCGGGCAGGAGGCCACGACCGGATTGAAGGCGGATATCTTCCGCGCCCTCGGCATGCGGTCGTCCGAGGCACTGGCCCTGCGGTCCAGCATGGCCCGGAACGAGACCTTCATTTCCTCGAACGAGATGCTGGCCAACCGTCTGGACCTGACGGCCCTGACCCTGCGCCAGACGCGAAGCACGGCCCAGGGCTTTCTTGACCTTGCCGTGACCAACCTCGAGGCGCCTTCACAGACTGCGGGTGAATTGCAGCGCGCGGCACGGGTGGTGCTGGAAAGGCTGACGGGGCAGATCAACACCTCGTTTCTGGGGGTGCCCCTCTTTGCCGGGACCGACAGTGCGCAATTGCCCCTGCAGCGCTGGGATGCCGTGAACCCGGACACCGGTCTTGCGCCGCGCGATGTTCTGGCGACGACGGTCGGCGCGGGTATCGCAGACGCGGCCGATGCCACCGCCAAGGCCGCGCGGCTGGCCGAGATATACGCAAGCGCCGCTACCGTTCTGCCTGCGGAAGAGCGGTTCGAGAGCACATTCTTCAACGGAACGCCCCTGCTCGCGACCGACGGCTCGCCCTCGCCCCGCGTGACGGCCCGCCTCGACGAGACGACGGTGATGGCCTACGGCATACAGGCGAATGATCCGGCCTTTACCGATCTGTTGCGCGGTCTTGCGATGATCGCCGCGACCGATCCCGCCGAGATCGCCGATCCCGAGGCCTACCGTATCTGGGTCGGGGCAGCGATCAACGCGGTGTCTGACGGTATTTCCGGCATTCTGGACATGGAAACGCGTCTAGGCACCCAGCAACAGGTGGTCGAGCAGACGCTGTCGATGCAACGCGACCGTCAGGATCTCTACAACGGTCAGGTCCTGTCGCTGGAAGGGGTGGACCCCTATGAGGCGGCAACGCGCCTCAGCAGTCTGCAAACCCAGCTTGAGGCCACATATGCCGTCACGTCGCGGCTGTCGCGGCTGTCATTCCTGAACTTCATGTAAACGGGTTTTCAGCGTCCGCGTGCCGACGCTTTCCGGCACGGTCGGAATGGTCTCCGCCTGCATGTCCAGATCGTCCACCGTCTGCTTGGGCGCGGACAGCTTGTAGCCCCGGCCATGCACCGTTTCGATGTAGCGGTGTCCGGGCCCTGCGGCCGAGTCGAACTTCTTGCGGATCTTGCAGATATAGACGTCGATCACCTTGTCGAAGGGCTGCTCCTCGGCCATCCCGTAGACCGCGTCATATATTGCGGCCTTGGACACGACCTTGCGCGCGTTCAGCGCCAGCTGTGTGAAAACGGCATGCTCGCGGCCTGACAGGAACACCCGCTCCCCCGCAACCTCGGGATCGCGCCCATCGAAATAGGCCGTGACCGCGCCGATCCTGACACTTTGCGCGGCATGCCCATGGGCGCGGCGCATGATCGAATTGATGCGCGACCGCAATTCAACCCCCTTCAGCGGGATCACGATGACATCATCGGCCCCGTGATCCAGCGCCTGCGCCGCGGCGCGCGCGTTGCGCAGGTCGCGCATGACGACGATCGGATTGCGGCAGCCCGCACCACGCAGCCTGCCGATCTGGTCAAGAACGGCAGTGCTGTCGGCCAGAAGAAGCGGGCGTGTGTCATGCCCTTCCCGGTTCAACAGCCCCAGGTCGCGTTGAAAGAACGTATCGGCGATACGGACCGGTATCATTCTTGCGGTACGCAGTTCGGCGGAGATGCTTGCCGCACGATCGTCGCGCGGCTCGTAAAGGTAGATGTGCATCCTGCTTGCCCTTCGCTGCCTATCGGCAGCGAGGCATAAATAAATCCCGTGCCGACATTGTTAATCATCACTATACATGACTAACTCATAAAAAAACACAAGCATTGATTAAATCTATACTTGAATTTATTCATATATCACTGTCTTACTAGGATCAGCGCGGTCTGTGTTCGGGGCCGCAGGGGATGGTGGCCGTCATGGGTTCGGAAATGCGCCAATCAAATCGTTTGCTGGCCGCTCTCGTGGCTTTGGCTGTCGTGATCGGGGGCAATCCGGCGCCGGTTCATGCGGATGTGCGGATCAAGGACATCGCCGTCTTCGAGGGCGTGCGCGAGAACCAGTTGGTCGGCTATGGGCTTGTGGTCGGCCTGAACGGAACCGGCGACCGTCTGCGCAACAGCCCCTTCACGCAGCGATCCATCGAGGGCATGCTGGAGCGTCTGGGCGTGGGCAACCTGTCCAACGAAACCATGCGCACCGAAAACACCGCCGCCGTGATGGTCACCGCGATGCTGCCGCCCTTCGCGCGGCGCGGATCCACGATTGACGTGGTCGTGTCATCGCTTGGCGATGCCTCGTCCCTGCGCGGGGGAACCCTGATCGTGACGCCACTCGCCGGTGCGGACGGTGCTGTCTATGCCGTGGCGCAGGGACCCATCGCTGTGGCCGGATATGCCGCACAAGGCATCAACGCCAGCATCGTCGAAGGCGTGCCCACCGTCGCCCGGATCGAAAACGGCGCGACCGTCGAGAACGAGGTCGAACTGGCCTTCAACTCGCTCAGCAGCATTCGCATCGCGCTCAGGACGCCTGATTTCACCACGGCTGCGCGGGTCGAAGAGGCCATCAACCGGTCGGTCGGTCCGGGCAGCGCGATCGCGCTTGATCCCGGCACTGTCGAGGTGCGCCCCAACGGCAAGGCCGACATCTTCGGCCTGATGTCCCAGATCGAATCCCTGCGCGTCGAACCTGACAGCATCGCCAAGGTTGTGATCGACGCGCGGTCAGGCACTATCGTGATCGGGTCCGAGGTCAGGATCGCCAATGTCGCCGTCAGTCAGGGTGGTCTGACCGTCATCGTGCGCGAGGAAATCGAGGTCAGCCAGCCTGAACCCTTCTCGATCGGTGAAACGGTCGTCGTGCCGCAGACCAACGTGCAGGTGCAGGAGCGCGAGACACAGTTCACCGTGCTGGAAGGCGACGTGAGCCTGCAGCGCCTTGTCGATGGGCTCAATGCCATCGGCTTGGGGGCGACGCAGACAATCTCGATCCTGCAGGCGATCAAGGCCGCCGGCGCCCTGCATGCAGATCTGGAGATCATCTGATGGAGACGACTGGCCCGCAGGTTGCCCGTCCGGAGCAACCGACAACGATCGCGACCACCCGCAGCCAGGCGACCGATGCCGCCCGCGCCGCCTTTGAATTCGAAGTCGTGTTTCTGTCGCAGGCGGTCGAGGAAATGATGCGTGGCACGACAGCCGGTGAATTCGGCGGCGGCCACGGTGAAGACAGTTGGCGCAGTTTTCTGGCCCGGGCCTTTGCCGAAGAGATCGCCGGCCACGGCGGCACCGGCATCGCCCGAAGCATCGAAGCAGGGATTGACGCCTATCGCGCAGGCAAGGGGGAAGAATGACGGATACCGACAGACAGGCGCTGGATGCGTTGATGCGACTTCTGCAGGACGAGATCGTGGCGATCCGTCGTGGCGATCTGAGTCAGGTCGACGCCTTGGCCGCCCGCAAGGCCGAGTTGAGCGCCACACTGGAGGCCGCAGGGCCCGCAATCGCTCAGGCTCTTGCGGCCGACCCGCCCGATATGGGGCTGCGCGGTCGTATCACGAACCTGCAGGAATTGATCGAAACCGACAAGATGCTGCTGGAACGCATGACGCAGGCCACCGCCGCGATGCTGGCCGAGATCATCCGCATCCGGGATCGGCATGGATTGGGCGGGCTTTACGGCGAAAAGGGCCAGCCGCGCGCCGCCGAACCTGTCCCGCTGGAGCGTCTCGACCGTTCTGTCTGAAATGTTAACCGCGCCTTAACCATCGCCGCCAATCTCCTATCACGGCCCAAGTCCATAAAGGCAACGTGCCGTTTGTCGTCAGAAAGACGATTACCGTTAACACTGCCCTAGAAGGGGAAACACTATGAGCTCGATTATTACCAACAATGCCGCGATGAACGCGCTGACCACGCTGCGCAACATCAACAACAGCCTCAGCAACACGCAAGACCGGGTCAGC
>JBFHIW010000075.1:0-12077 GCA_041596235.1 Paracoccaceae bacterium
GATGATCTTGGCGACGACGTCGGGGGTGATTGGCTCGATATAGGTGGCGTCCGCCAGCTGCGGATCGGTCATGATCGTGGCGGGGTTCGAGTTCACCAGAATGACCCGGTAGCCTTCCTCGCGCAGGGCCTTGCAGGCCTGTGCGCCGGAGTAGTCGAACTCGCAGGCATGTCCGATCACGATGGGACCGGCTCCGATGATCATGATGGATGAGATATCGGTTCTTTTCGGCATGTCGGTCCCCTTTTTCGCGCGGGTCTGAAAGCAGCATCCGCCCGCACGGCAGCCCAGCGCGGAAGCAGGCCTCCGCGCAAATTCTCGTGGGTTATAGACATCCCCGAATGCGGCGCAAGCCCTGATGGGGGCTAAAATGAGCCTGAGACGATCCTTCTGGCGGACCCTTGCGACAAGTCCATCCGATACCTATGTCAACTTTGGTTGACAGGTTCAGGTCATGGTTGGCGTTGCGACGCCGCTTTTTCCTTTTTACCCCGAGTACGCTCCGGTTTTCGGAGACGACCCACAGGTTTGGCCGGGTGGGCAGGAAAGGATCTGCAATGGCACCCCTTGGGCGTCGGACAAACAGGATGACGACATGACTGCCCCGACGGCAGGCCTGCTGCGCCCTCCGCGACGCAAGGGCATGATGGGCGCGCAAACCGTGTTGCCCCTTGTCGCAGCCATCGAGCGCAGCCTTGGTCCTGCCGTGGTGGCGCAGCTTCTGGATGAGGCGCGATTCACGCGCCTTCCCGAACATGGCGAACATGTCCGCGAGCGTCAGGTCGCCGTCCTGCATCAGGCGCTGCGGCGGCAATATCCGGAACAGGCCGAAAGCATCCAGCGTGAAGCCGCGCGCGACGCCGCGGACTGGATCATGCAGAACCGCATTCCGGCACGGGCGCGCCTGCTGTTGTCAAGCATGCCCTGGGCCATGGCGGTCTGGATGCTGGGCCGGCACGCGACGCAGAATGCCTGGGCCTTTGGCGGGTCAGGCCGGTTCGAACTGCTCAGCACCAGTGAATTCCAGCTGGCGGACAATCCGCTGATCCGTGGCGAGCACAGCGCCCATCCGATCTGCGCCTGGCATGAGGAGCTGTTTCAGCAGACTTTCCGGCGCATGGCGCACAGCCGCCTGCGCTGCACCGAGACAAGCTGCATGGCGGCGGGGGCGGATGCCTGCCGGTTCCGTCTGGTGATGGAGCCTGCCAGACCCGGCTCTTGATCTGTGTCAATTAAAGTTGACAGATAATGTGTCAGAATTCCTGAAAAGCTCAGGGAGTCTGTCATGCGGATACTGTTTGTTCACCCCAATTACCGCTCTGGCGGGGCCGAGATCGCAGGCACATGGCCGCCAGCCTGGGTCGCCTATCTGACGGGCAGCCTGCGGCGCGCCGGCTTTGACGACATCCATTTCATCGACGCGATGACCGACAATATCGCGGATGAGGATCTGGGCAGCCGGATGGCGGCGCTGGACCCCGATGTGGTCGGTGTCACCTCGATCACGCCCTCGATCTACCGGGCCGAGGATGTGCTGAAGCTTGCACAGCAGCACTGCCCGCGTGCCCTTCGGATGATGGGCGGCGTTCATGCCACCTTCATGTTCAAGCAGGTCCTGTCCGAGGCGCCGTGGATCGATGTGATCGTGCGTGGCGAGGGCGAGGAAATCCTGACCGAATTGATGCTGGCGGTCGAGGATGGCCGCTGGCCCTCCGATCGCCACAAGATCAAGGGCATCGCCTTTGCGCAGGACGATCAGATCGTGGCCACCCCCGCCGCCAGCACGGTCAAGGAGCTGGACGGGATCAACCCCGACTGGTCGATCCTTGAGTGGGAGAAGTACAAATATATCCCCCTGAATACCCGCGTGGCGATTCCGAACCTCGCACGGGGCTGCCCCTTTACCTGTTCCTTCTGCTCGCAGTGGAAGTTCTGGCGCGACTACCGCGTGCGCGACCCCAAGAAGGTCGTGGATGAGATCGAGAATCTGGTGAACAACCACGGCGTCGGCTTCTTCATTCTTGCCGACGAGGAACCCACCATCAACCGCAAGAAATTCGTCGAATTCTGCCAGGAACTGATCGACCGGGGCCTGCCCGACCGGGTGAAATGGGGCATCAACACCCGCGTCACCGATATCTACCGCGACAAGGACCTGCTCAAGTTCTACCGCAAGGCCGGGCTGGTGCATGTGTCGCTTGACACCGAGGCCGCCGCCCAGATGAAACTGGATATCTTCAACAAGGAAACCAAGGTCGAAGAAAACAAGATGGCGATCAAGCTCTTGCGCGATGCCGATATTCTGGTCGAGGCGCAGTTCATCGTGGGTCTGGACAACGAGACCCCCGAAACGCTGGAAGAAACCTACAAGATGGCCTGGGACTGGCAGCCCGATCTGGCCAACTGGTCCATGTACACGCCATGGCCCTTCACCCCGCTGTTTCAGGAGTTGAAAGACCAGGTCGAGGTCTTCGATTTCAGCCGCTACAATTTCGTGACGCCGATCATGAAGCCCGCCGCCATGACGCGGGGCGAATTGCTGGACGGGGTGATGAACAATTACCGCCGTTTCTACATGAAAAAGGCCCTGTTCCATTACCCATGGCGCGGCACGGGCTTCCGGCGGCGCTATCTTCTGGGCTGTCTGCATGCCTTCCTCAAGGCCGGGTTCGCCCGCACATTCTATGATCTGGGCAAGGTCGGCTACACCGGGCCGCAATCGAAGAACAAGCTGGATTTCCATTTCGATGAGACCCGCACCATCGCCGAGGCGCAGATGGAGGATTGGGAGGCCTCCGCCGACAAGGCTGCCCGTGCCGCCGAGCGCCGCGCAGCCCTGCGCGCGCAGGGCAAGGAGCGCGCAGTCGAACGCGCCAAGGACTTCAAGATGCCCAACGGGGCCGAGGTGAAGGCCTGCGGTGGCGGATCGCAGCAGATGGAGGACGTCTGATCCATGCAGCCGGGGCAGGCCAGCGGGCTGATCGGGCCCAATGCGGTTCTGCAACTGGTGCCGTTGCTGGACCACGCGGGCGGGCCCGACTGGCGCGAGGCCTTGATCGGCAGGGCAGGGCTGGATGCGTTGCCCGACGGATCCGGCATGATCCCCGAGGCGCCGGTGGCGCGCCTGCATCAGGCCATGCGCCACGACCGCCCCGATCTGGCGGCCGGGCTGGGGTGGCGGGCGGGGCTCGCGACAGGGGATTACATCCTCGCTCACCGTATCCCCCGCGCGGCGCAAGTCCTTCTCAAGGCGCTGCCGTGGAGACTGTCGGCGCGGCTTCTGTCGCAGGCCATCGCGCGCAATGCCTGGACCTTCGCCGGATCGGGGCAGTTCCTCGTCATCACGCCGCAGATATTCGCGTTGCGCGCCAACCCGCTGGTGCGGGGTGAAGTGGCGGATCACCCGATCTGCGACTGGCACCGGGGCGTGTTCACGCGGCTATACCAAGCCCTCGTCCACCCCTCCATGACCTGCCACGAGGCACGCTGCTGCGCGATGGGCCATGCCGCCTGCCGGTTCGAGATGCATCGCGATCATCCCTGAAAAGCGTCAATTCAGGCTGATCCCTTGACTTCCAAGCGCGGGCGCGGTGTATCACGGCCAACCGATTGACGCCGATTTATCCCGAAGGGACCGTCCCATGCACGCCTATCGCAGCCATTCCTGCGCCGCTCTGAACATCTCACACGTGGGCCAGACGGTCCGCCTTTCTGGCTGGGTGCACCGCGTGCGCGACCATGGCGGCCTGCTGTTCATCGACCTGCGCGATCATTACGGCGTGACACAGGTTCTGTGCGATCCCGACAGCCCGGTATTTTCTCAGGTCGAAAAGGTCCGCTCCGAATGGTGCATCCGCATCGATGGCGAGGTGAAGGCGCGTGATGCCTCCCTTGTGAACGCCAAGATTCCGACAGGCGAGATCGAGGTCTTCATCCGCGACATCGAAGTGCTGGGCGCGGCCAAGGAATTGCCGCTGATGGTCTTCGGCGATCAGGAATACCCCGAGGAAACGCGCCTGCGCTACCGCTTCCTTGATCTGCGCCGCGAGGCGCTGCAGCGCAACATGACGATGCGCTCGGATGTGGTGGCGTCGATGCGCAAACGCATGTGGGACAAGGGGTTCCGCGAATACCAGACGCCGATCATCACAGCCTCCAGCCCCGAGGGCGCGCGCGACTTCCTCGTGCCGTCGCGCCTGCACCCGGGCAAGTTCTACGCGCTGCCGCAAGCGCCCCAGCAGTTCAAGCAGTTGCTGATGGTGTCGGGTTTCGACAAATATTTCCAGATCGCGCCCTGTTTCCGTGACGAAGACCCGCGCGCCGACCGCAGCCCCACGGATTTCTACCAGCTGGACATGGAAATGTCCTTTGTCACCCAGCAGGACGTGTTCGACACGATCTCGCCGGTGATCGCGGGTGTGTTCGAGGAGTTCGGCGGCGGTCGCAAGGTCGACGCGCCTGACGCATGGCCGCAGATCTCCTACAAGGATGCAGCACTCTGGTACGGCACCGACAAGCCTGATCTGCGCAACCCGATCAGGATGCAGGTCGTGTCCGAGCATTTCGCAGGCTCCGGCTTTGCCATCTTCGCCAAACTGCTGGAGCAGGACGGCACCCAGATCCGCGCCATTCCCGCCCCCGGTGGCGGCAGCCGCAAGTTCTGCGACCGCATGAATGCCTTTGCCCAGAAGGAAGGTCTGCCCGGCATGGGCTATATCTTCTGGCGTCAGGCCGAGGATGGATCCGGCATGGAAGCCGCTGGCCCGCTGGCCAAGAACATCGGCCCCGAGCGGACCGAGGCGATCCGCCAGCAGCTTGACCTTGGCGTGGGCGACGCGGCCTTCTTCCTTGGCGGCAAGCCCAAGCAGTTCGAAGGCGTGGCCGGCAAGGCGCGCACGGTGATTGGCGAGGAGTTGAACCTCACCGACAAGGAGCGTTTCGCCTTCGCCTGGATCGTGGATTTCCCGATCTACGAGCAGGACGCGGAAACCGGCAAGATCGACTTTGAACACAACCCCTTCTCCATGCCGCAGGGCGGGATGGAGGCGCTGATGGGCGATCCGCTGGCCGTGCGCGGGTTCCAGTATGATCTGGCCTGCAACGGCTATGAACTGGTGTCCGGCGCCATCCGTAACCACAAGCCCGAGATCATGTTCAAGGCCTTCGAGATTGCGGGCTATGGCAAGGACGAGGTCGAAAAGCGTTTCGGCGGGATGGTCAACGCCTTCCAGTACGGCGCGCCCCCCCATGGCGGTTGCGCGGCCGGCATCGACCGGATCGTGATGCTGCTGGCCGACGAGGCGAATATCCGCGAGGTGATCCTGTTCCCGATGAACCAGCGCGCCGAAGACCTGATGATGGGCGCGCCCAGCGAGCCTTTGAGCCAGCAGTTGATGGAGCTGAACCTGCGGGTCATACCGCAGGAGCAAAAGTAACCTTCGGGCAGAGATTTATTGAGAAAATGCAATTATGGGGCGACCATTGGTCGCCCCATCTGCATTTTTGGACAGGAAATCGCAAGCCCGGCGGCGCGGTGAAGCCCGTCAGATGGCAATCCGATCGGCGATCCTGTCCTGCAATAGCCCGGCCAGATGCGCCAGATCCGACCGCAGCGGTTGCCCCGCCGCCCGCGCTGCACGCAGGGATTGGTTGGCGGCGCGCAGCGGGCTGTCACCGGCCAGAACCGCGACCCCTTCGATAAATTGGGTGACGTAGTCCAGCACGCCCTCATCCTCGCCCGAGGCCAGCAGATCGGCCACATGGGCGATATCGTCCCGATAGGCGGTCGTATCCGGCACGATCGTCTCGTCCCGCAGAACGCGCGGCGCCTGCAGTTGATGATCCTGCGGCAGATGGCTGAGGATCAGCTCCTGAAAATAGGCGATGGAGCGCAGCGGCTTTTCAAGGAAACCGTCAGCCCCGGCGGCCAGACAGGCCTCCCGCCTGTGATCGTCCCCGCTGATTCCAAGGATCAATCCGATCCTTGGGCTTGCCTGCGCCGCTTCCGTGATCAGTTCCGCGCCGGACCCGTCCGGCAGGCCGACATCCACGATCAATACCGATGGCCTGTAGACCTGCAGATGCCGCCGGGCCGAGCGCAGGCAGTCCGCGCGTCGGATCCGGGCGCCCGATCGCATGCACAGCAGCCGCATCGCCTCCGATGCAAAGCGGCTGTCCTCGACCAGCAGGACCGTCAGCCCCAGAAGCGGCCGCGCGGTAGAGGGAAAACGCTGTGGAGCAAAAGGATCGCGTTCATCCATTGTGTCATCCTCCTGTCAAAACGATTGTCATGCCGGACGCAGGGCGCGATTCTGCGGTTGCGCTTGCAGGGCCCGAACCTGTTCAAGACTGCGGTCACATCCCTAATTTGCGGTTAACGCCCCTGCGCGCGCATGCCGCCCCCGGTTCATCTTGCCTAAATGGCCCCTTCACCCCATAACCGGCGCGACATCCGCCGCAAAAACAGGAGCTGCCCATGATCGGACGCCTCAACCATGTCGCCATCGCCGTGCCCGACCTTCAGGCGGCCTCGGCGCAATATCGCGATGCCCTGGGTGCCAAGGTCGGCGCACCGCAGGACGAACCCGATCATGGCGTGACCGTCGTTTTCATCGAATTGCCGAATACCAAGATCGAACTGCTCTACCCGCTGGGCGATGACAGCCCGATCAAGGGGTTTCTGGACAAGAACCCCTCGGGCGGCATTCACCACGTCTGCTACGAGGTCGATGACATCATCGCCGCGCGTGACCACCTCAAGTCCACGGGCGCGCGCGTCCTTGGATCGGGCGAGCCCAAGATCGGCGCCCATGGCAAGCCGGTGTTGTTCCTTCATCCCAAGGATTTCAACGGCTGCCTCGTTGAGCTGGAGCAGGTCTGATGGCCGTCACCTCAGCATTGGTTCTCTATGCGGTCCTGTGGTTTCTGACCTTTCTGGTGGTCATTCCGATCCGCCTGAAGACGCAGGGCGATGTCGGACAGATCGTTCCGGGCACCCATGCGGGCGCGCCCCATGATCACCAGCTGCGCAAGAAGGCATGGATCACCACCGGGGTTGCTGCCGTGATGTGGGCGATCATTGCCTACCTGATCATTTCGGGCACGCTGACCGTGCGGGATATCGACTGGTTCGAACGCATGGGCCCGCGTCCCTGATCCCGGAGCTTGATGGCAGGCCGGGGGCGGGTCATCCCGCCCCGGCACCAGACCTCGCGCGCAGGCGATGGAACACATGGGTGAATGTTGCGGCCCCCAGCACGGGAATCGCCAGGTTCACCAGCGGGATGGACAGCGGCATTGCCATCAGCACCCGGGCCAGCCAGACAGTCCCGGCATGCTGCCTGCGCATGCGCGCGACCCCTTCGCGGCCCAGATGCCTGATCGCGACAAGGGTAAAATACTCGCGCCCCAGCAGAAAGCCGTTCAGACCCCAGAAAATCAGCAGGGCCACGGGTGAAAAGATCAGATAGAGGATCAGCGCCACCAGATTGGCCGCGATCAGCACGCCAAGAAACCCCAGCGAATCGCGCAGCGCCTCAAGCAGGGGCACGGTGCGCGCCTGTCCTGCCTGCGGGTAATGCCGCGCCTCGACGGCATCGGCCACCCGGTCAAGGAACAACCCCGAGATGGCCGCAGCCACAGGCACCATCAGGACCACCGACAGCAGAAGCATGGCCACCGGTCCGGACCATCCCGCAAGGGTCGCGATCCATTGCACCTCGCCGAAAAACGGCAGCGTCACGCCATCGCCGGCCCACCACATCAGCAGGGCCTGCACCCCTGCCGATGCCAGCACCAGACCCAGAATCGCAAGGCCGATCCCCAGCCACAGCACCCGCGAAAGGCGCTTGTCGCCCAGTTGACCCAAGGCTTTCACGAAGGATGACAGGACCATCATCGCGAATGCCTCAACCGTCCAGCCAGGTCACGATCTGGTTCAGATCGGGGCGCGGGCGGTCGGGCGGGGCGCTGGTTTCCGTGCCGATATGGATGAAACCGGCGATCCGCTCGTGATCTTCAAGGCCGAGCGCCTTGGTCATGAAATCGCGGTCATGGCTGGGCCAGCCCGACAGCCAGTTGGCCCCCCAGCCGCTGGCCAGTGCCGCATTCAGCAGGGCCAGACAAACCCCGCCCACGGCATAGGTCTGTTCCAGCGCGGGGATCTTTTCGGAGGGCTTGCGCACTTCGATCACCGCTACAGCCATGTGACCGGTCTCGAATTGCTGCGCGCCCTTGTCGGCCTGTTCCGCCTCAAGGCTCAGTTCCGCTGCGCGGCTGCGGGCATGTTCGCCCAGTCGCCGCAGCGCAGCACCCTGCAGCACCACGAAACGCCAGGGTTCCAGTTTGCCATGGTCCGGGCTGCGGCTGGCTGCCGTCAGGATCTGCATCACCTGCGCGCGATCGGGAACCGGCAGCCCCAGTGTCTTGGCCGGGCGCGATCGTCGGGTCAGCAGGAACTCCAGGGCGGCTGGATTGGGATCAGGCATGCGTCGTCCTTTGGGTCTGTCTGTCTTGGCGTCTTTGCCCTATGTCGTGCCTCGCTCTCGCAGGATCAAGGCGCGGCGGGCAGGGGCAGCAGGGTTTCGGCCATCTCTGTGATCAGGCCGCTGACAAAGCCATCCATGCGCGCCGAGGGTTGGCGCGCCGCCACCACAGCGGCCATCGGATCGGGCGCTGCAATCTCGCTGCGCGCCATTTCCTGAATCACCGCATGGCCGCAGAACGGCACGTAGGCCTCGGAATAGCCGCCCTCATGCACCATCACCAGCCGCCCGCCGCACAGGCGGTCGGCGGCATCCATGACCTGTCGGGTCATCATCCGGAAGGTTTCGGCGGTGGCCAGCATCCGCGCCAGCGGATCGAAACATCCCGCGTCATAGCCGCAGGCCACAATGATCATGTCGGGGCGATACTGCTCCAGCGCGGGCAGCACGATCCGCTCCATCGCGTCGAGATAGCTGACATGCCCGGCACCGGGCGGCAGGGGGATGTTCATGTTGAAACCCGTCCCCGCCCCTTTGCCGCGCGCGTCGACGAAACCGGTGTCCGTGGGATAGTTGCGATCCTGATGCAGGCTGATGGTCAGCACATCGGCGCGGTCGTAAAAGACCGCTTCGGTCCCGTTGCCGTGATGCACGTCCCAGTCGATCACGGCAATACGCCCGTCATGCCCTGCGGCGCGCGCCGCGCCGATGGCGATGCCGATATTGTTCAGCAGGCAAAAGCCGTTGGGCCAGTCAGGCAGGCAATGGTGGCCGGGCGGGCGTGACAGCGCATAGGCATTGTCGCATTCCCCCTGCCAGACCGACAGCAGTGCCGCTTTCGCAAGCCCCGCCGACTGCGCCGCGATCTCGAACCCGCCCTTGGCGAAGGGCGTGCGCAGGCCCAGCTCTCCGCCGCCATGATCCGACATCTCCTTGAAACTGTTCAGGAAACTCTCGGGGTGCACCCGGACAAGATCCTCCCATGCGGCGGGTTGCGCGCGGCGCATCTGCAGCGCATCGCTCAGCCCGGTCACATCCAGAAGGTTTTTCAGACGGCGCTTGGTCTCGGGGTTCTCGGGCAGGCCACCAGCAGCCAGAGGCTGCACCAGCCCGCCAAGGGGCAAGGTCAGCGCATAATTTCCGCCCGCGTGCCAGAAACACTTCTCGTCCCAGAAAAATCCCGTCGCCATGACGTGCTCCCCTTGTTTCTTCTTGCGACAAATATCCCCGCCGGAGGCGGAAAGTCCATCCGCGTGATGACGGATGCCTGCGCGTCCCGGATAGAGGGGCGGATGCCTCCGGCGGGGATATTTGCGGCAAGAAGAAGCGGCGGCCTGCCTGTCGGCGGCGCGGCCTAGTCCGCGCGGCGCAGGTGATAGACGCCTTCGGGAAGGTTCAGGGCTGCGGCCAGATCGCGCAGCTGGGTCATCGAGAGCGTAATCTTTTCCATCCGCTCAAGCCGCGTGTCGAACTGTTCGATGGTCACGCAATCCTCGAAAGCATTGACGATCACATCCTCCTGCAGGTGGCTTTCGCCCTCGTCGACAAGGGTGATGACAGTCGCGTCGAATTCATGCTCGATGGTAAACATGCCTCTAGCTTAAGCCCCGGCGTGACCAATGCAAGCCCGGCTTTTTGGCGCGTGGCGGCGCGCGCGGATCCATTTCGCTGTCAACTGCGCGTGAGCGGGGCTGGCGCGGCGCGACCTTGCTGCTATTGATGAAGCAGGGATGGTTCCGAGGGAGATCGCGATGCGCTGGTTTGTTCTGACGGCAATGATGGTTCTGGCGGGCTGTGTCAGCCCGGTCGAGATGCCGCAGGCCCAAAGACCCATAGCCACCCCGCCCGTGGCGCAGCAAGGTGCCGCGCGCAACTTCGCCGCAGTCGTGGATCGCGTCCAACCCGTGGCCGAGCAGGAGTGCCGGCGCCAGCTGCCACGGGGAAATTGCGATTTCCAGATCGTGGTGGATTCGCGTCCGGGCCAGCCGCCCAACGCCTTTCAGACCCTTGATCGCGCAGGCCGTCCGGTCATCGGCTTTACCGCCGCACTTCTGGATGACATGCGCAACGCGGACGAACTGGCCTTTGTGATGTCGCATGAGGCGGCCCATCACATCGCCGGTCATATTCCGCGCCAGCAACAGAACGCCGCGGCAGGTGCGGTGATCTTTGCAGGTCTTGCCACCTTGACCGGTGGTGACGTGAATACCGTCCGTTCGGCGCAGGAACTGGGCGCGGCGGTAGGCGCGCGCAGCTATTCCAAGGAATTCGAACTGGAGGCGGATGCGCTGGGCACCGCCCTTGCCCTGCGCGCAGGCTTTGATCCGATCCGTGGGGCCGAGTTCTTCAACCGCATTCCCGATCCCGGCGACCGATTCCTTGGCACCCACCCGCCGAATGCCGACCGCATCGCCACCGTGCGCCGCGTCGCCACGGGGCTTTGACAGGCGCGCCGGCCATCTGAGGGCCGCGCGCTTGATTCAGGTCAAGGAAGGCCTGTGCTCTTTCGTGTTTCACTGATCCTGCCCCCGATCCTTGCGATGAACGGGGCAGGGCAAGGAGACACTGATGCCGTCAAACACGACAATCCGCCGACACGCTGTCCTGGTTGACCGGATGGCCAACGCATTGGGCACGGATCTGGAAGAGGAGGTCATGCGCGGGCGTTTGTCGCCAGATGACCTGCCGGACATGGTCCTGCGCTGCACCTCCTGCGCCAATCCCGATGGCTGCGAGACCTGGCTGCGGCAGCAGGACGAGGCCGCCACTGGCCCCAAGCCCCAGACCACCCCCTATTATTGCCGCAACGGGGATGTCTTCGATGCCCTCAAGCCCAACTGATCTTGTCGACACGATGAGGGCCGAACAAGGCGGTGTCATCCTGCATCTGGGCGACCCCAATCGCCACTTCTGGCTGGTGCGTTCCGTTGCGCGGGTGATCGGGATCAGACTGGGTCAGGCCATGGTGCAGGGTGCCATCGAACAGGAAGAGTGCCGCAGGATGATCAACCGCTGCCGGACCTGTGCACTGGTGAGTGCCTGCGAGGTCTGGCTGGCGGAATCCGGCGGGCAAGCGGAAGAGCCGCCGCCCGGCTGCGTCGTCTCGACAGATCTGAACCGATTGAAACACATGATGCAACATGAAGGAGCCCATTGATGGGACTGTTTGACAAGATCGACCGCCGCGCCGGCGTGATGACGCGCATGGCCGACACGCTGGGTGTGGATTTTGCCGCCTCCATCGCCAAGGCCCCCGAGTCCGTGGGCGTATATCGCCAGGCGGTGATGCGCTGCACCACCTGCAACCATGAGGGGGAATGCACGGCCTGGATGCAGTCCCATCCCCATGCCGAAGAGGCCCCTGACTATTGCCGCAACAAGGATATCCTTGAAGGTCTGGCCAAGGCCTGACCGGTTCAGCCGCCCCGGCGCTGCCGTCGCAGATGGGCGCGGTAAAGCCAGGGGGCCAGCACATGGTCATAGACCAGCGTCGCCGCCTGCCGGATGCCCGGCAGGGCCACGATGCGCGCCAGCCAGCGATAGCGCGGCATCTGCCGCCAAAGGGCGATGAAGGCAGGGATGCCGGACAAGACC
>JBFHIW010000076.1:0-12008 GCA_041596235.1 Paracoccaceae bacterium
AGCCCCAGAAGCTGACACAGGCGCTGATACTGCGCATCGTTGCCGGTGGCGATGATGATATGACCATCGGCACAATCGAACACCTGATAGGGGGTCAGGTTGGGGTGATAGTTCCCCGTGCGCCCCGGCGGCGTGCCGGTGGTCAGATAGTTCATGGCCTGGTTCGCGGTCACGGACACGGCCACATCCATCAGCGCCATGTCGATCTGCTGCCCCCGCCCGGTGCGGCTGCGCTGGTAGAGCGCGGCAAGGATACCCGCCACCGAATAGACCCCTGTGAAGATATCCGTGACCGCCACGCCCACGCGCTGCGGCTGCCCGTCGGGTTCACCCGTGATCGACATCAGGCCCGACATGCCCTGAATGATATAGTCATAGCCTGCGCGATGGGCGTAGGGTCCGGTCTGCCCGAACCCGGTGATCGAGCAGTAGATCAGCCCCGGATTGACCTTGGACAGGCTGTCGTAATCCAGCCCGTATTTGACAAGGCCGCCAAGCTTGAAGTTCTCGATCAGGATGTCGGCATCGCGCACCAGTTCACGCACCTTTTCCTGCCCCTCGGGCGTGCGGAAATCGACCGTGACGCTGGATTTGCCCCGGTTGCAGGAATGGAAATACGAGGCCGACTTATCCCCGTCGCGTTCGATGAAAGGGGGACCCCACTGCCGGGTGTCGTCACCCTCGGGCGCCTCGACCTTGATGACCTCGGCGCCCAGATCGGCCAGCGTCTGACCAGCCCAGGGGCCGGCCAGGATGCGCGCCAGTTCAACGACCTTCAGGCCGGTAAGCGGTGCTTCGGTCATTCGCCCAGTTTCTCGTCCAGGATTGCCTTGAGATCGGCATAGGCCATGTTCGAGTGCTTTTCGCCGTCGATGATCAGGGTCGGTGTGGAGTTCACGTCATCCGCCTGGGCATTGGCCTGGTACCACGCCACAAGCGCCTGCGCGTTCGCGTTATCGGCAAGACAGGCTTCAAGCTGGTCATTGTCGAGACCCGCGACACGGCCGATCCGGCGCAGGTTTTCCGCGATCAGCGCCGGATCTCCACCGCCAGCGATCCATTCGGACTGCTGTTCGTAAAGCAGATCCGCAATACCGAAAAACTTGGATGCATCGCAGCGCGCGACCATCGCGGCCCAAAGCCCGAAACGGTCGAAATAGACATCGCGATAGACGAACCGCACCTTTCCGGTATCGACATATTCCGCCTTCACCTGCTTCAACGTGCCATTGTGGAAACTGGCGCAATGCGGGCAGGTGAACGAGGCATATTCGACCAGAGTGATCGGCGCATCCTCGGACCCCATCACCATCTCGACAATGCCCGAAGTGTCGATGTCGGCGGTTTGGGCATTGGCAACGCCAAGGTCCGGCATGCCGCCTGTCGTCGTACGGGTCAACGACCAACCGCCAGCGGCCAGGGCCAGGGCGGAGATGCCGATCAGGGCGGTTCTGCGATTCATTTCTGTCACCTTTCCTTCAAGGATTGCGGGGGCGTGGCGCCGGCAACCTCAGTGTTTCGACTTGGATAGAACGTTCCGCGCGAGGGATTCAATCGCTGCACGCAGTTTTTCGTCGCCCACCCCTTCGGCTACGGCCGCGGCGGTGCTGGTCACCACGGGGTCGTGCACGGGTGCGCTGAATGGTTTGGGCGCGTGGCTGAAATCTGCCTGTCCTTCGGCAAATCCGGTCGGGGCGGTCTGCGTGATCCGGATCCGCGCAATGGCGTTGTAGCCATAGACCGCGTTCACCTTTTCCCGCAGCCTTTCCTTCTGCATTTCCAGCATCGGAGCCTGCGCGCCCGTGGTCAGCACCGACAGCGTGGCGCCCATGCCTTGCCGCCCGTAGGACACATCGACCGGCCGGGCGATGCGGGCGATATCCTCGCCCACGATCTCGGGCCAGTGGGTCAGCAGACGGGTGACCGCAAAACCACGCGATTCACCGGCGCGGCGGATCTGGCCCTGAAGCAGGGTTGCCGCGCGTGTAAACTGCTGTGCTGTCGGTCGCCGTGCGGCCATGTCTTGCATCCTTCGATCTGGCCCTATTCTAGTGGGCATATGCACCGATGCCAGCCAATAAGCGGATCAAGAGGTATAAACATTGCGTGACGCGTCACAGCCGAAAGACCGGGCAGAGGCCCTGCCTGCCAGCTTGCTGGACTGGTACGACCGCCACGCCCGCGCACTGCCATGGCGCGTCCCGCCCGAGGACAGCCGCGCAGGCCTCAGGCCCGATCCCTACCGGGTCTGGCTGTCCGAGGTGATGCTGCAGCAGACGACTGTGGCGGCGGTCAAGGATTACTTCCACCGCTTCACCACCCGCTGGCCCGGCGTGGCCGATCTGGCCGCCGCCGAGGATGGCGAGGTCATGGGCGAATGGGCCGGTCTTGGCTATTACGCGCGGGCACGCAACCTGCTGAAATGCGCGCGTGTCGTGGTGGCAGATCACGGCGGTGTCTTTCCCGACACCCGCGCGGCATTGCTGACCCTGCCCGGCATCGGGCCCTATACCGCATCGGCCATCGCGGCGATCGCATTCGGCCGGGCGGAAACCGTGGTCGACGGCAATGTCGAACGCGTCATGGCCCGGCTGCATGACATCCATACGCCCTTGCCTGCGGCAAAACCGCAACTGACAGAGGCAGCCGCAGCGCTGACACCGGACAGGCGGCCCGGCGACTATGCGCAGGCTGTCATGGATCTGGGCGCCACGATCTGCACCCCGCGCAACCCCGCCTGCGGGATCTGTCCCTGGCGCGATCCCTGCCACGCGCGGGTGGCAGGCACCGCCGCCGATCTGCCCCGCAAGACCCCGAAAAAGGCGCAACCCGTCCGCCGTGGCATCGCTTATGTCGTGCGCCGCGCGGATGGTGCTTGGCTGCTGGAACGCCGCCCGGATCGTGGCCTGCTTGGCGGGATGCTGGGCTGGCCGGGTTCGGACTGGATCGAGGGCGCACCGCCCGAGGCACCGCCCGTTGCAGCAGATTGGACGGTGCTGGACGCCGAAGCGCGCCATACCTTCACCCATTTCCACCTGCTGCTGGAGATCCGCATCGCGATCCTTCCGCAGGAGGCGCGCGCCGAACGTGGCGAATTCCTTGAACCCGCCGCCTTTCAGCCATCGGATCTGCCTACGGTCATGCGCAAGGTCTTTGATCTTGCAAGACCGGCCATCGACGCTGTTATGTAACCCGTGAACCCTTTGACCGAGCCACGCATGCCCCAGTTCATCCCCAACGATCAGACCCTCCGCATCACACGCGCCCTTCCCTTCTGGATGTCGCTGATGCTGATCCCCATCGCATGGCTGGGGGCGATGCAGGGGGGGTGGACGGTCGTTCTGCTGCCGATCGTGACATGGTATTTCTTCACGCTTCTGGATGCGCTTCTGGGGCTGAACACGGAAAACGCCGATCCCGCCATCGAAGAGGGCAAGCTGACCTGGTATCGGGCGATCACCCTGATCTGGGCCCCGACCCAGTTCGTAACGCTTTTCGGGCTGATCTGGTACGTGACCCATACAGGCCACCTGTCGAGCCTCGAAAAGATCGTCCTGTTCTTCGGCGTGGGTGTGATCACCGGGACCGTCGGCATCAATTACAGCCACGAACTGATGCATCAGAAGAACAAGACCGAGAGGACGCTGGGCGATCTGCTGCTGGCGATGGTGCTTTATTCGCATTTCCGGTCGGAACACCTGCTGGTGCATCACCGCTATGTCGGCACGCCGCGCGATCCGGTCACGGCGCGCTACAACGAAGGGTTCCACCGCTTCTTTCCGCGCGTGCTGCGGCAATCGCTGACCTCGGCCTTCAAGGCGGAACGCGAGATGCTGACGCGGCGCAACCTGCCATGGACAGACCTGTCAAATCCGTTCTTCCGCTACTGGGCGCTTCAGGGCGCGATGCTTCTGCTGGCGGTGGTGCTGGGCGGCTGGGTCGGCCTTGCGCTGTTCCTGTGGCAGGCATGGATCGCGGTCTGGCAACTGGAACTGGTCAATTACATCGAACACTATGGCCTGACCCGCAAGCATCTGGGTGAGGGCAAATACGAGCATGTCAAACCGCAGCATTCCTGGAACGCCGCGCAAAAGGCCTCGAACTGGTTGCTGATCAACCTGCAACGCCATTCGGATCACCATTACAAACCCGACCGGCGCTTTCCCCTGCTGCAGAACTATACCGATGCCGAGGCGCCGCAACTGCCGCATGGCTATCCGCTGATGACCATGGCGGCGATGGTGCCACCGGTCTGGCGCCGCATCATGAATCCGCGCGTCCGCCGCTGGCGCGAGATGTATTACCCCGAGATCACCGACTGGAAGCCCTACAACAAGGCGCTGAACCCGCCCCCACGCTGACGGCAGTGCCGCCCGAACCTCGCCCCGTCACATAAAAAAGCTCCGCCGTAATATGGCGGAGCAGTGTGGTGTTCATGAAGTCAGGCCATGAACACCGGCGGTGTTCGGATAGTCCTGCAAGGATCAGTTGGGACCGTTTTCCATCTCGGCCCGGATCTGCTGCCGCAAAAGGTCGATCGGGATGGTCTGGCCATCGCGACGGAAGCACCAGTAGGTCCAGCCGTTGCAGCTGGGCGCGCCTTCCAGATGGGCGCCGACCTGATGGATCGACCCCTTGATGTCATCGCCGATCAGCGTGCCATCGGCGCGCACCTTGGCCTTGAAGCGACCGTTCATCGACCAAAGCTCCTCGCCGGGGCGCAGCATGCCGCGTTCGACCAGCTGGCCGAAGGGAATGCGCGGTTCAGCCCGCTTGGACGCGGACACCTGCAAGGCCTCGCGGTCAAACTTGCGGATATTGGACAGGCGCTTCTCGGCGACGCGGCGATAGGCCTCCTCGCGTTCGATCCCGATGAATTCGCGCCCCAGCATCTTGGCCACGGCCCCGGTCGTCCCGGTCCCGAAGAACGGGTCCAGCACCACATCACCCGGATTGGTCGACCCGACCAGCACCCGGTGCAGCAGGCTTTCGGGTTTCTGTGTCGGATGGGCCTTGTCGCCGTTGTCATCCTTCAGACGCTCATGCCCGGTGCAGATCGGCAGCACCCAGTCGCTGCGCATCTGCACGCCTTCATTCAGCGATTTCAGCGCCTCATAGTTGAAGGTGTATTTGGCGCCTTCCGACTTGCTGGCCCAGATCATCGTCTCATGGGCGTTGGTAAAGCGCTTGCCACGGAAGTTGGGCATCGGGTTCGACTTGCGCCAGACCACGTCGTTCAGCAGCCAGAACCCTGCATTCTGCATCGCCGCACCAACGCGGAAGATGTTGTGATAGGATCCGATCACCCAGATTGCACCATTCGGCTTGAGCAGGCGGCGCGCCGCCGTCAGCCAATCCTGCGTGAACCGGTCATAGGCGGCGAAGCTGTCGAACTGGTCCCAGTGGTCATCCACGGCATCGACACGGGAGTTGTCCGGGCGGTGCAGATCGCCTTTGAGCTGCAGGTTATAGGGCGGATCCGCGAAGATCAGGTCTACCGAGCCTTCAGGAAGGCTGTTCATCACCTCGATGCAGTCGCCCGCGATGATCGTGTTGAGCGGCAGCTTTGCTGCGCCCTTGGTATCTGTTTTTGTCGTCATTCTCTGCCTCTGCCCCGGCGCTTGATGCGCTCTGTGGTTGGGTCAAAGATGAGTCAAAGGCGATTCGCGGTCAATTTCTTTTTTGAATCAGTCACTTACATTTTTAAGTTGATACAAGATATTGTGTACCGGCTTGAAGGAACGCCTATGGTGAGGGGTCACACCAAGATCTTGCAGCGCCAACCTGTGGCTTTTTGACGGGTAGCCCGCGTTCGTCTCCCAGCCGTAGCCGGGGAACTGTTGCGCCAAATCCCACATGATCGCATCGCGTGTGATTTTCGCCACGATCGAGGCTGCCGCGATGGACAGGCTGCGGGCATCCCCCTTCACGATGGCCGTCGCGGGAAGGGTCAAGCCGCGCGGGATCAGGTTGCCGTCGATCAGCACATGATCGGGTGGCCGCGCCAATCCGGCAATCGCGCGCTCCATCGCAAGATGGCTGGCGCGCAGAATGTTGAGATCGTCGATCTCGGCCACGCTGGCATGGGCGATGGATACCTCGGCGCTGGTCATGATCGCCTCGCGCAGCACCTCGCGCCGCCTTGCGGTCAATACCTTGGAATCGTTCAGCCCTTCCGGCAGAGCTGCGGGATCCAGCACCACGGCCGCCGCGGTCACGGGTCCGGCCAGCGGGCCGCGCCCAACCTCGTCGACACCGGCGATCCGGGTCAGACCCTGCGCGATCAACGCGCCCTCAAAGCTGAAATCCGGTCCGTTCATGACCCGTCAGAAACCGCAGATCGGCCGGGTTGGCAATGAAAAAGGGGGCCACCCGGATGGCCCCCGTCCGCAACCGGCAATGACGCCCGGATGATCGGGCTCAGCGCCGGGCGATGGAATAGCCCGCGCGCGACAGGCACCTTGCGTCATACCCGCTGCGCCAGCCGCGGTGCGACTGGATATCGACGACGCAGGATTGCGGCAGATGCCGTGCGCCGCGAAAGTTGTTCTCGAGGCAGCGCTGGCCCAGGACATCCACGGCACGGCCGCGCCGGTCTTCGACCGTCATCAGGCAGGCGGCCGGCAGGCTCTTGCGCGCCACGCGGTCCGGCAACGGCCGCGGGGCCAGATGACGACCCCCATGCCATTCCTGTTGCGGCTGGACGTAGCCGTGTTGCGGCTGGATGTAGCCATGTTGCCGGTCGTGATCATAGCCCGTATTGCGGCTGCCCAGCTGCGGCTGATCCTTCTTGCGCTTTTCGTTCAGCGCATTGGCAATGATGGCGACCGCCGCGATCCCGGCGATGGCCTGCGCAAGCTCGCGCCCGTCAGCGCGCGCCGGGGCCGCGTTGAAGCCCGTGATGACGATCGCCGCCGTGAGAACCGAGGCGATGAATTTCCGTGCCATGCGTCTTCCTTTCCGTGTCTGTGATCTCCATTCGGATGATCGTGAGAGGGGATGGCGTTCCGGCAATCTGGCGGATCGCATGGCCAAGACTGGGCTGGTGGGTGACAGACAGGCAATATCGCCGCATGGTTATCCGATAACAGGCGCCCCGGATGCGCCGCGTTATTGAATATCCGGGCGCATCGGCGCATCTTCATCGCATGAAAAACACACGCTTTCCCCTGATCGCCGCTCTTCTGCTGGGCTTTGCCACCAGCGCCAGCGCCGCTGACTGCTTTGCCGACTACAAGGCCAAGCGCGACAATCCGCTGCGGTTGCACTACGGTGTTGCGCAGATCGACGGGACCTGTTCACAGGATCAGGCGCGGTCCGAGATCGCCGCGCGCCTCGAAAGGAATGGCTGGACATTGCTGAACGTTCTGTCCCTGTTCGATGCCTCTGGTCTGGAAGAAAGAAAGCGCAGTGCAGGACAGTATTACCTCCGCTTCTGAGGCCCGGCGCGCGGGCAATCGCATCGTCACACTTGGCCTTGCCGGGATCGTCGCGATTCTCGGCATCACCGCCGTTCTGTTGTTTCGCAACCTGCCGGATGCCGATGCCTTCAACAGAAAGGTCGAAGCGCTGTTCGTCGCGAATGACGACCTGACCACCGAAGCCGAGATCAAGCTTCTGGAAATCCTGGCCCAAAGCGGCACGGCATTCTCCGAAACGCTGGCCTCCTACCGGGTGGCGATCTTCGTGCTGCTGGTCTTCGCCAGCGCGCTTCTGATCGCGGCATTGGCACTGCTTGCGATGCTGGTGGGATTGAACCGCCGGATGGCCCAGATCGAAAGCGCGGGGATTCAGGTCTCATCCCTGCTGATCAGCCGCGAGGAGAACACGGTCTATCTGAACAACATGGGCTTCAAGCTGACCGATGCAGCGATGGAGACCCTTTCGGTTCTGGCCGAGGCACGGCTGGACGATGATGTCCTCAGCGGGGCCGAGATCGAGGCGATCGTTTCGGGGCGCAGCGCCGCCGATTGCGACGAAGCCGCAGGCGCCACCCGGATCAAGCGGCTGCGCGACACGCTGGGCAACCAGATGGTCAGCGAACTGCTGGTCAAGAACATCGCGCGGCGCGGCTACATGCTGGCGGTGGACAAGGACGTGATCAAGGTTCTCTAGCCACCGCAGCCTGTTTCTTCTTGCCCCAAATATCCAAAGAACCGCCTTCCGGCCCGCCGCGCGGTCAGACTGTCCCGCGCCGCCAGCCAGCCATCCATTCCACGCGGTCACAGCCGGCAAAGCGGGCGACACGATCCAGCTCGGCCTCAAGCCGCGCCTGACGTCCCTTGCCCCAGGCGATACCCCGCTCCGGCCACAGGGCGGTCACGCGCAAGACGCCTTCATTACGATGCGCCTTCATGTCGATCCGTCCCACAAGACGATCCGCTTCGAGCAGGGGAAAGACATAATATCCATAGACCCGTTGCGGGGCGGGGGTGAACACCTCGATCCTGTAGTGGAACCCGAACAGCCGTTCGGCCCGCTTGCGGTCACGCAAGGCCGGATCGAAAGGGCTGAGCACCCGCAACCGCCCCGTGGGCACCGGCGCAGCCATTGCAGCCTGCATCACGTCGGGTCGCGCAAAGGCGCGGCGGTGGCCCCCGTCCATGGTTTCGACCTCGATCTCGATCAGGGCGCCCGCGCGCATCTGATCATGGAACCATTCCCGCGCCTCGGCCGGTGTGACGGTAGCCCAGAAGGCCGCGAGTTCCCCGGGCGTGACAAACCCCAGACGATCCATCGCGGCGGAACAGCACCAATCGATGGTTTCCGCTGGATCGGGATGCTGACATCGCAAGGCAGCGGGGATGACGCGGTCCGCGAGGTCATAGTATTTCTGAAAACCCGTCCGGCCCGTTACCGCAAGTTCACCGCTACGCCAGAGGTATTCCAGCGCGATCTTGTCCGGGTGCCAGTCCCACCACCCTGTCGTCTTGCGCGGCGCATCGCCCCGCAGATCGGCTGAACAGACAGGCCCATGTCGCTCAACATGCGCCAGAACCGCCTCTGTGCGTGCGGTAAAATCGTGGCGGTGCCATCTTTGCCAACGCCCGCGCAAGGCTTCGGCATCGCGGGCAAAGCGCAAGTGCCATTGGGGATAGAACGCGGTCGGAATCACGGCGGCATCATGGGTCCAGTGCTCGAAAAGCTGACGCTCCTTGCCCAGAAGACGATCCAGATCCGCGGTCCTGTAGGACGGACAGCGGGCGAACAGGATCATGTGATGAGCGCGCTCCACGGTGGCGATGCTGTCCAGCTGAACGAAACCAAGGCGCGCGACAAGCGCTGACAGACCGGCAAGTCCACGATCTGGCACAGGCGCGGACAGCGCATGGCGTTCCAGAAAAAGACGCCTTGCGAGGTCATTTGAAAGGCGCGGCCTGCCCATGCATCAAGGCCGGCGCAGCGTGTCACCGTAGCTGATCTGCGGCTTGAGCACGACCGAGGTTTCGGTCGCGTCATCGCGCGTGCGCGCAACGATGATTTCGGCCGCGCGGCGCCCGATCTCGGCGCGGCAGGCATCCATCGTGGCAAGGCGGCGCGGCAGACCTTGCAGCAATTCCACACCGTTGAAGCCCGCCAGACCGATCCGGTTCGGGATGTCATAGCCCTGCTCCAGCAGCCACAGCAGACCGCCCGCGCCGATCATGTCATTGGAAAAATACAGAAAATCAAGGTCAGGCGTACGCGTCAACATCGATTGCGTCATCTCGCGCCCCTTGGCGAGGGCAGATCCACCGGAATAGAATTCGTGATCCGCCATCTCGACGCCGCCCTTGGCCAGGGCCTGGGTAAAGCCCTCGAACCGCTTGCGCGCCCGGTGATCCAGCGGCATCTGCGTACCCAGAAACCCGATCCGCCGATAGCCACCCGCGAGGATCGCCTCTGCCATTTCACGCCCGGCACGGCGATGCGAGATGCCCACCATCGCATCCACCGGCGTGCCATCGGTATCCATGATCTCGACCACCGGAATGCCCGAGGCGCGCATCATCGCGCGCGATGCATCCGAATGTTCGAGGCCCGCAATGATGACGCCCGAGGGACGCCATGACAGCATCTCGTAAAGGACTTTTTCTTCTTTCTCTGGCAGGTAATCCGTCACCCCGACCACCGGCTGCAGATCGGTGCCTTCCAGCACACGGCTGATCCCGGTCATCACTTCGGGAAAGACCATGTTGGACAATGACGGGATGATCACAGCCACAAGGTTGACCCGCTGGCTGGCCAGCGCCCCCGCGATCTTGTTGGGCACGTAACCCAGCGCCTTGGCGGCACGCAGCACCTTGTCGCGCGTCGCGTCGGACACATCGCCACGATTGCGCAGAACACGGCTGACGGTCATTTCGGAAACGCCAGACGCCTCGGACACGTCGCGCAGGGTCAGCGGGCGGTGATCGTTGCGGCTCAAGCTGGCGTTTCCTGAATGACCTCTTGGGCCAACCTTGCGACAAGCGCCGGCCTTGTTCAAGCACGCAAGCCGGGGTAAAGCACTTTTGCGTGGCCCCGTGGCTCAACAGGATAGAGCAGCCCCCTCCTAAGGGGCAGGTTGCAGGTTCGAATCCTGCCGGGGTCACCAGTTCAACACGACATAATGCATGGCCCCGTCACATCCCTGGCGCGAATTGCGCTGACGCGCCCGCATGTCGGGGCGCGGCGGTCCGGCATGGTCCACGCAGGTCAGATGCATCCGAGGCGCAGCTGAGGGGGGCGGCCAGCGACCGCTGCCCGTTCATCAGCGCATGGGCCAAGGCATAGCGGAAGGCTGGTCAGTCGCCTTCACACAGATCGGTCGAGATCCGGCCTTCATGATCAAAGTCGATCACCGGACAGTCCGCAGCTGGATGTTCCATTTCCGCAACATTCGAGGCAAGCAACCGGACTCTACTGCTGTTGCGCCAACAACCTTCTTATCGCAACTACTGCGCTGATCGCCACCGCAGGTGTTGCTGCTGCTGAAATCTCGCTGAGCGGCTTTGGCCGTGTTGGTGTAACTTACGTTGAAGATCGCGCTGGCGAGAAAGAAGCTCAGGTCGAGCATCGTCTGCGCTTCAACATCAACGGTTCTGTTGAGCACGAAAGCGGTCTGACCTTTGGTGCGACGCTGCGCTTTCAAGCAGATGACGTTGCGACGGGTGTAGGTGACACCTTCCACTCGAACAATGGCGCGATCTTCGCACCTGCATACCGTATTGGTATGGACGGTCTCAACATTGGCATTGGTAACGTCAGCTTGGCAGAAGAGACTGCTGGTTATGCCGCAGGTTCGCTTGGCTACACCGGCTTTATGTATGTCAACCCGCGTGCATTCAATGGTGATGTTGCGCAGGGCCTCTGGAACGGGAACACTGACGGTCAGATTCTGGTCACATACAGCAACGCAGGACTTACCATCGGTGCCGCGACGTCTGACAATGCAGCGGGCGATCAGCGCAACGTGTTTGCAGCTTCCTATGCTTTCGCTGACTACACTGTTGCAGTAACCATGCAGGACAGCGACGATCGTGATCAGGACTTCACTTCGCTGTATTTTGGCGGAAAAATCCAGAGCATCGGCTTCGGACTTTATGCTGACGACTACAAAAATGGTACTAACGGTTACGGTGTGACTGCATCGTTCTCCGCATCTGATGCTCTTACTATTGCTGTGACAGCAACTCTGCTCGATGACGGCGTGGCTGGAAATGACGATGAGTCGTACGGTATCGGCGCCAACTATAACCTCGGCGGCGGTGTGTCTGTTGGTGGTGGTGTTGCAAGCTTGAATGGGTCGAACTATGCTGAAGTTGGCCTCGTGTTCAACTTCTAATCATCGTCTATGGTTTTGATTTAGGGAAAGAGCGGGCGGTAGCCCGCTCTTTTTTTTGCAACACGCGTCCCGGTGACTGATCCCATCGCGATCCGCCACTTTCCGATCCTGCTGCTTGATCCATATTCCAGAAAAATAACTGCGTTTCCATGACGCTTGGCGGGTTTCTTTGCCCTGCCATCATGTTGCAATTATGCAACCA
>JBFHIW010000077.1:0-11102 GCA_041596235.1 Paracoccaceae bacterium
GAACAGCGACAGCACAGGTTCGGTCACGATGTCGAACCCCGGTGTCGCGCGCAAACGCTCTGCCAGATCCTGGCTCCAAGCGACATGGTTGCGGATCATGGTGCGCAGCCCCTCCAACCCATAGGCGCGGATCAGGAACCACAGCTTGAGTGCCCGGAACCGCCGGCCCAGCGGGATCGACCATTCCGAATAGTTGATGATCCCGTCCGCCCCTTGCGTCTTGAGGTATTCCGGCTGGATCGCCAGAGTCCGTGTCAGGTCGGCGGGCGAGCGGATGAAATGCGCCGAGAGGTCGAACTGCGTGCCCAGCCATTTATGCGGGTTGAAGACGACCGAATCCGCCATCTCCACCCCCGCCCACAGGTCGCGGAACGCGGGGCAGATCATCGCGGCCCCGGCCCATGCCGCATCGACATGGCTGTAAAGCCCGTGCGCGCGCGCCACCGCGCAGACGCCCGCGATATCGTCGCAAGCCCCGGTACCTGTGCCGCCGGTGCAGGCGATCACACCGGCAGGCAGCATCCCCGCCGCCTTGTCCGCGACAATCGCCGCTTCAAGGGCGTCGAGATCCATTCCCCGCAAGGGGCCTTGTGTCGGGATGCGCACCAGATTGGCCTGTCCGATCCCCGCGACCCAGATCGCACGATCCACGGATGAATGCACCTCGGCCGAGCAATAGATGCGCAGAACCTTCTGACCCGGCAGGCCGCTGGCATTGCCGTCCCAGTCCAGCGCGCGTTCACGCATCACCAGAACGGCGGCCAGCGTGGCCGAACTGGCGCTGTCCTGAATGACGCCCGAAAAGGTGTCGGGCAGGCCGATGGACTGGCGCAGCCAATCCATCATCCGCGTCTCCATCTCGGTTGCGGCGGGCGATGTCTGCCACAGCATGCATTGCGGCGCCATCACCGTGACCAGATGATCCGCCAGAACGGCGGCGGGCGAGGCGTTCGAGGGGAAATAGGCAAAGAAACGCGGATGCTGCCAATGGGTGATCCCCGGCATCACGATGGTTTCGAAATCCGCGATGATCTCCTCCATCGGTTGCGCCGCCTCGGGCGGATGCGCAGGAAGGGTCGCGAGAATGTCACCGGGCTTTGTCTGCGCCCGCACGGGTCGGTCCCGCAGGCCTGCGTGATAGCGCCCGGCCCAGTCGGCGGCCCAGCGGCCCCATTTCGGAAAATCGTCCCAGCGCACGTCAGCCCTCCCATTTGGTTAACATGATAAGTATATCCTGTCCCGCCACCTGGCAACGAAAATCCCCCGCGTTGCGCCCTATGGCAAGCAGGGGGTTTTCGAGTATTTGAGGCAAGATGAAATCGGACGGTTCAGTCCTTTGCCGGGACGCGCGCCGCGGCCAGAGCCTGTCCCAGAACCTCGCGCCGCCCGATATGGTTCATCAGGATCAGGATCAGCCGCGCGTTCAGCGCATCGCTTTCGGCCTTGGTCAGCCCCTCATGCGCGGTCAGCAGATCGGCATAGATGTCATCGGGCCGGTCCATGTTGGGCGCGAGGGTCAGATCGTTGCTCATGCCTGCATCTCCTGTCCGGTGGCGCGGCGGATCGCGGCGCGGATGGCGGTCTCGTCATAAGCCGCAAAGCGTGCCGCCACATGCTGATCCGGGCGGATCAGGTAGACGGCGGCAGGCGCATCGCCCAGGTAGCGCGCGGCCAGCGCGCCGGTGGGATCCGCGGTATCCGTCAGGGCCAGCCGCGTCACCGCGATCCCGCCCTCGGTCAGGCTGTCCGGGGCATCTGCGTTCACCGTCAGCAGCGTGAAACGGCCGCCCAGGCTGTCCAGCAGGAACGCATGGCCCAGCGCCACATCGGGGCAGGGCGATCCGGGGCGCGTGCGCGCAGGCCCGCCCGGCAGCGCGTCGGGGCTGTTCAAGGGTGATCCGTCATAAGTGCAGGGCATGGACAGTCGCCCGGAATTGACCAGCGGCCGGGCAAAGGCGTGATGTTCGCTCAGGTCCAGCACAGCATCGCGGAAGACGCGGCTGATCTCGGACTTGGGCGTGATGAAATCGGTGGAACGGGATGAGTTCAGGATGTTCTCATCCGCGCCCTGCACGCGTTCCGCGTCATAACTGTCCAGCAGCGCCTCGGGGGCGCGACCCTCCAGAACCAGTTTCAGCTTCCACGCCAGATTGTCGGTGTCCTGCAGGCCGGAATTGGCCCCGCGCGCGCCGAATGGGCTGACCTGATGCGCGCTGTCGCCCGCAAAGATCACGCGGTTATGGCGGAACCGTTCCATCCGGCGGCACTGGAAGGTGTAGATCGAGACCCATTCAAGGCTGAACTCCACATCGTCGCCCAGCATCGCCTTGAGGCGGGGAATGACGTTTTCGGGCTTCTTTTCCTCGGCCTTGTCAATGTCCCAGCCCAGTTGCAGGTCGATCCGCCAGACCCCATCGGGCTGCTTGTGCAGCAGGGCCGATTGCCCCTTGTTGAAGGGCGGATCGAACCAGAACCAGCGCTCGGTCGGGAAATCCGCCTCCATGATCACATCGGCGATCAGGAAATTGTCCTCGAACACCCGGCCCACGAAATCCAGCCCCATCATGGACCGGATCGGGCTTGCGGCCCCGTCACAGGCGATGATGTAATCGGCAGTGATCGCATAGGGGCCGTCAGGCGTGTCGACGCTCAGGCGCACATGGTCGCCGTGATCGGTGACATCCGCCACCTTGTTGCCGCCGCGCAGTTCCAGCGGCGCGCCGCCTGCCGCGATCTCGCGGGCGCGTCTGACCAGATAATCCTCGACATAATACTGTTGCAGGTTGATGAAGGCGGGGCGTTTGTGGCCGTCTTCGGGCAGCAGGTTGAAGTCATAGACCTTGCGATCGTCGAAGAAGACCTTGCCGATGTTCCATTGCACGCCCTTGTCCACAAGCGGCGCGCCGCAGCCAAGCCGATCCGCGATTTCCAGCGTGCGCTTTGCAAAGCAGATTGCGCGGCTGCCGAAACTGACCTTGTCATTCTCGTCCAGCACCAGCGCCTCGACCCCCTGTTGGGCAAGGTCGATGGCGGCGGCCAGGCCGACCGGACCTGCCCCCACGATGACCACCTTGTGATGCGCGGGCTGGACCGCATCCTGATCGGCGCTGCGGGTATAGGGATAAAGCGGAACCTCGAAGATCTTGTTCATCAGTCGTCCTTTCGCAAAAGCGCCCTTGCGGACAAGACCGCCGTGCCGCCAAAGAATGTACCCGCGATCAGCACCACCTCGACCATGGCGATGCCGCCGAAGCCGCGTGTGAGCAGGGCCAGGACCATCAGCCCCAGCCCGAAGATCGAAAAGGCCAGCCGCAGTTTCAACTCGCCACGTGAGGGTCCGTATTTCATCGCCACCGCCCCGCGCCCGATCAGCCCTGAAGGGCTTCCCACATCTCGATATCGCGCTGCGCGGTCCAGATGCGCGGCGTGTCGATCCCGCGCGCCTCGTCATAGGCGCGGGCCACGTTGAAGGGCAGGCAATGCTCGTAGATCGCGTAATCCTTGAACTTGGGATCGCAGGCGGCGCGCACGGCATCCCATGCTTCCTTGAGGCTGCCACCACGGGCGGCCACACGGGCGGCGGCGGCATAGGTGCTCTCAACAAAATCGCGCGTATTCTCGATCGCGGCGGTCACCATGTCCTGCCCCATCAGCGCATCGCCACGCCCCGGCGCGATGGCATCCACCTGAAAGGATGCGATGGCATCCAGCGTGTCGCCCCAGTCGCTGAAATGCCCGTCACCGCAATAGCAGGCCGAGTGGTATTCGACGATATCGCCCGTGAACATCACGTTCTGGTCAGGCACATGGATCACGATATCGCCCGCCGTATGCGCACGCCCCAGATGCATCAGGTCAACCCGGCGCTTGCCCAGATAGACGGTCATGTCCTCGGAAAAGGTCGTGGTGGGCCAGGTCAGGCCGGGGATGCTTTCATGCCCTTCGAACAGACGCGGGAAACGCTGGAACTCGCTGTCCCAATCCTCCTGTCCGCGTTCCACCACCATGGCGCGGGCCTTGTCGCCCATGATGACCTGAGACGCGCCGAAGGCCGAGGCGCCCAGCACACGCACGGCGTGGTAATGGGTCAGCACCACATGGCTGATCGGCTTGTCGGTGACGCTGCGCACGCAGTCGATGACCTTGTTGGCCAGACGCGGTGTTGCCTGCGCCTCGACGATCATCACGGAGTCGTCGCCGATGATCACGCCCGAATTGGGATCACCTTCGGCGGTGAAGGCATAGACGCCATCCCCCACCTCGGTGAAGGTGATCTTTTTCTCGGTCATGTCGCCTTGCGATGCGAAAGCCTTGGCCATGGGTCGTCCTTTCTGATGTCGGTGCCGGGGCAGGGGTCGGATGCCTCCGGCGGGGATATTTGGGGCAAGAAGAAGCGGGGGGCTTATCTTGCGTAGGGGTCCTTGAGTGCGGGCAGGATCGTGCCGGTGCAATCGCCAAAGCCGATGGTGTAGCCATCGCCGTGGGCTGCGCCCTGCAAAGTCAGCCTATCGCCATCGGCCAGGAATGTGCGCGTCTCGCCCGTATCAAGCGTCAGCGGCTCCTTGCCCCCCCAGCTGAGTTCCAGCAGGCTGCCGCGCTGGTGCTTTTCAGCGCCCGAGATCGTGCCCGACCCCAGCAGATCGCCCGGCGTCATCGGGCAGCCGCTGGTTGAGTGATGCGCCAGTTGCTGGGCGGCCGAATAATACATCTCGCGGTAATTGGTGCGCGCGATTTCCGTGGGGGCCTTGCCCTCGGGGGCCAGCGTCACGGTCAGGTCGATGTCATAGAGCATCGGGCCGGTATCCTTGAGGTGATCCAGAAGCGGCACCTCACGCTTGGGCGTATCCACGCGGAACGGCTCCAATGCCGCGCGTGTCACGATCCAGGGGCTGATCGTCGTGGCGGTCGCCTTGGCCTGAAACGGTCCCAGCGGCTGATATTCCCAGGCCTGGATGTCGCGCGCGGACCAGTCGTTCAAGAGGACATAGCCGAAGATCATCGCGTCGGCCTCATCCACCGTGACGGGGCCTTCGCTGGCCGTGCCGACCACGGCGCCCATCTCAAGTTCGAGATCGAAGCGCGCGCAGGGCGCGAAACGGGGTGCGGCATCATCGGGGCCTTTCAACTGGCCCCAAGGGCGGCGCACCGGCGTGCCCGAGACCACCACGGATGACGCGCGGCCATTATAGCCGATCGGGATGTGCAGCCAGTTCGGCGGCAGCGCATTCTCGGCCCCCCGGAACATCGTGCCAACATTGGTGGCGTGATGCTTGCCCGCGTAGAAATCGGTATATTCGGCCACGAGGAAGGGCAGGTGCATCTGGGCCTCAGCCATCGGCACCAGCAGGGCTTCGACCGCATCGCGGGCGCTGGAGCCTTCGGCCAGAAGCTGGATCAGCCGGTCACGCAGGGCGGCCCAGGCCTCGGGACCCATTTCCATCACCTCGTTCCAGAAGGGCACGTCGAAGACGGGCGCGTCGTCGAGGTTCAGCAGCCCCTCATCCTCGGCGGCGCGGCAATCAAGGATCATGTCGCCAATGGCCACGCCGCAGCGCGGATCGTCATCACCGGCCGAGAAGACGCCGCAGGGCAGGTTGTTCAGCGGGAACGGGTGGCCGGGCGCATTCGCCGAGGCGACCCAACTTGTCATCAGGGGCATGTCTTGGTCCTTCCGGGGGTCAGCCGCGCAGGTTGCACGCAGCCGGAATGTCAGTGACGGGCAGGGTGCGGTCCCCTGCCCGAGGGCGGCACGAGGCCCGCTTACTTCTTGCCGGGCGTGCCGTCGAACTTCTTCTCGAGGCTGTCCCAGCAGTCGATATAGTCGTCCTGCAAGGGCGCCTCTGCGGCGGCAAAGCGCGTCAGATGCTGCGGGAACCGCGTTTCGAACATGAAGGACATGGTATTGTCCAGCTTTTCCGCCTTGAGATCGGCATTCGACGCCCCCTCGAAGGCGGTCTTGTCCGGCCCATGCGGCAGCATCATGTTGTGCAGGCTCATGCCGCCCGGCACGAAGCCCTTGGGCTTGGCGTCATACTGACCGTAGATATTGCCCATCAGCTCGGACATGATGTTCTTGTGATACCATGGCGGGCGGAAGGTGTTTTCGGCCACCATCCAGCGTTCGCGGAACAGCACGAAGTCGATGTTCGCGGTCCCCTCCACGCCCGAGGGCGCGGTCAGCACGGTGAAGATCGACGGATCGGGATGATCGAACAGGATCGCGCCGACCGGGCAATAGGTGCGCAGGTCGTATTTCACCGGCGCGTAATTGCCGTGCCAGGCGACCACGTCGAGCGGCGAATGCCCGATCTCGGTGCGGTGGAACTGACCGCACCATTTGATCACCACGCTTGATGGCACCTCGCGGTCCTCGAAGGCGGCGACAGGCGTCTTGAAATCGCGCCGGTTCGCCATGCAATTGGCGCCGATGGGGCCGCGCCCGGGCAGATCGAACTTCTGGCCGTAATTCTCGCAGACAAAGCCGCGGCAGGGGCCTTCCAGCACCTCGACCCGGTAGAGCAGACCGCGCGGGATGATCGCGATCTCCTTGGGTTCCAGATCGATGATCCCCAACTCGGTGCAGAACCGCAGCCGCCCCTCCTGCGGCACGATCAGAACCTCGCTGTCCGCGGAAAAGAAATATTCGTCCTGCATGGAGGCCGTGACCAGATAGACATGGCTGGCCATGCCCACTTGCGTGTTCACATCGCCTGCCGTGGTCATGGTGCGCATGCCCGTGATCCATGTCAGCGGCGCATCGGTATGCGGCACCGGGTCCCAGCGATACTGGCCCAGGCTGATCACATCGGGGTCGATATGGGGGGCCGATTTCCAGTAGGGTACATCGATCTTCACATAGCGTTTCGAATGCTTGACCGAGGGCCGGATGCGATAGCACCATGTCCGCTCGTTCTGATGGCTGGGCGCGGTAAAGGCAGTGCCGGACAACTGCTCGCCATAAAGGCCGTAATTGCATTTCTGCGGGCTGTTCATGCCTTGGGGCAATGCGCCGGGCAGGGCCTCTGTTTCGAAGTCATTGCCGAAACCGGGCATGTAGCCGGGGGTCGTGCCCTGCGGCGTGGCCGCCTGGACGAAGGAATGCGGAAGCGTGGGGCGATTCATGAGGCGTCCTCCTTTATGGTTGCGTTGTTAACGGTTGATTTTGTAACTAACAACAGAAGGAGTCGCCATGATGCCACAAAATGATGCGTTCGATCTGCAGAATTTTCTGCCCTACCTGCTGAATCAGGCGGCCGAGGAAAGCAGCCTGGCCTTTCAGCAGGTTTACCGGGACCGCTACGGGATGTTGCGCACGGAATGGCGGGTCCTGTTCCATCTGGGTCTTTACGGTCGACTGACCGCCAAGGAGATCGGCGCGCGCTCGAAGATGCACAAGACCAAGATCAGCCGCGCCGTGCAGCGGCTGGAGGAACGCCGTTTTCTGACCCGCGCCCCGGACGATGCCGACCGGCGGCAGGAATACCTTGATCTGACGGTTCAGGGGCACGCGGCCTACCGCGATCTGCATGGCGTGGCCCATCGCTATGACGCGGCCCTCGCCGATACCCTCACCCCCGAGGAGGAACGCATCCTGCGCGCCGCGCTGCGCAAGCTGGCGCGGATGGCCTGAGCCGGTCGGACGGGATCAGAACCTCGGCTCGACCCCGGGCAGGTTGAGCGCCTTGATCAGCTCGCGCAGCTCTTGCCGCGCGGCCACGTTCGAAATGTTGAGCTGCTTGACGCCGATATCCTTGAGGTCCAGCAAGGTCAGGCCACGCGGGAACAATTCGCGGAAGATCACCCGCTCGTTGAACCCCGGTGCCACGCGGAAACCGATCCGCTTGGCCAGATTGTCCAGCGCGCGACCCATCTTTTCCTTGTTGACCATCTGCTGCGCCCCCAGACGGTTGCGCACCACGACCCAGTCGATGGGTTTCAGGCCCGCCTGCGCGCGCAGTTGCCGCGCGCCCCAGACCATTTCGGAATAGACCGATGGTCCAAGGATCTTGCGCCCGTCGCCATCCACATGCGCCAGAAGGTCGAAATCGATGAAACTGTCGTTCAGCGGCGTGATCAGCGTATCGGCCAGACTGTGGGCGACCTGACTCAGGCGGGTATGCGAGCCGGGGCAGTCGATCACGATGAAATCGCTGACCGGATCCAGCACCGCGATCGCGGCCGACAGGCGCTGGTCATAGGGGTTCTCGCCGTCCTTCAGCATCTCGGGATCGGATTCGGGCAGGTCGATATAGACCGGTCCCGGCAGGTCCAGCCCGGACTTGGCCAGAAAGGCCGCGCGATTCTCGGCATAGCGGCCAAATGTCTTTTGCCGCAGGTCCAGATCCAGCGCCCCGACCCGGTGGCCCAGCCGCGCCAGCGCGGTGGCAACATGCATCGAGACGGTGGATTTCCCCGCGCCGCCCTTTTCATTTCCTACAACGATGATATGCGCCAAACCGTGTCCCCGCCTTCCCCTGCGACAAACGCGACCGCCAGCCGGGCGTTTCCCCGGTGATAGCCACCATATGTTGTATGCCCTCTTATGGGAAGCACGGGCAAGGTCAAGCACCCAGAACGCGGCACGACAGGGTCATATCGTGTGATCCGCGTGACAACCGCCGATTACGTTGCTAGGCAGTTCGCGTTAAGTGGTGAAAAAATAGGTCAAGACGTGAGAATTGAAAAAACACAGTTGCCGGGCGTTCTGATTCTGACCCCGGCCCGCTTTGGCGATGCACGCGGCTTCTTCTCTGAAAGCTGGAACCGCAAGACCCTTGAAAGCCACGGAATCGCTCTGGATTTCGTGCAGGACAATCATTCGGTGTCGGCGCAGGTCGGCACGGTGCGGGGGCTGCATTTCCAGTCGCCTCCCCATGCGCAGGCCAAGCTGGTGCGCTGCGGCAAGGGCCGGCTGTTCGACGTGGCCGTCGACATCCGGCGGGGATCGCCCACCTATGGCCGCTGGATCGGCGAGGAGCTGTCATTCGAGAATGGCAGGCAGCTGCTGATTCCGGCCGGTTTCCTGCATGGCTTCGTCACCCGCGAGCCGGATACCGAGATCAACTACAAATGTACCGACTATTACGCGCCCGAATGTGACGGCGCGGTGCGTTTTGACGATCCCGACATCGGGATCGACTGGGGTCTGCCCGAGGGGGCAACGCCGGTGCTGTCGGACAAGGACGCCAAGGCCCTCTGGCTGCGCGATTTCGAAACACCGTTCGTCTACGAGGGCTGAGGCATGAAACTACTTGTAACCGGCGGGGCAGGCTTCATCGGATCCGCGGTGGTGCGCCTGGCCATCGCGCGCGGGCATGAGGTGGTCAACCTCGATGCGCTGACCTATGCCGCCTGCCTTGATAACGTGGCATCGGTTGCCGACAATCCGCACTATGCCTTCACGCAGGCCGACATTCGCGACCGCGCCGCGCTGGACCGGATCTTTGCCGCGCACAAACCTGATGCGGTGATGCATCTGGCGGCTGAAAGCCATGTGGACCGGTCGATCGACGGGCCGGGCGATTTCATCGAGACCAACATCACCGGCACCTACAACATGCTGGAGGCCGCGCGCGCCTACTGGACGACGCAAGGAAAACCCGCCGGGTTCCGTTTCCATCACATCTCGACCGACGAGGTCTTTGGCTCGCTTCCCGCAGATCCTGCGGTGAAATTCACCGAAGACACGCCCTATGACCCGCGTTCGCCCTATTCCGCCTCCAAGGCGGCCAGCGATCATCTGGTGCGGGCATGGGCCGAGACCTACGGCCTGCCGGTGGTGCTGACCAATTGTTCGAACAACTACGGCCCCTATCATTTCCCCGAAAAGCTGGTGCCGGTGATCATCCTGAACGCGCTGGCGGGCAAGCCGCTGCCGATCTACGGCGATGGCTCGAACATCCGTGACTGGCTGTTCGTCGAGGATCACGCCGATGCCCTCCTGCTGGTGCTTGAGAAAGGCGCGCTGGGCCGCAGCTACAACATCGGCGGCGAGAACGAGCGGACGAACCTCGAACTCGTCCGCACGCTCTGCGGTATTTTGGACGATCTGCGCCCCAAGGCGGCAGGCTCCTACGCCGATCAGATCACCTTTGTCACCGACCGCCCCGGCCATGACGCGCGCTATGCGATCGACCCCACCCGCATCCGCGCCGAACTGGGCTGGCGCCCCTCGGTCACGGTCGAAGAAGGGCTGCGCCGCACCGTGCAATGGTATCTCGACAACGCGGCGTGGTGGCGCCCCCTGCAGGAACGCCACGGCGTCGGCCAGCGGTTGGGGACCAAGGCATGATGCGCGTTCTGGTTTTCGGGCAGACCGGACAGGTCGCCACCGAACTGGCGCGGCAAGCGACCGCAGACATCGCGATGACCTGCCTCGGGCGCGACCGCGCCGATCTGTCGGACCTCGCCGCCTGCGCCGCCGCCGTCGCGGCCTCTGACGCCGATGTGGTCATCAACGCCGCCGCCTATACGGCCGTCGATAAAGCCGAATCCGAGGAAGAACTGGCCACCGCGATCAACGGCGCGGCACCCGGTGCCATGGCCGCCGCCTGCGCCGCCCGCGGCATCCCCTTCCTGCATGTCTCGACCGATTATGTCTTCGACGGCAGCGGCACACAGCCATGGCAGCCGGATGATGCCACCGGGCCGCTGGGCGCCTATGGCCGTTCCAAGCTGGCGGGCGAACAGGCCGTCCGCGCGGCAGGTGGCGCCCATGCGATCATGCGCACCTCCTGGGTGTTTTCTGCGCATGGGGCGAATTTCGTGAAAACGATGCTGCGGCTGGGTGCGGAACGCGAGAAATTGACCATCGTGGCCGATCAGATCGGAGGCCCCACCGCAGCAGGCGATATCGCCGCCGCCCTGCTTGGCATGGCGCGCGCCTTTCACGCAGGGCAAGGCACCACCGGCACCTATCATTTCAGCGGTGCGCCCGATGTCAGCTGGGCCGATTTCGCGCGCGAGATCTTCGCGCAGGCGGGGCTGACATGCACGGTTGAGGACATTCCGACCTCGGCCTATCCCACGCCTGCGCGCCGTCCGGGCAACTCGCGGATGGACTGCACAGGCTTGACCCGTGATTTCGGCATCAAAAGGCCCGA
>JBFHIW010000078.1:0-11030 GCA_041596235.1 Paracoccaceae bacterium
CGCGGTCGTCTCGCCCGGTGCGGTGGCATCCAGCGTGATTTGCCATGTTTCGGCCTGCTGGCGCGCATCCAGCACAAGGCTGGCGGGGCCGCTGATCCCCTCGAGGATCAGCCCGGCATCCAGAAGCCGTGCGGTCACATCCACCGTGCTGCCGCTGGAGGACAGTGCCGCGCGCCCGCGCAGGTCCGTGCCCGTCGTCACGATCTCGAACAGATCGATCCGGGTGCCGGCCGGGTCGCGGCTGGCCTGCAAGGCGATCCGGCTGGCACCGGTGATCAGGGGGTCGACACGGGGCTGGCCGATGGCCAGATCCTGCGCCTGACCGGACAGGTCGATGTTGAAACCGCCCGTCAGGGGCAGGACCTGCCCGCGCGCGGCAAGATCGGCGCCGCCTGCCAGCGGCTGGCCTGCCAGTCCGGCAAAGCGCGACAGATCCGCCGTCACAAGGCGCAGGTCGAAGGCGGCGCTCAGATCGCCCAGTTCGGCGGCTGTGCCGGTGTCGATCTCGGCGCTGCCGCTCAGGCGGGTATCGGCCAGCGTCAGCAAGAGGCGCGGGATCATGAAGGGGCCGTCCGTCGACCAGTCGAAGGCCAAAGCGCCCGCCACATCGCCACCCAGGGCATCGGCCATGGCGGGATCGGCCAGCGTCAGGCCTTCGGTGTCGAAGCGGAACTGCCCGGTCGCCCGACCGATCGCGTCTTCGCTCTCGCCGCGCAGGATCAGCCCTTCGCCGGTCAGGGCCGCATGTCTGGCGGTCAGGTCGGGTCGATCCAGCCCGTCGATGTCAAGGCGCAGGGTCCAGTTGTCGCCGGTCGCGGCGTCAAAGGTCAGGTCAAGATCGGTGCGATTCACCCGCGTCTGCGGGCCTGACAGCGGCAGCAGGACGGGGCGACCATCCGGGGCCACGATCTGCCCGGTCAGCGCCAGCCGCTCGGGCCAGCCTTCGGCAGAGAGGGCGGCATCGCCCGACAGGCGGATCGCCTCGGCGGTCAGATCCAGCCCCTCCAGCAGCATCCGGCCATCGGGTGTCCGGGTCGCTGTCACGATCAGCTGGATGTCAGGGCCGAAAAAGGCGCGATACTCGGGGGCAAAGACGGGGGCGATATCACCGCCGATGCGGGTCACGACACGACGGGTGATCAACTCGGCCTGTGGGCTGTCGTTCTGGGTTGCGGGCGCGCCCTCGGCCACGGGGGCCGGTTCGCGCAACGTCTGCAGGATCACCTGCCCCGAAAGCCTGTCCTGCCCATCGGTGGCCAGACTCAGGTCTGCAGTGAAATCGTCGATCGGGGCGTCGCCAACCACGGCCAGCCGCACCGATGGCGTGCCGGGCAGACCCAGCAAGGTTGCGGCGATTCCGCCCTCTTCTTCCCGGACACCCAGATCCAGCGTCAACTGGCGGCTTTCGTTCGCATAGGCGCCCGACAGCTGGACCTCGCCCTGCGGACCGTCGATCCGCGCGATCAGAAGATCCGCCTCGCCTTCGCCCGCGCCGAGGGTGGCGGAGCCTTCGATGCTGATCTCGACCGGTTGACCGATGAACCCTTCGCCAAGGCTGACGCTGGCGGCGGCGATCCGGCCGATCTGCACCGAGACGGGCAGTTCAGGCAAGCTGAAGCCCGATGACGCCTCGGCCGCGGGCAGGCTGGGATCGGGCACGGGTGGGCGGATCAGGTCGATCCGGGCCACGGTCAATTCGTTCACGTCGATGCGCCCGCGCAGCAAGGCGGCGCGGTTCCAGTCCAGAACCACGTCGGACAGGCGCAGCCATATGCCCTCGCCGTCGGCGATTGTCAGTTCCGCGATGCTGGCGCGCGCGCTCAGTGCCCCGTCAAAACCGGTGATCCGCACATCCCGCCCCAGACCGGACAGATTGTCTTCCAGCAGCCCCTGCAGATAACCGCGATCCTCATCCGGCGTTTGCGCGCTGGCGGGCAGGGCAAGGCCATGGCCCAGCCAAAGCGGCAGAAGGACCAGAAGCCGCAGCAGCAATTGTTGAACCATGCGCATCAGAAAGCCTGCCCAATCCCGATATAGATCTGCACTCCGTCGCCGGTATCGCCGCCCAAGGGGCCCGCGATGTCCAGCCGGAGCGGCCCGACGGTGGTGTCATAGCGCAGGCCAAGGCCCGCGCCCGAATGCCAGACGCCGGTCCCGTCATAGATGCTTTCCGCGCCGATATAGCCTGCATCGGCAAATCCGACGATGCTGATCGTCTCCGTCACCTTGGCGCGCACCTCACCTGAAAAGCCCACGAAACTGCGCCCCCCGATACCGTCCCCGCCGCCAAGGTCGACGAACAGCGACTGATAGGGCTGGCCACGCACCGTGCCGCCGCCACCCGAGTAGAACAGGAAGTCCGGTGGTGTATCCAGAAGGCCGGGGCCGATCAGCGCACCCAACTGTGCCCGGCCGGCCAAAACGATCCGGCCACTTTCCCCAAGGGCGCGATAGGCGCGCGCGTCCACCCGGAGCTGTCCGCCGGGGTCCTGGGTGTCGATGTCGACGAATGGCGTGGCCTGCGCCTTGAGGTAGAAGCCCTTTGTCGGGTCCAGCAGATCATCGCGCTTGTCCCATGTCAGGGCGCCGGGCAGGGTCACGAGGTTATATTCCCGCACCGGGGAGGTTGCACCCGCGATCCGCGTCAAGACCCGCGAGGTGACGCGGGCGCGTTCCAGTGTCAGGCCCAGTTCGGCATCAAGCGTATCCGAAAACCTGCGCGTCACACCCAGACCCGTGTAGATGCGTTCGGTCAGAAAGAATTCCTCGTCTGTACGCTCGGCACCGATGATCGCGAAGAACCCGGTGTCGGGGCCATAGACGGCCAGACGGTCGTAGCGGGCGCTGAGGCCATAGTCCAAACCGCCGGTATTCGCACCGATGCCTTCGACGCTGCCCTCGACCCGAAAACGGTCTGCGCGGCCGGTGACGTTGCGATGCATCCAGAACCCGTTCAGACCAAGCCCTGTATCGCTTGCGATCTCGGCCCCAAGGCCAAAGCGGCGGGGGCGTTCGTCGACCACGGCCACCCCGATATCAAGGGTGTCGCCCGGGCCCAGCAACTCGGCCTCGGTCAGGGCGACCGAGCGGAAAGCCCCCGTGCGGCGCAGTCGCTGCGCGGCCTTTGCCACGTCCTCGGGGTCGTAGCGCTGGCCTTCGGGCAGGCCAGCGATGCGGCGGATCGCCGTAGGGCGGACGCGGCTGCCCTCCTGCACCACAAGCGTGCCGAACGTCACGGCAGGACCTGGCGCCAGTGTAATGGCGGCATCGAGCTGGGCATCGCTGTGCCGCGCCGTCAGCTGCTGATTGGCGATATCGGCCTTTGCGTGACCCGCCCCGCGCCAATCCGTCAGGGCGGTCCTTGCGGCCTCGGTGATCGCGGTGGCGCGCGCGATTTCACCGGGGCGGAAGTCATCGCCGGGGCGGCGGCCGGGGGCAAGCGGTGCAATCTCGGCCCGGCCGAAGGTGAAGCGCGGGCCGGGGTCGATGCGGATTTCGGCCACAGATGCGGTTGTGGGCGGATCGAGCGGCGGGATGGTTGCGGCCTCGCGCCCGTCGATGCGGATGCTGACGGTACCGCCGTAATATCCGCTGGCATAGAGCAGGTCGACCATCCGGCGGTAATCGGCCTGGGCTGCGGCCAGAATGTCCTGCGTGTCGGTGACACTGTCGCGGCGGGCCGCCACCAGCAGAGAGCCTTCCACCAGACGATCCCGCAGCCGGTCTGACCCGCCCTCTTCGAGAATGACATCGGCGCGGTCCAGGGCCGGCGCGGGTGTTGCAACGGCCAGCGAAAGCGCCAGAATTGCGCCCAGATGTCCGGACATCATGACGGGTTTGGACAAACCCATGCGGCTTCTGGGGGATTGGGCTTTGAACACGTCCCGTCCTTCCTTGGGCATTCCTGGGCCGGGCAGGCATAGTCGCCGCCGACCTTTCGATAGAAGGTTAACGGGCTTGCAGGCAAACCACCACCCGATTTGCCTCACGTCTTTATTATCATGCGGGCGAGAGTGGCGGATTCCCGCAGTGGTCCGGCTGTCTGCCTGTCCGGGATTCAGTCAGAGGGGGGGCGCAGCCTCAGGGCAGCAGGGTCAGCCAGAGCCAGGCGGACATGAAGGACAGGGCCGTGCCGAGCAATACCGTCGAGGCGGCAACCCGGCGCGCCCGACCGTACATGTTGGCAAAGATATAGGCGTTGACGCCCGGTGCCATCGAGGCGGTCAGCACGGCCGAACGGAAGCTGGCCTGTGACAGTTCTGTCGCGCGGCCCATCATCCAGACGGTTGCCGGGTGCAGCAGCAACGAGATGGCCACGGCATAGGCTATGAGCTTCATGTCACCCTCGGGGCGGTAGCGCACCAGCACGCCCCCCAGACCGAACAGGGCGGCAGGCAGCGCCGCGCGGACCATCAGGTCGACCGTCTCGGTGACCGGGGCGGGCAGCGGGATGCCCCCGAGGTTGACCGCAAAACCCAGCAGAATGCCAAGGATCAGCGCGTTGCGGAACATCGCCCGCCCGACCGTCAGGATCAGGTCCGCCGGCGATTTGCCCTGGCCCCTGGCGCGGACAAACTCCATCGCGGTGATGCCCAGCCCGTAGCAGAAGGGGGAATGGATCGCGATGATCGCATAATTCGCCTCGAGCGCGTCGGGACCATAGGCGCGTTCGGTGATCGGCAGACCCAGCATCAGCGAATTGGAGAACAGGCAGCAAAAGCCGATGGCGACGCTGTCTTCCCAGTCGCGTCCGAAGATGAACCGCGCGCCCAGAAGCCCCGCGACAAATCCGGTCGCCGCCCCGGTGTAGAAGGACAACAGCACCCAGGGATCGAAGCTTTCGGCCAGATCAAGCTTTGCGATCGCGCTGAACAGCAGGCAGGGGATCGCGAAATTCTGCGTGAAGTTCATCAGCCCGTCCACCGAGCTGTCCTTGAAATAACCAAGCCTGACAGCAAGATAGCCCATCCCGATGACACCGAAGACCGGGAGGATCACGTCCAGAAGGGCTTGCATCGGATCGGGCCTTGGCTTTGTGGGGGCGGGCGGGAGCGCTCCGCGCGGGGATATTTGGTGCAAGAAGAAGCGGGCGCGCGTCTTCCGTCAGAGTGCGTAGCGGATGACCATGCCGTCATGGGCCGGGGTGACATGAGCGGGGGTCTCGTCCGCTACGGTTTGATAATCAAGGTCGATATGCATGTTGGTCAGCACCGCGCGGCGCGGGGCCATCTGCGCGATCCAGTCCAGTGTCATGTCCAGATGCGCATGGGTCGGGTGCGGGCTGCGGCGCAGCGCATCGACGATCCAGCAATCGAGACCCTGCAGATGCGGCAGCGCCTCGTCATAGAGGCGCACGGCGTCGGGCAGATAGGCCAGATCGAGGATGCGGAAGCCCAAGGCGTCGATCGAGCCGTGATTGGCCCGGAACGGGGTGAGGGTGATGTCGCCGCCCTTGCCCGAGATGGTGAAGGGACCGTGGATCGTATGCATGTCGAGGATCGGCGGGTAGGGGCTGTCCTCGGGCTGCACGAAGGCATAGCCGAAGCGGGAGTAAAGATCGTTCTGGGTGTCGCCATCGGCCCAGACGGCCAGGCGGCGACGCATGTTGAAGACGATCATGCGCAGATCGTCCAGACCGTGCACATGATCGGCATGGCTATGGGTGTAGACCACGGCGTCAAGTTCGCCCACGCCCGCGTCCAGAAGCTGCGCGCGCAGGTCGGGCGAGGTGTCGATGAGCACGCGGGTGATGCCCTCGGGACCTTCGCGTTCGATCAGCAGCGAACAGCGGCGGCGGTTGTTTCTGGGGTTCGCAGGGTCGCAATCGCCCCAATGCCCGCCAAGGCGCGGGACGCCCCCGGATGATCCGCAGCCCAGAATGGTAAAGCGCATCTCGGCACTCATGCGGCGGCCCTGCGATAGTCTGCGGCCTTGGTGAAGAGCCGGTCGAAATTGGCCTCGGTGGCGGCGGCGAAGTCGCGCAGCGACAGGCCGAAGACCTCGGCGCCCACCTCGGCGGTGTGGATACTGTAGGCCGGTTCGTTGCGCTTGCCGCGGAAGGGCTTGGGCGCAAGATAGGGCGCATCGGTTTCCACGAGGATCCGGTCCAGTGGGGCTGCGGCGAAGATGTCGCGCAGGTCCTGGCTTTTGGGAAAGGTCGCGATGCCGGACATCGACAGGTAGAAACCCAGATCCAGCGCGGCGCGGGCCAGTTCCGCGCTGGACGAAAAGCAATGCATCACGCAGGAATAGGGGCCTTTGCGATACTCTTCAGTCAGGATGCGGGCCATGTCATCGTCGGCGGCGCGGGCGTGGATGATCAGCGGCAGGCCCGTCAGGCGCGCGGCGGCGATGTGGATGCGCAGGCTGTCCTGCTGCAGCGCGGCGCTTTCGGCGGTGTAGTGGTAATCCAGACCGGTTTCGCCGATGCCCACGCATTTGGGATGGGCCGCGATTGCGGTCAGTTGATCGAGGGTGATCAACGGGGTGTCTGCGACGGACATGGGATGGATGCCGAAGGCATAGAACACGCTGTCATGCGCCTCGGCGATCGCGCGCACGGCGGGTTCGTTCCGGGGCTTGGTGCAGATCGTGACCATGCGCATCACACCCGCCGCATGGGCGCGCGCGATCACCTCATTCAGTTCCCCGTCGAAATCGGGAAAGTCGAGATGGCAATGGCTGTCGGTGATCCGGGCCTTGGAGTGAAGCTGGTCGGTCATTGTCCACCTTGCGGGCCTGATCAGCCGCCCGCAGTTTTCTGAATCCTGAAGACCGTATCTAGGACTAGGGAGGCGGGGTCAAGATTGACCGCCCGGCCATGCATGGTGCGGGCGCTGATCTGATGCGCCGCGTCGGCCCATGCGCGGGCGCGGGCAGGGCTGGAGGACAGGCGCGCCAGAAGCGCCGCCTCGCCGGGGGCGGCCTCGATGGCGGGGGGGTGGCCCGTGGCGCCGGTGCGGGCCAGGCGCGCAAGCAGCAGATCGGTCAGCGCCAGCAGCAGGTCCAGCCGGTTGGTGGCGCCGCGCGTGGCGGCGGCCTCGGCCAGACGCAGGGCGCGGGGCCGATCCAGATCGGGCAGGCGCCCGAACAGGCCGACAAGTTCGGCATAGATCGACAGCCCGTCCTGGGCGATCAGGCGGATCGCCTCGCCCACGGACCCGGCTGAAAGGGCGGTCAGGGCGGCTGTGTCGGCGGGCAGCGCGATGCCCGCCTGATCCAGCGCGCGCGCCATCGCATCGCTGTCCAGCGGGCCGAGGCGCAATTCGCGGCAGCGCGAGCGGATCGTGGGCAAAAGCCCGGTCGGCTGGTGCGAGATCATCAGGAAGATGCAACGCGCGGGCGGTTCCTCGAGCATCTTCAGAAGGGCGTTCGCGGCCTGCGGGTTCAGCTCGTCGGCGCTGTCGACGATGATCACGCGCCGCCCGCCATCGGTGGCGCTGAGTTGCAGGAAGTTCGCCAGCTTGCGGACCATGTCCACGCGGATGTCATTGGACAGCCGGTCGCCCTTGTCGGTCGGGCCGCGGCGCAGCAGGAAAAGACCCGGTTCGGACAGGGCGCGCAAGCGGTTGCTGACCGGATGATCGGGGGGGATATCCAGACTGGCGGGCGGTGGTGGTGCGCCGAACAGGCCATCGGTCTGCGGTGCGGGTGTCGCCAGAAGAAAGCGCGCGATCCGCCAGGCCAGGGTGGCCTTGCCGACGCCGCGCGGCCCGGTCAGCAACCAGGCATGATGCAGTCGGTCCGATGCAAAAGCCTGCAGAAATCCGGCCTCGGCGGTGGCCTGCCCGAAAAGGCTGACCGTGTCGCGCGGATGCGGGGCGCCTTCAAGGCGATCGGGTTCGGGAAGGGCGTCGTCACTCATGCGGCATCAGTCCCGGCCAGATGCGACGCGACGATCCCGGCGACATCCATGGCGACCTGATCCTGAGGGCGGGCGCCGTCGACGACCCGGATGCGTGCCGGGGCGCTGCGGGCCAGATCCAGAAAGCCTGCGCGCATGCGTTCCTGCATCTGCTGTCCGAAGGATTCGAACCGTTCCTCGCCGCCATTGCGCCCCAAGGCCCGTGCAAGGCCTGTTGCGGGGTCCATGTCGATCAACAGGGTCAGATCCGGTTCCTGACCGATCATCAGATCATGCAGGGCGTCCACCTTGCGCCGCAGGTTGTCGCCGCGCAGGCCCTGATACATGCGGGTCGAGTCTGCAAAGCGGTCGCAGATCACGATCTTGCCTGCGGCAAGGGCCGGGCGGATCGTGCGTTCCAGATGATCCCGGCGTGCGGCGGTGAACAGCAGGATCTCGGTCTCGGCCGACCAGCGGTCGGGCGTGCCTTCCAGCACCAGTTTGCGGATCTCCTCGGCGCCGGGCGATCCGCCGGGTTCGCGGGTCAGGACGACCGCATGACCCTGGGCTTCCAGATGCGCCGCCAGCAGGCGCGCCTGGGTTGATTTGCCCGACCCGTCGATCCCTTCGAAGCTGATGAAGCCGCCGCGCGGGGTCAAGACCCGCCCTCGGACGCGCTGGGCTGTGACTGGGTGAAGCGCTCGAACAGGACGAGGGACGTGGTCAGGATGCGGGTGGCAAATCCGCCAAGCGGCACGTCGCGATCTGCCAGCAGCGGCACGCGCAAGGGGTCGAGACCCTCGCGGGTCAGGATCATCTCGCCCAGAATGTCGCCCTTGGCCACGGGCGCATTGATCGGCCCTTTGTGCACGATTTCGGCCTCTACCTTGTCACTGGTCAAGATCGGCAGCAGGACCGTCACGTCCTTTTCCGGCACCAGACCCACCGTGGCCTGATTGCCGCGCCAGACATCTGCCTGGCTGATCACCTGTCCGGCATGGGCGACAGTGCGTTCGGCGAATTGGCGAAAGGCCCAGTTGACGATGGCTGCCGACTCCTCGGCGCGGACCCTGTCGGTTTCCATCCCGCTGATCACGAAGATCACACGCCGGCCGCCTTGCGCGGCCGAGCCGACCAGGCCGAAGCCTGCTTCCTGTGTGTGGCCCGTCTTCAGGCCATCAGCCCCGATGTCCAGCTGGAACAAGGGGTTGCGGTTGAAGCGGTTGGCCGGAGCGCGGCCCTTGTAGTCATATTCGCGCTCGTTGAAGAAGGCGTAGTGATCGGGGAAATCCTCGATCAGGCGCTGGGCCAGAATGCCCAGATCATGCATCGACATGCGATGTTGCGGATGGGGCCAGCCCGAGGCGTTGGCCAGCGTCGTGTCATTCATGCCCATGTCGCGCGCGCGTTGTGTCATGAGGGCGGCAAAACCATCTTCGGTGCCCGTCGGCGACAGGCCTTCGGCCACCACGACGCAGGCGTCATTTCCCGAATTGACGATGATGCCGAGGATCAGTTCGCGCACGGTGGGGCGATCCTGCTCGTTCAGGAACATGGTGGAGCCACCCATCGCACGGGCCTTGGCCGAGACGGGGAACGTCGTCTCCAACGTCACGGCACCCCGCTTGAGCGCATCGAACAGCATGTAGAGCGTCATCAGCTTGGACATCGAGGCAGGCGGCAGCGGCACTTCGGCATTCTTGGACAGCAGCACCGTACCGGTCGTCTGATCCAGCACCCAGGCCGAGGTGGCGCGGGTGTCAAAGGCCTGTGCTGCCGGTGCCCAAAGCACCGCGCAGGTCAGTGTCGCCGACAGGATATGGCGCAAGCCCCTCGATCTGCGCGGGCGGTTGTCCGTTCGTGTCGTCATGGGTCAAACCCCTCCTTTGCTGTCTCAGTTCCGGACGGCATAGGCGTCGGTGAAGCCTTCTTCCTTGATCTTGCCCAGAAGCGCGCCGCGCTCGGCGGTCGATCCGGCAGGTCCGACCAGAACGCGCCAGAAGGTCTTGCCCTGGCTGGTCTGCTGTCTGACCTCGGGAACCATTCCGGCATTGCGCATGGCGGTCGCCGCGCGGTTGGCGTTGGCTTCGATGCTGAAGATGCCGATCTGCAGATAGGGCTTGTCCAGGCTTGATGCGCGCGGAGCAGGCGCTGCCGCGGCCGTCTGAACCGGCGCTGTGGGTGCGGTGGCCGGGCGTGCGGGCGGCGGCGTCGGGCTTGGCGTGGCGCTGGCCGGGCGCGCAGGCGCGGTCTCGATCGCGGCGGCGGCAGAGGCGATCGGATCCAGCCGCGTCTCCGAAATGGCGCCGGCGGCAGGCAGCGCCTCGACCGTTTCTTCTGGATCCGCGCTCTCTTCGGATGCTCCTGTCGGGACCTCCTCGCGGCGCAGGGCGGTGACGTTCAGCTGCACGGGCTGTCCGGCCAGCATCGCCAGAGTGGCTGCTGCATCGGATGAGACCTGAACGCGCGGGCCGGGCGTGTTGACCTCGCGCCGGAACAGCGCGCCGATCACGAAATTCCCGTTGGCCGTGTTGCGGATGATCACACGCTCGGGTTCGGTGACATCGGGATGGGCCACCCAGACCCCCCCCAGCGAGGGGCGTCCATCCCAGAGGCCCGCCTCGGTGACCTGAAAGACCTCGGGCGCTTCGACATCGCGTTCCACCAGACGAACCGAGCGGTTCGCGGCGTTGTCGTCGCTGGACGCACCAGTGTTCTGCAGCAGGCTGAACTGCCCGCTTTCGTCGCATCCGGTCAGCGCGAGCATCCCGAGTGCCACGAGCACGGCGGTTCCCGCCCTGCGCCGAAATGGTGTGTTGATACGATCTGCTGTCATGACGTGCCCCTAACCCTCTGCCTCTGAACATGTTTGCCGGTTTGCCGGTCTTGTCTGCACCCTGTCTGCCGCGGGCCGGGATCCTTGTCCGACAGGGTCGGACAGCCGGTCATCCCAGCCGAGGCAAAACCGTTGTGCGCACATTAGCGGCAAGCGGGCTTCAAGAAAAGCGGCTCTCGGAGACCGGGGCGAAATTGAGCAAGAAACCTCTGCCTCTTGATGCTTTCAGAATCATGTGATGATGGTTAGACGATCCCAGCCGGAGGAGTGGCAGAGTGGTCGATTGCACCGGTCTTGAAAACCGGCGTGCGTGAAAGCGTACCGTGGGTTCGAATCCCACCTCCTCCGCCA
>JBFHIW010000079.1:0-10866 GCA_041596235.1 Paracoccaceae bacterium
ACTTGAATGCAACGGAGAATTAAAATGATTATCAAAGCAATCACCATGCTGCAGACGTTCCGCAAGGAAGAAGACGGCCTGGCGCTGACCGAATACCTCATCCTGCTGGGCCTGCTGACCGGCGCTGTCATCGCTGCTGTTCTGGCTTTCGGGGCCAACCTTGGCGAAACATGGCAGGACTGGGCCAACTGGATTGCAGGCACACAGATTGCCGCTCCGACGGAAGGCGCCGCTGTTCCAGTAGAGTAAAGAGATCCAAACTGTCTCTCTTTGACAACGTGTTTTCTTAACTATTGTCATTCCCCGGTTTCCATTTTGTAAACCGGGGAATGTTCATTAAGCTCTCTTCCAGGTAGTGGCCATTTCTGGCCCTTGTGAAGAGTTTCCCATTTAACAGCGATATTTTATCGGCCTTGGCGCAGCAGACGCCCAAAAGAAGCTGGTCGGAATTTTGTCGCTAGGCAGAGCAATAGGATTTTCGGAATGCGGGCCTCTACATTTCTGAGCATAGCAATCGCGATGGTTCTGGCGGTCGCCGCCGTATTCGGGGTAAATTCCTATCTTGAGACGCAGCGCCAGCAGTTGGAGCAGGCGGCCCGCAGCGAACGTGGTGAGCCACAGAACACGATCGTCGTGGCGCGTAACCCGATGCGCTTTGGCGAACGGATCACGGCGGAAAAGCTGCAGGTGATCCCCTGGGCCAGCCAGACCCTGCCCGAAGGCGCCTATACCGATATCGCCGATCTTGAGGGCAAGACCGAGGATACCGCGCGTTTCGTTCTGTCCTCAATCGAGCGGGGCGAGCCTGTGCTGACCGCCAAGATCACCAACCCCGGACAGCGCGCCAAACTGTCGACCGCGATTTCGCCGGGCATGAAAGCCGTGTCGATCCGCGTCAATGACGTGCTTGGCGTCGCCGGTTTCGTGCTTCCGGGCGACCGCGTCGATGTTCTGCTGACCCGCAGCGAAGGCGGGAGCGGCGGCGAGGCCTTCGTCGATGTCCTGCTGCAGGGCGTCCGCGTCGTGGCCATCGACCAGACCGCCGACGATACCCGCGACCAGCCCAGCGTGGTGCGCACCGTGACATTCGAAGTCACGACCGAAGAGGCGCAGAAACTGACGCTTGGGGCCACCGTCGGCACCCTGTCGCTGGCGCTGCGCAATGTGGTGTCGGCCGATGCCGAAGAGTCCAGCCGCATGACACTGAGCGAGCTGAACATGACATCCACGTCGGCCACCCTTGCCGCCGAACAGGCCGCAGCCGATGAAGCCACCCGCCAGATCGAACAGGAGCGGCAGAACGAGCAGACCACGCGCCTTGCCGCGCTGGAAGAGATGATCCGCACCATGGGCACCGATGTGACCGGGAAACTGGCCGAGGTCGAAGAGAACCTTGCCGCCGCCCGCACCGTCGAACCCCAGGTGGTCGAGAAGGAAGTCATCGTCGAACGGGTCGTCGAGGTGCTGCCGCCCAAGCCGAGCTTTGTCACCATCGGGGTGGCACGCAACGGCCAGCGTCAGGAATACACAGTCGGAACCGATCAGCCTGCCACGGAATAACGCGGCAGAAAACAAACCAGAGGCGAACAGAGCGTCACAAGGCGCCGAAAAACGGAGCGGGACGAACATGAGACATATGATGGAAAAGTTGACAGGTTTGGGGCAGGGGGTGTCGCGTTTCGCGGCGCGCGTCATGTCCCTGACTGTCGTGATCGCGGCGCTGGCGGCCATGCCCGCCACGCTTGAGGCCCAGGAGCGGCTTGTCGCACTGGGCGGTGACAGCGTCGTCGAACCGGTGCAGTTGAAGCCCGGCTTCACGCTGACGGTGCGCACCGATCGCGCCTTCAGCGATATCGTGGTGGGCAACTCGGCCGTGGCGGATGTATTCCCGCTGACCGACATGTCGGTCTATGTGCAGGCCAACAACCCCGGCGCGACCAACGTCTCCTTCTACGGTCCGAACAAGGAACTGATCGGGGCGATGATCCTGAACGTGCGCGTCGATTTCGACGAATTGCAGCAGGCGATCAACCGCGCCGTTCCCAATGCGAATGTCTCGGTCGCCAATGTCAACGGGCGCGTGCGCGTGTCCGGCGAGGTCCGCGACGGCCCCTCACTGGATCGGGTGCTGGACATCGCGCAGCAGTTCAGCGACCAGCCGGTTCTGAACGCGGTGCGCATCACCGATCCGCAGCAGGTGCAACTGGATGTGCGCATCCTCGAGGTCAGCCGCCGTGCAGGCCGCGAACTGGGCGTCGAGCTGGACAGCAACCGCATGAGCACTGGCGGACGAGGCGGCAGCGTGCCCTTCGGCAGCTTCGTCGGCAACCTTCTGGCAGGGGCCGGCGCCGATATCGACATCGTCATCAACGCACTTGAAACCAAGGGGATGGCGCGTCGTCTGGCAAACCCGACGCTGGTGACATCCAACGGGGTCGAGGCGAATTTCGTCGTCGGCGGCGAGGTTCCGATCGACTCGTTCGAGCGGGATGAGGACGGCAATGTCACCGTCAGCGGGACAGATTATCGCGAATACGGTGTGCGCCTGAACTTCCGCCCGGTCGTTCTGGACAATTCGATGATCAGCCTGCAGATCCGTCCCGAGGTCAGCGATATCGACACCTCGGCCCCGACGGCCGCCGGTGATGTAGCCTTCATCACACGCCGCGCCGACACCACCGTGTCGCTCCGCGACGGGCAGAGCTTTGCGATCGCGGGCCTTCTGCAGACCGACAACGAGCGCAATGTGCAGCAGGTTCCGTGGATCGGGCAGATCCCGGTTCTGGGCGCGCTGTTCCGCTCGACCGAGTTCCAAAAGCGCGAGACCGACCTCGTGATCCTGGTGACCCCGCGCCTTGTGCGCCCGAGCACCCCCGATGAAGCCCTTTTGTCGCCACTGGACAATTCCAGACCTTCCAATGATGTCGAGCTGTTCCTGCTGGGCATGGTGGAAGTCAACAAGGACATGATCCGGTCCTTCGTCGATGGCGAAGGTATCATCGGTCCCTACGGCCACATGATTGATCTGGAGTTTGATGATGCGCTTGTCAAAAAGAAGTAAGGCCCTGGTCGCCGTCATGATGCTGGCCGGTCTTTCGGCTTGCGCGGATTACATGAACCGTCGTGATTCCGTCAGTTTCGGCGCAGGCAATGCCGCCGAAGGCAACACGGCGATACATACGATCAACCCGTTCCCACCGGCAGCTTCGAATACCACGATCGTGGTCGGGGGCTGAAGAACCGCGCCTGGCGGGTCCGTCGCGATCCGCCAGGCGCCTTTCCGGTCAGGACAGGTTGGATGCTTTTTTCTGGGGCGCGGATATTGGTCCGCGATCCGATTTGTCCGAAGGTATTTGACTGACCATGCCCCGCGTGAACAGACAAGGCATTCTGCAGAACCTCCGAAGCTTTCTTTCGGGGACTGAGGCTGCGCTGTTGACCGAGACCCTGATCGTCGTGCCTGTCGTCACGATCTTCGCGGTGGGTATCCTTGAGTTCGGCAATGTCTTCTGGCAGCGCCATCAGGTTCAGGTCGGCGTGCGTGACGCGGCGCGTTACTGGTCGCGGTGCCGCACAACGGCCCCCTTTACCACATGCACGCAGGACATTGCCCGCAATCTGGCCTTCTACGGCAACCCGGCGGGCACAGGCACGCCGCGTGTGCCCGGCTGGACTGCGGCGGCGGATCTGACGATCGAGCCTGCTGTTCCGCCCGGCAATCCCACTGCTGCGGATATCGTCACCGTGACGGGAAGCCTGACCTACACCGGATCGCCGCTGATGCGCCTGATCCAGCTGGAAGGCTTCACCTTCACCTACACCCATAACCAGAGGTACATGGGATGGTGAATCGCATGACCATCTTCCGCCGCGCCGAAGAGGGCGCAACCCTTGTCGAGGGGCTGCTGGTCTTTCCGATCATCCTGCTGACCTTCGCCACGTTCATCGAATTCGGCGTGGCCATGGTGCAATGGAACCAGACCGTCAAGGCCATGCAATTCGGCGCAAGGGTGCTGGCAGTATCCGATCCCCTTGTCGACATGACCCCGTTTACGGCGGATTACCCGACAACAGAAGGCGGCCCTGTGCCCACGACGGCCGTCACGGTCGTCTGTGGCGCGGGAACCGCAACCGCCTGCAACGTGGCGGGCCTGAACCGGCTGGTCTTTGGAAGCGATGCGGTCTGTGGGCCTGTCGCGGACACACGCCTTGGCATGTGTGATCTGAACGGGTTGATCGCAGCCGAGAACATTCGCGTGACCTACTATCGGTCCGGTCTGGGATATGTCGGTCGACCGAGCGGGCCGGTTGTGTCGATCACGATCGAGACCCGGAACCTGACCTTCGATTTCTTCTTTCTCGGCGCCTTGCTGGGGCTGAACAACATCACCATTCCCGCCCATCCTGTCACCATCACCAGCGAAGATTTGTCAAACACGATATGAATATGATTGAAAACGATATTCTTCCCGTGCGCACCAAGATGCGCAAGAGTACGGTGCTGATCCTTGATACCGGTCAGCCCGAATTCTCGGTCATCTCGGACCATGTCGAGAAGATGTCGCATTTCCAGCGTGAGGTCGCGACTTTCGATGAGATGATGCGCGCCCCCGGCGGATTTTCACCCGATATCGTTGTCATGGACATCGCCAGCGTATCCGCTGCCGAACTGGAAATGCTGTCCTCGGTCCGGGGGCATTATGGCGACGTGCCGATCGTCATCGTATCCGAGGCGCTGGATGACGCGCAGGTGCGCAAGCTTCTGAAGCTCAAGATCCATGACTGGCTGCGCAAGCCGGTGAATTTCGGCGAGTTCCTGAATTCGCTGCAGAGCGGGATCCGCACCTCGAAGCAATCCAGCACGCGGGTCCATGCGGTGATTTCCGCCGTGGGCGGTTCGGGGGCCACAACGGTGGCGGTGTCGCTGTCCGAAATTCTGGCACGCGCTTTGGCCAAGGACAAATCAAAGGGCAGCGTTGCCCTGTTCGATCTGGATTTTTCAACAGGGGCATGTGGTTACCTTCTGAACCTCACCTCTGGGTTCAATCTTGACAGCGTGATTTCCAACCCCAGCCGCATCGACAGCGAATTCGTGAACCTGCTTCAGCAAAAGCATGATCACGGCATGATCGTCTATTCCTTCAAGCGGCGCGAGGTCGTGACCAGCCTGAACTGCTACGAGATGGTGCTGCGGATGCTGGATGTGGTGACGCTGCAGCATGCGCATACCGTGCTCGACATTCCCTATTACGAGACGGACTGGCGGCAGGATGTCCTGTCCGGCGTGAATACCGTGACTATCGTCTGCGAGATGAACCTGCCCTCGATCAAGCACACGATGGATCTGCTGGAGAGCATCAGGGGGATGGGCGGCCCCCGGAAACCCGTGACCGTGCTGATCAACAAGCGGCACAAGGGGCTTTTCGGCGGCGACCGGATCCCCAAGGCCAAGTTGAAGCAGCTTTTCGGCGATACGCCCTTCGACTATCTGCCCGACGAGCATGACCAGCTGGCCGAGGCAATGGATCGCGGGGTGACGTTGAGCGATGTCAATTCGTCCTCCAAGTTTCTGAAAGACCTGACAAAATATGCCAATGGCGTGATCCTCGCAGAAAAGGTGGCAGTGGCATGACACAGCATCTGACCCGTCGCGGACTGCTTGGGAGCCTATGCGGCCTTGCACTGTTGCCCAACGTCGCCCTGGCCGAACTGAAGCGGGTGCCGCGCGATCACGGCCCCACATCGCGCCAGATCGTAGCCTTCGCCAGTCGCGAGGCGCCGGGCACCATCATCATTTCCAACACGGACCGCAGCTTGCATGTGGTGCTGGGCAACAATCAGGCCGCGCGTTACGACATCAGCGTGGGGCGCGACGGCTTTGTCTGGACCGGCACCACGACCGTGGGGCGCAAGGCGCAATGGCCCGAATGGCGCCCCCCGGCCGAGATGCGCCGACGCGATCCATCCTTGCCCGGCTTCGTGCCGTCAGGCCCCTATAACCCCTTGGGCGCGCGGGCTATCTATCTCTACAGCGGGGGGCGGGACACGCTTTACCGGATCCATGGCACCAACAGCGCCGAAACCGTGGGCGGCTATGAGACATCCGGCTGCTTCCGCCTGACCAATGCCGATGTGATCGAGCTTTTCGACAAGGTCGCGGTCGGAACGAAGGTGATCGTGAAATGAAACAGATGCGACGGGAGGATCCAAGGTGGTAGGTCGGTTTTTCAGAAAGCCCCCGGATCAGGAACGACCGGACGGATTTGCCGCCCCGGTCCCGGACAAGCCCGTCGTCGCGCCGGTTGCGGTCGATCCGCTGTTCGACACGCCCGCACCTGCAAGGCCGGCGGCGCCCCGCGTCCCCGGCGGCGAGACGGGCATGCCCGATCTGGTCGCGGAACGGGTGAACCTGCATCGCTTCCTGCTGGACAAGATCAATCTGGCCGTTCTGGACCAGATGGAGGAGACCCAGCTTCACAACGAGTTGCGCCCTCTGGTGCGCGATTACGTGAAGGCCCAGAACCTGGCACTGAACGCCAAGGAGATGGACAATCTGGTGTCGGACCTGGGCGATGAAATGCTTGGCCTCGGACCGATCGAGCCGCTTCTCAAGGATGACACGATTTCGGATATCCTGATCGTCGGGCCGAAAACCGTCTATATCGAGCGGGCAGGCCGGCTGAAGCGCACCGATGTGCGGTTCAAGGATGAACAGCATCTGCTGCGGATCATCAACAAGATCGTGGCCTCGGTCGGGCGGCGTGTCGACGAATCCTCGCCTCTGGTCGATGCGCGTCTCGCCGATGGCTCGCGTGTCAACGCGGCGATCCGGCCGGTGGCGGTGGACGGGCCGCAGGTGTCGATCCGCAAATTCTCCAAGCGGCCTTTCCAGCTGGAAACCCTTGTCAGGAACGGTGCGCTGCCGCAGGGCATGGCCAAGTTGCTGGCGGCGGCTGTCGAAGGCAAGGTGTCGATCGTGGTCTCGGGCGGTACCGGCTCGGGCAAGACGACCATGCTGAACGCGCTATCGGCCTTCATTCCGCATGAGGAACGCCTTGTAACCATTGAAGATGCCGCAGAACTTCAGCTCCAGCAGCCGCATGTCGTGCGGCTTGAGACACGCCCGCCCACCCTCGACGGCCGCAACGAGATCCTGCAGCGCGACCTTGTCAAGAACGCGCTGCGGATGCGCCCGGATCGCATCATCGTGGGCGAGGTGCGCGGCGGCGAGGCCTTCGACATGCTGCAGGCCATGAACACGGGTCACGAAGGTTCGATGACCACGATCCACGCGAACAACCCGCGTGATGCCCTCAGCCGGATGGAACAGATGGTCGGCATGGCCGGCATGCCGATGTCGCAGCTCAGCATCCGGTCCCAGATCTCATCGGCCATCCAGTTGATCATCCAGTTGTCGCGGTTGCGCGACGGCACGCGCCGCGTCACCGCGATTTCCGAATTGACCGGGATGGAGGGGGATGTCGTCCAGATTCAGGAGATCATGAAGTTCAACCGCATCGGCGTGGACGAGGACGGCCGCGTCATCGGCGAGTTCCGCTCGACCGGGATCAGGCCGCGTTTCCTGACAGATATCAGCACGATCGGTTTGAAGGTGGACATGTCCATCTTCGATCCGACCACAAGGCACTGACGGGGTTTCATGTCCATTATCGTCATATACGGTTTCATCTTCGGCGCGGTCCTGCTGCTGACGGATGCCATCCTGCGCCGTCTTTTCGGCGCCCGCAGCGCCAGCCGCGAGGTCAATGAACGACTGGAGCGGCTCAAGACCGGCGCAGATCAGCTATCGGCCTACCAGAGCCTGCTGAGCGACCGGGGCGTCGGTCGCGGCGGTCTGCTGTCGATGGAATGGTTCTCGCAGCTTTATCGCCAGTCGGGGCTGATGTTGACGATGCCGCGCCGGCTGACCTATGCGCTGGTCATCATGCTGGGGGCATGGCTTCTGGCGTCATGGCTGGCCACCGAGGCGCTTGCACGCATTGGTCTGACCTTGATCATCGGTCCCGGCGTGATGCTGGGCCTCGTGATGCGGACACGCGCCCGGCGGATCGCCAAATTCGTGGCGCAACTGCCCGATGCGCTGGACATCATCGTGCGCAGCATGAATTCCGGCCACCCGTTGACCACGGCCATCGCCCTTGTCGGACGCGAGATGCCCGATCCCATCGGCAGCGAGTTCGGCATCCTCAGCGATCAGCTGACCTTCGGCTCGGAACTGGATGACGCGATGCTGCGGATGGTGGACAGGGTCGGGGCCGACGAGCTGAACCTCGTGGCGGTGACCGTCAGCGTGCAACGCAGCACAGGCGGCAACCTGTCGGAAATCCTTGAAAACCTGTCCGGCATGATCCGGGACCGGTCGATGCTGCGCAACAAGATCCGCGCGATATCCGCCGAGGGCAGGATCACCGCGATGATCATGGCGGCCTTTCCCTTCCTTTTGTACCTGATGATCTCGACCCTTGTGCCGACCTATTTTGATCCCGTCTGGGACAGCGGCTATGGCACGGTGGTTGTCGTGTCGATCCTTGTGGTGATGGGGTTCGGTCTGCTCATTCTCTACAAGCTCGTGAAATTCGATTTCTGATCCAATGACGTCTGAACCCGGGAAAACGGTGAAACACCATGAATGACACCCTGATCCTTGTCGCGGTCTTCGTCGCGGTCCTGATCCTTATCTTCACCATCGCCAATGCCGTGACCCGCAGCCGCGACATCCGCCGCAACCTTGATCAGGCCTCGGTCGAGCAACAGATGCGCGACGCCAGAACCGATGAGGTCTTTGGCTCGGAAAACGACAACATCCGCCATTACTACGAGGTGATGCGCCGCAACGATCCCGAAAGTCTGGAAATGCGCCTGATCCGGGCGGGGTATTTCTCGCCTGACGCCACGCGCAGTTTTCAGCTGATCCGCCTGGCCGTGACCGTCGCGGTCTTTGCACTGGGCTGGTATCTGCTGGTCAACCTGACCGCGGGGGTGTCCTCGACCATGGCGCTGTTGCTGGCGGGGCTGGTGTCGGGGATCGTCTTCATCCTTGTCAGCGCCGCCCTCGATCGTCAGGCCAGGCAGAACCAGATCGCCTATCGGCGCTTGTTCCCCGATTTCATGGACCTTCTGGTAGTCTGCGTGGATTCCGGCATGAGCATCGAGGCGGCCATCGACCGCGTGGCCCATGAATTCCTGCATACCAAGCCCAGCTTCGGCCAGCATCTGTCGATCATCTCGCTTGAGGTGCGGGCAGGGCGCCCGATGCACGAGGCGCTGAACAACTTTGCCACCCGCATCAAGCTGGACGAGGCGCGCACGCTTTCGGTGCTGTTCCGTCAGTCGATGGAACTGGGGTCGAGCGTGATCAAGACCCTGCGCGTCTTCAGCAAGGAAATGCGCCAAACCCGGATCATCAAGGCCGAGGAAAAGGCGAATGCCCTGCCGGTGAAGATGCTGTTTCCGATGGCGGGTTTCCTGTTTCCGGTCAACCTGATCATCGTGCTGGTGCCGATCATGATGCAGATCATGGAATTGTTCTCGACCATGACGCCGGGCGCCAACTGACACCAATCAAAGGCAGGCCTTGGCCCGGAAAGAGCGCTGCGCGCGCGCGCTTACGGGCAAGGCCCGTGATGGCGCAAGGACTGGACGGACATTGGCGGACATAGGTCGCGCAAGTTACCGACATTGCAGATGTCGACGTTTTTCTGCGTCACACCTTGTGCACGTGACACAGAAACGACCGGAATTTCCTCAGAAATAACGCGCCAAAGCCTAAAATCCGTTTGAAATTGCCGTCACGCTGTCAGGGCCTGTTTACGAAATTACCGCACTATCGAAGACGCCCTGAGCGATTGGCGCAAAAACGCTCGCGTAGTGAACGACCTAGGATGAGTTACGGTGATGTTACCACCTCCACCCGCGTCAGGCGCGGAAATCAGCACCTATACGTTGACGGACGCTTTGGTCCCGGCAAGCGGTATCGTTACCGTTGCGGTCGACAGCTTTGCCAACATCAACAACGCCAACGACGTAACAATCGCGAATACGTCGACCGATCCGATAACCGTCCTGACGATCGAAAAGTTTGGCGACAATGACAATCAGCAAGATGTCATCCGTGTCGACCTGTCGGAATTCGCTGACAACTTCGCCCTGGTCCTCCAGAACACCGGCGCCACCGTTCAGGATCAACTCTTTCTTCAAGGCTTGCAAAGCTTCACTGACAACGGCGACGGCACCTACACGGGCACTTACTACGGCACCGATAACGCGCTCTATACTGTCCAGATCCAGCCCGAGAATGCGGCTGTCACACCCTATTACGCGCCCGATGGCATCATCACGGGCGGAGAGGGCGACGACACGATGGGGGCTGGCTATACCGACCTTCAAGGTGATCAGATCGACGGAGCCGATGGCAACAACGATGTGATCTTTGGCGGAGGCGGACGCGATTCGATCAATGCCGGGGCTGGCAACGACACCGTCCATGGCGGAGCCGACGATGATACGATCATTGGCGGAGGTGGTCGCGACTCGATCTATGGGGGGGATGGTAACGACTCCATCGATGGTGGAGCCAGCAATGACACCATCAGCGGCGGTGCTGGAAATGATGTTCTGGACGGCGGCGGCGGCGATGATCTTATCTATGGCGGTGACGGCGACGATACGCTGACCGCAGGCAACAACACCGGCACGGGCGATGTGCTCTATGGCGGCGCTGGCAATGACGTTCTGAATGACAGCTTCTGGATTGCGACGCTCGATGGTGGCGATGATGCCGACCTGTTCAACCTCGGATATGGATCGGCGACGGTTTTCGGTGGCGAGGGTGGCGACGATAACGAC
>JBFHIW010000080.1:0-9840 GCA_041596235.1 Paracoccaceae bacterium
GGCAAAGCGATAACCCCCGGCGCTGTAGACGAAGGTGTTCGTCTGGTAGCCGATCGGCGTTGCGAAACTGGCAGAGGCTGCGAACATTACGGCCATGATGAACGGGCGCGGATCGAACCCGAGCTGGACCGCGAGGGCGATTGCGATCGGGCCGACAAGGACCGCGACCGCGTTGTTGGACACCATCTCCGTCAGCAGGCTGGTGACGAAATAGACCGCCGCAAGGATCAGGAGCGGGCCAGCATCCCCCAGCGAATTGACAACCACCGTGACGATCAACTGGGCCGTTCCCGTTTCATCCAGCCCCATCGAGAGACCCAGCATCCCGAAGATCAGGAACAGGATGCGCCAATCGATCGCATCAAAGGCCTCCTCGGGGTCGACGCAGCGGGTCAGCATCACCACGACCGCACCGATCACGGCAAGTCCGGGGATCGGCATCACCTCGAAGGCCGCAAGCACCATCACGGCCACGATGGTGGCAATGGCGATCGGGGCCTTGGCCCAGCGGGTCGCACGTTCGGACGGGGCCGACAGGTTGATGATCCCTCCGTCTTCCATCAGGCGCTGCAGCCCTTCGGGCGGGCCTTCCAGCAGCAGGGTATCGGCGAACTGCAGCCGCAACTCGGGCAGATCCTGCGAGATGTTCTGCTCGGCGCGGTGCACCGCCATCAGGTAGACGCCATATTTGCGGCGCAGCTTGAGGTCCTTGATGGGCCGCCCGCGCAGGTGCGAATTCGGGCCGACACTGGCCTCCATCGTGATGGTCTGGTCTGCGGTCACGGGTTCGAAGGCGTGATCGTCGATGTCGCGGAACGCCACCTGCCCGTTTTCCTTGAGGCCGAGGATCTCGCCGGTGCCGGTCTTCAGAACGATCCGGTCCCCTGCCTCGAGCGTCATGTCCTTGAGGGTGCGCCGCATCGACACCTCACCGCGCACCACGTCAAGAATGCGCGTCTCCAGCGTATTGAAGGGCAGTTCGGACAGCCGCTTGCCGATGTATTTCGATTCATTCGGGATCAGCAGGCGGGCCATGAACTTGCGCTTGCTTTCATTGCCCAGCATGCTGGACAGCGAGGCCCGGTCCGGCAGAAGGTAGCGGCCTGCAAAGATCATGTAGACCATGCCGACCCCGGCAAAGATGAGGCCCGGCAAGGTCATCTCGAACATCGAGATCGCGGGCTGCCCCGCATCGCGCGCCACGCCGCTCATCAGGATGTTGGTCGATGTGCCCACAAGCGTCAGCGTGCCGCCGAAGATCGCAGCATAGGACAGCGGGATCAGAAAGCGCGAGGGCGCCACACCGACAGAGGCCGACATCGAGATCATGATCGGCGTCAGCAGGATCACCACGGGCGTGTTGTTCATGAAGGCCGATGCACCCATCGCGCCCACCATCATCAGCACCATGGCCCGCAGGAACGATCCGCGCGCCTTGCGCTTCAAGATGCCGCCCAGAACCATCAGCACCCCGGTCCGTTCCAGCGCGGCCGAAATGATGAACATCATCGCGATTGTGATCGGCGCGGGCGAGCTGAACACGGTCAGAAAATCGCCCGTCTGGATGATGCCCGTCGCCAGCAGGGCCGCAGAGGCGCCAAGCGCCGTCACTTCAGGCGGATAGTATTCCTTGAAGAAACTGAGGAAGACAGCCACCAGAAGGACAAGCATGAAGATCTGTTCAAGGGTCATCTATCACTCTTTCTGCGGCACAAACGCTCTTGCCCCATAAACCCAAAGCTACTTGGCTTTTCAATCGGCAACCGCAGCGCAGGGCGGGACCGCGCCATTCTGACACCTCGAAAGGCGATCTTCGAGGCGATATCGCCCAGCTCGACCCGAGATACTGCCTCGCATGCAGCAAAAGCCTGCACCATCCGCGACCCGCCCTATCCTGCAATCAAGGCGCGGGTGCCCCGGCGGCTTGCGGTCTTGCTCTTTGGGGCCTGTTGATCAAATCCCCGTGCCGGTCCCCACATCCTCGGGTGCGACGGCCACGGATTTCAGGACCGCATGACAGGTCTGCCCCACGGACAGGCCCATCGCCTCGGCCGACCGGCGGGTGATCCGCGCGCTCAGCCTTTGGGCTCCGATGTTCAGGGTGACCATCACGCCGGGCCCCTGGCCGCGACGGATCTCGGCGATGGTACCTGAAAGGATGTTCAGCGCCGACAGGCCCCGTGGCACCTCGGTGGCGAGGATCACGTCCTGCGCCGCGATACGGACACGCACCATCTTGCCCGGCGCGGCCTCGATCCGGGGCAACCACAGCGGCAGCCCGTCGGCGGCAAGCTGGGTCAGGCCATCCGCATGATGGGCCATGACACGTGCGGTCAGGATCGATGACGCCCCGCGCGCGCCCACCGCCGCCACATCGCCCAGCACCTGCGAGGGCGGGCCGACAGCCGCGACCCTGCCCGCGCGCAACGCCACCACGGTCGTGGCCAGCCGGGCCACTTCGGCAGAGGCATGGCTGACATAGAGGATCGGCACCGCCACCTCGTCGCGCAGCCGTTCGAAATAGGGCAGGATCTCGGCCTTGCGGGTCTCATCCAGCGCGGCCAATGGTTCATCCGCAAGGATCAGTCTGGGCGCTGCGAGCAGGGCGCGCCCGATCGCGACGCGCTGCTTTTCGCCGCCCGACAAGGCGCCGGGGCGGCGATCCAGAAGATGCCCCAGCCCCAACAGGTCCACCACCCGGTCAAGGCTTTCGCCGCGCGCGTCGCGGGGGGCGAACCAACGCCCGAACAGCAGGTTCTGCCTGACGCTCAGATGCGGGAACAGCCGCCCCTCCTGAAAGACATAGCCGAGGCGGCGCTTGTGCGGGGGCAGGACCCGGCGGGCATTGGTGTCCAGCAGCACCCAATCATCCGCCACGATACGTCCGGCATCGGGGCGCAGCAGCCCTGCCACCGCGTTGATCACCGTGCTCTTTCCCGACCCCGATGGCCCGAAAAGCACGGTGACACCGGGCGGTGCCTCGAAGGCGACATCCAGATCGAAACCCGCGAAATGGTGCCTGAGCGATACCTGCAGCGTCATCGGCCCGCCACCCGTCTTGCCACACGCCGCGCGGCAACTTCGGACAGAAGCAATGCCAGCATGGCGATCACGACCGCGACGATCACCAGACGCCCGGCCCGATCCTCGCCACCCGGCACCTGCAGCAAGGCATAGATTGCCGAGGGGATGGTCTGCGTCTGGCCGGGTATGTTCGACACGAAGGTGATGGTCGCGCCGAATTCGCCCATCGCCTTGGCAAAAGCCAGAATCCAGCCCGCGATGATCCCCGGCAGGATCAGCGGCAGGGTGATGGTGGCAAAGACCCATGCGGGCGAGGCGCCAAGCGTGCTGGCGGCCGCCTCGAGCTTGGGATCGACCGCCTCGATCGCCAAGCGTATGGCACGCACCATCAGGGGAAAGGCCATGATGGCCGCCGCCAAGGCCGCCCCGGTCCAGCGAAAGGACAGCACAATGCCGAACCATTGCTCCAGTATCTCGCCTGCAGGCCCGCGCCGCCCGAAGGCCAGCAGCAGCAGGTAGCCGGTGACGACGGGGGGCAGGATCAGCGGCAGGTGCACGATCCCGTTCAGCACCTGTTTGCCCGGAAAGGTCCAGCGCGCCAGCGCATAGGCGATGAAGATGCCGGGCGGCAGGCTGATGAGCGTGGCCCAGAACGACACGCGCAGTGACAGTCGCACCGCCTGCCATTCCTCGGGGCCAAGCCAGCTTGTCCAGTCACCCCACATCAGTCGGGAAACCCGAAGCCGAAATCGCGCCAGATCGTGCATGCCGCGTCCGATGACAGGAAATCCAGAAAGTCCTGCGCCACGGGGCTTTGCGATTGCGCGGTGATCGCGGCGGGATAGGTGATCGGCGCATGGCTGTCGGCGGGAAAGGTTGCGATGATGCTGACATCATCCTCGGCCGGCGCGTCGGTGGCATAGACGATGCCCAGGGGCGCCTCGTTGCGCGCAACGAAAGCGAGGGCGGCGCGCACATTGTCGGACTGTGCAACCATGGGCGCCACGCTGTCCCACAGCCCCAGATGCTGCAACGCGGCCTTGCCATAGATCCCCGCCGGCACCGCATCAACCAGCGCCATCGACAGCCGTCCGTCCCCCAGCAGACCCGCAAGGTCCAGACTGCTGTCCAGCGTCACGGGCGCCGCATCGCGGCCATGGGCAATCAACACAAGACTGTTGGCCAGAATGTCCCGCCGTGTCCCCTCGCGCAGGTCGCCCGACGTCGCGACCGCGTCCATCCAGTCCTGACTGGCCGAGATGAACAGATCCGCCGGTGCCCCCTGCTGGATCTGGCGCGCCAAGGCCGATGACCCGGCAAAGGACAGAACCACCCGGTGGCCTGTCGCCGCCTCCCATGACCCGGCGACGCGGCCCAGCGCGTCGGTCAGGCTTGAGGCCGCGAAGATCGTCACCTCTGCCGCAGCAAGATGCAGCGGCGCCGCTGGCAGAAGGGCCAGGGCAAAAGCAAGACGGCGAATGGCAGGCCCAAACATGCGGGAGGGAACTCTTTCAGATATGTTTTCCCGAACATATCGCCAAAGCGCCCTGCAGGTTGCAAGCGTTATTTTTTGCCGGGAATATCGCATGGCGGCGACAGACCGCCGGTCCACGCCCGTGCGATCCCGCCGCCTGTCAGACCTCAGGCCGTTTGGGATGACCGTGCCAGAAAGGCATGCCACAGCAGATAGAGCGCCGTGACAGCCAGCCCCGGCCCGAACCAGACCGGATCACGCATCAGCACGATCACCGCAAGGACAAGCCGCAGGGCCGTTTCCCAACCGGCCAGCGCGTGACGGTCATAGCGGGTCAGGGCACTGGCGATCAGGTAAAGACCGATCGCCACGCGTGGCAGCAACAGCGCCAGCCCCGCCCAATCGACACCGGGGCCATAGCCCTCCAGGAATACCGCCGATCCCGGCGGCGCCGCGGGATCCATCTTTGCGGCGTCGATCAGCAAAAGCTCGGGATAGAAGGCAAAGACGAAGGGCAGCACGAACATCACCACACCCGATCGCACCGCCGAAAACCCTGTTGCCATCGGATCGGCCCGCGTGATCGAGGCCGCGGCAAAGGCGGCGATCGCCACGGGTGGCGTGATGGCGGATGCCACGGCAAAGAAGAAGATGAACATATGCGCGGTGAAGGTGGCGATGCCGAGGCCCACGACCAGCGGCCCCATCAGAAGCGCGACATTCACATAGGCCGGCACCGTGGGCATGCCCATGCCCAACAGGATCGCCATCAGCATGGTCACGAAAAGGGCCGCGAACAGGAAAATGCCATCTGTCTGCAACTCTGGCCCCATGGCGCGCAGCATCCCCAGAACGTCGCGCGCAATGAAGCCCGACAGGCCCGTGAAATTCAGGCAGAAGTCGATGATCGAGACAGACAGGAACATCAGGTAGAGCGTCGAGATCGTCACCCCCGCATCCGCCAGCGCGCCGATCAGTTGACCGGGTTTCTTGCGGAATTCGGGATCAAGGAAAAACAGGCAAGACAGCAGCACCAGCGCCCACCAGCCCGCCGACCCCGCATCGCCGGCCGAATTCTGGATCAGCTGATAGATCCAGGGCAGGTTCTCGGCCCGGCATATCCCGTTTACCCAGATCTGCTCGACCCCAAGGAAAGCGGCCAGTGGTCCGCAGCCGACCGCGTCCTTGGGCGTGACCAGCAGCACAAGGATCAGCAGGATCGGCGCGAAGATCATCACAAGGTTCAGCCTGTCCTGTCCGGTCAGCAGCATGTCGGGGGTCTTGTCGCCCACCGCCTCGATCCCCTGCTTGCGGGCCTCGAACACAACGGTCAGGAACAGACAGCCGAAATAGGCCAGCGCCGGGATGATCGCGGCAAAGACCACCTCGCGGTAGGGGGTCACGGTCATCGCGGCCAGCACGAAGGCCGCCACACCCATTACCGGCGGCATGATCTGCCCACCGGACGAGGCTGCGGCCTCGACCCCGCCGGAAAAGACCCGGCCGAAGCCGCGTTTCAGCATCATCGGGATCGTCAGAACACCCGTGGACAGCACGTTCACGACAGGACCGCCCGAAATGGTGCCGAACAGCGCCGATGACACGATGGCGGCATGGGCGGGGCCGCCACGCAAGCGCCGTGTCCACAGGAACGCCAGCTTGATCAGCGACTTGCCCCCGGCTGAAATGCCGAAGAGCGACCCGAGAACGATATAGGGAAAGACCGAATTCAGCAGGATGCCCATGAAGCGACCCATCAGGCCCTGCGCGTTGTTGACAAGGATGTCCTCGACATTGGGGCGACCGTCCATCAGGCTGCGCGGCTCGCCGCCCAGCTTGGTGATCAGGTACCTGTTCATGTCATCGGCCCCGAAGACATACCACACCAGCACCGTGGTCAGGGTATAGGCCGCGATCAGGATCGCCACCGCGACAAGGGGAAACCCCCAGACGCGAATGTTGTAGCCCAGGAACACTGCCAGCGCGCCGCCGACCACAACGAAGATCCAGCCGCCCAGCGTCTGCACGCAGGCGGGATCCTCGACCGAGTTCGGCTCGGGCAGGCCGTAGAGCAGGGCGAATTCCTTTTCCTCTTCCAGCGCGCGCGCCATCAGGTCGGCGCGCAGCCCGGTGGCGCGGTCGACAAGGCAGATCGAGTCGATCTCGATCATGTAGGACAGGGCCACGATCAGGGCGGTGCCCACCAGAAGGATATCCATGATCGCGCCCAGACGCAGCTTGAGCGGGCCAAGCTCGCGCGCCCGGAAATCGGCCCAGAAGGAATGATGCAGGGCAACGACCGTCATCATCAGCACGAAGGCCAGCGGATAGAGCCACTGATAGGGAAACTTGCGGATGGCAAAGGCGGGGTTGCCGCTGAGGTCCTGAAAAAAGGCGTCCAGACCGGGGATGGAAGGCACGGTGTTCAGAAGGCCGATCGCGACCAGCACCAGCCCAAGGACCCGTGCGGTACGTTTGAGCATGATGTCAGGGCGACGCCCGGTGTCGGTCGTGGTCATGACAGCCTCGGTGGTCTGGGGATCAGGGGCAAGGGGGCGGTCACGCCGCCCCCGCCGCATCACTTGGCGCAGTCCGGGATGGCATAGCCCGCGTCTTCCCAGGCCGCGATCGCGCCGGGGTGGTACTTCAGCGACAGGCCATTGCACAGGCCCGTCACATCCGCATCGACCACGTCATAGTTGACGTTCGCCGCATAGGGCGAGCGGGTCTTCAACTCGGGCAGGGTGTCGATATATGCCGCGACGATGGCCTTGACCACGTCATCGGGCAGGTCTGCGCGCGCCACGGTTGCGAAGGGCACGCCCGGCGACCGGAACATCCCATCCTCGGAGATCAGCGTGACGCCGCTTCCCGCGGCATAGCCCATCTCTTCACCCTTGATCACAACGGGCGCATTGCCGGGCGCCTTGAGGAATTTCTGCATCCCTTCACTTTCCCAGATCTCCTTGGGAAACGAGATGATGTTGACGTTCCCGGCTGCCAGCGCGGTCACGACGCGATCGGACGGAAAGGTGATCGGCACCATGAAGGCCTCGGCGGACCCATCGACCAGTGCGGTGGGCAGCTGCCCCCAGTTGGTCTGCAGCCCCTTGTAATCCTCGCCATCCTTGAAGCCGTTCGATCCCAGCTGCAGGGTCTGGCGCCCCACGGTCAGCGCCGCACCCGAGGGCGGGCCGTTCCAGATCGTGCGCCCCTTGATATCGGTATAGCTGTTGATCCCCGAGACGACCGGCGCGAACAGGCCATAGGCACCTGCGTTGTAGGTGTAGAGAACCTTGACGTTCGGCGCGATCTCCTGACCGCGTTCGCCCACGCTGCTGAAGGGACCGCGGCCCTTTTCCAGAAGAAAGTGCAGCAGCGTCGGCGCGGTCACGATATCGGACTTGCCCTCGGCCACGTTCAGCATGGAGTTGGTGGCGGTCTGACCTTCCTGCACCTGCAGGTTCGCGATCCCCATGCGGCCCACCACATCGGCAAGGTGCAGCGTGGACAGATGCGGCGAATTGCCGGCGCTGGATGTCTCGACCGTCAGGTTGGCCTGCGCCAGCGCCATCTGGCCGCTCAGCATCAGCCCGGCAAGCATGGCGGTGGTCCGCGTCAATCTTGAATACATGTGTTCTCTCCCTGTTACTGGCATGGCGGGGCCTCCTCCTGCCCCGTTTCGTTCAGTCCTTCTTTGTTGATACGCGCATGTCGGGGACCCTGCGGCCCACGTATTTGGCCACCAGTTCCGGCTCAAGATCGGCCTCCTCGACGATGCCGATCAGAACGCCCTTGCGGGCGGTCTTGCCACGCGCCGCGACCAGCGTTGCATTGGTGATCGTGGTGCGCGCGCCGGGACGGCGCGCCCAGACGAACAGCTTGTCATACAGTGCGGCCCGGACATCGGCATGTGCCTCTGACGCGCCAAGGTCTTCGACTTCGCCGGGGTCGCTGTCCAGATCGAACAGCATCGGGCGGAAGCCGCCTTCGAAATGGACCATCTTCCAGCGCCCGTCGAACACCATGAACATTCGCGCATCCTTGGGATGCAGACCCAGCTTGCCGGCCAGCGGTGTGGCCGAATAGTCGTATTCGCAAAAGACCGCATCGCGGACGGGCGCATCGCCGCCACGCAGCAGCGGCAGAAGCGACCGCCCCTCGAGGACATGATCAAGCTGACCGGCGTCGCCGCCCGCGACATCGACGAAAGTGGGCAGCAGGTCGATGCATTCCACCAGCGCATCGCAGACGGTGCCGCGCGTGGCATCCGCCTGTTCCGAGGGATCATAGATGATCAGCGGCACGCGCACGCTGGCATCCTGAAAAAAGGTCTTTTCGCCCATCCAGTGATCGCCCATGAAGTCGCCGTGATCCGAGGTGACAACGATCATCGTGTCGTCCATGCGCCCGGTCTTTTCCAGCCAGTCGAACAGGACGCCCATCTGGTCATCGCATTGCTTGATCAGGCCCATATAGGCGCGCAGCACCTTGTCCCGCGTATCGTCGCGCGCAAAGGCGCGGCCCACCGGCGCGTTCTGAAATCCCTTGAAGACGGGGTGATCCGTCTCTCGTTCGGCTTGCGTGGCCACGCGGGGCAGAAAATCCTGCGGCCCGAACATCGCGGCATAGGGTTCGGGCACGATATAGGGCCAGTGCGGCTTGATATAGCTCAGGTGGCAGCACCAGGGATTGGTTGCCCCCGCGATGAACTCCATCCCGCGCCGCGTCAGATAGGGTGTTTCGCTGTCTTCCTCGCGGATATTGGCGGGCTGGTCGGAATTGTTCAGAAACCAGCCGGACAGGACGTTGCCATCGTCGTCGATCCCGGAATTGGCATGGTCATGCCAAGGGTTGTCGCCCTCATAGCCCTTTTCGCGCAGGTATGCGTTGTATCTCAGCGCGCCGCCGGGGTCGTAATATCCGTCAGGGCCCTCGGGGCGCATGCCATCGTCACGCTCGAAGATGTCGAAGCCGCATTCGGAGACGCGCGCGCCGATCACGCTGTCAGGCTCCAGCCCCAGACGGCGCATGCCTTCGGCATCGGCCTTCATATGGGTCTTGCCGACCAGCCAGCAGCCCATGCCCAGATCACGCAAATGATCGCCCATGGTCAACTCGCCGACCTTCAGCGGCACATTGTTCCAGCTGGCCCCGTGCGAATGCACATAGCGCCCCGTATAGGTGGACATGCGCGACGGCCCGCACAGCGGCGACTGGATATAGGCGCGGTCGAACCGGACACCCATGGCCGCCAGCCGGTCGATATGGGGGGTCTTGAGATGCGGATGACCATAACAGGAAAGGTAATCCCACCGCAGTTGGTCAAACATGATGAACAA
>JBFHIW010000081.1:0-9602 GCA_041596235.1 Paracoccaceae bacterium
GCGCAACTCGGCATGGCGCGGATTGCCTTTGACGGTGAAATCCAGCCGCATGCCACCCGTGCCGGGATTGCGCTGCAGGATGGGGGACGTGATCCTGCCTGCCGTGGTGGTCACCCGCACCTCGATGCGCGCAGGATCATCGCCAAGGGCGGGGTGTGGTGCATAGTCGATGGCAAAGAGCCGTCCATCCTCGAACACGCGCGCCCCGGCAGAGGTTGTGATGACCGGGGCGACGGCCCCCTCTGCAGGGGCCCTGTTGCCCCAATAGAGGCGGTAGTCGAAGCGATGTTCACGCCCGGCCTGAAGGGGGGTGGCGGGTTGCCAGAAGGCCACGATGTTGTCGTTAACCTCCTTGTCGGTGGGAATTTCGATCAGGACGACCGCGCCGGGCCCCCAGTCCCCCAGCGGTTCCACCCAAAGCGAGGGGCGGCGCTCGTAGCGCGCCTGCAGGTCGTTGAAATCGCCTAGCGCACGGGCGCGCTGCATCAGGCCGAAGCCAAGCGGCCCGTTGTCGAGGAATTCGCTGACTTCAACCTTTCCGGGGTTGTTGAGCGGTCGCCACAGCGTCTCGCCCGCGCCATTCATCATCAAAAGCCCGTCGCTGTCATGCACACGTCCGCGGAAATCATCGACGCGGGACCGGTCGATCCCGTTGAACAGAAACATCGACGTGCCCGGTGCGACGCCGACATCGGTCAGATCGACACGGGGGAAAAGCCGTGCGTTGACGGTCATTTCCGTGGTTTCGCCCTTCGTGATCGCGAAGGTGTAGGCCCCCGCCACCGAGGGGCTGTCCAGCAGGGCATGGACAGTCACTGTCGGTGCATCCGGTGCCGCCGCCTCGATCCAGAATTCGCGAAAGACGGGGAATTCCTCAAGGGTGCGGCCTGCCGTGTGTAGGGCAAGGCCGCGCGCCGATATCCCGTAGCCGTTGTCCTTGCCGATAGCGCGGAAATAGCTGGCGCCCTGAAACACCACATATTCCTGAAAACGATCCCTTGCCTGCAACTCGCCCAGCAGACGGAACCCGGCATAGCCGGTACCGTTCTCGGGCAGCGTGGGGAAACGGTCGGTCGTCGCGAAGGCCCCCAGATCAAAGCCTATCGGCTGCGATTGCCCCTGTGCGACGGCATTGATCCTGATCTTGTGGGCAAAGAACAGCCCGGCCACGAAGAACTCGGCCCTGACGGCGCCATCTGTCCCGCGAAAGAGCGCGTGTCGGCCATCGAACCAGATCTCGCGCAGCATGTCATAGGACAGATCCCGCCATTCCCGGCTGATCGCCGGTGGCGGCGTATAGGGGGCCGCCGCAAGAGACCGGGCCAGATCCGCGACACCCTCCGCGCTGAAGGGGGTGGCCGGGCCAAGCTGCAGCCCTGTTGCGGCCTCGCCGCCGCGGACACCTGCGGGCAGCAACCCTGCCGCAGCCAGCGCGCCGATCAGGCCAAGCATCTGGCGTCGCGACGGGTGGCTCATGGCCGCAGACCCAGGGGGGGCGGCGCATCGGCGGTGGTCGCGGCGCGGGGGCTTGCCGTCTTCCAGGGTTTCGCCTTGAAGAACGCGGTCATGTGGGCGACGGAGATGATCACCGCGAAACCGGCAAGGTTGACGGCCAAGGCCGCCAGCGGGCCATGGTCCGACAGGCTGAGGACCGCGCCGAACACGCGCGCCAGCACCATCGATGTGGCAAAGACCGCCAACGATTGCTGGCCCACGCGCGAAATCAGGCCGATGACCGCACCCGCCCAACCCTCGCGCTGCAGACGCACCCCGGCCGGACCTGCTGCCGCCCAAGCCAGATAGGCCAGGGCCAGGAAATGGACGAACCGCAGGATGCCGAAATCCGTCTTGTCGAACAGAAAGCTCCAGGTGTTGCGCCAGTCACGGACGAATTCGGACATGTCTATGATCTTGTACCAAGCGAAAGGAATCGACAGGATTACGATCCCCAGCGCCAGCCAGATCAGATCGCGGCGCACGGGCGGGGCGGGCAGCCAGCCGGACATCAGGGCAAAACCCGCAAAGAACACCAGTTGCCATGCGAAAGGGTTGAAGAACCATTCCCGGTCCGAGGGGCGGGAAAACCATAGCTCGGCAGGCAGGTTCATCCCCGTACCCGCTGCTATCCACAGCGCCACACTGCCAAGGATCGCCAGCCGCACATCGGCCCGCGCCAGCGCCATCATCACCGGAATGAGGACCAGAATGACGATGTACATCGGCAGGATGTCGAAATAGTTCGGCACATAGGTCAGCGTCATCAGGCCGATCAGGTTCGCCCCGGTGTTGTTGACGAAAGGATAAAGGTTCAACCGCCCGACCTCGTCCCTTGGAAAGATGCCCGAGGCGTTCAGCAGCAGCATCAGCAGAAGCGTGACGAAAAAGACGCCCAGATGCACCCAGTAGACCTGCCAGACCCGATAGGCGATCTGCATGGTGCCCATGAGCCAGCCTGCCCGCCGGAACACCGCCCCGAAAGCGAGGGCCGAGGCCATGCCCGAGCAGAAGACGAACATTTCCGTGGCGTCGGAGAAGCCGAAGCGCGCCGGGATCCACAGGGTCCAGGGATTGTCGGTGATATGGGCGATCAGGATGATGAACATCCCGATGCCGCGAAAGAAATCAAGGCGGGGGTCGCGCTGCTTTGGTCTTGCAATCATGTCACACGGCCTGCGCGCGTGCCGATTCAATCAGCGAGATACGGGCGGTCGCATAGCCATCCAGCGTATCGTTGCGGCGTCGTGTCCTGTCGTGCAGCAGGTTTTCGGCAGCCTGCAGATATCCCCCGCGCAAAGCGGCCTCGATGGTGATGCGCTCGAATATGTCGCGCTGGGCATGGCTGCCGCCGATGGATTGCAGATCGGCACGACCGGCATTCAGATGCAGCCATGCCGATGAATATTCGCCGCTGGCAAAGGCGTGAAGCCCCTTGGCGACCTGCAGGCCGGGATTGGCGATGATGCCCTGCGCCTCGTTCGTGGTGGTGTTGCTGCGGGCGTTCTGCATCCGCGCGATGAACCCCGCCGCAGCCTGATCCCTTTCACCGCCGCACAGGGCCAGCATGTAATGCAGGTCGGCAAAGGCAAGGCAGCCATCGGTGGCGCGTGTCTCGGCCAGTTCCGCCAGCTCGTCCCAGCGGTCCCCGACATCCACCCCCTCAAGCTCTAGCCGCGACAGCAGCGATGCGGCATTCGAGATGTCGCGGTAATCGTCGGTCTTTTCGGCCCGGATATCCGCATCGTAAAGCGCCAGCGCGATATCGTATTCGCCAAGGTCCAGATGCATCAGGGCGCGGTGCCACCAGACGTGGAAGCGGAAGTTGTTGCAATGCGCCCATGACGCCTCGCGCCCGCTCAGCCAGTCAAGGCCCGCCCGCGCCCGGCCCGTCATGTCAAAGACATGGGCCACCGCGTGCAGGCCCCAGGCATCATCGGGTGCCAAGGCAACCCCAGCGCGGCCGGTGCGTTCGGCACGGGCATATTCCCCGGTTTCCTCCAGCGTGAAGGCGTGGCAGCCGAGCAGATAGCCCCGCGCGGGATGATCGTTCCAGGCCTCCAGCACCCCTTCGACCGAGGCGCGCATCTCCTGTGGGCGACCCATCACGAAATGGATGGCCTGTATCATCTTCATCGCCAGAGCATCCCGTGGATGCAGGTTCAGTGTGGTCTGCAACCGCGCAGCTGCCCTTGTGGGCAACCCGTCCAGCCAGTCACCCAGCGCATGGACGAAAGCCATCTCGCGCGGAGTGGCACGCGCACCCGCCAAGGCCGCGGCATGGGCTTGCCTCGCCACGGCGACCATTTCGCTCCGGCCCAGCAACAGGCAGGACATGCCCCGGATCGCCTGTCCGAGGGCAAAGTCTGGCGCCCGTGTCAGCACGTTGTTCAGATCGGGGCCTGTGCTGGCCGCATGGGACAGGATGCCAAGGATCACGCGATCCCAATCGCCAATCATGTCCGAGGGAAGCGACGTGGGCATTCCACCCAGATCGTCGGAAATCGTCATGGCAGAACCTCTCAGCAAGCAACGGATGCTATGCGGTTCGCGTGGTTTCGGGCTTCGTTACAGTCCCATGGACATGTTGGCCCCTACCTCACGCGGACGTGACCTGAGCCTGCTGCGGGATGATCGTTGCGTGAGCGAAAGTCCTAGAATGCCCCATCATAGGCCCGGCGCGGTATCCGGGCGGCGATCAGGGTAAAGCGGTCGCGGGTCAGGGCGGCCCTTGCCGCATCGGCCAATGCCGCCGGGTCCGTGACCTCGACGCCATGACCGCCGAAGGCGCGCGCCAGTGCGGCGAAATCCGTGCTGCGGTTCGGCCCCCCGAAATCCACGCCAAGGTTGGGACGCTTGGTGTTGCGCTGCTTGAGCTCGATCAGCGACAGGCTGTCATCGACCAGCACACAAATCACGATGGGCAGATCGCAGGCCGTCAGCGTGGCCAGCTCGCCCGCGCCCATTTCCAGCCCCGCGTCACCCACAAAGGCAAGAACGGGCGCGTCAGGATTGCCCAGCTTTGCGCCTGCCGCCAAAGGCACGGCACAGGCCATGGTACAAAGCGCCGAGGATTGCAGCATCCTGCGGGGCGCTGTGCACTCCCACATCTGGCTGACCAGAATGCGGTGGGCACCACTGTCGGCGGTGACGATCGTCTCGGGCGGCATGATCTGCCGCAGCGTGTCGACAACCTGATGCGGCCCCCAGTGCGCGGGGGTGGCAAAGGCCGCGTTGAGGGCGGATCTTGCGGCGGTGGGCGCAGCATCGGGCCAGCGTTGCGGTGCCTTGTGGTGCAGGGCGGGCAGGGTTTCGTGCAGGGTGCCGATCAACAGGTGATCGGCATGATGCATCCCGTGGCTGCGCGCCACGGGGGCAAGCTCGATCACGGTTTGCCCATGGTTCCAGGGATTGCGCCAACCGATCCGCATCTCGATCGGATCATAGCCCAGCAACAGGATGCAATCGGCCTGCGCCATCAGCGGCATCAGGATCCGGTCGGCCTTGGGCGACAGGCCCGCGCCGCCGAGGCAGAGCGCCTCGGCCTCATCCATCAGGCCCTTGCCCTTGTAGGTGGTGATCAGGGGGATCCCATGGTCCCGGCAGAACTGGCTGATCTGCGGGCCGGCGCTCTCGTTCACGGCATCGAGGCCGGCAATCGCAAGCGGGCGCCGGGCCTGCGCCAGCACATCCAGTGCCCCTTGCAGGGCGGCCTCGGGCGGGCGTCCGGGCGCTGATGGCAGATGCAGCGGCACCGGGTCCTCGTGGGCGACCGCTTCGGCCAGTCCGATCGGCACATCCACATGCACCGGTCCGGGCTGCCCCGATGTGGCAAGGGCGATGGCCTTGGCGATCCCCACGCCAATCGCGCCCGGCGCAAGGCGAAAGCTGCCCTTGACGATCGGGCGCAGCATCGCCTGATGATCAAAGACCTGGTGGGTATATGTCTCGGCATCGGCGGCATCGACGCAGCCGGTCAGGAAAATCAGCGGCACGCGGTCCTGCATCGCATTGGCCACGACATTGACCGCATTGGCGACGCCGGGTCCAAGGGTTGCCACAAGAACAGGCAATGCGCCGGTCATGTGCCACAGCCCTTCGGCCATGAAGCCGCCGCCATTCTCGTGCTTGACCAGCACGAATGTCAGGCCCGCCGCATCAAGCCCCTCGATCAGGGCCAGAACCTCGCCGCCGGGAATGCCGAAGGCATGGGTCGCGCCCGCCTTTGCAAGGGCCTCGCCCAGTATATCCGCGCCGGTCCTTGTGCTTGCCATGGTCATTGATCCAGTCGTCCTTCGATGATGCCGGCCTCAGCCAGCGCCTGCAACTCGGCGCGCCCGAGCCCCAGATGACGGCGCAGCACGGCGGCGGTATCCGCGCCCAGCGTCGGGGGCGCCCTGTCATAAGTGACCGGAGTCCCCGACATCTTCAATGGGTTCCCGATCAGGTCGACATGCCCCGCCCCTGCGACCGGATGCGCAAGGCGCAGGCGCAGGCCGCGCGCCGCGACCTGCGGGCTGTCAAAGACCTGTTGCAGGTCGTTGACCGGACCTGCCGGAACGGTGTTTTCCTTGCAGATGTCCAGCCATGCGGCAGCCGGGCGTCCGGCTGTGAGGGCGGCCAGCAACCCGATCAGCACCTCGCGGTTGCGCACGCGGGCTGCGTTGGTGGCAAAGCGGGCATCGGCGGCAAGCCCCGGCGCGCCCGCGGCGGTCACGAAACGCGCGAATTGCGCATCATTGCCGACCGCGAGGATGAAACTGCCATCACTGGCCGGAAAGGTGCCATAGGGCACGATGGTCGGATGATCGTTGCCGCGCCGTGGCGGTACCTGCCCGTCGGTCAGATAGGCGACGCCCTGGTTGACCAGCATGGCCACCTGCGCATCCATCAGCGCGATGTCGATATTTTGCCCCTGTCCGGTCGTATGGCGCGACTGTATGGCGGCCAGAATGCCGACGGTCGCGTACATGCCGCACATCAGATCCGCGATGCCAACCCCCGCCTTCATCGGCGGGCCATCCGCCGCGCCGGTCAGGCTCATCAATCCGGCTTCGCCCTGCACCAGGAAATCATAGCCTGCGCGCTGGGCATTCGGGCCGGTCTGCCCGAAGCCGGTGATCGAGCAATAGACAAGGCGCGGGTTCAGCGCGCGCAATGTCGGGTAATCCAGCCCATAGCGCGCGAGATCTCCGGGTTTGAAATTCTCGACAAGAATATCGGCCTCGGCGGCCAGCGCCCGCACGATGGCCTGTCCTTCGGGGGCCGCAATATTCACCGCGACCGAATGTTTCCCGCGGTTGGCCGACAGGAAATAGGCGCTTTCGCGGGTCTCGGCCCCGGCGTCATCCGTCACGAAGGGTGGCCCCCATCCGCGCGTGTCGTCGCCATGACCGGGGCGTTCGATCTTGATCACCTCGGCCCCGAGGTCGGCCAAAAGCTGCGTTGCGGTCGGCCCTGCAAGAATGCGCGACAGGTCAATGACCCGCAGACCCGAAAGGGCCTGCGCGTCAGGGTTTTGCCGATCAGACGGAACCGTCACGTCCTGTCCGCGCTCAATTGGTCAGCGGCGCGGTGGAGGTGTAGTTCGGGATCACATCGGTCGAGGCGGCCTTGGCCTCAATCGTGGTCCAGTTTGCCTCGGATGTGGTGAGGTTGCCGGGAATGTCGGCTTCCCAGAAACTGACCACATTCTTCGTGATGTTCAGGTACAGCTTTCCGTCAACGATGCGCCAGAGTGTGGGGTTGCCCGGCACCTTGCCGCCCTTGGCGACGCCATAGGCGCAATGCCCGTCATATTGCGGCGCGAAAGTCGCGGGATCCGCAAGGAAGCGGTCGCGATTGGTCTCTGACGCAAAGGCAAACGTCGCTCCGTTGTAATCCGCAGTGATCGTGGACTTGCCTGCCAGCGGCGATGGCTGTGCTGCGCCGATCGCGGATTGCGGCAGGTCGAAATAAGAGACGACATCAAACCCGGAAACGGCAAACCCGGTCTTGTCGAGATATTGCTCGCCCGCCTGAGCGGCCCCCATCATTCCAAGCGTGAAGGCGAAGGCAAGTGTGGTCTTCTTGAACATGAGAACTGTTTCCTTGTGTGTGTGGCAGTGTGCCTGTCCGTTCGTTGAAAGTGCCGAACTGTTTCATGCAATGCGGCGGCCTCGCGGCGACGTGATGCACCTGTGGGATTGCGTGATCTCAGCCGGGGGGCAGAACTGGAACTGCGCCCCCCTGCCGATCTGGACATAGGGGTTTTCCCCTTGCGACAGCGTGCCATAGGCCCCGGCATTGACCTTCCATGTCGGATCCACGTCGCAGATCGGGCTTTTTGCCCGTTTGGTGCGGCCCGTCCAGCTGGTGATCGCGCTTGATCGCACACCGATCACGCCGGTGGTGGCGTCCGGGTCCAGTCCGCAGTTGCCCGCCATGTCGGACAGCAGCGCCACAAAGGCCTTGCCCGCGCCGAACGTCAGTTGCGAGTCCCCCAGGATCAGCACATCGGGCGCGCCGGGGGCTTCGGCCCAAGCGGCACGCTGGCCTGCCATGGCCGCAATGCAGCCGGCCAGAAGCAGGATCGCAAGGCGCATGGGGTGATGTGTCCCGGTTCAGGTTTGCCCCGGTCCATTCGGGCGCAGCGGGGCGCCTGTTACAGCCAGTCTTCGGGGTCGACCGGCTGGATCACGCAGCATCAGAAGACCCGCCCCGTTGGTACGGGGCGGGTCTTTGGCATGCGGGTCTCATGCGGACCGTTGTTCGCGGATGCGATCAGCGGCGGGGGAAGGATCCGTTCGAGTCTGCGCCCGAAGCCGTGGTGTTGAAGCTGTAGACGACGACCTTGCCATTGGTCGCGATGGCCTGCTCGCGGGGCAGCAGGATCTGGCTTGCGTCGACCAGGCGGGCTGTGCCGCTTTGCACCTTGACGGTGGAGGTGCCATAGGCGCCTTTGTCACGCTCGAAAACGACGATGTCGCTGGGCGCGGCGCGGCTGGACAGGATGCTGTCATTACCGTCGGCATATGCGGAGGTGCCAAGAACAACGGCGGCAAGGGCGGTGAGGATCGAGGTTTTCATGGGGTGGTTCCTTTCGAGGGTTTGGGTTGCGATCTGTTTTCTGATCTGTTCCCAACCTATCCATCGATCAGCGCACACTCAAAACACCGTTGCTCAAGAGAAAGTGCGAAGGTCCAGGCTGTCGCTTGCGTAACGCATGCAAGTCGAAAAATTTTTATTAGCAAAAATATATGGTTAAATCTTTCATTGATCCTGACGGGAAGCGAAATATTTCATCGCGATAGCAGCGGCGTGTAGTGCCTGTCAGGGGTTTCGTGATCAGGTTTCACAGCCCGAATGGATGTCTTCGGCGCGCTGCTTCATAGCTTATGTGCATTTTCGCACCAAAACCCGCTTTTGACGTTCATCCATGCCACGGACCTTCCGGCGCGGTGCCTTGGCACCCCGCTGATTCCTGTCTGTTTCGACGCGAGTCACAGCGATTCTGGGGCTGTTTCCGAACATCATCGGCATGATCGCAAGATGCGGGTTGCGGAAAACCCCTGCACCCTTGGCTTAGCGGGTGGCCCGCGTGCTGCGGCGCGTCAGTTCATCATAGACGCGTGACACGTCCCGCAGCTTGACCGCGCCCGAGTTCGAACAGGCGTGGAGCATCGACAGAAACTCGTGCTTCATGTTGTGCGGCGGGCGCTTCGGTTCCTGCGCGGGTTGGCTGGACGCATTGTGTTGCGTCGCCTTGGGCTGATGTGACTTTGCGGCTGCTGGCTCGTGCCTGACCGTCTGCTGCGCGGTGTCGGCATTTTGCGCTGCCGTCTGTGGCCTGTGCTTGGCCTCGAAGGGAAAGTTCCGGATCGCCCGCTGGTAAGCATTCGCTCGCTGCGCTTCGGTCACGATCATCTTGGCGTCCATGGCAGCATCCCCCGCGGAATTGGTGTGGCGCCGGTCCCCCCAGACCGGAGCTTATTGGTACACAGTTTCGCCTTAATCGGCCAAGCGCCGCCTTAGTTCAGCCGCAATTTGGCTGGTTTGATGCGTCGATACGTGTGCAATTCATGCGGTTTCTCGATGATTTACGTCTGCGCAGAAACAAAGCGCAATCC
>JBFHIW010000082.1:0-9095 GCA_041596235.1 Paracoccaceae bacterium
ATAAAGTGGTGCCCGGGGGCGGAATCGAACCACCGACACGAGGATTTTCAATCCACTGCTCTACCCCTGAGCTACCCGGGCACGGGAGAACGCGATGCGTTCGGGTTGCAGCGTTCTAGGCGAGGTGCTGCGGGCTGTCCAGTGGGTTTGCGGAAAAATTTTACCTGTTTCGCATGATGTCTCCGCATGGCCTGTCGCCGGGGTGTCCGGACGGTCTAATGCGGCTTTTTCGGCAGGTCGTGCTGGGCATCTTCCATGGCGTCCAGCGCGGCGTCGATATCATCGGGATCCTGCGAGGGAACGGCATAGGAGCCGCTGAACCAGCGCGCCAGATCCACATCGGCGCAGCGCTTCGAACAGAAGGGACGGTAGGCCGGATCGGCCTTGCGTTGGCAGATCGGGCAGGTCATCCACGCGGCCTCAGCAAGGTTGTCAAAGGTTGGCGCACCCTTTGCCTTTGCAATTCGTAGTGACCCAGCGGTGTCCAGCCAGCCAGCACGGTTTCGATACTGTCCACCCGAAACGCGGCCTTGATCGCCATCTCGAAGGCGCGGCGATCCTTCTTGGGCATCGGCGCCAGATCCAGCGTGACCTGCCCCCCGAGGCCCCGCAGGCGCAGCAGGCGCGGCAGATCACGGCCCAGCGCGATATTGGCCTTGAGCGATGCGGCAGGGCTGGTATCGGCCCCGGTGTTCACATCCACGGCCACAAGGGCGCGGGTCGGCTCGATGAAGGCGAAACCGCCGCCGGGCAGGGCCGCGCGGGGATCTTGCAGCGTCTCGATCATGTCCAGCACGCCATGGCTGGCAAAACCGCCCGGCTCGGTCACGATCTCGGCCGGTTCGACCCAGTCGCGCCAGGCCACGGCATGGGGGCCATCGCCGTCGGTCAGGCATTCCGCCTCACCCTCTGTGTCGGCCAGCACCGCCGCGGCCAGATCCGCCATTTCGGCGATATCCTCGGCGATATCCGCGGGGTCGGCCTCTGCGCAGCTTGAGCGCAGGATCAGGCCCATCTCGGTATCGCCCATGACGTCATGGGCGATGGCCAGAAGCGTATCGCGCAGATCCTCGTCCTTGATCGACCGGCTGACATTCAGCCCAGGCGCGTCCGGGGTCACGATGGCATAGCGGCTCTTGAAGAGCAGCTTCTGGGTGACGGGCAGCGCCTTGCCCTCTTCAGCATGGCCAGTGACCTGCACCAGCATCGTATTGCCGGGGGCGATCCCCTTGACCTGACGCAGGAAAGCGGTGCCGTCGGGGGTGCGCAGGAAAAGCCCGCCCTGCCCCTTCACCGGACGGTCCGCCACGGCGCGGTAGATCGCTCCGGGGCGCGGGTCGTCACCATCGATCAGCAGGTCCTCAAGACGGCCATCGACGATCAGGGCGGCGGCTTCGCGCCCGTTCAGATGGTCCAGGATGATCTGACGGCCCTTCATGCGCGGTCCTTCCAAAGGGGATAGCCCGCAGCCTGCAACAGGCCTGCGGTTTCGGCAAGCGGCAGCCCCACCACACCGGTGAAGGATCCGTTGATCCAGGGGATGAGCGCCCCCGCGGGACCCTGGATGGCATAGCCACCCGCCTTGCCCTTCCAGTCATTGGTGGCGAGGTAAGCATTCAGCTCCTCGTCCGAGAGGCGCTTCATCTGCACGGTGGTCACGACATCGCGCTCCCAGAGTCGCGCCCCGCGCCGCACGGCGACGGCCGTGATCACGCGGTGCCGCCGCCCTGACAGAGCCAGCAGAAATTCCGCCGCTTGCGCGACAGACTCAGGCTTGCCCATGATGCGTCGTCCCAGCGCCACGGTGGTATCGGCACAAAGGACGATGTCATCGTCCCCCGCGTCGACAGCGCGGGCCTTCTCAACCGCCATGCGCGCACAATAGGGGCGCGGCAGTTCGGCCTTCAGCGGGGTTTCGTCAATATCGGGCGCGCGGATGGCATCCGGCACAACGCCGATCTGCGCCAGCAGTTCCCTGCGGCGCGGACTGCCGGATCCGAGGATAAGTTTCACTTTGAAAACAGTTACTTGAAGCGATAGTTGATCCGACCCTTGGTCAGATCATAGGGGGTCATTTCCACCTGAACCTTGTCGCCTGCCAGAACGCGGATGCGGTTCTTGCGCATCTTGCCTGCCGTATGTGCGATGATCTCATGGCCATTTTCAAGCTCGACCCGGAACGTCGCATTGGGCAGGAGTTCTTTCACGACACCGGGAAATTCGAGCGTATCTTCCTTGGCCATGGTCTCTCCTTCGTCAATCGCCCCGCCAATCTGCGGGACAGGCGCTTAAATGGTCCCATCCGCGCGGATTTTCAAGCGAAATCTCTAGGCTGCGGGCTTTTGCACCCGGCGCGCCACGGCAGGCTCCTGTTCGGCCCAATGCGTCAGGTTGAGAACATGACCATCGGCCCTCACGTCGCGCACCTTTTCCAGATCAACATCGGCATAGGTCCAGCCCGGACGGTTCAACTTGCCTTCGGCTATCACCCCGGTCGGGGGAAAGCCGCGGTCGGGCGGGCCAAAGACCCCCCCTGCGCCGGTGTTCTGCTCGACCGCGTATAGCCGCGGCGCATTCCCCACCAGCGATGCCATGACCGTCACGCACTGGCCCTCAAGGGCGCGGGCCATGGCGCCGATGCGGACGCGCCAATAGCCCTCAAGCGCTTCGGTGCAACTGGGGATCAGCAGGATCTCGACCCCGCGTTCGGCCAGATCGCGCGCCAGCAGGGGAAATTCGCTATCGTAACAGATCAGGATACCAATGCGGCCAAGATCGGTGTCGAACACCTGCAAGGGGCCTGCTGCGGCTTCGGCCCCGGCGATGCCCCATTCCTCACGCTCGAAACGGGTCATGATCTGCTTGTCCTGCACCCCGATCAGGCCCTCAGGGCCGAAAAGACCCGCCCGGTTCACCACCGCGCCCTTTTCGATCACCGGGGCGGATGCGGACAGGATATACACGCCAAAGCGCGCCGCCAGCGCGGCATGCAGGTTATAGCTTGCACCAACCCGGCCCGCGACCGCGCGGATCGACCCTTTCAGATCGCCCGCCACCTTGACCCCGTCCAGCGAGGCAAGCTCCATCGCGCCATATTCAGGAAACACCAGCAGGTTTGCGCCTGCCTGCGCGGCCTCGCCAACCCAGGCGGTCAGCTTGGCTTCGTAATCGGTCCAGTCCTGGAACCAGTCCAGCGGATAGGCGGATGTTGCGATCTTCATGCTCTGCTGCCCCCAAGGCCGTTCATCAGACCCCATGTTGCCGCAAAGCTGCGGCGGGTTCAAACGCATTGCCCGCCTTGGTTGTCGTCGCTACAGCGTCCTGATCCAGAATTGCAGCGGCTTTTCGGTCTCGTCCGCCTCGCCGATATCCTTCCAGCGAAACCGCGCCACCACCCCGGCCAACGGGCGATAGCCGCGTTTGCGCCAGAACGGAGCCAGCGCCGCATAGGTCGCGGGGCGCATCGGGTGGTCCTCGGGACGGATCACGCCGCAGAAGGCCGATTTCGCAAGGCCAAGCGATCGCGCGTGGTCTTCGCGCAAATCGAAAAACCGGTGCCCGATCCCATGGCCGCGAAACTCAGGCAGCAGAACCGATTCGGCACAGTAGAAGATGCGGTCCAGCCTTTCGCCTGTGCCCTCGAAGGCGGCGGCAAAATCATCTGCATGATCCTGCATCGGCATGCCGGTGGCCGCACCGACAAGGCGATCGCCATCAAAGGCCCCGACCACAACCGCGCGCGGATTGTCGCGATAAACCGCCAAGTATGCGCGCTCGTAGTCCAGATCGCCGTCATAAAGATAGGGCCAGTCGCGAAACACCGCGATCCTGAGGCGGGCCACATCATCCAGCGCGGCATCCAGATCCGCACCGGTCAGGGCCGCCACCCGGATCATGCCGAGACCTGCGCCACCCAGTCGGCCAGATTGTAATAGGTCACCACACGGGTGATCTTGCCGTCGCTCAGACTGAAGAACGATCCCGCAGGCAGGCGATAGCCCTGCCCCTTCGCCTCAGGAAGGCCCGGATCGGTCGCAAGATAGGTGCCATTCACGATGAATTCCGCCGCAGCGCGGGTGCCATCCGGGTTGGTGAAGATCACCATATCCGTCAGGTTTTCCTTGTAGCAGCGGCTCATGTGATCGCAGAAATCGGCAAAGGCCGCCTTGCCGCGACGCACCTTGCCCTCGTTGACGTGATGCGCGACGTCATCCGACAGGCACGCCAGCATGCCGGCGGTATCGCCTGCATTGAATGCGTCGAAATAGCTCTGGATCGTGGCGCGGGCCGTGTCTGTCATGGTCATCCCTCCGGTTTGGCCAAGACCTAGCAGGGCTCTGCGACGCCTCCAAGTGGCTGGGCGGCGCTTTTCGCACCGTCAGCGCCCCCCTTGCGTCTTGGGTCCCTGCCGATCCGGATCAAGGATCATCCGGCAGGTCTGCCGCAACCCGCCCCTATTGCGGGCGCGTCGGTGGCCCCCAGAGACGGGTCAGGTGATCGATGATCTGATCGCGGGCCTGCCGATAGGCATTCAGCTTGACCTCGCGGCTCTCGCCCAGCCCGGTCGGGTCCATGATCGGCCAGTATTCCACCTCGAGGTGATAGATGCGGGTCAGTTCCAGCGCACGGCGCTGGCTGGCCGGGGACAGCGCCACCACAAGGTCGAAAGAGGACAGATGCTCGCCCCATTCCTCCATCTCGTCAAAGGACCGGCTGCGATGGCGCGACAGCTCCACCCCGATTTCCTGACAGACGGCAATGGCGAAGCCGTCGATCTCCATGTCGTTGTAGACGCCGACCGATTGCACATAGGTCTCGGCGCCGTAGAATTTCTTCATGATCCCCTCGGCCATGGGCGATCTGACCGCGTTGTGATCGCAGCAGAACAGCACGGACTGGGGCAAGGATGCCGGCACTGGGTCAGCCTCCGAAATGCAGGACACAGACCAGCGTGAACAGGCGGCGCGCGGTATCGGTATCGATCACCGCCTTGCCCTCCAACCGTTCCTGCAGGATACGCGCGCCCTCATTGTGGATGCCGCGCCGGGCCATGTCGATCGTCTCGATCTGGCTGGGCGGCATGTTCTTGACCGCGTCGAAATAGCTTTCGCAGATGGCCCAGTAGTCCTTGACCACCTGACGGAAGGGGCTCAGCGACAGGTGGAATTCGGCCGCCTTCTCGCCCGCTTCGGTGCGGATGTCGAAGACCAGCCGCTTTTCGCGGATCGCAAGACCGACGCGATAGGGGCCTGCGGGGGCCACCCGTTCGTCGCGGGCGGGAAGCTCGAAGGAATTGTCTTCCAGCAGGTCGAACATGGCCACCTTGCGCTCCTGCTCGATCTCGGGGGTCGGCGGAGGCAGGTTGGAATCGTCAAGTTCGATGTCGCAGATACGTGTCATGGGCAGGGTCCTGTTGCTGACCCTGACTAGCGCAGGCTGCGCCTTGGCACAATCGGGCATATGCCGGAAATGCTGCACCGCAGCAAATCCGCATCATCCCGGCATGGATCGAGAGATCACTCGTTCAGCCGGTTCAGCCGCGCCCGTACGCTCAGACCATGCGCCTCAAGACTTTCCGAGATGGCCAGCGTCTCGGCAGCAGGGCCGATCGCGCGCAAAGCCGCCGGGGTCATCCGGGCAAGCGTGGTCCGCTTGAGGAAATCCATCACCGACAGGCCGCTTGAAAACCGCGCCGATCGCGCGGTGGGCAGCACATGGTTCGGCCCGCCCACGTAGTCGCCTATCGCCTCGGGCGTCCAGGCGCCCAGGAAAATGGCGCCCGCATGGGTGATCTTGTCCGATAGGGCATCGGCATCCGCCACACACAGCTCAAGGTGCTCGGGCGCGATCCGGTTCGACAGGCTTGCGGCCACATCCAGATCAGGCACGGTGATGATGGCGCCGTAATCGCGCCAGCTTGGCCCCGCAATCGCGCGCCTTTCCAGCATCGCAAGGTTGCGCTCGACCGCTGCCGCCACGGCCTTTGCCATGGCCGGGCTGTCAGTGATCAGGATGCTTTGCGCGCTTTCGTCATGTTCGGCCTGAGACAGAAGGTCCAGCGCGATCCAGTCCGGATCATTGTCCTGATCCGCGATCACCAGAATCTCGGAGGGGCCCGCGATCATGTCGATGCCGACCTTGCCGAACACCCGCCGCTTGGCCGCCGCCACATAGGCATTGCCGGGACCGGTGATCTTGTCCACGGCCGGGATGCTCTGGGTTCCATAGGCCAGCGCCGCCACAGCCTGCGCGCCGCCGATGCGGTAGATCTCGTCCACCCCCGCGATACGTGCCGCCAGCAGGACCAGCGGATTGGCCACCCCGTCGGGTGTCGGCACCACGATCGCCAGCCGCTCGACCCCCGCCACCTTGGCCGGGATCGCATTCATCAGCACCGACGACGGATAAGAGGCCAGCCCGCCGGGCACATAAAGCCCCGCCGCCGAGACGGGCGTCCAGCGCCAGCCCAGCATCGCGCCCTCGGGATCGGTCCAGCTATGATCCTGCGGCATCTGTCGCACGTGATAGGCGCGGATGCGCTCGGCTGCCAGCTCCAGCGCCGCGCGCTCATGATCGGGCACCTCGGCCACCAGCGCCGCGATCTCGGCCTCGGAAAAGCGCAGGGTCTCGGGTGTCAGCTCCAACCGGTCGAAGCGGGCGGTCAGTTCGATCAGCGCGGCATCGCCGCGCGCGCGCACATCGGCGATGATCCCCGCCACGACATCGTCCACATCGACGCTATCCTCGCGCTTGGCACCCAGCAGCGCGGCAAAGGCGGTTTCGAAATCGGGGTCGGTGGCATTCAGGAATACGGGCATGGTCCCTCCGGGGTCTGGGGCGGGACATAGCTTTGCAAGGCCAGCGGCTCAAGCCCCCGCCGTCAAGAACCTACGGCCAATCCCGGCCCGCCGTTTCTTCTTGCCCGAAATATCCCCGCCGGAGGCGCACCTGTCCCATTGGCGATCCCGCCTCAGGCCTCGTGCCCGGGCACCTTGCGCGACGGGGCCAGATAGGGCCGGGTGACATCCTTGAGCGTCACCTCCAGCGCCTCGAGACGAAGGCGGATCGCCCCGTCGCCGGCCAGGATCAGGTGCAACTCGCCCTCGGGCCCCTCCCCCGGATGCCAGTCCAGCGACAGCAGCGACAGCACAAGGTCGGGATCGCGCCGGTCCACCCCGTTCGAGGCGACGCCCAGCACGTTTTCCACCACCAGCAGCGACTGGACGCGCTCGACCGGGCGGCCACGCTTTTTTGCGGCCTCCACGTCTTCCCAGCGAAACCGGTTCAGCAGCAGGCCGAAACGATGCTGACCCGGACGCCATGTCATTTCCGTCGCCGGAAACACCGCATCCTGCACCAATGCCGAGATCACCTTGAGGTCTTCGGCCTCGATCACGCCAAGGTTCAGCGGCGTCTCGCGCGCATCTTCGAACCGGGCATCGGTCATCGGCCCGATACCCGCTCGATTCTCGCGCCGACCGCCCCCAGCTTTTCCTCGACCCGCTCATAGCCGCGATCCAGATGGTAGACGCGGTTCACGATGGTTTCCCCCTCGGCCGCCAGCCCCGCAAGGATCAGCGAGACCGATGCCCGCAGGTCCGTCGCCATGACGGGCGCGCCTTTCAGACGGTCCACCCCCGTGACGGTGGCTGTGCCGCCATGCACGTCGATCCTCGCCCCCATGCGCATCAGTTCGGGTGCGTGCATGAACCGGTTCTCGAAGATCTTCTCTTCCAGCACCGACACGCCATCGGCCGTGCACAGAAGCGCCATCATCTGCGCCTGCAGGTCGGTGGGAAATCCGGGAAAGGGTTCCGTTGTCACATCCACGGCCCGCACGCGGCCATTGCCGCGCGTCACCTTCAGGCCGGTTGCGGTTTCCTCTACGGAAATCCCCGCCGCGTCCAGCTTTTCGCAGAAGGCGCCGACAAGGTCGATCCGCCCGCCCAGAAGCTCCACCTCGCCGCCGCAGATCGCGGGGGCCAGCATGTAGGTGCCCAGTTCGATCCGGTCCGTCACCACAGGATGGGTGGCGCCATTCAGGCGGTCAACGCCCTGGATGGTGATGGTCGATGTGCCCTCGCCCTCGATCTGGGCGCCCATCTTGCGCAGGCACTGGGCCAGGTCCACGATCTCGGGCTCGCGCGCGGCATTCATCCGAACGGTCGTGCCCTTTGCCAGCGTCGCCGCCATCAGCGCGTTTTCCGTGGCGCCCACCGACACGAAGGGAAATGCGAATACCCCGCCCTTCAACCCGCCCGGCGCCTTGGCATGGACATAGCCTTCGCGCAGGTCCAGTTCGGCGCCCATCGCCTCGAGAGCCTTGAGGTGCAGATCGACGGGCCGTGCCCCGATGGCGCAGCCACCCGGTAGTGACACGACCGCATGACCGTCGCGCGCCAGCATCGGCCCCAGCACAAGGATCGAGGCGCGCATCTTGCGCACGATGTCGTAATCGGCGGTGTGGTTGTGGATGTCATGGCTCGACATCGCCAGCACCTTGCCATCCTGCATCGAGGTGACCTCGGCCCCCAGCGACTGCAGCAACTGCGTCATGGTGCGGATATCCGACAGGCGCGGCGCATTGGTCAGCGTCAGCGGCTCTTCCGACAGCAGCGTCGCAGGCATCAGGGTCAGGCAGGCATTCTTGGCCCCGGCGATCGGGATCTGCCCCTTCAAGGGGCCATTGCCCGTCACGATGATCGAATCCATTGGCCTGCCCTTTTCACTCGTTCTGTTGGTCTTGTTCCGACGCAGCATCCCCGGCCGTCGACTGTTGTGTCGCCCGCGCCCGCGCCTGTGCCTTGCGCCGTGCCATATTGGCCTTGAGCGCGGCCTTCAACCGCTCTTCGCGCGTCCCGCCCTTGGCGGGCGATGTCTTGCCGAGGTTTTTCTGCTCCATTCGGCCTTCCTACAGCACGGTACAAATTGCGTCCAGATTGCGCTTGCACCCTGCGGAATTTGAGTCTAATCACCCGGCCACGGTCAAGGGCGCGCCCTTCCGACCAGACGGATGCTGTGGTAGCTCAGTGGCAGAGCACTCCCTTGGTAAGGGAGAGGTCGAGAGTTCAATCCTCTCTCACAGCACCATCCCA
>JBFHIW010000083.1:0-8423 GCA_041596235.1 Paracoccaceae bacterium
AATGAGATCGAGCACCGGCTGACCAAGCCAAAACATCCGTGCAACAATGGCCAGGTCGAGCGAATGAATCGCACCATCACGGACACGACCGGCAAACGCTTCCCTTACGACAACCACGCCCGGGTGCGAACACACATTGCCGACTTCATTACGGCCTACAACTTCGCTTGCAATCTCAAGCCCCTAAGCGGGGTTACGCCTAACGAATACATCTGCAAGATCAGAACTTCAGAGCCAGATCGATTCATCCTAAATACGATCCACCAAATCCCGGGACTGAACGCCTAGTTAATGACTGGCGCCAGCTCTTCCCCCAGAAGGGGGAATGCGCGACGAAATTCCGCACCCTTGCCCCGCACAGGGCGTCGTCCGGGCCCATCACGCCCGCGAAGATGGGCACAAACCTTGTGCAAATGCCTTCCTGAGTCCGCAGACAGACAAGACCCGGCAGCTTTTCTGTCGATTTTCTGCGCGCGCATCATGAAGTTTGATCCGTTGCATCAAGAAAACTATTGCCTCTTTCGTCACATCGCTGTCTTTTGTGTGGCAACCCCGCCGTCACCAGGCCGGGGGCAAACCAACTCGGAGGAGATTACCATTGGAACGTCGTAAGTTTCTGAAAGGCGCCGCTATTGCAGGCGCCGGTGCAGCCTTGGCGGCACCTGCCGTTGCCCAGGGCACCAAGACCCTGACCATCGTATCGACCTGGCCGCGCGACTTTCCGGGCCTTGGCATTTCGGCGCAGCGCCTTGCAGCCAGCATCACCGAACTGTCGGATGGCGCACTGACCACCGAATATTTCGCCGCAGGCGAGCGCGTCGGTGCGTTCGACGCCTTTGACGAAGTCGCATCCGGCAACTCGCAGGCCTATATCGGCGCCGATTATTACTGGACCGGCAAGCACCCGGCCTATGCCTATTTCACATCCGTGCCCTTCGGCATGAGCACCCAGGAATGGACCGCATGGATCCGTTTCGGCGGCGGTCAGGAACTGTGGGACGAGCTGGCAGGGTCCTTCGGCCTGAAAGCCATCGCCTGCGGTTCGACCGGCACACAGGCCGGCGGCTGGTTCAACAAGGAAATCGAATCGGCAGACGACCTGAAGGGTCTGAAGATGCGTATTCCGGGCCTCGGCGGTACCGTGATGTCCAAGCTGGGCGCCTCGACCGTGTCGCTGCCGGGCGGCCAGATCTACGAAAACCTGGTGTCGGGCGCGATCGAAGCGACCGAATGGGTGGGTCCGTTCAACGACTACTTCATGAAGTTCTATGAAGCCGCCAAGATCTACTACACCGGCGGCATGCACGAGCCGGGCGGCGGTCTGGCATTCGGCACGAACGCCGCATGGTGGGGCAGCCTGAGCGATTGGGAAAAAGCCGTGATCGAGGCCGCTTGCGCCAAAGAGCACGAAATGTCGCACTCCGAAGCCATGGCGAAGAACGGCGAATACCTGGGCAAGCTGATCAACGATCACGGCGTCGAGGTGAAGACCTTCAACGACGACGTCTGGGACGCCTTCGGTGATGCCTCTGCAGAAGTGTTCGCAGAAGTGCGCGACCACTCCGATCTTGCCAAGAAGATCGACGACAACTTCCAGGAGAAGCTGCGCGAGATCGGTGGCACCATCGCCAAGTTCGAAGGCAACTTCCTGAACCAGCGCAACCGTATCCTCGGCCTCGGCTGAGAGTGAGCGGATAGACTGAACACAAGCGGGGCACTTCGGTGTGCCCCGCTTGATGTGTTGATCGGCGCCACGTTGTCGCGCCGTGCAAGACCAGTCGCCGGAACTGAACGTGGACGCGGGTCAAGACTCACAACCAACAGGGGGAAAGCATGGCACAGACAATGACAGCCGCTCAGGCTGCGGGCCATGGAAGAGCAGCGCCGGGGATCCGGCTTCTGGGATGGATCATTCTGGCCCTCATGGCGGCCTTTCTGATCAACAACGTGCTCAATGTCGGCTACGGCACGCCGGTTCTGGCCGCCGCGATCGGTGACATGACGCAGGCCGGGGCGATCGTTCCGATCGGCATCTATGCCGTCTGCCTTGGCATCGCCATCGGCTATGTGCTGTCCACGGGAACGACCGTTCTGCGGACGGACGGGCAGCGCCTGCACCGTTTCAACCTTTATTTCATCCGCGCCTGTTTCTGGGCCGTGCTGTTCGTGGGCCTTGCCGATGCGATCATTGCGCAGATGCGGGTCGAGAACATGCTGCCGCTGTTCTTCTCGGAGGAAACAACACGCGCCATGGGCCGCTCGGCCTGGGTTGGCCCCTATATCCACATGCCGCTTGTCGCCTTTGCCTTTGTCGTGGCCCTGTTCACCCGTACGCTGGGGTTCACCTGGCTGACGCTGATGATCGTGGTGGCCGAATTGCTGATCGTGTTCCTGCGGTTCGTCTTTTCCTACGAGCAGGCGCTGATGGGCGATCTTGTGCGCTACTGGTATGCGGCGCTGTTCCTCTTCGCTTCGGCCTATACGCTGTTCGACGAAGGTCACGTGCGGGTCGACGTGTTCTATGCCGGGTTCACCCAGCGCAAGCGGGGCGCGGTCAATGCCGTGGGATCGCTGTTTCTGGGGGTCACCACCTGCGCGGTCATTCTGGTGATCGGGCTGAACGGCAAGACGGCCATCATCAACTCGCCCGTGTCGAATTTCGAAATCACCCAGACCGGATCGGTCGGCATGTTCATCAAATACCAGATGGCTGCCTTCCTTGCGGTTTTTGCGATCAGCATGATCATCCAGTTCGTGAGCTACCTGTTTGAAGCAGTGGCTGATTACCGGGAAGAACCCGGTCATCGCGATCATCAACCCATTGCCCACTGAGGACTGACATGGAGCTTCTATTTCTTGCCCTTCTCCTGCTGATCATGGCCTGGGCCCTTGGCTCAGGCTATCCGGTCGCTTTTGCGCTGCCCGGCGCGGCCATCATCTCCATCGGTCTGGCCGCTGGCGCAGGCTATCTGTTCGGCGGCGGTACTGACGCCTATTTCCATTCGGGCGGCCCGTCGCAATGGCTGTCGGCGGGGGTGACCAACCTCCGAGGGGTCTATTGGGAGGTTGATCGAGATACGCTGATCGCCATTCCACTGTTCATCTTCATGGGCATCATGCTGCAGCGGTCCAAGATCGCCGAAGACCTGCTGGTCACGATGGCCAAGCTGTTCGGCCCGGTGCCGGGCGGTCTTGGCATCTCGGTGGTCTTCGTGGGCGCCCTGCTGGCGGCCACAACGGGGATCGTCGGCGCCACTGTGGTGGCGATGGGCTTGATCTCGCTGCCTGCGATGCTGCGCAACAACTATTCGCCTTCGCTGGCCTCGGGCACGCTGGGGCAGATCATCCCGCCCTCCATCGTGCTGATCATCCTGGCCGACCAGCTGGCCTCGGCCACCGATCAGGCCTCGACCATGCGCAAGCTGCTGCACAAGGAAGCCACGGGCGAGCTGTCGATGCCCTCGGTTTTCGACGTGTCTTCGACCAGTGCCGGCGAGATGTTCCTTGGCGCGCTGGTGCCGGGCATCCTGCTGGTGATGATCTACATGGCATATATCCTGTGCTATGCCATCCTGAACCCGAAAAAGGCCCCCTCTGTCCCGCGTGACGAGGAGTTCAGCCTAGCGTTCTGGGGCAATGTCGCGCTGACACTGATCCCGCCGCTGACCCTGATCTTCCTGGTGCTTGGCTCGATCATCGCAGGTGTCGCCACCGTGAACCAGGCAGGGGCCATCGGCGCCGCCGGGGCCATGATCATGGCGGGCTACAGGCTGGGCGACAATGGTCCGCGCACCTTCATGCCGGCGATCCTGGCGCTGGTCGGTCTGGCCATCATCGCCTTTGCGCTGGCCAATTACCCGATGAACCTCAAGGCGGCCTCGACCCCCGAAGACATGACGGGGATCTATATCGGCGTCGTCGGCACGAGCTTCATGATCATCTCGCTGATCTGGTCGGGTCTGCGCATCATGCGGATCGAGGATACGCTGACCGGCGTGATGCTGGAGACGGCCAAGACGACATCGCTGGTGTTCGTCATCCTTCTGGGTGCGGCAATGCTGACGGCCGCCTTCCGCGCCTTTGGCGGTGAAGAACTGGTGCGGGATTTCCTGACCGGCCTGCCCGGCGGGTTCTGGATCCAGTTCCTGATCGTGATGCTGGTGATCTTCCTGCTTGGCTTCTTCCTCGATTTCATCGAGATCGCCGTGGTGGTGGTGCCGATCGTGGCGCCGATCCTGCTGGCCGACCCGACGGCGAATATCACCGCCGTCTGGCTGGGGGTGATGATCGGTCTGAACATTCAGACATCCTTCCTGACACCACCCTTCGGATTTGCGCTGTTCTACCTGCGCGGGGTGGCCCCCGCAGCAGTGAAGACGATGCAGATCTACAAGGGTGTGGTCGCCTTCATCACGCTGCAGTTGATCGCCTTGCTGATCGTGGGGCTTTATCCGCCGCTGGTGAACTACCTGCCGAACCGGTCCAGTTACCTGTCGGAAACCTCGCCACCACCGCGCAATCCACGCCTGCAATATTGCATGGATGACTACGTACTGGCGAACATGAACTCGGACGGGGCGCGCACCAACAATGCGATCGCAGCCCTTGCCGCGCTTGACCTGTCGTCGCTTCCCGACGATCTGGCCCGCGACCTGCGCCGCGCTGCGGATGAGGCTGCCGGTTTCTCGGATGCCGTGGCCGAAATCCCGGTGACCATTGCCGCGGTTCAGGCTGCAGCCGGGGATTATCGCCCCGTGCAGGAGCAGGTGCGCAGCATCGAAAAGCGCGTGCGCGACCTGCAGAGCGATCTGGATGACGTGAACCGCGAAATGGGCCGCGTCCGCGAGGCCATCAGCGAAGAGCGTGGTCGCCGGATGGAGATCCGCAGGGGCGAGCTTGAAGCCGCGATTGCAGAGCTTCAGGCCCAGATCCCGGAAAGCTGGGATCCGGTGCATGACGTGTTCAAGGAACTGACCGATGCCGAGGAAAAGGCCCGTGTCACGATGCGTCGCATCGGCGACAACAGCTTCAAGACCGTGGCCGAGGTGGTGGCCGTGTTGAACGGAACGCCTACCTTCGACGCCTTGGGCGAGCCGCTGCGCGGCTTGCGCGCGGCCGTGGAAACCGGCGAGCCAGAGGCGACAGCCGCGGCACTTGACGAACTGGCAACCAAGTTCCGCGATGTGGAAGGGGCCGGGGACATCCGTTCGGATCTGGGCGCCGCGCGCCGTGTTCTGGAAAGGACCCCGGACGACCGGGCCAAGGCGCTGGAGGAGTTCGACAACGCATTGGCCGAGTACGAGGAACAGGCCACATGGCGCGCTGCGGCGAACACCGCAGTTCTGCCGGGCCTGCAGGCATTCCTGAGCGACACCAAGACCACCCTGGGCGTCCGCTTCGAGCCTAGCCTGACACGCGAGCAGGGCATCTTCCTTGCAAGCTGCACCGCAAAGCATCGCAGCCTGTCGCTGAGCTTCTGACGCTCTGACAGGACGATAAAACGCGAAACCGCGCCGGAGTGATCCGGCGCGGTTTTTCTTTGTCCCTGTGTCAGGCTCAGGCCGGTTCAGACCGCCCCGCGCGCGGCGGCATAGGCGATGAAGGCGTCGAAACTCTGCGGGTTCGCCATGGAATCGCGGTTCACGACCTTTTCGGGATCGCCCCCCAGCAGCAGCTTTTTCACCGGCACTTCCAGCTTCTTGCCGCTCAAGGTGCGCGGCACCTCGGCCATCTGCACGATATCGTCCGGCAGGAACCGCGCCGATACGGATTGCCGGATCGCATCACGGATCTGGCCGCGCAAGTCGTCGTTGAGAACCAGCCCATCACGCAGCACGACGAACAGCGGCATGAAACTGTCGCGGCCAAGAAACTCGAGGTCGATCACCAGACTGTCCAGCACCGCATCCAGCCCTTCGACCGCGCGGTAGATCTCGGAACTGCCCAGCCGCAATCCGCGCCGGTTGATCGTGGCATCCGAGCGGCCATAGATCACCGATCCGCCCTCGGGTGTGAACTCGATCCAGTCGCCATGCCGCCAGACACCGGGATAGGTGTCGAAATAGCTGTCATGCAGGCGCGATCCGTCATCGTCGCCCCAGAAATACAGCGGCATGGACGGCAGCGGTTCGGTACAGACCAATTCGCCCACCTGCCCGATCACCTCCTGCCCCGCCTCGTCAAAGGCGCGCACCGCATTGCCAAGGGCGCGGCACTGCATCTCGCCCGCGCGCACCGGCATCATCGGATTGCCGCAGACAAAGGCCCCCGCCAGATCCGTGCCCCCCGAAATCGGTGCGAGCCATACATCGCGCTTCACCTGCGCGTAGATCCAGTCATAGCCCTCCTGGCTCAGCGGTGATCCGGTCGCTCCGAGCGAGAGCAGCGCCGACAGGTCCAACTCCGCCCCCGGACGGATGCCCGCCTTCTGGCAGCCCATGACGAACGCGGCCCCCGCCCCGAAATAGGTCAGCCCCTCGCGCGCCACCATGCGCCAGGCTTCCAGCATATCGGGATGGTTGGGGGCTGCATCGAACAGCACCACGGTGGCCCCCTGCCCCAGCGCCGTCCACTGCGCGTTCCACATGATCCAGCCCGATGACGTGATCCAGCAGAACCGGTCCCGCGCGCTCAGGTCCTGATGGAGCGATTGCTTGGCCCCCTCCAGCATGACGCCGCCATGGCCGTGCACGATCGGCTTGGGGTTTCCCGTCGTTCCTGAGGAATAGACGATCCACAAGGGATGCGAGAACGGGACCTGCCGGATCACGGGCACCTGTGGTGCCGCCTCCATCACCGCCCAGGGCGTCCAGCCCTCGGGCGCATCGCCCAGCGCCGGCACCATGACGCGATGTTCCAGCGTCGGCAGCCCCGCGGCGATGCCCGCCAGAATCTCGCGCCGATCCACCCGCTTGCCCGCATGGACATAACCATCCTGCGCGATCAGCACCTTCGGTTCGATCTGGCGGAACCGATCCAGAATGGCCACATGCCCCATGTCGGGCGCACAAAGCGACCACACCGCCCCCAGCGAGGCCGTCGCCAGAAAGGCCACAAGCGCCTCGGCCGCATTGGGCAGAACCGCGACCACCCGGTCGCCCTGCCCCACGCCCATGTCGCGCAGCGCCGCCTGTGCCGCACCGACGCGCGATTGCAACTGGCCAAAGCTCAGCACCTGCCGCCCGAAGGTTTCGGATTGCAGCACGATCGCATCATCTGCACCGCGCGTTGCGGCATGGCGCAGGATCTGGGCGGCGAAATTCGTCTCTGCGCCGGGAAACCAGTCGGCGCCCGGCATCTTGCGTTCGGGCAGAACTTCGGACCACCCCGCGATGGGCAGATCGAAAAAGTCGATGATGGCGGTCCAGAACCCCTCAAGGTCCGTTACGGACCAGGTCCACAGCGCGTGATAATCCGCGAAGTCCAGCCCCCGCTCTGCCTTGAGCCAACGGGTGAACTGCGCCAGCGTCGCGCCTTCCGCCCGCGCGCTATCAGGTTCCCACAGGATGGGGCGCGCCTCGGTCATGGTGATCCTCCCTTGATCGTCTGGCGCGCAGGCTTCCACGCCCGCGCACCATGTTCAAGGGGCGGAAACCATCACTTGCCCTGCAACATCGCCTCGATCAGTCGCTGCACGCGCAGCGCCTCCTCCAGCGTGGCAAGACGATGCGGGCGGCCCGCGATCATCGCCTCAAGATCGTCAAGCTGTGCGCGCAGGCTGGTGCTGCGCGGATCAAGGTTCGTGGGGGTCACACGCTCGAACGCGCCCCCGTCCGAGGTGGACACCGCGTAGAAATCCGCAACCCGATGGCTGCGCAGGCTGCCCTTGACGGTGAACTCCTGCCGGTCAGGCTGAGCGCCGCCGACACTTGCCAGCACGGAAACCGCCTGACCGGCGGCATTCTCCAGCCGTGCCAGCATGTGCGTTTCGCAAAGCGCGGGATCAGCCGGATAGGTTGGCCGCGCCCAGACCAGCGACAAGGGGCCAAGAATGCGTTCGGAAAAGAACAGAAAATGCGAGATCACTTCGCGGGTCATGCCGCCCTCGTCACGCAGGCGCAACCATTCGGCGGCCTGCTGCCAGGCGCGTGGCCAGGCCCCATAGGTCACCACGATATCGACGCCGCCCAGATCGCCCATCGCCCCGGACCGGGCATCGGCGGAAATATCCGTCAGCGCCGCCCCCGCCGCTTGGGTGAAATTCACCGCCGCAGGCACACCGGATGCCGCGATCCGGTCCACCAGATCGGCGCTGGCCGCGATATCGACACCCAGCGGCTTTTCCAGAAACAGCGCCTTGCCCTGAGCAGCAGCCGCCAAGGCAAATGCCTTGCGCGGCACCGGAGGGCAGGCCAGATAGACCACATCAGAACCGGCGATCGCCGCTTCGGCGCTGTCGCAGATCATGGCGTCGGGGGCCATGT
>JBFHIW010000084.1:0-7667 GCA_041596235.1 Paracoccaceae bacterium
CACGCGTCCCGGTGACTGATCCCATCGCGATCCGCCACTTTCCGATCCTGCTGCTTGATCCATATTCCAGAAAAATAACTGCGTTTCCATGACGCTTGGCGGGTTTCTTTGCCCTGCCATCATGTTGCAATTATGCAACCACCTCCGCGCGGATCCGCAATCCGCGACACATTTTCCAAGCTTTCCCGGGCAAACCGCCTAATAGCATCTGCAAAAGCGATGCTCCGTCTTCATTGCGGGGCACACCTATAAGTATAGTAATTGCTCTTTTTCTAGTGAGGGTCGCATGAGCAAACTTAATCAGCACAAAATGGAAAAAAGATTTTCTAAAGTAGTGGTTTACTACTCTATCTAAGGTATTGTTTGTTATAAATCTTGTTGGCAAATACACCAACCCAAACCTCTTGATGGTGGAGAATCAAAGATGTTCTGGAGAAAAAAATCTGAAGATACTGCAATCGCGGTAACGATGGATGAGTTTTTCTTTCAGCAATACCTGCCAAATGCGCTTGTCACCAAGAAAAGAGGGGCCGACGATCGCCTGACCTATACAAAGCACATCGCCGAACCATTTGGGAAAACTTACCTGACTGACATTACCTCACGGCGGATGAATGATTGGCGAAACAAGCAGATCGAAAAGGGTCTCAAGAATTCGACAATCAACAAGCATATTGATTTTCTTCTTAACATCATAAAGTTAGCCTATATCTGGGGGTATGTGGAGGATCAGCTTCATGTCAAGCTTGACGTGAGGAAACTGCCAATTGGCAATTACACGCAAAAATTCCTGAATGAGACGGAAATAAGAAGATTATTGAACGGCTGCAAACAAAGCCCCCACCCCTATTTGTATCTGGCCGTAAAGGCATTGCTATTGACTGGCGCCCGCGTCGGCGAATTGAGGAATGCAAGATGGACGGACATAGATGAACAAAAACGCATCTGGGTCGTGCCTGTCTCGAAAAGTGGCCGGTCGCGTGAAATTTTTCTGAGCACTGAAGCGCTGGATACTTTTGCCGAGGTGCGTCGGAAATCCATTCGGCTGGGTACATCGAAACTACCGGACGAATATGTTTTCACAAATCCGCGCACAAGGACGAAATACGACAGTTTCTATGCGGCCTGGTACAAGGTCGTCCGGTCCGAAGGGCTGGAAGACGTGCGAATTCATGATCTTAGACACACCTATGCCAGCATCCTCATCAATAACGAGGTCAGTATCTACGAAGTGCAGCGTCTTCTGGGGCATTCGAATGTCACCATGACGCAGCGCTATGCCCATTTGCTCAGAGGGAAATTGCACGAGAAGACGGAACTCGTGTCCCGGGCAATCGAGACTCCATGAAGATGATCCGTAGTGCAATAATAAATCCATAAATTGAGATACAAAAGAAGACCGACCTCCGGGAAAGCGACTCATATAATTCAAGCGAATAGAATGACCTGCCGTTCCCGGCCGCGTCCGCGCCAGCACATGCCATCAGGCGACAAACATGCCGATCTGATCCACCATCCACAGACAGTTTTCACGCACAAAGCGACACACTCTTGAGTTGTCTATTGCCTGCCTTCGGTTTGCGACAGATCAACCCGCAGACTGGCGCGGTCATGCTAGGGTTGTGGCATGCAATCAATGGCGCACCCGAAAACAGCTGTCCTGTCCACCGAGGCGATCACCAAGGTCTATCGCTCAGGCTCGGTGGCCGTGCACGCGCTGGCCGGGGTGTCCGTCAGCCTGTTCGAGGCCGAGGTCGTGGTGTTGCTGGGCGCATCCGGGTCTGGCAAATCCACCTTGCTGAACATCCTTGGTGGCCTTGATCAGCCCACATCGGGCCGGGTCATGTTCCGCGACCAGAACCTGAGCGCGCTGAAGGACGCCGCACTGACAGAGTTTCGCCGCAAGCATGTGGGCTTTGTCTTCCAGTTCTACAATCTGGTTCCAAGCCTGACCGCGCGCGAGAACGTGGCCCTTGTCACCGAAATCGCGGGCGATCCCATGCCCCCGGAAGAGGCGCTTGACCGCGTCGGCCTGAGCGGCCGGATGGATCATTTCCCCTCGGAACTCTCGGGCGGGGAACAGCAGCGCGTGGCCATTGCCCGTGCCATTGCCAAGCGCCCCGATATCCTGCTGTGTGACGAACCGACCGGCGCGCTGGACAGCAAGACCGGCATCACGGTCCTTGAGGCGCTGATCGGCGTCAATCGCGATCTTGGCACCACGACCGCCCTGATCACCCATAACGCCGAGATCCGCCGCATCGCCGATCGCGTCATCTACATGGCCGATGGCCGCATCACGAAGGTCGAGGAAAACAGCGCGCCCATCGCACCAGCCGAGGTCAGCTGGTGATGCGCGCGCTGGATCGCAAGGTGCTGCGTGATCTGCGGGGGATCTGGGCCCAATGCCTGGCCATCGCCATGGTGCTGGCCTGCGGCGTGATGGTGATGGTTCTATCGGTCGGCACGCAACGGTCATTGACCGAGACGCGCGATGCCTTTTACGAACGCCACCGCTTTGCCGATGTCTTCGCCGGTGCAACCCGCGCACCGCGCAGTCTGTTGTCGGAAATCGCCGCCATCGACGGCGTGGCGCAGGTCGAGGCGCGGATCGTCTTTACCGCGATGGTGGATCTGGAAGGCATGGTCGAACCGGCTTCTGCGCGCGTCATCTCCTTGCCTTCGCTGGGGGAGCCTGCGCTGAACCTGCCTCTGCTGCGCGCGGGTCGATTGCCTGATCCGCTGCAACCGGACGAGGTGGCGCTGTCGGAACCCTTTGCACAGGCGAACGGGCTTCGCCCCGGCGAAAGGTTCCGCGCCGTGTTGAACGGGCGTCTGCGCGAACTGGTCGTGACGGGGCACCTGCTGTCGCCCGAATACATCTACACGCTTGGCCCAGCCGCGATGATGCCCGATGACAGGCATTTCGGCCTGATCTGGATGCGCGAACCCGCCGCGGCTGCCGCCACCGATCTTGATGGTGCCTTCAATGACCTGACCCTCAGCCTGTCGCGCGGCGCGCATGAGGCGGCGGTGATCGCCGCCGTGGACCGCCTGCTTGCCCCATATGGCGGCACGGGCGCGCATGGGCGCGACCGGCAGATGTCGCATGTCTTCATCGAAGGGGAACTCAGCCAGCTTGGCGCGATGGCGCGCGTGCTGCCACCGATCTTTCTGGTCGTGTCGGCCTTTCTGGTCAACATGGTGCTGGGGCGGTTGATCGCGCTGGAACGGCGGCAGATCGGGCTGCTCAAGGCCATCGGCTATCCGACCCCGACCATCGTGATCCATTACCTCAAGATGACGGTCGGGATCGGATTGGCGGGCATGCTGATCGGGTGGGGCATGGGGTGGTGGCTGGGTCACGAGATGACCGCGCTTTACACCGAATACTTCCGCTTCCCCTGGCTGGATTACAGGCCGGGGGCTGCGCCGATGGTCATTTCTGGTGCGGCGGCGATGGGCGCCGTCATTCTAGGCGCGATGCGCGCGGTATCGGCTGCGGTCCGGCTGGCACCCGCTGTCGCCATGGCCCCGCCTGCCCCGCCGGTCTACCGGCGTGGCTGGGCCGATGCGCTGGGGTACAGGCTTGGTCTGCGCCAGACCACAATGATGATCGTCCGGTCGCTGACGCGCTGGCCCGGTCGCGCGGCCGTCACTCTGTTCGGGGTTGCCGGATCAGTGGCCGTGCTGGTCGCGTCTTTCGTAACCTTCGACATCATCGACGTGGTGATGGAGGATCTGTTCGACCGGACCAACCGCCAGCATGCAACGTTGATCCTGCATCAACCGGTCAAGGAACAGGCGGAACTGGCGGCCCTGTCCCTGCCCGGTGTGCTGCATGCCGAAGGGGTCTATGCCGCGCCTGTGCGGATCAGGCACGGGCAGGTATCGAAGCTTGTCAGCCTCATGGCGCGAGATCCCGCCGCTGAGCTGACCCGCCTGCTGGACCCCGAAGGCAGGCCGATCCCCCTGCCGGACAGTGGCGTGGCCCTGCCTGAATCGCTGGCCACCTACCTGGGGCTGGTGCCCGGCGACAAGGTCGAGGTCGAGCTTCTGGCGCCGCCCCGGCAGCCATGGGATGTGACGGTGACACGCGTGTTTCGTCAGAGCATGGGACAGGACATCCTGATGCGGCGTGACGCCTTCTTTGCCCTGATGAACGAAACGCCCCAGATCAACATGTTGCATCTGGCCGTTGACACGTCGTTTCTGCCCGCCCTGCAAACACGGATCAAGCAGACACCGGCTATCGCGGGCTTCACCCTCTGGGAGGATGTGCGCGCCTCGATGGAGGCGACGATGAATGAAAGCCTGATCACGATGACCATCATCTTCTCGGGGCTGGGAATGCTGATCACCATCGGCGTGGTCTATAACGCGGCCCGTATCCAGCTGGCTGAACGCGCGCATGAACTGGCAAGCCTGCGCGTGCTGGGCTTTCGCAGGGCCGAGGTCGGCTATGTGCTGATCGCGGAGCAAATGCTGCTGACGCTGGTTGCCGTGCCGGTGGGCTGGCTGCTGGGCTACTGGTTCGCGATCCTGATGACGCAAGGATTCTCGACCGACATCATCAGCCTGCCGATGGTCATTTCCCGGGCCACCTATGCCCAAGCCGCGCTGACCGCACTGGCGACCGCGTTCGTGTCGGTCCTGTTGGTGCGGCGCAGGCTGGATCGGATCGACATCGTGACAGCCCTCAAGCAGAAGGAATGACCATGACACGCTACATCCGACTGATCCTTGGCGCTGTCGCGGTGCTGGCCGTGATCGGTGGCCTGCTGTGGGCCTTGCGGCCGCAACCCGTGCCGGTCGATCTGGTGACGGCGCGCATCGCCCCGATGGAGGTGACAGTGACAGCCGAAGGCATGACCCGGATCCGTGATCCATGGCAGGTGACCGCTCCGGTCACGGGAAACACGACCCGGTCCCCTGTGGACACAGGCGATCGGGTCACGGCGGGCCAGACTATCGTGGCCGTGATCCAGCCTGCCGAACCCGCCTTCCTTGACGCCCGCGCCCGCCGACTGGCCGAGGCCGCCGTGACCGAGGCCGAAGCAGCCGTGAGGCTGGCCGAAGCGCAGCTGAACCGCGCCGATGTCGAGTTGAGCCATTTCGAGGCAGAGCTGGAGCGCAACAAGACGCTTGCCGAACGCGGAACGATCTCCGTGACCGTGCTGGAAAACAGCGCGCAGGCCACGGCCTCGGCCCGCGCGGCGCGACAGGCCGCACAAGCCGAGCTGGAGCTGACCCGCGCCACGCTGGACCGGGCGCGCGCGCAGCTGATGGGGCCGGAAACGCCCGAAGCTGCGGGCGTCATCTCGGATTGCTGCATCCGCCTGACGGCGCCGGTGTCGGGCACGGTTCTTGAGGTCACGGACCTGAACGCGCGGCTGGTTCAGGCCGGTGCGCCGCTATTGAGCATTGGCGATCTCGACGATCTGGAGATCGAGGTCGATCTGCTGTCCGCCGACACGATCGGCATCGCGCCGGGCACCCACGCCCATGTCGAAAGGTGGGGCGGCGCAGGCGTGATCGACGCCAAGGTGCGCCGCATCGACCCTTCAGCCTTCACCCGCGTATCCGCATTGGGAATCGAGGAACAACGCGTGCGTCTGCTGCTCGACATCACCTCGCCGCCCGAAAATCGCGCCGGTCTGGGCGATCGGTACCGCGTTTATGTGAGGATCGTGGTCTGGTCGGGGCAGGATGTGTTGCAGGTGCCCCGCGCGGCCCTGTTCCGTCAGGACGGACAATGGGCGCTATTTGTCGCCGACAACGACCGCGCCGCGATCCGCACCGTCGAGACGGGCCGCATGACCGCAGACTGGGTGCAGATCATCGCGGGTATCGCGGAAGGCGAGGCCGTCGTCGCCTATCCCGGCTCGCGGGTCGACGCGGGGGTGCGGCTTGCGCCGCGCACCATCGGGTCCGACTAGGCGGGGCGCGGCGGCTCGTTCCAGCTACCGGCCATGCGGGCAGCGATCTCGACCACCAGTTCGACGGCAAGGGTATCGGGGCTTTCCAGCCAGCTGGCGCAGAAAGCCAGTGGCGGCATCGTCACCTCTGTCTGGATGCGTTCCAGCTTGCCCTCGCGCAGCTCCGCCTCGACCAGTTCATGGGGGATCACGGCAATTCCGATCCCTTCGGTCGCCAGATGCACGACCGTCGCCATCGAAGCGCTTGCATGCAGGTTGATCGGCGGCAGGTAGGGCCGGTTGAACAGGGATTTGACCTGTTCATAGGGCTGGGTCTTGCGCGCAAAGGTAATCAGCGGAAATTGCGCAAGGTCGCGCACATCAGCCGGGTTCGGCACCTTCAGCAAAGGACTGGCGATGAAGCCCACGGGGTATTCGCACAGCAACCGGTTGCGCAGCAGCGGGGCCGACAAGGGCCCCAGAAGAAAGGCAATGTCGATTTCCTGCGCCAGAAGACGCGCCCGCAGCGAAGGCGAGATATCCACCTCGATCTCGATCGACAGGTTCGGATAGATCCGGTGCACTTCCTTGATGAAATCGGGCAACCACGTGTGAACGATGGTTTCCGCCACGCCGAGGCGGATCACGCCGCGCACGGCCTCGGCGTCGCGCAGGCTGGCCAGCATCTCGGCGCGCATGGCCAGAATCTTTTCGGCATAGACCAGCAACTGCCGCCCGCGCAGCGTTGGTGCCACGTTGCGGCTTTCGCGCGTCAGCAGTTTCGCGCCCACCTCGGCCTCAAGCTGGGCGATCCTGTGGGAAATCGCGGGCTGGGTGGTGTTCAGCTTTTGCGCTGCACCCCGGAAACTGCCCAGGGCCGCGACCCAGAGGAAGGTCTCCAGCCCCTTGAAATCTACCATGATTGCGATCCGATCCCTGAATGCATGTCTTCAGCCACCATGCCAGCACCGCGCATGTCAAGACCGCCCCTGCGCCCTGCGCCGCGCCATCATCGTCATGACCAGCGTCGCCAGAACCGAGGCCGCAAGCGCGAGGGCAAAAGCCATCCCGCCGGGCAGATGCTGCAAGAGCAGCGCAAGGCAGAGGCAGAAGATGGCCAGACTGCTCATCCCTGTCAGCCCGGCATAGGCGGTCTGGGCGGCAAAGGCACCGCCATGATCAAGATGCAGCGATACGGCGATGACCGTGAACCCGATCGGAAAGGCCACCAACGCACCCGAGAATCCGGCACCGAGGACAGATGCGCCCAAGGTGACCGCACCGACCAGAATACCGGCCAGTATGCCGCGCAACGCCATCAGACCCCATTTCGTGGCGGCGGCCTTGGCATCGGTTCCCGCGACCCAAAAAAGCCCGATCCGGCGTGCTGTCATGGTCACGGCTGCGAACAACAGCGCCCCAACAAGCAGCGGATGCTGAAGAACGCTCAGCGGTATGGCCAGGCAAAGCCAGGCAAGCGCGGCACCTGCCACCGACGCAAAGGGACCGGACCTTTGCGCCAGAGCGACGAAAACCAGCAGAAAGACCTGCGTCGCCGCCAGCGAGTACAAGGCCCCTGCCGCAGCGGCGGCCACGAAATCCCCGGATTGATCCAGCAACATGAAGCCCAGACCCGGCGCCAGCACGATCGGCAATCCCACGATCACGCCACCGATGCGCGGCCCTGCCCGGACCGAGATCCAGGAAATCGCGATCACGACAAAGGCCGTTCCCAGCATCCGGGCCGTG
>JBFHIW010000085.1:0-7534 GCA_041596235.1 Paracoccaceae bacterium
GCCTTGAAGACGGGCAGGTCGTCCCGATCTCGCGCCGGATCACGGGCACCAGCGGCACCAACGAGTCGATCATCCGCCGCCTGATCGGCAGCATCGGCGGGTTCCGCGCCTCCGACTTCCTGGGCTGAGGCCTGTCTGCGCGGGCCGGATACATCTTGCGCGGCTCCGGGGCTGACCGTAGCCTTGCGTGAAACCGGCGGCGGAGAGGCCTGATGCAGCCAGTCACCAAAGGCATTTACCGGCTGCGGCTTGCAGATACCGCAGCGGACCTGATGGCCGCACAGCGGCTGCGCTACCTGGCGTTCCATGGCGGTGCCGACACAGGGGCAGAGCCGGGGCTGGAAACGGGGCTGGATCGCGACGCTTTCGATTCCATCTGCACCCATGCCATGGTCGAGGATCTGCGCAGCGGGCAGCTTGTGTGCTGCTTTCGGATGCTGGATCTGGGCGACGGGCGCCAGATCGGGCGCAGCTACGCCGCGCAATTCTATGACCTCACCGCCCTGACGCGCTTTGCCGGACCGATGATCGAGATCGGCCGCTTCTGCATCCATCCGGATCACCATGACCCCGACATCCTGCGTCTGGCCTGGGCGGCGCTGACCTGTCACGTGGATGCGCAGGGAATCGAGATGATGTTCGGCTGCTCGTCCTTTCGCGGCATCGATCAGAGCCGCTATCTGGATGCCTTCGCCCTGCTGAAGGACAACCATCTTGCCCCGCCCGACTGGCTGCCGGGGATCAAGGCGCCGCAGGTCTTTGCCTTCGGTGCTGAGGTCACGCGCGCACCGGACAAGCGCCGCGCCATGCAGGCCATGCCGCCTTTGCTGCGCACCTATCTGATGATGGGCGGATGGGTCAGCGACCATGCGGTGATCGACCCGCAGATGAACACGCTGCATGTCTTCACCGGTCTGGAAATCCGCGCCATCCCCGAGGCGCGCAAGCGGTTGTTGCGCGCTGTCATGGCCTGAGCCACGCCACCGGATTTTGGCGGCGCTTGACGGCGCGTCGCGGCCCGGATAGCAGGCGAGCATGGCACGCGCACCCCTTCTCCAGCTCTCCGACATTTCCCTGACCTTCGGCGGTGACCCGGTCTTCGCCGATCTGTCCCTTGTGGTGCAGCCGGGTGACCGGCTGGCGCTGGTGGGGCGCAACGGATCGGGCAAGTCCACCCTGATGAAGGTGATGGCCGGTCTGGTCGAGGCCGATCAGGGCACCCGCGTGGTCACGCCCGGCGTGACCGTGGGCTACATGGAACAGGACCCGCTGATGGAGGGTTTCGCCACGCTGGGCGATTATGCCGCCAGCGGTCTGGACCCGTCCGAGGCCTACAAGGTCGAGATCGCGGGCGAGGGGTTGAAATTCGACCCTGCGCGCCCTGTCAGCACCGCATCGGGCGGCGAGCGGCGGCGCGCGGCGCTGGCCAAGCTGATGGCCGAGGCGCCCGAGCTGATGTTGCTGGACGAGCCGACCAACCATCTGGACATCGAGGCGATCGCCTGGCTTGAGGCCGAGCTGTCGACGACCCGCGCGGCTTTCGTGCTGATCAGCCACGACCGCGCCTTTCTGCGGGCCCTGACGCGGGCGACCTTCTGGATCGACCGGGGCATGGTGCGTCGGCAGGAGACCGGGTTCGACGGGTTCGAGGCCTGGCGCGACAAGGTCTGGGAAGAAGAGGACATGCAGCGCCACAAGATGGACCGCAAGATCAAGGCCGAGGGGCGTTGGGCGGTCGAGGGCATCAGCGCGCGGCGCAAGCGCAATCAGGGCCGCTTGCGCGCGCTGACGGCGCTGCGCGAGGAACGCTCCAGCCAGATCAGGCGCCAGGGCACGGCGGCCATGTCGCTTGAGGCGGGTGCGAAATCCGGCAAGTTGGTTGCAGAAGCCGACCGTATTTCAAAGACTTATGGCGACAAGGTGATCCTGCAGGATTTCTCGGTCAAGATCCAGCGCGGCGACCGCGTGGCCTTTGTCGGACCCAATGGCGTGGGCAAGACCACGCTTTTGAAGATGCTGATGGGGCAGGAATCCCCGGATGGCGGCACGATCCGGCTGGGCACCAATCTGATGCCCGCGATCTTCGATCAGGCGCGTGCGCAGCTGGACCCCGAGATGAGCCTCTGGGACAGCCTGACCGGCGATCCCGAGATGCGGGTGTCGGGCAAGGCAGATCAGGTGCTGGTGCGCGGTCAGCCACGGCATGTGGTGGGCTATCTGAAGGATTTCCTGTTCGATGAACGTCAGGCGCGGGCGCCCGTGCGCAGCCTGTCGGGGGGCGAGAAGGCGCGGCTCTTGCTGGCCAAGCTGATGGCCAAGGAAAGCAACCTGCTGGTGCTGGACGAACCGACCAACGATCTCGATATCGAGACGCTGGACCTGCTGCAGGAGTTGTTGGACGATTACGACGGCACCGTGCTGCTGGTCAGCCATGACCGTGACTTCCTTGACCGGGTCGCCGCGACCACGATCGCGATGGAAGGCGACGGGCGCGCCACGGTCTATGCCGGCGGCTGGACCGATTATCAGGCCCAGCGCGGCGAGGGGGGCGGTGCGCCGGGCTGGAATTCGGTCAGCTATGACGGCAAGCGCAAGGCGCCCGAGGCACCCGCTGCGGCGCCCGCCGCAACCCCGGTCGCGACGCCTGCCAAGAGTGCCGCGAAATCAAAGCTTTCCTTTACCGAGAAGCATCGGCTTGAGGCGCTGCCCGGCGTGATCGACGCGCTGGAGGCCGAGATCGCCAAGCTTGAGGACTATCTTGCCGCGCCTGACCTTTTCACGAAAGAGCCGGTCAAGTTCCGCAAGGCGACCGAGGCGCTGGTGCAACGGCAGGATGCCCTTGCCGCGGCCGAAGAGGAATGGCTGACGCTGGAGGCAAAGGCCGAAAGGTGACGTGATACTTCAGGAGAGGGGTGCAAGCCTATGTATATGCCTGAGCATTTTCGCGAGACGAACCCTGAAGAGGTGGCAGGGCTGATCGAGGCCTTTCCGCTGGCCGCGATCGTGGCGCAAACCTCCGAGGGTCTTGTGGCCAACCATCTGCCGGTGATGCGTGAGGGCGATTCCGCCCTGATCGGCCACGTGGCCCTGAACAACGACATGCACCGCATCATCCCGGATGGCACACCGGTTCTGGCGATCTTTCGCGGGCAGGATGGCTATGTCTCGCCCAATCTTTACCCGACCAAGCAGGACCATCACCGGCATGTGCCGACATGGAACTACCAGGTGGTGCATGTGGCGGGCGCGATCACCTTCCAGCATGACGACAAGGCCAAGCGCGCCATCGTCGGGCGCCTGACCCGCGATCATGAGACGCGAATGAACGGGGATGCCGCGTGGCGCATGGCGGATGCACCGCGCGATTACATGGACGGGATGCTGGCCGCCATCGTGGCCTTCCGGATCGACATCAGCGGAATCGCGGCCAAGGCCAAGCTGAGCCAGAACCGCGAGGCGGTGGATCATGCGGGCGTTGTGGCCTCGTTCGAGGCGCGGGGGCTTGATGTCATGGCCGCGCGGATGCGGCGCGACAGCGACGGCTGATGGATGAAAAAACGGCGGGTCAGGCCCGCCGTTTCATTTTGCTCACAACGGGTTGCGCTGCAATGCTCAGCGCATGCGCAGGGCACCGTCGATCCGGATCGTCTCGCCGTTCAGATAGCCCGATTCGACGATGAACCGCGCGAGGGATGCGTATTCCTCGGGGCGGCCAAGGCGGCGCGGGCAGGTCACATCGGCGGCAAGCTGGTCCTGCACTTCCTGCGGCAGGCCCATCAGCATCGGCGTCAGGAAGATGCCGGGCGCGATCGCCATGACGCGGATGCCTTCGCGTGACAGATCCCGCGCCATCGGCAACGACATGCCCGCGATGCCCGCCTTGGACGAGGCATAGGCCACCTGGCCCTTCTGCCCGTCAAAAGCCGCAACCGAGGCGGTATTGACGATCACGCCGCGCTGGCCGTCCTCGGTGGGGGCGTTCTTGGCCATTTCGGCGGCGGCCAGGCGGGCCACGTTGAAGGTGCCCACAAGGTTGATCCCGATCACGCGGTTGTAATGGTCAAGGCTGTGCGGCCCCTCGCGGCCAAGGGTCTTTTCAGCCGTTCCCACGCCCGCGCAATTGATCGCGGCGTTGATCTTGCCCATCTTGTCCATGGCAAGGGCAATCGCGGCCTTGACCGAGTCCTCGCTGGTCACGTCGGTCATCGCGAAATGCGCGCCGATCTCCTCGGCCACGGCCTGACCGCGCGCGGCGTCGCGATCCAGTATCGTGACCTGTGCGCCCGCGGCGCGAAACAGGCGGGCGGTGGCCTCGCCCAGGCCGGATGCGCCGCCCGTGATGACCGCAGCCGTATCTTGCATCAGCATGTGAACCCTCTTCCCTTAGAATTGAACGTCAGTTCAGTTACTCTGACCCGGTGCCGCTTGTCAAAGCGCATCGGGATCCGTCAGGGGCCGCGTGCCTTCCAGCGGGCGATCACCGACATCTCGATCACCGTCAGGATGATGCGATAGATGTGATGGGCTGTCACCAAGGCCGGATTGGCCTGCAGGCTCAGCGCGATCAGCGCCATCTCGGTCACGCCTCCGGGCGCGAAGCTGATCAGCAGCATGTCGAAAGGCGCGCCGGTGATGTCATGGACGATCACCACCAGCCCCAGCGCGATCGCCATCATCAGGCAGACCGAGATCAGCCCCAGACCGATCCCGCGCGCCAGGGCGCGGCCCTGCAGCCCGCCGAAACGCATCCCGAGGCTGGCGCCGATCACGATCTGCGCCTCGTTGATCAGCCATTGCGGCATCTCGAGGGGCACGATCCCGGTCAGGCTGACGGCTGCCGCCACGAACAGTGGCCCGGTCAGTTGCCCGGCAGGCAGGTGCAGCCATTTCCCGATGCCCAGCCCAAGCGCGCCCACGGCGATCACCACGGGCAGCAGCGCCAGATCCACATCGGGGCGCGCCAGCGTCATGCCGCCCGCACTGCCCACGGGCGCACCCAGCCAGAGCGAGAGGCCGATGGGCAGGATCGTGATCACCAGCACGATGCGCAGGAATTGCTGCATGGTCAGGATCGCGAGGTTGGCGCCGGCCTCTTCGCCCATGGCGATGCTTTCCATCAGCCCGCCGGGGGTGCCGCTGTAGAAGGCGGTCGGGCGATCATAGCCGCCAAGCCGCCGGAATATCACGTAATTGCCCGCATGGGCCATAGCCACGAACAGGGTCAGTGCCGCGAAGCTGACCGCGAGCGAAGGCAGCATCGCCACCATGCCGGGCGTGACCTGTGCGCCGATCATCACGCCGATCACTGCCAGAAAGATCAGGCGGATGCTTTGGGGGAACTTGTAGCCCGCAGGAAAGCGGTGGCCCGTCACGCTGGACAGCATCGCCGTGGCGATCAGGCTGCCCAGCATATAGGGCAGGGGCAGCAGCGTGTAGCTGGCCAGAAGGCCGCCAGCCGCACCTGTGGCCAGCACGATGATCGTGGTCAGGATGAATGCGCGGGTCAGGGTGGGTGCCTTGCGTCTCTGCATCGGGATGCCCCTTCTTAGGCCGGGCGCAGGGGGATGCCAAGGGCAGGTCCGCGCGCGGATTGCCGGCGGGGGTGTGAGGGGGCTATGCTGGGATAGGGGGCCCCTGAAGGGAAGACGCGCGGGAGGCATCAGGCACCATGAGCAATCTGACACGGTTCGACATTGCCCAGTTCGATACCTATGACACGGCTCTGGCAGAGTTGACCAAGGGCCGCAAGCAGACCCATTGGATGTGGTTCATCTTTCCCCAGCTCAAGGTGCTTGGCCGGTCGGCGACCGCGCTGCATTTCGGGATCGAAGACATGGCCGAGGCGCGCGCCTACCTCGCCGATGCCGATCTGGGGCCCGGTCTGATCGCGGCGGCGCGGGCGGTTCTGTTGCATCCGGGCCGTAGCGCCGCGCAGATCATGGGAGAGGTCGATGCGCTCAAGCTCAGGTCCTCGGCCACGCTGTTTCGCGAGGCGGCGCAGGATCCCCAGACGCGCGCGGTGTTCGATGCGATCCTGACGACCTTCTACGCGGGGCAGCCCTGCGCCGCGACACTGGCGCATCTGCGGGGGCAGGCCGCGCCACGGCAGCCCTGAGGTCAAGGGTCAATCGACGCGGGGAATGTCGAAACCTGCGGGGGCGAGGGTGAAGCCCTCGAACCGGAAGGCGGGGCTGACGGTGCAGCCGACCAGCGTCCAGTCCCCGGTGCTGCGCGCCGCCTGCCAATGATCGGGCGGCACGATGATCTGGGGCGCCTCGCCCGCCAGAAGATCCGGGCCCAGCCGGTGATCATGCGCCGGGCCTGCCTCGGTTGCGGCCAGTGACAGGATCAGCGGGGCGCCTGCGTAGAAATGCCAGATCTCGGCCGCGTCGACCCTGTGCCAATGGCTGCGCTCGCCCGCCGCCAGCAGGAAATAGATGCAGGTGCCGCTGGCGCGCGCAGCGCCCTCGGCGATCCATGTCTGGCGGTAATGGCCACCCTCGGGATGCGGGATCAGGCGCAGATGTGCGATGATCTGGGCCGCGCTGAGCGTGCCCATGTCGGGTGCTGTCATCGGATCAGAGCTTTCCCTCAAGCACGTAACGCAGGATGGACACGACCTGATCAGGCGTCTGCGCCACCGCCAAAGCCGCGGCATCCACTTCCTTGAGGGCGTGCTGGTGATCTGGCCCGTGCAGGATGATCAGCGACTTGCCCAAAGCCGCCGCATAGCCCGCGTCGAAGGCGGCATTCCACTGCTTGTACTGATCGCCGAAGCGCACCACCACCACATCGGCATCGGCGATACCCTTGCGGGTGCGGATGGCGTTCACCATCGCGCCCTTGTGGTCATGCCAGTACTTGTCGGGTTCCGCCCCCAGGATCGTGACCCCGCAATCGTCACTGGCCGCATGATCGGTGACCGGGGAATGGAACGCGATATCAAGACCTTCTGCGCCATTGATGATCTGTTCACGCCAATCGGTGTGGATTTCGCCTGAGAGATACACGTTCCATGTCATGACAGTCTTCCTTCGGGTTGGTCATTCTGCTGCTGCGACCCTAGGCGCAGAACGGCAGGGTCTCAACCCGCAAGGGGCAGGAAGGCGCTGTTGGCGATGGCAGGATGGAGTTACCTTAACGAAATTGGGGCCGCTCCAGAGAACGACCCCAAACCAGACCTAGAGTCCGATGTACTTAAAAAGCCAGCCAAGAGCAAAGAAGCCCAAGGACAGTCTCATACGATACTTCGTACCGTTCGATCTGCTGGCTTCGAGTGTCAGAGTTGCCCGCATAAACGTGCCTTACCTTTACTCGCGTGCGGGTCCCTTACAGTAGCGGTCATCACACGTTAGGCCAGTCACCGGTTTTGCCATTTAGAGAGTGACATGGGCCCGGCAACCACCGCTCTCTCCGACGAACTTGGTGCGGACTAGCTAGCAGTGCAAGGGTCAGCTTCAAAATATTTCGACCAGAAGTTGAGGCTTGCTTTAAGAAACGCGGTTGTGTCGGAATATTGGAGCGGGTGAAGGGA
>JBFHIW010000086.1:0-7228 GCA_041596235.1 Paracoccaceae bacterium
AAAGCCAGCGTCAGCGTGGCCCCCAGAACCGATGTGACCGCAAGAAAGATCTGCGACAGACCGTCATCGTCCAGCGTCATGGCAAAGGCCAGCGACAACACCGCCAGCAGGGACAAAACCCCCGCATGAGCGATGATGCGGGCACATGCGCGGATCATCGACCCACCTGCGCTGTCACTTGTTACCGTATTCAAACCACCTGCACCCGACATCAACCGCGAATCGCACCATCACAGCATGCCAGAACAGACCTTAATCACGACTTAATTTTCGCGCAAAAGGCGATTTTCATACGCTTTTTCAACCCAAGCGCATCTGCGCAAGGAAGAATCCATCCCCCGAGGGACCCGGATACCAGCGCCGGGCATCGACCTGCCGCCACGCGGGATGGCGCGCCAGAAAGGCGTCAACCCGCGCCTCGTTCTCATCGCGCAAGACCGAACAGGTGGCATAGGCCAGAACGCCCTGCGGCCCGACAAGCGCCGCTGCAGACCCGAGAATGCTGTCCTGGATCGCGCAAAGCTCGCTCAGCCGTTGCGGGGTCAGGGCCCATTTCCCCTCGGGCGCGCGGCGCCAGGCCCCGGAACCACTGCAGGGGGCATCACAGAGAACCAGATCGAAGGGACCCGCCTGCGCAAGGGCAGCGCTGTCCGGAATCTCGATCCGGGCACCGGCCCGCGCCGCCCGCGCCGGAAGATCCTTCATCCGCGACGGCTGCACATCATGGGCCATGATCCGCGCCTGTGTCCGCGCCGCCATCGCCAGTGACTTGCCCCCGCCGCCTGCGCAGAAGTCCAATATCTTCCCGTGACTTGGCAGGAGAAGTTCATCCATCGTTGCTTGACTTGAGCCATCCTGCAATTCGACAAACCCCGCAAGATAGGCCTGCGATTGCGCCAGCTTGCGCGCCCCCTCGCCAACCTTCAGCGCGGTACTGGCCACCGGATCAGGTGCGGCGGCGATGCCATCCTCGGCCAGTGCGGCAATGGCCTGCGCCGGGTTGGCCTTGGTCAGGTTGACACGCAGCATGACCGGAGCGCGGCTTTGCAGGACGGATGCGACCGGCACGGCCTTGTCGCCAAGGCTGTCCAGCAGCAAGGGCCAAAGCCAGTCGGGCATGTCGCAGGCCTCCGGCCCCGGCGCCGGGGCGCGTCCGCCTTGCCGCTCTTCCGCGGTGAGAGGGGGCATCGCATGCCCCTGCCCGGTCAGAAGCGCGTCCGGATCCTGACCCGAGGCCCGCAGCAGCCCCAGCATCAGGCCGCGCCCGGTCATCGCGCCGCCAAGGGCCGCAAACGAGCGTTTGCAGCGCAGCGCATCAAACACCAGATCACGCAGCGCCGCGCGATCGCCCGAGCCTGCGAAGCGGCTGCGCCTTGCCCAGCCGATCAGCGCTTTTTCCGCAGGCTCGCCCGTCAGCACCTGATCAAGCACCTGGGCTGCGGCAGCCAGTCTGGCGGCGGGCGTCATGGCTGCACCATCCCGGTGGCCGCTGGTGCAAGGCCCATGTGATCCGGTGCGGCGGGCGCCTGTGGGTAAGTCATCGGGTTTGCTCCATTCACGGCAGCGCAGGACTGCGTCGCGGTGCGGCGCAGGGCATCTATCTGGACGATCCACCGCGGCGGCGCAAGCGCAGCCTCGATCAAACCCGTCGCGTGGCGCTTGCATTCAGCAGGCGCGGGTAGGAATGTCGCCGCATGGAACAGGACCCACATCGCCCCCGCTTGCGCATCCGCATCGTCTTTGGCGCCGACGAGATGATCGGCCCCGGAAAGGCCGAACTGCTGGAGCGGATCGCCAGCACCGGGTCGATCGCGGCGGCGGGCCGGGAAATGGGCATGAGCTACAAGCGCGCATGGCAATTGATCGGCACCCTGAACGAGATGTTCCGCGATCCGCTGGTGGACAGCACGCGCGGCGGTCCCGGCGGCGGCGGCGCGCGGCTGACCGAGGCGGGCCAGCGCGTGCTGACCCTCTACCGCGCCTTCGAGCAGGAAGCGAGCGGCGCGGGTAGCACCCAACTGGACGCACTCTGCGCGCTGCTGAAGGATGAGCGGTTCTAGCACAAGGCGCTGCCCTGTCTTCGCCACCAGCGACAGTCCGGGCGCAGAACGCTGGTGCTGATCCCTGGCAACCCGGCACCTTCAGGATCGGGTCAGTCAGGTGTCATAGCCGAACATCCCAAACAACCGCGCATTTTCCGCAGCCGCGCGATCCTCGACAACCGCGGCCCTGGTCAACGGATGCTCCGGATCCCGATCACCGGGCCATCACACTGCCGCATGCCCCGCGCCGGATCCTCGGTCCTCGACAGGTTCGACGCATCAATCCCCGTCGGCCACCCGCACCTCGACCCGCGCGCCGAAGTGGCTTTGGCCCACGGAAAAGGCAAAGGTATCCAGCGCCGCATCGGGCAGGACTGCGGTGCCATCGGTCAACGCATTCAGGCCTGGCCAGCCATCCCTGATCCAGACCGCCCCGGCGGGTATCCGCGCCGTCACTTTTGCCCGCGCGCGAAAACATCCGCCCGAACTCGACACATCGATCTTGTCCCCGTCCGACACCCCCCTTGCCTGTGCATCGGAAGGCGCGATCCACAGATCCGCCGCGTCCTCACGCGCGGCCAGCGTCGGAAGCGCGCGCCCGTGATCATAGAAGGCATGGAAATGCGCGAATGTACGCCCGTGCGCCAGAATCAGCCCACCCGCGCCCGGCGCGGGATCAGCCGCCACAGGCAGCGCGGGCAGCCCCATCGCGGCGGCCCGTTCGGACAGGAATTCGATCTTGCCGGATGGTGTGGCAAATTCAAACGTCGGGTAAGCCACATGCGAGATCTTCAGCGGCACACGGCCACCGGCCGCGCGCATCATCTCAACGGTGGCATGGCCCGTTGCAGGATGATCGAGTGCGGCATTCATCGCCGCCTCCTGATCCGTCCAGGGGTAGACATCGGCAATCTCAAGACGCTGGGCCAGCCCCTTATAGATCGCATAGGCCGGCCTTGCATCGCCCGGCGGCGGCAGGACGCGATCTGACAGATGCACATGCGTGTTCGTGGCCTTCGCGCCGATCTCTTCCAACCAGACCGTGCCGGGCAGGACGATATCCGCAGCCTCCCGGATCATCTGGTTGGGAAAGATATCATAGGCGATCACCATCTCGGCCTTGTTCAGGGCCGCGCGCACGCGGGTGGTATCGGGAAAGGAAGACAGGAAATTGGACCCGATCGAGACAAAGACCTTGACCGCACCGCTTTCCAGCGCGGCGATGATCGCCTCCATCTGGTTCGGCACATAGGTGCCGGGCTTGCGGCGGTCAGCGGCAGACAGGTCGGCAAATCCGGCACCATGGCTGCGGCTGCCATGGCGCGGGCCGATCCCGCCGCCGGGGCGGCCGAAATTCCCGCTCAGCCCCACAAGGCAGGAAATCGCGCGGGCGGCATTCCAGGTATTGTCGCCCTTGTGCAGCGATGAGCCGCCAATGACGACCATCGCAGGCCGGGTCGCCGCATAGCTGCGGGCCAGCGCCACGATACGGTCCGCAGGCACGCCTGTCCGTGCCTGCGCCCAAAGGGGGGTCATCGGCTGCACATGCGCCTTGAGGGCGTCGAAACCCAGCGTATGTTGCGCAACGAACGCCGCGTCCCAACTGCCATCGGCGATGATCACATGGATCATCGCAAGCGCCAGCGCGGCATCGGATCCGGGGCGCACAAGGATCAACTCGTCGGCCAGCGCCGCCGCCTCGGTCTTGCGCACGTCGATTGCAATGATCCGCGCGCCCCGCCGCTTCGCGCGCTCCACATGCCGCAGGGTATTGGCCTGACTGACGGTATTGACCCCCCAGAGGATGACCAGGTCAGAATGCGCGCCCAGATCCTCCTTGGTCGAGCTTTCAAGCGCCCCGGTCAGACCCAGACCGAACCCGCCCAATCCCCAGCATGTCATCGCCGGGTTCCAGTACTGGCAGCCGTAAAGATTGGCGAAACGTTCCATCTGGCCACGTTTCAGCCCAAAGCCATAGTCGTTCACCGCATTGCCATGCCCCTGCCAGAACCCGACAGCCTCGCGCCCGACCGCCTGCATCCGACCCGCGATCCGGTCCAGCACATCGTCCCAGCTTGCCTCGGCCCAGTCTGCGGTGCCGCACGCCGTGCGCACCAGGGGCTTCAGCAGGCGGCGATCATTGCCAAGAATCTCATGCGCGGCCTTGCCCCGCATGCAGAGAAACCCCTCGCTATCCGGGTTGGTGTCGTCCCCCGCGATCGTCACACCACCATCCGCCTCGACGGTCACGCTCATGCCGCACAGGGTCGGATGACAATTCATCGGGCACATTGTCGTGAAACTGCGACGCTCAGGCATGTTGTCTCCAATTTCCCACCAGACCCTTGGCCATGGGCTGACATGAACCGGGCACCTTGGCCCCTGCCCGACTATAATGCGAATGCATGGATCAGCACCCAGAAACACAAGACAACACCGCAGATCAACGTGTAGACGCCATTCCAGATCAGCCCCACCCGCTGCGCGCTGATCCCGGCGAAATGTCCGATCAGCAGCGTTGTCGCGGTAAAGGGCGAGCTTGCACCGCTCAGCGCCCAACCCGCCGTCAACGCCACCACCAGCGCCGTGGGCGTCACGCCAAGACTGGCGGCTTCGGGGATCAGCGGGCCCAGAAGGGTGACCGCAAGGATCGGGTTCATCCCCACCTGCCCGGCCAGCGGGATGATCCAGACGAAAGAGACAAGGATCAGCCAGGGTGGCACTGTCGACAGATCAAGACCCGCCCGCAGCATCAGCGGCCCTACAAGCTGCGCGCCGACGGTGCCGATATAGCCCGCCATCATCAGCAGCACCAATTCGCCGCGATAGCCTGGAAGCTCCGTCAGGACATAGTCCCGGATGCGCCCGGCCACATGGGCCAGCGGCGCGTCCGACCAATGCTGGATGAACATCCAGACCAGTGCGATGCAGGGCACGACAACCGCGACAAGCCCTACGATCCGCACTTGCGTCAGCTGCGCCAGCCCGACGACAGAGACAACCAGCACGGCCAGAAGCGCCAGAAGCGGCAGCATCAGGGCCCATGTGCCCTGCGGCTCTGTCCGGATCGGCACCGCGGCCAGACGCGGCTTGAACACCGCATCAAGCGCCCAACCGATCCCTACCAGAATCAGCGAGCTGACCAGCCCCGGCAACATGGCTTGCGACCAGCTTGTTCCCGGGATCACGCTGATCGAGATCGCCATGGCGAAGGACAGGGGCGACCACGGCAAGGTGGACACGAAGGCGCGCTGGATCGCCAGCAGCATGCGCCTGATGCGGTGCGCGCGCACCTCTGCATTGGGTTCCAGTTTCGCATTCGCCATGGCCAGCGCGCCCAGCAATTGCAGCGAGCCGTAGTTCAGCAGCAAGGCAAAGGCCTGTCCCCCTGCGGTCAGCGCGGCATAGCGCCTGCCGGGGCGCTGTCCGGCCAGAAAGGCGCCGGCGCGCTGAATGGCAGGCGAGGTTTCGGCAACCGTGCGCAGCGTCGACAGGGCGGTGAAGAAGGCGCCGATGAAGGCCGATGTCACCAGCCCCTCAACCGCGATGGCCCGCCAGCCGGGATTGGTCGCGGCCAGCGCAAGGCTGAGCAGGACGCCCACCGCGACAAAGGCTTGTCGGGTCAGCCGCACCTGCGCGGCAAGGATCGGGACAAGAAGCAGAACCAGCAAGGGCTTGGCCGGTTCCGACCACCGCGCCAGCCCCCATTCGTTGCAGATGACAAGCACGGTGATCACGCAAAGCAATACCCCCGATACCTTGTCCGCCAAGCTGCGCGATCTCATGGACTGTTCCCATTGCTTGTCGGGCCTTGTGTGCAGCCTTGCCCCCGCAACTGCAAGCGCCTTGGTCAAGAATGTCCCGGACGTGTGATGGAGAGCCCGTCATGAAGTGGGGCAGCAAGCCTGAAAAGTTGCCTCGGACTCTCTAGTGAAAACTTGCCTGAAAGGAGGTCGCAGTCAACGAGACCTGCGCATCCAGTGGCGGGTGCAACGCGAATGCCTTCGGTTCGCGCGCAAAATTCCACAGTCGCAAAAGGCTCCATTCCGATCGACGATCCTCGGCCACGGCCAGCTCGTTGCGGGTGATGTGGAATGGCGTGCGTTCCCAACCGTTCGTTGTCTTCACCTCGATCAGTCGAGGCCGGCCATCCGGCGTGAAACTGGCGATGTCATAGCCTGCACCATCGCCATCTTCTTCCGAAACCCACCGCACCTTGCGTGCAAGATCATCCCGCCCGGCTGATTTCAGCACGGCGCATTCATGAGTAAGGACGCGCTCCTCGCCGGCACGACCAAGCACACGATTGCGCTCGTCCCGGGCAGCCACATCGAACGTCCGCGCGATGTGCAGCATCTGCTCCAGCTCCTGCGGCGGTGGCTGGTTCGACAGGCTCGGTGCAGGACCAATCCAGATCTGCGCTGCGTCGCGCAGGCCCGCGTCAGAGTGTGCCCCCCGCGGCTGGCGTCCGAACCAAGCGGGGTTCAGCGCCAACCAGCGAGCGACCGAGTCCACGAGCGTCATCTGGAAATTGAACGCAGGCTTGTAGCCGGAAATCCAGTCCTCGCCGAGCCCTTTGAGGACCGCGCTGATGTTCTGGTGCTTGAACTCGACCGATCCCTCGGAACGGTCGTTCAACAGCGGCATCAGCGCACGGCGATGTTCCGCCTTATTGTAAGGCCGCCCGGAAATGTCGTCGGCAAGCATCGCGAAGTAATCCGCGACGATCAGATCATTCTCGCCATCTGTCCAGGGTCCGTTCAACATGACGCCAGGCTAGAAGGCAAAAATCCTGTTGTCATCAATCGCCGCAGGACGCCCTGCGATATTGTGCGCCGCACTTCGTCACCCTCGGTTGCCTTAGTGCGCACCTTATCAGGCAAATCCGCGTCAATTTTGACGAAAGGCGGATGCAAAAACGCGCGGGGCATCAGCGCGCCATGCGGCGAAAACACCAGTCTCGGAAAGTCGGATGTCCACGCCAAACCGATTGACGCAAAAGAAGTCCCACCTGGGGGCTTCGCCTTTGGGTCACGATTGGCATATGGCGGAGAGACAGGGATTCGAACCCTGGAGACGGTCTCCCGCCTACACACTTTCCAGGCGTGCGCCTTCGACCACTCGGCCACCTCTCCGTTAGCTGGCCTTCTATCCTCACATGTCGGGCGAATGCAAGACCCGGAATG
>JBFHIW010000087.1:0-6879 GCA_041596235.1 Paracoccaceae bacterium
ACCTATGGCGTGCCCGGTTTCGTGCAGGAGGCGGCCTTGTTCGCGCTGGCGCAGGGCGATGCGCTGGAGGCGCAGGTGGCCGCACCGTTCCTGCGGCGCCGCGCGCTGGCGCTGGATCTTCTGGCGCGGCAGAACATCGTCCGGGCGCAGCCGCCGCAGGGTGCGATGTACCTGATGCTGGATATCCGCGCGACGGGCATGAGCGGCGAGAATTTCGCAATGGCGCTGCTGGAGCAGCACGGAATCGCGGTGATGCCGGGCGAAAGCTTCGGGGCGGCGGCAGCGGGTCACCTGCGCGTGGCGATGACGGTGGCGGACGAGGTTTTCATCGCAGCGCTGGCGCAATTACTGGAATTCGCAGCGATGCAGGCGGCGCGCGCGGCCTGATTGCCATGAAAAACGGGGCCCGAGGGCCCCGTTTCGCATCAGGTCATGATCAGGCGATCATTCGATCACGGTGACCGACTTCATCACATCGGGCTGGCCGGTGACCATGCCGTTCTGGCCGCTGCCGCGCTTGATCGCATCGACGACATCCATGCCCTCGGTCACGCGGCCCACCACGGTATATTGCCCGTTCAGGAAATAGCCCTCATCGAACATGATGAAGAACTGGCTGTTGGCCGAGTTCGGGTTCTGGCTGCGCGCCATGCCCACCACGCCGCGATCGAACGGGATGTCCGAAAATTCGGCGCGCAGGTCGGGGCGGTTCGACCCACCCATGCCCGCGCGGGACATGTTGCCGCCCAGCTTGCCGAATTCGACGTCGCCAGTCTGGGCCATGAAGCCTTCGATCACGCGGTGAAAGACGACATTGTCATACCCGCCCTCGGCGGCGATGGCGGCAATCTGGGCCGCATGTTCGGGGGCCACATCATCCAGAAGGTCGATCACGATGGTGCCGTTGGCCTCACCCTCGACCTGGATCTGAAGCCCGGTGGCCAGGGCGGGACCGGCCAGCAGGATCAATGCGGCTGCGAGTGCGTTACGCATCGGCGGCCACCTTGACGCTGATCATGCGGTCGGGGTTCGCGGGCGGCTCGCCACGGGTGATAGCGTCGACATGCTCCATCCCACCAATCACGCGGCCATAGACGGTGTACTGGCCGTTCAGGAAATGGTTGTCCTTGAAGTTGATGAAGAACTGGCTGTTGGCCGAGTTCGGGTTCTGGCTGCGTGCCGCACCCAGCGTGCCACGGTCATGCGGCAGGCGCGAGAATTCGGCCGGTACATCCGGCAGGTCCGATCCGCCTGTGCCTGCGCGACGGATGTTGAAGTCGTCTTCCATGTCGCCATGCTCCACGTCGCCGGTCTGGGCCATGAAGCCTTCGATCACGCGGTGGAAGCAGACGTTGTCATACTGGCCCGAACGCGCCAGCTCCTTCATCCGTTCGCAATGCTTGGGTGCCACGTCGGGCAGAAGCTCGATCGTGACGGTACCGCCCTTGAGCTCGATGAGGATGGTGTTCTCGGGGTCTTTGATCTCGGGCATCTGGGCCTCCTCTGATGTGTTCTGGCCAGATACCTAAGGCCAGCGCGCGCGAATGCCAAGCGGGGTGTTGACGCAAGCGCGCGTTCACGCCAAGAGGTGCGCGGGCTGATCCTGAGGAGTGCGGGCATGACGTGGAAGACCCTTGATGACATGGACCTTGACGGCAAGCGGGTCCTGGTGCGCGTGGACATCAACGTGCCCGTCGAAAAGGGCAAGGTGACCGATGCCACCCGGATCGAGAAGATCGCCCCCACCGTGCGCGACATCCTGAACCGCGGTGGCCGCGTGTTGCTGGTGGCGCATTTTGGCCGCCCCAAGGGCAAGGTCGTGCTGGACATGACCCTGCGCGTCACGATTCAGGCGCTGGAGAACGTGCTGGCGCGCCATGTCACCTTCGTCGAGACCTTCGACGGGGCCGAGGCCGCCACGAACGATGTGGTGCTGCTGGAGAACATCCGCTTCCATCCCGGTGAGGAAGCCAATGACCCGGCCTTTGCCGCCGAACTGGCGGAACTGGCGCAGATCTATTGCAATGACGCGTTTTCGGCCGCGCACCGGGCCCATGCCTCGACCGAGGGGCTGGCGCATCTGATGCCGTCCTGCGCAGGTCGTCAGATGGAGGCGGAACTGCGCGCGCTGGAAGCTGCGCTGAGCACGCCCAAGCGTCCGGTGGGCGCGGTCGTGGGCGGGGCCAAGGTATCGACCAAGATCGAACTTCTGGAAAACCTTGTCGAAAAGCTGGATGTGCTGATCATCGGCGGCGGCATGGCCAACACCTTTCTGGCGGCGCAAGGCGCGCAGCTGGGCAAATCGCTGCGAGAGCCCGATTTCGAACAGACGGCGCGCGAGATCCTGGAAAAGGCCGCGCGCACCGGCTGCAAGGTGATCCTGCCGGTCGATGGCAAGGTCGCGCGCAGCTTCGGCGCGGGTGTGCCCTTTGACGTTGTCGCGATGACCCCCGAGACGGTTCTGGACGAGGACCAGATGGTTCTGGACGCAGGCCCGCAATCGATCGCCGCGATCTGCGCGGCCTTTGACGGGCTGAAAACCCTGATCTGGAACGGACCGCTTGGCGCGTTCGAGATCGAACCTTTCGACGAGGCCACGATGGCCACCGCGCGCCATGCTGCGGCACTGACCACGGCGGGCCAGCTGATCACCGTCGCGGGTGGCGGCGATACGGTCGCCGCGCTGCATGCCGCGCAGGTCGCCGATGACTTCACCTATATCAGCACCGCAGGCGGCGCTTTCCTGGAATGGATGGAAGGCAAGACCCTGCCGGGTGTCGCCGCACTCGAGGCCAGCGCCTGAGGCCGGCGCGGCGTCCGGATATTTTCAGCAAGAAGAAGCACGGGGCCGGGATATCGGCAATTTCCTGCTGTTTTTCAGTGTTTTTTAGGTGAATTCAACCGAAAGGGGATTCACATGGCGAATCGCTTGTGCCATTGTGTGACAAAGCGCCGGCGACAGGCGCGAAGATTGGCAGAGCAATGACATCCCGCACCCGTCCGGCCTTTGGCGTCATGATCTTTTTTGCCGTGGCTTTCAGCCTTGGCGCCTATTTCACCTTCGCCGCGGTGCAAGGGAATTACGGCCTGTTCCGCCGCGCGGAAGTGCAGGCGGACGCCGCGAAACTGCGCGCCGAGCTGGAGGTGTTGCAGACACGCGTGGCACGGATGGAAAACCTGACGCGGCGCCTGTCGGACGAATTTCTGGATCTTGATCTGCTGGACCAGCAGGCGCGCGACGTGCTTGGCCTGATGCGCGCCGACGAGATCGTGGTACGCTGACAGACCCTGTCGGCTGACAGGGTCCCGGCGCGCCGCAACCCTGCGAAGAACTTTGCACTCGCATCACGGGGATGAATCCTGTATTAGATAGTTTAACGCTAAACTATCTTTACCGACGGGAGGGGGATGCCGCATGGCTACCAGAAAAAGCCAAAAGGTTTCAAATGTTTCCGCTGATGAACTGAAAGGCTTCTACCGCGACATGCTGCTGATCCGGCGATTCGAGGAGAAGGCCGGCCAGCTTTACGGCATGGGTCTGATCGGCGGTTTCTGCCATCTCTACATCGGGCAGGAAGCCGTTGTTGTGGGTCTGGAAGCTGCCGCAGAGGAAGGCGACAAGCGCATCACCTCGTACCGCGATCATGGCCATATGCTGGCCTGCGGCATGGATCCCAACGGCGTCATGGCCGAGTTGACGGGCCGCGAGGGGGGCTACTCCAAGGGCAAGGGCGGCTCGATGCACATGTTCTCGAAGGAGAAGCATTTCTACGGTGGCCACGGAATCGTGGGCGCGCAGGTGCCCTTGGGGGCGGGTCTGGCCTTTGCCGACAAGTATCTGGACAACAAGCGCGTGACCTTTGCCTATTTCGGCGATGGCGCGGCCAACCAAGGTCAGGTCTACGAGACCTTCAACATGGCGGCCTTGTGGAAACTGCCGGTGATCTTCGTGATCGAGAACAACCAGTATGCGATGGGGACGTCGCAGCAGCGTTCGACCTCGTCCGCGGAAATCTATGAGCGCGGGCACGCCTTCGGCATTCCGGGCGAGGCCGTGGACGGTATGGATGTGCTGGCGGTGAAGGCCGCGGCCGAGAAAGCCGTGGCGCATTGCCGGGCGGGCGACGGTCCTTACATCCTTGAGATCAAGACCTATCGCTATCGCGGCCATTCGATGTCGGACCCGGCCAAATACCGGACCCGCGAGGAAGTGCAGAAGATGCGCGACGAGAAGGACGCCATCGAACATGTGCGCGACCTGCTGCTGTCGGGCAAGCACGCGACCGAAGATGACCTGAAGGCCATCGACAAGGAAATCAAGGATATCGTGAATGCGAGCGCCGAATTCGCCAAGGAAAGCCCCGAGCCCGCGCTGAGCGAGCTTTGGACCGATATCTATGCCGAAGACGTACCGCAGAGCGCGTAAGGGAGAAAAGATCAATGGCAACTGAAATCCTGATGCCCGCCCTGTCGCCCACGATGGAAGAGGGCACGCTGGCCAAATGGCTGGTCAAGGAAGGCGATACCGTCAAGGCCGGTGACATTCTGGCCGAGATCGAGACCGACAAGGCCACGATGGAATTCGAGGCGGTCGATGAAGGCGTGATCGGCAAGATCCTTGTGGCCGAGGGCACCGAAGGCGTGAAGGTCAATGCGGCCATCGCCCTTCTGCTGGAGGATGGCGAAAGCGCATCCGACGCGGTGGCAGCCCCGGCCAAGGCCGAGGCGCCCAAGGCGGAAGCGGCCTCGGCACAGGCGGCCGCAGCCCCTGCCCCGGCACCTGCCGCCCCCAAGGCCGCGAAGATGCAGCCCGACTGGCCCGAAGGCACGGAAACCCGCAAGCAGACCGTGCGCGAGGCCCTGCGCGATGGCATGGCCGAGGAAATGCGCCGCGACCCCAATGTCTTCCTGATGGGCGAGGAAGTCGCCGAATATCAGGGCGCCTACAAGATCAGCCAGGGGATGCTGGACGAGTTCGGCCCCAAGCGGGTGATCGACACACCGATCACCGAACATGGCTTTACCGGGATCGCGGTGGGTGCGGCCTTTGGTGGTCTGCGCCCGATCGTCGAGTTCATGACCTTCAACTTCGCCATGCAGGCGATCGACCAGATCATCAACTCGGCCGCCAAGACCCTCTATATGTCGGGTGGTCAGATGGGCGCGCCGATGGTGTTCCGCGGGCCCAACGGTGCGGCGGCGCGCGTGGGCGCGCAGCACAGCCAGGATTACGCGGCTTGGTATGCGCAGATCCCCGGCCTGAAGGTGGTGATGCCTTATTCGGCCTCTGACTACAAAGGGCTGATGAAGACCGCGATCCGCGATCCGAACCCGGTGATCTTCCTTGAGAACGAGATCCTTTATGGCCGCAGCTTCGATGTGCCGGTCCTCGAGGATTACACCGTGCCCTTCGGCAAGGCCAAGATCTGGCGCGAGGGCACGGATGTGACCATCATCAGCTTCGGCATCGGGATGACCTATGCGCTGGAAGCGGCTGACCGTCTGGAAAAGGACGGGATCAGCGCCGAGGTGATCGACCTGCGGACCCTGCGCCCGCTGGACTATGACACGCTGATCGCATCCGTCATGAAGACGAACCGCTGTGTGACGGTCGAGGAAGGCTTCCCCGTCGCGTCGATCGGGAACCACCTGTCGGCCTATATCATGGAGAACGCCTTCGATTATCTGGATGCGCCCGTGATCAACTGCTGCGGCAAGGATGTGCCCATGCCCTATGCGGCCAACCTTGAGAAGCTGGCGCTTGTGACCACCGACGAGGTTGTCGCGGCCGTGAAAAAAGTGACCTACCGCTAAGGAGACTCGCGATGCCTGTTGAAATTCTGATGCCCGCGCTGTCGCCCACGATGGAAGAAGGCACGCTGGCCAAATGGCTGGTCAAGGAGGGCGATACCGTATCGGCGGGCGACCTTCTGGCCGAGATCGAGACGGACAAGGCCACGATGGAGTTCGAGGCCGTGGATGAAGGCGTGATCGGCAAGCTTCTGGTGGCCGAGGGCACCGAGGGCGTGAAGGTCAATTCGCCCATCGCGCTCTTGCTGGAGGATGGCGAAAGCGCATCCGACGCCAAGGCGGCAGCCCCCAAGGCCGAGGCCGCACCCAAAGCCGAGGCCCCCAAATCCGAGGCGGCCCCGGTTGCGGCAACGCCTGCCCCTGCCGCGCCGAAGGCTGCCGATGGTGGCCGTGTCTTTGCCTCGCCACTTGCGCGGCGGATCGCGGCGGACAAGGGGATTGATCTGTCGGGCGTGACCGGGTCCGGCCCGCATGGGCGGATCGTCAAGGCCGATGTGGAAGGTGCCAGCCCGCAGGCGAAACCGGCAGCAGCGTCCGCAGCCCCTGCGGCAGCGGCAGCGGCGACCAAGGCGGCGGCACCTGCCGCGATGCCGACCGGTCCTTCGACCGAGACGGTTCTGAAGATGTACGAGGGTCGCGCATTCACCGAGATCAAGCTGGACGGGATGCGCAAGACCATCGCCGCCCGCCTGACCGAGGCCAAGCAGACCATCCCGCATTTCTACCTGCGCCGGGATATCGAACTGGATGCGCTGATGGCCTTCCGGGGCAAGCTGAACGCGCAGCTGGAAGGGCGCGGCGTCAAGCTGTCGGTCAATGACTTCATCATCAAGGCCTGCGCGCTGGCGCTGCAGCAGGTGCCCGCTGCCAATGCGGTCTGGGCGGGCGACCGCGTGCTGCAGCTCAAGCCGTCCGACGTGGCCGTGGCCGTGGCGATCGAGGGCGGTCTGTTCACGCCTGTGCTGAAGGATGCCGAGATGAAGTCGCTGTCGGCGCTCAGCGCCGAGATGAAGGATCTGGCGGCCCGGGCCAAGTCGAAGAAGCTGGCTCCGCATGAATATCAGGGCG
>JBFHIW010000088.1:0-5351 GCA_041596235.1 Paracoccaceae bacterium
CCGACACATACAATGTGATCCCGAACTCCGTTCACATGCGCGGCACGGTGAGGACTTTCGAGCCTGAGGTGCAGCGCCTCGTGCGTGCTCGTATTGATGCGCTGGCCACGGCGACGGCTGCCGGTTATGGCGCGACGGCAGAGGTGACGCATACATCCGGCCCCCCTGCGCTGGTGAACCACGAGCGCGAGGCGGATCTTGCCGCAGAGGTCGCTCTGGCGGTCTCTGGTGTGGCACAGCGCGATCTGGAGCCAACGATGGGCGGAGAGGATTTTTCCGAGATGCTCTTGGAGCGCCCGGGCGCATATCTGTTCATTGGTAACGGCAACAGCGCTGATCTTCATAACCCGCATTATGAGTTCAATGACGAGGTTATTCCCGTCGGCTGCAGTTGGTTTGCCGCAATGGCAGAACGGCGCATGCCGCTGGCATAGATTTCACCCCTGCATCCATTCATGATCGTCAATCCGGGATCTGTTTGGAGCAGTTTTTTGCTGATCTGAAATGCGTGCTGTCGCGTGTCTGAAGGTGGCCCATGACGGCCAGATGCGGAGGAGTGTCGGGCGCGCGGCCAACGATGATTTCGGGCTCAAGGCAGGCGGATCGACATCGGTACCTTGCGCATACGGCACTTGAAAGACAGGCCATCTTGTAAGCGCCTGAGCAACGCAGTCAGAACGGCAGTCCTGCGGTGCGGTTGCATCGGGGTTCAGCCGATGGCGCGTCAGCAATATGTGCATCGGAAGATCGGACAGGTATCAGGCAGTCGGGCGGCAAGCCGTATCTGCGGCGGGCACAACCGCAAACGGGCGCGTTGCCGCGCCCGTTCCATCTTGGCGGTTCAGATATGTTTGTGCTCTTGCATGAGGCCTTTGAGGATACACCAGCACATCAGCAGCAGCACGATCGTGAAAGGCAGACCCGTCGAGATGACCATCGCCTGCAAGGATCCAAGACCGCCACCGATCAAGAGCGCGATGGCGACCAGACCTTCGAAGGTACACCAGAAAACGCGCTGCGGCACCGGCGCATCCACCTTGCCACCAGCCGTGATCGTGTCGATCACGAGACTGCCGGAGTCGGAAGATGTCACGAAGAACACGATCACGAGGACGATACCGACGGTCGAGGTGATTGACGCCAGCGGAAGGCTTTCGAGCATCGCAAACAGCGACAGTTCCGGCACATAGCTGTCGATCACATTGGCCTTTACGGCGCTCGCGTCGAGGTTTGCGATCATGTCGTTGATCGCGGTGCCGCCAAACACGGCCATCCAGAAGACGCAGACCAGCGAAGGGATGATCAGCACGCAGGTGATGAACTCGCGGACGGTTCGGCCACGCGAAACACGGGCAATGAACATGCCGACGAAGGGCGACCATGAAATCCACCACGCCCAGTAGAACGCGGTCCAGCCTTCACGGTAACCGTCGTCTTCACGACCAAAGGGGTTGGACAGCGGAATCACCTCTTGCACATAGGCAACGAGGGTCTTGCCGAAATCGGTCAGGATGCCGACCGCTCCCGCGGTGAACAGCACGAAGAGCAGAAGCAAGATCGCCAGCCCCATGTTAATCTCTGACAACACCTTGACCCCGCCATCGAGGCCCCGCAGGACCGACACGAGCGCGATGAGCGTGATGCCGATGATCAGAATGACCTGAACGGTCACGCTGCTGGTGATGCCATAGACATGCTCCAGCCCGGCGTTGGCCTGTTGCGCGCCCAGACCCAGCGATGTGGCAAGACCGAAGAGCGTGGCAAAGACAGCCGTAATGTCGATCACATGGCCCCACCAGCCCCAGACACGTTCACCGAGGATCGGGTAGAAGGCCGAGCGGATCGACAGCGGAAGACCCTTGTTGTAGCTGAACAGCGCCAGCGCAAGTGCGACCACAGCATAGATCGCCCAAGGATGCAGCGCCCAGTGATAAGAGGTCGCGGCAAGCGCCATGCGCCGGGCGGCGTCCACGTTTTCCGGGATCAGCACGCCATCCTCGGTGAACGGGCGCACCACCCCCAATGGTTCGTCCCCCCAAGGGGTGCCGAAATAATACGCAGGCTCCAGAACGCCGAAGAACATCAGCCCGATGCCCATCCCGGCGGCAAAGAGCATCGCGAACCAGCCTGTATAGCCGTAATCGGGCGTGGCGTCGGCACCGCCCAAACGGACTGCCCCGTAGGGCGACACGATGAGAAAGAGGCAGAACAGAACGAAGATGTTTGCCGCCGACAGAAAGAACCCGTCAAACGTGGAGGTCAGGGCCGGGCGCAGCCAGCCGAAGAAATCGGCCGCCTGCTGCGGGGCCAGCAGCGCGTAGACCACAAAGGCCACCACCGAAAGCCCCGAGATCAGAAAGACCGGGTTGTGAATGTCCAGACCGAAGGGGCCGATCTTCGCTACGATATTGTCCTGTCCGATCTCGTAATCGGTATCAATGAGATCGGACGCGCCTTCTGGCGCGGGGATCCCCGTATTTTCGTCGATGTCAGTATTGTCCGCCATGTGTCGGCTTCTCCTGTTCTTTTCCTGGTGTGGAACGGTGCGTCAGGTGCGCACAACCATGACCGAGCACTTTGCATGCTCGGCGAGCTTCCCACCGTTGGACGGCCAGATGTAATCCATGACGTTCGGCACATGGCTCGCCATCACGACGAGATCGGCGCCGGTTTCACCAATTGCGCGCATCAGCGCATCGTCGACATCTGTCGCGGGGTCATGCGCGATCGCGGTGTGCGCAGAGGTTTCCACGCCATGCCTCAGCGCTTCCGACGCGGCGAATGCGCCAAGTCTTTGGCTGAACTCTTTCGGGTTATGCGCCAATGGGCCGGGCGCGGATGAGGTCACCCCGACATATGTGATTGGCACACCGTAATGCTTGGCGAGGTCCGCCGCGCAATCCAGTGCACGTCCCAACATGTCGATATGCGACAAGTCGACCGGTGCCATGATCCGTTTGAACATTTCTCCCTCCACTTTGAGCGCTGGCGCGTGATGGGGAAGGCCGCAGACCGTTCCGGCAATACGCCTGGCGCTCTTGTTTCGTGACCAAGCTGCAATGCGGCTTGGGGGGACCAGTCTACACATTCTGAAGGATTTGGCAAAACGGTGCCAATTGAACCGGTTTCAAACCCTGTTTGCAGGTGTCGACCGTTTTGCCCCGCACAGCGGACCTACAGGCATGGTGCAGAAAATGTCGACCTCACCCGCGCCGCATGTTTCAGATCTTTTCCAGTCGCCAGGTCGGAAAAAGCCCGGCGCGTTCGCAAAAGGGTGTCGTGTCGACGCCCGCGAAAAGGCCGTCACGCGTGACCAGAACAGTACGCCACTGACGGGCTGCCGCCCCGAGGATGTCGGTGTGAAGCGTGTCGCCGCACATGCCGATACGATCTGGCGCCACGCCTGGCAGGGACGCTTCGATCAGGTCATAGACGTCGTCAAACGGCTTGCCCCGGAAACTGATGTCTGGAAGTCCCAGATCGGCGAGCAGATGGCCGTAATGCCCAGGCTCGAGTGTAAAGCCGCCCTCTCTTGGGGCCACGAGATCCGCGTTCGCGATGATCACCGGCCTTGGATTGTCGAGCAGCGACCTTTCCAGAATGACCTGTTTCTCCTGTGTCCAGGATTCGGTGGACAGGAACAGGAACGCATCCACGCGGTCATAATCGGCCCGTGCAGACTGCAGCCGCAGCGTTGTGGCGGGAATGTCCTGCAGCCTGTCGGCGTTTGCCGCGATGCAGCCCCAGAGCCCGGGCGTCAGATCCGCCAACGAGGCATCCCGGCTGGTAATCACCTCGTTTTCACGAATGTTCATGCCCAGCCTTTGGAACTTCTCGACTGCGGCCCCATGGTCGTAACTTGCGGCATTGGACAGCACGCGAATCTGGTGCCCCCTGCTGCGCAATTGGTCAAGGCGTTCTGCGGCTCCGGCGATGGGGATCTCACCGACGTTCAGCACTCCGAAGGCATCGAAGACGAAGGCGTCAATCTCTTCGGCCACGTCCAGCAGTGACGATATATCGATTGTTCGTTGGGCTGACGCGGCATCGGGCAGGCGGTGCCGAATGGCCTCGTAGCGATCGAATATGCTGTCGACTGTGTTCATCCTGTCGGCTGACCTTCCCGTTCCCGTCGTTGATGTCCTGCGGAAAAACCGCACCCATACCCTTTGGCACAGCCTATTTTACCGCTCTGTCACGCAAATGAAATATAAAAACAACATAACAACATTTATTCTGGTGCCTATGGGGCGTTTTGCGTCGGAAAAGGCATTGTTTTCAAACCGAACAGCGATCCTGCAGAGTTTTTTGCGGCGTTGCAGCAATTTTCCAAAGCAAGGCCATCGAAAAAAATGTTGTTTTGTTGCTTTTGTCTGGCTAGGCTTTGTGTACATCAACGGGAGTTGACATGGCGTCCAAGAAGGTAAGACGGCGCGATTTGATCCAGCAAGTCGTCCAGGAACGGGGAGGGGTAAGCGTGGGAGCTTTGGCGGAAATGCTTGGTGTCACCACCCAGACCATTCGCCGTGACCTCGATATTCTGTGCGATGGTGAAACGCTGTGCCGCGCGCATGGGCGGATCGAGCTGGCACAGGAAAGGCTGAACACCCCCTTCGATCAGCGCGCAGGAACCAACCTGGTCGGCAAGCGCGCGATCGCCGAAGTCGCGGCGGCGCGTATTCCCAATGGTGCGACTGTATTCATCTCGATCGGCTCGACCGCGCTCAGCGTGGCGCGTGCGCTGCACCGCCGCAAGGAGCTGACGGTCATCACCAACAACCTGAGTGCCGCGATGGCGCTGAGCGAAGAGGTGTCGAACCGGATCATCCTGCCGGGTGGTGAGATCCGCCTGCCGGATCGCGATTTCGTCGGCGAGGAGGTTGTCGCGTTCTTCAGCCGGTATCGCGCGGAATTCGCCGTCTTCGGTACCGCAGGCGTCGATCAGGATGGCGGTCTTCTGGAGTTTCACCAGTCAGAGGTGCGCGCCACCGAACGGATGCGCAAAAACGCGAAGCAGTCCATCCTTGTGATCGACCGCAGCAAGTTCGGGCGCATGGCACCCGCCGTGGGCGGAAACCTGTCGGATATCGACCTGATCGTTTGCGACCGCCCCCCGGTCGCCCCGTTTTCGTCACTTGTCGAGAGCCTCGGCTCGCGCATCATTTTCGCCGAGGATGCTGAATTATCATGACCAACTCTTTCGTTCACATCGAGAATGTCGCCAAGCGCTGGAACGGGCAGCTGGGGGTCGAGAACATCTCGTTGTCGATACCGCGCGGGTCTTTCGTGGCGCTTCTGGGGCCTTCAGGCTGTGGAAAATCCACGACCCTGCGGCTTCTGTCCGGCCTTGA
>JBFHIW010000089.1:0-5225 GCA_041596235.1 Paracoccaceae bacterium
CAGCGGCTGACGATGTACAAGCTGCGCGCCGATGTGCGGATCGCGGAAACCGGGCTGTCCATGCGGCGCGGCACCGGCCCCGCCCCCGATGGCGCCCTGCCTGACCCGCGCCACCCCGACATGGGCTGGCGGCTTTACGGCGATGAGGGTGGCGATGACGGCACCGACTGGGACAGGATCCGCGTGCGCCATTGCATCCCCGAGACGGGCATCGAACTGACGCCCGAGACTTATATCCTCGAGGCCGGTTTCGAACGGCTGCATGGCGTCGATTTCCGCAAGGGCTGCTATGTGGGGCAGGAAGTGACCGCGCGGATGAAACACAAGACCGAGCTGCGCAAGGGCCTGGTGCGGGTCGCGGTCACGGGCGCGGCCCCCGTGGGCACCGAGATCACTGCAGGCGACAAACCGGCAGGCCTTCTCTACACGCAGGCGGGCGGCGAAGGCATTGCCTATCTGCGGCTGGACCGCGCCACGGGGCCGATGCAGGCGGGCACGGCCGAAGTATCGCTTGTGCAGGACTGACCCCGGCGCAAGCCTGTAAAGCTTTGCATTTGATGCATGACGCTGCGTCACGAACTTTTCGAAACCGGCAAAATAAAAACCGCCCCGACCGGGGCGGTTTTGCACATCAGATGGTCAGACACGCCTCAGGCGCGTTCGACATATTCCATCAGTTCGGTGTTCACGATCACGTCTTCATCCTGCCCGACGAAGGGCGGAACAAGGATGCGCACACCATTGTCGAGGATCGCCGGCTTGAAGCTGTTGGCCGCGGTCTGGCCCTTCACGACAGGCTCGGTCTCGGCCACGCGGCAGGTCACCTTCTGCGGCAGGGTGGCGTTCAGCGCCTCCTGGTCATAATATTCGATGTGAACCATCATGCCGTCCTGCAGGAAGGGCCGACGCTCGCCCAGGATCTCGACCGGCAGTTCAATCTGCTCGTAAGTCTCTGAATCCATGAAGACAAGCATGCCGTCCTGCTCATAAAGGAACTGCTGGTCCTTCTGGTCCAGACGCACACGCTCGACCTTGTCGGCGCTGCGGAAGCGTTCGTTCAGCTTGGACCCGTTGCGCAGGTTGCGCATCTCGACCTGGGCAAAGGCTCCGCCCTTGCCGGGCTTCACATGATCGACTTTCACCGCGGCCCAAAGACCGCCATTATGCTCCAGCACATTGCCGGGGCGGATTTCGTTTCCGTTGATTTTGGGCATGGGTAAACCTGACCAGAAGGTTGATGAATATCAGGGCGCACCTATATCTGGGGTTCACCTGCGTGGCAAGCAGACGAAATACAGGCAGATTGAGCAGAAGCCATGCAGCCAGCGCATGACAGCCATGTTTTAACAGCCTATCCGAATCGGATCTGATCCGTCATAAGGAGCGCCACGCCAGAAACGCAAGAGCAATAACAAAGGACGAATCATGAAGGATTTCGTTGACGGCACCGCCTTCAATAATGAGCAGGGCAACCGCGCACGCAAACTGTTTGCGGCTGTTGTTCTGGCCGCTTTGGATGACGCGATCGCCGATGACAAGAAATACGGCAATGGCCCCGAGCAGATCGCCCGCTGGGCGCGGTCGCGCGATGGCCGTGAAGTGCTGTCCTGCGCCGGCATCGACCCCAACGAGCGTGTTGTGGCCGGCCTGATGGAGTTTGTGGCCAAAGGTGTGCGCACCTCGGTCGCCCTGTCGCGCGAAGAAAGCGAGCGTCGCAACGCCGCACATCAGGCCGAAGCAGCCTGATCCCCAGCCTCGCCTGGCGGCGGGGTACTGTCGCGAACGATGCGCCCTTCAGGGGCGCATTTTTCGTTTCGGGTCATGTGGATTGTTAAAGGTGGATGGACAGCCTTGGCAGGCCGTCATTCAAGCTCGTGGCTTGTCAGGGCCCGGTGAATTTCACGGCGCACCAGCTTGCGCACGTTGCGGGTGATCCGCTCCCCCAGGGCGCCCTGCAATTCCTGACGGACGATTTCGGCCACCAGTTCGCGCAGGCTTTCCTCGTCGAGGATGGTATCTTCCTCGCGGAAAATGCTGCTGGTGGACCCGTCGCCCTTGTCAGCCGCGGCATAGGCCGCCGCCTGCGCCGTCGCATCCTCATGGCCCGCGGCATCCCGCGACGATGCAAACACGAAATCCGCCGAGGCAGAGGCGTCATCGGGATCAGCGATCAGCACATCGTCACCCTCTGGCGTCAGGGATGACATCGTCCATTCGTCATGGGGTTCGGTCGCGCCGGACAGCAGGGTTTCAGGCTGCGCATCAGCCGCATCAGGGGCCGTCCATGCGGCATCGCCCCTGTCGGTCGTGGCTTCGGCAATATCGGTCACCAGCGCATCGGACAGACGCAGGGGCGCCGCGTCGCGTGTATCATCCAGATGATCCTCCCAGGCGAGGGCGGCATCCTCACCGGGCTGCGCCTGCTCCGCAGTGGCGGCCTGGGCATCATCGGCTGCAGGCTGATCATCAAACACGCCGTCATGCGCCTGCGCATCCCCGGCATCGTCCTGCCCGGTTGCGGCCGGCTCCTCTGATTGGGCGGCGTCATGCTGGGGCGCATCGTCCTGTGCATCATCGGCGGCGGGTGCGGAAACGCGCAGCGCCGGCGTCAGCACCAGCTTGCCTGCGGCGGCCTCGGGCACCTCAGGCTCTGCACGCAGCCCAAGCGGCCGCACGCGGGCATCTTCGGACACCAGCCGTCGGATAGAGGACAAGACGTCCTCGATTGCCACATTGGTCACAGGATCGCTCATGTCGATTTACCACTCTCGCCTGATGGCAAGTGTAGCCTCTGCCAGCAGTTCGCACAACAGATAGAAAGTATTTTACTCTCTTCCCAAGGACTTCAGCACTTGATCAAGCTGCCGTCCCTGACTGCTGATCTTGCTGGGCGCGCGCTGGACCTGATTGTAATAGGCGGTGGGATCATAGACCTGCACGTTCAACCGCAGCTTTTGCGCGGTCAACTGCCCCATCGCGGCCAGAAGGCCATAGGCGGCCACATACTGGTTCGATACTGCGGTGATCCGGTTGGCCTGCGCATCCAGCAGCTCCTGCTCGGCGTTCAGCACATCCAGCGTGGTGCGCGCACCAAGAGAGGCCTCTTCGCGCACCCCTTCAAAGGCGGTGCGGGCGGCGCGGATCTGCCGGTCGCTGGCCTCGATCGCCGCGCGGGCCACATCGACACGGGCGAAAGCCGTGCTGACGTTCTGCGTCACGCGCTGTGACGCATCATAGAGCGCCGAACGGGACGCGGTGCCGCGGTTGATGGCCTGCCGCTCCAGCGCGGAATTGCGCCCGCCCTGGTAGATCGGGCCGGTGACACCGATTCCGATGCTGCCACCCCGGCTGTAATCGCTGTTGTTCAGATCTTCGGTCAGCCCGTAGCGCGATTGCAGCCGCACGGTCGGGATCGCGGCAGACTTGGCCACCAGAACCCGCAGATCGGACACGGTCACCTCGTGCTGCGCGCGCAGGATGTCGGGATGGCTGCGCATCGCAAGGTCCTGCGCCGCCGAAACCGAAGCGGGCCGCGCCGGCAGGGCCGGCGGAGCGGCCAGCGCATTCGCATCACGCCCCACGGCAAAGCGGTAGAAGGCCCGCGCCTCGGCCAGATCGCCTTCGGCCTGCGCCAGCAGCGCGTTCGCGCCAGCCAGACGCGCCTCGGCCAGGGCCACATCGGTCCGTGTCACTTCGCCCACCTCGAAACGGTCCTGCGCGGCGCGCAGTTCCTGGGCGATCACGCGCACGTTGTTGCGCCGCAGAGCCACGATCTCGGTGTTGGACCGGACATCCATGAAGGCCTGCACGGCCTGCAACAGGATGTTCTGCTCGACACCCAGAAGCGACTGGCGCGTCGCCAGCACGGATTCCTTGGCGATATCCACGCCCATGCGCGAGCGGCCACCATCATAGAGAACGATCTCGGCCGACAGGCCCAGGGACGCGCTGGTGTCGTCCGTGCGGCGCACCAGACCACCGGTCGTCAGCGACCGCGCCTCGCTGTCGCTATAGGTCACGTCGGCCGTCCAGCCAATGATCGGGCGCATCGCCGACAGCGCCACGGCCACATCCTCATCCGCCGCCCGCAGAAGCGCGCGGTTCTGCTCAAGCAGGCCACTGTTCGTGTAGGATCCCGCCAGGGCATCCGCGAGAGTTTCGGACAAGGCCGCCACAGGCGCCGCAAGGACCAGCATACCGGCGACCACACCCGCCACGAACCTGTGCAAGTGCCTTGCCTTGCCGCGGTTGATCTTGTCCGCCGTGGTAGTGGTCATCCGTGCCATCGCTTCATCCCGTCAACTGATCTCTGGGGCGCTGCCACCGCGCCCCTATTGTCCATTCAAAGGCTGAACGCTGCCTGCTTTTCGAAGCCTGCCAGCACCGGCGCGCTTGCATTGAAGGCAAAGCGCCAGCTGATGCCGCCATCCAGCTTGTAGCCGATGCGCACCACGCCCAGCGCCCCTTCCATGAAGAGGCAGGCGATGCGACCGCCATCCTTCAACTGATCAAGGATCGACGCCGGCAGTTCGGCAACCGCCCCTTCGATCACGATCACATCATAGGGTCCGTGCTGTGCCGCGCCCTCGGCCAGCGGCCCCTGGTGCAGGATGACATTGTCCGCACCTTCACGCGACAGGATATCCTGCGCCTCCGAGGCAAGCGCCTCGATGCTTTCGACGGCCACGACCGCTTCGGCGAGGCGCGCAATCACCGCAGAGGAATAGCCAAGCCCGCATCCCAGATCGAGGACCATCTCGTCGCGCTGCACGTCAAGCGCATCAAGCATCTTGGCCAGCGTGCGCGGCTCCAGCATCACGCGTCCCGCCCCGATATCCAGATTTTCGCCCACGTAAGCCGCCTCGCGACGGGTGTCGGGCACGAATTCCTCTCGCGGGATCGAAAGCATCGCCTCGATAATGGGGAATTTCGTCACATCCGAGGGTCGGACCTGCGTATCCACCATGGTGGTGCGGCGCGCGGCGTAATCTGTCATCAGCTAAACTCTTCTGTTCAGTCTCTGCTTCCGTCTTTTGTCACATCGTCTGGTGCTGGGCAACGGGAATGCGCCACCTCGTGCGATCTGCCGCAGCTCTCGTCAGAGGACTTGCAGCGGCCCGGAATATCCGCTAGGTCCATCGCCATCTCGGCGGCGGGTTGGCGGAGAGGTTACGCAGCGGATTGCAAATCCGTGTAGACCGGTTCGATTCCGGTACCCGCCTCCA
>JBFHIW010000090.1:0-4885 GCA_041596235.1 Paracoccaceae bacterium
CGCAATCCCGGCACGGGTGGCATGCGGCTGGATTTCACCGTCAAAGGCAATCCGCGCCATGCCGAAGTGCGCGCCGAACTGTGGCGCGGCGGCAGGCGCGCCGCCGAAGTCTGGATGAACCGCTGGGTAAATGCGTAGTGACTGCGCCGCAGGGGTGGAAAAAGGCACAGGCCCGCCGAACCAGAGTCGTGGCGCTTGCGGCCGCGTCGGGCCTGATGATGACGGAAGTTCATGCCGCCTGCGGCGACGCCCCCCTGCCCTGCATCTTGCCTGACGGAGGTTATCACGTCGCACTGCCGGACGGGCCATCGCCCTTTCCCGCAGTATTATTCCTGCATGGGTTCGGCGGATCGGGCGAAGGCGCGCTGCGCAACACCGCCATGGTCGAGACGCTGCTGGCCCGAGGCTATGCCGTGATCGCGCCGGATGGTCAGCCACGGCCCGGCCAGACTGGACGTAGCTGGGATTTCCACCCGCAGCGCCCCGCCACCCGGAACGAGGCGGATTTCATTCAGGCGGTTGCCAGCGACGCCAGCCGCCGCTTCGACCTGACCCGCGACCGGATGATCCTTGCGGGGTTCTCGATCGGCGGCTCGATGGTCAGCTATCTGGCCTGCGCCGATCCGGCAGGGTTTTCAGCCTATGCGCCGGTCGCCGGCAGTTTCTGGCGCCCCCATCCCGACAGCTGTCAGGGGCCGGTCCGCCTGCTGCATACGCATGGATGGACCGATCAGACCGTCCCCCTCGAAGGCCGCGAGATACGGACCGGTTTCGTGCAGGGTGACGTGTTCGAGGCCCTGCAGATCTGGCGGGCGGCAAACGGTTGCACGATGCAGCCGCCCGACAGCTTCGCGGTGAGCGGGGAATTCCAGATCCGCAGCTGGACGCAGTGCCTGCCCGGGGCGCGGATCGATCTTGCCCTGCACCCCGGCGGTCATCTGGTCCCGCCAGACTGGGCCGAGATGCTGCTGGACTGGTTCGAAGCGCTGGAATGAAAGGAAAAAGGCCGGGCTTGCGCACCGGCCTTTCCTGTATCAGAGCCACATGAATCAGGGCCACATTCGTCCACCAACCCACCGCACAACGCGCAGATTTGCAGGACAGACCCGTCACAACGACGCGTCTGCGCCCCAATTCACCACCGCAGGAGCCGCGACCCGATCACGGTACTGACCAGAGTCACGCCCGCGATCCCCAACCCGTACCATGGCACGTAGAAAAGCGGGCTGTCCTCGGTGCAATGCAGCGCATAGATCGCCGCCGACAGCCCAGCACCGCCAAGGCCTGCCACGAAACCGGCCAGCACCGGGGCAGTCGTTGCCCCCTGACGCAGCGCCCACATGATCGCCGTGACCGGCAGGATGGACAAAAGCGGGATCGTCACCAGACAGGTGGTCAGGGTCTTGCCGACCACCGCCATCTGAAGCCCGTCCGCCGGGGTCGTGACATAGGCCCACCCCAACAGGGCGAGCGCAGCAGCGGCCACCGCAAAAAGGGGCCAGAGCCGCACCTCGTCCCGCCCTTCGGGCCGGGCCAGCACCAAGGCAAGGCGCGCGCTCAGCAAGCCCAGAGCGCCTGTCAGCGCGAAGCGCGCAACCGAGTTCGGGATGCGCAAGGCCTCTGCCAGATCGGCACGAAACCCCAGCACCAACCAGAGCGCCGCAAGCGAAACCGCCATGGCAGGCACCAGCACCATCAGCATCCGGGACACCATCGGACGGGTATCTTGCGTATCGGCGGCAAGCGCGCGGATCAGATCTTCGGTCTTCATTTCACATGCCTTTCCCTGAGCGCGGCCAGGTTCTTCAATGCCCGGTGCAAGGCAACCCGCACCGCGCCTTCGGTCATATCAAGGGCCTTGCCGGTTTCGGCAAAGCTCGCCCCCTCCATTCCGATCTTGCGCACAATCTCGGCAGAGCGTCCCTCAAGCATCCCGATCATCTTGGCCATATCGGCCGCCTCTGTCGGATCAGGGCCGGGGTCGGCAGCAAGGCTGTCGACGAAATCTTCTATCGGCAGGTCAATCCTGCGGCCCCTCGCCCTGAAGGCGTCGATCACCTTGTAGCGCGTGATCGCGTAGAGCCATGGTCGTACAGGTAACCCCGCCTGCCAGGTGTGCCGCTTCAGGTGGATCGCAAGCAGGACCTCCTGCATCACGTCTTCGCAGCTGGCTTCGCCCAATCCGCCACTCTTGGCCCTGATCACCCCTCGTAAAACCGGCGAGACCGCATGGAGAAACCGTGTGTAGGCACGGCTGTCACCAGCATTGGCAGCTGTCAGCAGCTGCTCCCAATCGTCTGACTGTCTTTCCATTTTCACCTTTCAATTCGCGCCCCGGGCTGGATTATTACGAGGCTTGCGAAAAAAATCGCACCGACCGTACTCCTGAACAGATCACCACATCGTGAGGCTGTAACGAAGCCCTGTTCTGTCCGAAACGGCTTACAAGGAAATCATGGGCGCGCAATGCGAATGCGTCGATGGCGCTGTGTCCTTTGCGCCTTTCCCGATACCAGAAAAGGGTCTGATCTTGGAGTTCGTCTTTGCCTACCTTGCCGGGATCCTGACCCTGATCAATCCTTGCGTGCTGCCGATCCTGCCGATTGTCCTCGCCTCAAGCCTGCATCGCGACAAGAGAGCGCCGCTGGCCCTGGCGGGTGGGCTCAGCCTGTCATTCGTGGCATTGGGGCTGGGTATCACCGCGCTGGGTCCCGCGCTTGGCCTCGATGCCGATACGGTCGCACGCACCGCTGCCCTGCTGATGGTGTTCTTCGGCCTCGTGATGCTGGTCCCGGCCCTGTCAGGCCAGTTTTCAGCCGCAACCGCCGGGCTTGCCGCGCGTGCCGACGCCCGGATCGACCAGACGGCAGATAGCGGCCTCTTGGGACAGTTCCTGTCGGGCGCGCTACTTGGCGCTGTCTGGAGCCCCTGCATCGGCCCCACGCTTGGCGCAGCCATCGCGCTTGCCTCGACGGGCGAAAGCCTTGGGTGGGCCGGCGCGATCATGGCAGCCTTCGCAGGCGGCGTCTCCACCCTGATCATCACGCTGGCCTATGGCGCGCAATCCACGATCCGCCGCAGGCAGGTCGCCTTGCGGGCAGTCGCCGAACGCGCAAAACCGATCATGGGCATCACCTTCATCCTGGTGGGAACAGCGCTCTGGTTCGGCCTCAATCATATCATCGAAAGCTGGCTGATCGACACGCTGCCCTCTTGGCTGATCGATCTGTCCGTCATCATCTGACCCCGAAAAACGGAGATTCCCATGAAACGCCGCAACTTTCTTGCCCTGTCCGCAGCCGCATCCCTGACGCCCTATGCCCTGCATGCCGCAGAGCCGCTGCAATACACACCCGGCGCCGCCGAAGCAGCCATGGACGCCGGAAAGATCGTCCTTCTGGATTTCTGGGCCAGCTGGTGTTCCACATGCGCGGCACAGGAGCGGGTCCTGGCAGATCTGAAGGCAGAAAATCCGGCTTATCAGGAAAACATCGTCTTTTTCGTCATCGACTGGGACAAGTATGGCAAAGGCGATCTGTCGAAATCGCTGAAGATCCCGCGCCGCTCGACCCTGGTCGCGCTGAAGGGGCGCGCGGAACTGGGCCGCATCGTGGCAGGCACATCCAAACGCGAGATCAAGGCACTGCTGGACATGGCCATGGCCGCCGCCTGATCACGGCCGGAAGCGCAAGGCATGACCCGGCGGCCTGCCTGCGCGGGCAGGTTTCAAGGTCAGAGCAGTGCGCAGGCCACTCTGGCCTTTCTGTTCCGCGCAAACCCTTGCAGGCGCCGCGCGCCAGCGAACGGCCATCGAGCCGAGACGCAACGGCAACAAGCCGTTTCAGAGCAGAAGTTTCAGAGCTTTGCGGCCAGACATGGCACCATCAGCCCCCAAAACGGGAAGCGAGTGACACGATTAAATTGGCCTGAAGGGGGTAAGTGGCGGACTGGGGAGGATTCGAACCCCCGACCCCTTGATTCGTAGTCAAGTACTCTATCCAACTGAGCTACCAGTCCGTGGAGGCGGGGTTTAGCCCCAAGGTCAGGGCTTGGCAAGGGGCGATTGCGGTTTTTTCGCAGCTCCCCGAAAACACCGCATCAATTCCCCTCCCGCGGCAGGGTGATCACGAAGGTCGTGCCCTCCGGGCCTGTCGCCTCAAGCTCCAGCCGGCCACCATGGCTGCGGATCAGGTCCTGCGCGATCACAAGGCCAAGTCCTGACCCGCCCTTGCGCGCCCCGCCCTGGAATGGCTGGAACAGATGCTCGCGGGCCTTGGCCGGCAGACCCGGTCCGGTATCGCTGACACGGATCACCCATGCCGTGTTCCGGGCCTCGGCCGCGACGCTGATTTCACCGGGCTTGCCGGTCTGCGCAATCGCCTGCCGCGCGTTACGGACAAGGTTGAAGATGACGCGAAACAACTGCTCGGGGTCGGCCTTGACGACCAGAGTGCCGGGGACATCCTCGGAAAGGCTGACATCGGCATCGCCGACCGCAAGGCGCTCGCTGTCCAGCACATCCGACACGACGTCCAGCAACAGCACATCGCGCAGCCGTGGTGCGGGTTCCTCGGCCTTGCCGAAGGCCAGCGTGCTTTCGCACAGATGTACCGCGCGGGTGATCGAATTCACAAGCTTGGGCGCGAGGCGCTTGACCGCAGGGTCTTCGGACATTTCGATCCTGTCCACGAAAAGCTGGGCCGAGGTCAGCATGTTGCGCAGGTCATGGCTGATCTTGGCAACCGCGCCACCCAGCTGCGCCAGCCGCTCCTTTTGCTTGAGCGCGCCGGTCAACTGGGTCTGCAGGCTTTGCAGCGCATCTTCGGCCTGCCTGAGTTCGGTGATCCGCGATGTCGGCTGGATGATCCGCCGTCCGTCCTCGGGC
>JBFHIW010000091.1:0-4813 GCA_041596235.1 Paracoccaceae bacterium
GCAGGTCGATACGGTCGTCTTCGACAAGACCGGCACGCTGACCGCCGGCACGCCGGAACTGACCAATCTGGCCGCGCATGACACAAGCGATATCGCCATTGCATTGGCTCTGGCCGAGATGTCGTCGCACCCGCTGGCGATATCGCTGGCAAACGCGGCGCGGTCGGCCGGGATCACGCCCGCCCGGGTCGCGGACCTGGCCGAGGTGCCGGGCTACGGGACCCAAGGCATCTGGCAGGGACAGCGCGTGAGGCTGGGCCGTGCCACCTGGACAGGTGCCACCCCGGGGGCCGAGACAACGGCCTGGCTGGCCATCGGCGATGCCGCCCCGCGCGCCTTTACCTTCACCGACCGCCTGCGGCCCGGTGCAGCCAATGCCGTGCAGCACCTCATGCGGCAGGGCAAGCGCGTGATCCTGATGTCCGGCGATACCGAACCGGTCGTCGCAGCGCTGGCCGCGCGGCTGGGCATTGCCGAATGGAAGGCCGATGCGCTGCCCGCCGACAAGGCCGTGCGGATCGCGGAATTGCAGGCCGAGGGGCAGCATGTGCTGATGGTGGGCGACGGCTTGAACGATACCGCAGCGTTGACCGCCGCCGATGTGTCGATCTCGCCAGCCTCTGCCCTTGATGCCGCGCGGGTCGCCTCTGATATCGTCCTGCTGGGCAGCGATCTGGAACCGATCGCCGACGCGCTGACAACCGCGCAATCGGCCATCCGCCGCATCCGCGAAAACTTCAACATCGCCACGCTCTACAATATCATCGCCGTTCCCGTGGCCGTGATCGGTCTGGCCACGCCCCTTGTGGCGGCTCTGGCGATGTCGATCTCGTCGATCACCGTTTCGCTCAACGCGCTGAGGCTCAAGTAATCCGATGGAAGTTCTGTCCTACCTGATCCCGATATCCTTGCTGCTGGGGGGCGTCGGCCTCGTGGCCTTCCTCTACACGGTGCGCAGCAACCAGTATGACGATCCCGAAGGCGATGCGCGCCGCATTCTCAACAAGGACTGGGACGACCACCCCAAACCCTGAACGACGCCAGACGCTTCATCTTGCCGAAAATATCCTCGGGGGGGAGGCGTCGAACAGAGTAAGACGTTGGGGGGGGCAGACAGCCCCCCCCTGACCCCGTCAAAGCGTGATCAGCTTGGCCCGATCGTGACGCACTGGATCTGCCGCGCCTGCAATCTGCGGCAGGCAAGGTCGGCCGTTTCCTGCGTCATCCCCATGAAATTGGCGTCGAATCCGCCACCGCCCGGCACGACCTTGCGCAGGGTGCCGTCCAGTGTGTTGATTTCGGTCAGGGCGGTTTGCAGCAGGATCTTCTCGGCCGCGTGCCGGTTGCCGTAGCGGCCGACATTGATGCCCCAGTGGCGCCCGCCGGATGTGCTCAGCCGCGTCACGACCTCGGGTTCCTGGCTGGCCTGGATGGCGTTTGCGGTCTGGGTGGACTGGGTCGTCTGCGTCTCTGCTTCTGCGGCGCCCTCTGCGGGCAGGCTTGCCAGCACGACCAGCCCTTCGGGACGGGCGCGCGGCTTGATTGCGGCCAGGGCTGCGTTCACCACAGGGGCGGCAGGTGCCACGGCGGCGACCTCGACCGTTTCGACCGGTGCGGCATCCGCAGGCACTGGCGCGTCCGGGGCAGGGGGCGCGGCTGTCGCCGTCACCACAGCTTCCGTCAAGGCGGCAAGGTCTTCATCCGTGCCCTCGGTCTCGACCTCGGCCAGAACCTCGGGTGCAGGCTCTTCCGCAGGTGCGGCCGCGGGACGGTCCGGAATGGCGGCAGGCGGCGTCAGCGACACGGCAACCGCCACATCCGAGGGCGCCGGGGTCGTCTGCGCGGCGGCGGCTTCGCGTGCGGCGGTCTGGGCGGCAACTTCGCTCAGTGCCAGCGAGATATCGTCCTTCAGTGCCACAAGGACCGGGGCAGGCATCTCCTGACCGGGACGTGCGACGGGGCGCAGGCTGGATGAGACCGCCGTGACCAGACGGATCGTCTTGCCTGCGGCGGGCCGGCCTGTGCTGCTGCTGCTGCTGCTGCCAGCGGATGCGACCTGCGTTTCCACATCGCCCTGTCCGGGGCCACGACCGGGGATGGCATCGGGCTTGACCGGCTTGCGCAGAGCCACGCGCGACGGCGCCTTCTTGAAGCCAAGGTCCAGCAGTTCGGCGACACGCTGGTTGCGCGACACGGTCGAGCGCCCGCCAAAGACAGTGGCGATGATCCGCGTGTCGCCCCGCTCTGCCGAAGCGACAAGGTTGAACCCGGCAGCCCGCGTGTAACCCGTCTTGATCCCGTCCGCGCCGCGATAGGCATCCAGCAGGCGGCGATTGGTGTTGTTCACCTGCGCGATTCCCGCGTCCGTCGAGCGCCGCGAGAAAAGGTTGTAATATTCGGGGAAATCATAAAGCAGGTGTCGGCCCAGAATGGTCATGTCGCGCGCGGTCGACATATGCCCTTCTTCCGTCAGGCCATGCATGTTCTTGAAGTTGGTACGGCTCATGCCCATGGCGGCGGCCGTGCGGTTCATGCGGCGGGCAAAGGCGGCCTCTGACCCTTCCACGGCGGTGCCGATGGCATGTGCGGCATCATTCGCGGATTTGACGGCAGCCGCGCGGATCAGGTAGCGCAGCTTGATCTTCTGTCCCGCGCGCAGGCCAAGCTTGCTGGGCGGTTCTGCCGCGGCGGCGGCGGGGATCGTCACGACGGTATCGAGGCTGATCTCGCCCCGTTCGATCGCCTGAAACGCGACATAGAGCGTCATCATCTTGGTCAGAGAGGCGGGGTGCAGCCGTGTATCGGCATTCTCGGCATGCAGGACTTCGCCGTTGCGCGCATCCATCACCAGCGCGGCATAGGGCGCTGCCCTCACGCTGAACGGGAGGACCACGATCAACCAAAGTGCCGTGAATATAAATAGCCCGTATCGGGCCGGCTGCCTGCGCCGAACCTTCATTGTCACTGCCTTCTGCCTCACGCCGCCGATGTTTCGGTCGGTCAATTTTTATATCTTAAGGCTACCACATGAGTTGCGTTGAATAAAGTGTTCATTTCTAACACCTTTCTGGATTTGGTTCTGTGGTTTTGAGGTATGCGGCGCAATATGTTGTGGCGCGATGCAGCCGCATAACAACCGGTATGGTTGTGTTGGAGGCGTGGGGCCTGTGCGTGCCTTGTGGCACTCAGGCCGAAATCGGGAAAAGATCGCTGTTCAGCGGTCTTCGGCCACTTTTTCAGCCGATACCGCGCACCAGATCGGGCAGGCCTGCGAGGTTGCCGAGTTCATGATAGCGGGGCGCCTCTGCCGGAGGATCGGCCTTTTCGAGATCCCAGGCGGGACCATGCGGGACATATACACCCCACCCACCGGCCTCGACCACCGGCACCACATCCGAGCGCATGGAATCGCCCACCATCATGGCGCGCGCCGCCCCGTCGCCATGGCGGGCAAAGATCGCCTCATAGACCGGTCGCGTCTTGGCCGAGACGATTTCCACGCCGTCGAACAGATCGCCCAGCCCGGATTGCGCCAGCTTCCGCTCCTGGTCCAGAAGATCCCCCTTGGTGATCAAGAGCACACGATGTGTATCTGACAGGGCTTCGATCGCATCCTGCGCATGGGGGAGCAGTTCGATCGGGTGGCGCAGCATCTCTTGTCCGGCGGCGATCAGGTCGCCGATCACGCTGGCCGGTACCCGCTCTTCGGTCACTTCGATCGCCGTTTCGATCATCGACAGAACGAATCCCTTGATGCCGAACCCGTAGTGGCCAAGGTTGCGCCGTTCCGCCGCAAGAAGGCGTTCCATCAGATGCTCGGGCTCCGCATGGTCGCGCAGCAGGTCGGCGAAATGCGCCTGCGTCAGCCGGAAGAACCGCTCGTTCTGCCAGAGCGTGTCATCCGCATCAAAGCCGATTGTGGTCAGATTCTGCATCTCTTGCCAAACGATCCCGGAGCAGCCTCTTTTCTATCGGGCCATTGAGGTTATATAAACCACCCAACAGCAAAACTCAGCATGAATGCGAAAGCGAAGCAGCGCCAGATGAACCAGCGGCCTATCATGATGTCTGAAAAGAAAGACGGCGACGGCGATGCCTCGGTTGTGCTTCAGACACGGCCGAAGACTAAGCGCCCGCCGCTTTACAAGGTCCTGTTGCTGAACGACGACTACACGCCGATGGAATTCGTCGTGCATGTTCTGGAACGGTTTTTCGGCATGTCCCATGCGCAGGCCTTCGAGATCATGCTGACGGTGCACAAGAAGGGCCTGGCCGTTGTGGGTGTATTCAGCCACGAGATTGCGGAAACCAAGGTGACCCAGGTCATGGATTTCGCCCGGCGGCATCAGCATCCGCTGCAATGCACCATGGAAAAAGAATAACCATATGTTGTCCGAGCGCCTGTCGCTGGCCCTTTCAGGCGGCGACCTGACCCTGCCCGAAGGCGGCATGATTGCCGTATTCGGCCCCAGGGCGGGAACCGATCTGTCCAGTCTGCCGCATGACAGGGTCACGGTGATCACCAGTTTCAAGCCTGATCATGACGCCTTTGCCGCAGCAGGCTACGCTTGCGCGCGCGAAGCGACGGGGACCTGTTCGGCGGCGCTGGTCTTCCTGCCGCGTGCCAAGGCGCAAGGCCGCGCGCTTCTGGCGCAGGCGGCGGATCTGGTCGGGACAGGTGGTCTGCTGATCGTGGATGGGCAGAAGACCGACGGAATCGAATCGATGCTGCGCGACCTGCGCGCGCAGGGCCTGTCGCCGATGGTGCTGTCCAAGGCCCATGGCAAGATGCTGTGGTTTGCCGCGCGGCCGA
>JBFHIW010000092.1:0-4696 GCA_041596235.1 Paracoccaceae bacterium
CCTTCCGTTTCTTCTTGCTCCAAATATCCCCCGCGCGGCGCGCACCCGCCGTCAGGCGGGTTCCTGCACCGGCACATCGGCCAGAAAGATCCGGGTGGCATCGGCCACAGCGCCCGGGTGGGTGATCGGCATCATGTGCCCAGCCCCCGGCACCGCAAGCTGGGTTGACCGCGCAATGCGCCGGGCCAGCCCGTCATTGATGGCGGCTGTCACCTCGGGGCTGTCGCCGCCGCGGATCAGCAGAACCGGGCAGGCAATCGTCTCAAGTCTGCCGCCCGACAGCAGTCCGGCGCAATCGCCGTAGATCGCGGGGCTGCCAGCCTCGATCAGGTGGATGCGCGCAATCATGGCATTACGCTGGCTTTCCGGCATCCGTTCCCAGGCCCGCCCGTCACCCCAGACCGATGTGAAGGCCTCTGCCGCCGCCGCGCGGTCGCCTGCGTCCACAGCCGCGCGATAGGCGACCATGCGGGGATCCTTGTCGGCCTTCAGGTCGGGCCGGTCCGCCACGGCCACGGCAAAGAACACAGGCTCGATCAGGACAAGCGACCGGACAAGATCGGGCCGTTCGACCGCCAGCCGCAAAGCCACCGTGCCACCGAAGGAATGGCCGATCACATCGACGGGGCGGCCACCGGCCAGATCCTCCAGCAGATCCACGGCCATGGCCGTGCTGAGGCTCTGGATATCGCTGGTTCCATCCCAATCGGCGCTGCGCCCGTGCCCGGGCAAGTCATAGGCGATGCCCGTGACAAGATCGTCCAGTGCGGCGACAAGACGCGACCAGCCACCGGCATGCCCCAAAGAGCAGTGGATCAGCAGCGACTGACGCGGCCCATGGCCTGACGTCACCCAATGGGTTTGCACACCGCCCCTGACGTCCTGCGGCATGTCAGAGCTTGCCGGCCAGATGCGCGTCCAGATCCTCAAGCCGGTCCTGGCCCCAGAACCGCTGACCGCTGTCCACCAGATAGAAGGGCGCGCCGAAGACGCCACGCGACACCGCTTCCTCGAGGTTGGCGGCATAGGTTTCAGCCCCGGCCAGAAGGCCCTTGTCGGCGAGGCCCGCATCGAAACCCGCCGCAGTCAGGCAGTCGCGCACCACATCGTCCTGCGAGATGTCGCGCTGTTCGGACCAGCAGGCGCGGCCGAAGCTGTGCACCAGCGCTCCCAGATCGCCACCGCCTGCCGCCTGCGCCGCGATCACGGCATAGGAGGCGGGCGCCGGGTTCACCGGCCAATGTGCGGGCTGCAGGTTGAAGGCCATGCCCAGTTTCCTGGCCTGGCGCGGCAATTCCTGCGCGCGGTATTCCTTGCGCGACGGATGCCGGTCGGCCAAGGCCACCCCGCCAGTCCGGGCAAAGACCGCGCCCGCATCCACGGGCTTATAGGTGATGCTGGCCACATGGCGCGCGGCGATCGCCTCAAGCCGGGTTCCTGCCAGATAGACATAAGGGGAAAGAACCGTGAAAAAATAATCGATATGGGCCATTTGCGCGTTTCCTTTGCCTGCATCGCTTTGCCCGACGGTAACGAGATGATAGGCAGTGTCAACGTCACGAATCTGTCATCCGCCCGGCGCGGATGCCCCCCCGCAGAGGAACCGCTGCCATGCCATCCATCACCGAGCCGAAACTGATTTCGGGCAACGCCAACCTGCCGCTTGCCAAGGCGATCGCACGGCGCATGTCGATCCATCGCGGGATATCCGTCGGCCTTGTCGATGCCCGGATTGAGCGGTTCAACGATGGCGAAATCTTCGTCGAGGTCTTCGAGAACGTGCGCGGCGAGGACATGTTCATCATCCAGTCCACCTCGAACCCGGCCAATGACAACCTGATGGAACTGCTGATCATGTCGGACGCGCTGCGCCGGTCGTCGGCGGCGCGGATCACGGCCGTGATCCCCTATTTCGGCTATGCCCGACAGGACCGCCGCACCAAGGCGCGCACCCCGATCAGCGCCAAGCTGGTCGCGAACATGCTGGTCGAGGCCGGGATCGAGCGGGTGCTGACCCTTGATCTGCACGCCGCCCAGATCCAGGGCTTCTTCGATATTCCGGTGGACAACCTCTATGCCTCGCCGATCTTCGCGCTGGACATCAAGGCGCATTTCGCAGGCCGCATGAACGAGCTGATGGTCGTCTCGCCGGATGTGGGGGGCGTGGCACGGGCCCGCGAACTGGCCAAGCGGATCAATGCCCCGCTGGCCATCGTGGACAAGCGCCGCGAGAAACCGGGCGAAATAGCGGAAATGACCGTAATCGGCGACGTGACGGGCAAGACCTGCCTGATCGTCGATGACATCTGCGACACCGCCGGCACCCTGTGCAAGGCCGCCGAGGTGCTGATCGAGAATGGCGCGAACGAGGTCCATTCCTACATCACCCATGGCGTTCTGTCCGGCCCGGCAGTCGAACGCATCACGAAATCGGTGATGAAATCACTGGTGATCACCGACTCCATCGAAGCGCCCGAAGCCGTAAAGAGTGCGTCCAACATCCGGACCGTGCCGACAGCGCCGATGTTCGCACAGGCGATCCTGAACATCTGGAACGGCACATCCGTGTCCTCTCTGTTCGAGACCGAGACACTGGACCCGATCTACGAGGGCACGTTCAAGCTCTGACAGGTGGCGGCGCCAATCGGTCGATGCGCCAATCGGTCGATGCGCCAGTCAGTCGATGCGCCAGTCGTCGGGCTCGTATCGCTCGCCGATGGCCATCCAGCTGACCCGCACGCGCGCCACCTTGCTGTCACCCCATGTGCGAAAGATGATCGCGAAGCCCTCGGGCTTGATGTCGCCGGTCTGCAGATCAGCGCGTGAATTCGCCGTGTTGGACATGTCCCACATGCTCATGGCCACATGCACGACCGGCGGCGTGACGAATGCCTCGCGGAAATGCACGAAGCTGCGGATGTGGCGCGGCCCCTCGCCGGTCCACATCTCTCCGTCGTGCTCGAAATCCGAGAACAGGACCATTTCGCCCTGATCGACACCGATTGAGTTGTTCCGAAAACGCCGCATGAAGCCTCTGATCTGCTGTTGCGCCCTTACTGCCAGATTGCGTCGCCATCGGGCCAGAAAATTGCGCGCCAAAAGCGTATTGCGGGCGCGATCCTTGAAGGCAAGCCCCAGCGCAAAGAAAAAGGCCCCGTCTTGCGACAGGGCCCTTTGAGATTACGTGTCGTACGGTCAGACGCCGACTTCGCCCCGAAGGGCCTGCAGATCGGCCAGCAGCTTGTCGGCTGCGTCCTTGCCATCGGCAGGGGCCTTGGCCACGGCCTCGGTGGCCAGACCGATCAGCGCGTCGAAATCGGCCGCCGTCGCTTCCGCAACAGGCATCGCCTTTTCCGCAAGGACCGAAGTCCCCTCGCCCGAGATCTCGGCGAAGCCGCCGGTCACCACATAGGCCGCATCACCCTGCGGGCCGCTCACGCGCAGCACGCCGGGTCGCAGGGTCGTGATCAGCGGTGCATGGTCGGGCATCGCTGTCAGGTCGCCATCGGCCCCCGGAATCTGCACCTGCGCCACCTGCATCGAGGCAAGCCTGCGCTCGGGGCTGACGAGGTCGAATTGCATGGTCTCAGCCATTTCGGCCCTCCCTTAGGCCGCGTCTGCGGCCATGCGTTCAGCTTTGGCGATCACGTCCTTGATGCCGCCCACCATGTAGAAAGCGCCTTCCGGCAGGTGGTCGTACTCACCGGCCACAACAGCCTTGAAGGATGCAATCGTGTCTTCCAGCGGCACCTGAATACCGTCGGAACCGGTGAAGACCTTTGCCACGTCGAAGGGCTGCGACAGGAAGCGCTGGATCTTGCGGGCGCGCGACACGGTCAGTTTGTCTTCTTCGGACAGTTCGTCCATGCCGAGGATCGCGATGATGTCCTGAAGCGACTTGTAGCGCTGCAGCACCTGCTGGACGTCGGTCGCGACCTTGTAGTGCTCGTCCCCGATCACGGCGGGGTCCAGCAGACGCGAGGTAGAGTCGAGCGGGTCCACGGCGGGGTAGATGCCGAGTTCCGAGATCGCACGCGACAGAACGGTGGTTGCGTCGAGGTGGGCGAAGGACGTTGCCGGCGCGGGGTCGGTAAGGTCATCCGCAGGCACGTAGATCGCCTGCACCGAGGTGATCGAGCCCGACTTGGTCGAGGTGATGCGTTCCTGCAGCGCGCCCATGTCGGTTGCCAGCGTCGGCTGGTAACCCACGGCGGACGGGATACGACCCAAAAGTGCGGACACCTCGGAACCGGCCTGCGTGAAGCGGAAGATGTTGTCGACGAAGAACAGCACGTCCTGGCCCTGGTCGCGGAAGTGCTCGGCAACCGTGAGGCCGGACAGCGCCACGCGGGCACGGGCGCCGGGCGGCTCGTTCATCTGGCCGTACACCAGGGCGACCTTGCTCTCGCTCGTGTTGATGTTCGGCTTGCCGTCGTTGAAGACGATGTGGCCGTGCTCGTCCTTCTCGGCCGAGATCACGTCCGACTCCATCATCTCCATCCACAGGTCGTTGCCCTCGCGGGTGCGCTCACCCACGCCGCAGAGCACCGAGTAGCCGCCGTGGCCTTTCGCGACGTTGTTGATCAGCTCCATGATCAACACGGTCTTGCCGACCCCGGCGCCGCCGAACAGGCCAATCTTGCCACCCTTCGCGTACGGCGTCAGCAAGTCGACGACCTTGATGCCGGTGACCAGC
>JBFHIW010000093.1:0-4670 GCA_041596235.1 Paracoccaceae bacterium
CATGGTCAGGCCGATCACGCGGGTGTCTGGCCGCGCCGTCTTCACCGCCCGGGCGATGCCGGCGATCAGGCCGCCGCCCGAAAGCGGCACAAGCACGGTCTCGACCTCGGGCAGGTCCTCGACGATCTCGAGCCCGAGCGTGCCCTGGCCGGCGATCACGAGCGGGTCCTCGAAGGGCGAGATCAGGGTCGTGCCCTCTTCGGCCACCAGCCGGTCGACCTCGAGCTGCGCCTCGTCCTGGCCGGCGCCGGCAATGCGCACCTCGGCGCCGAGCGCCCGGATCGCCTCGACCTTGTTCCGCGGCACCATGGTCGACAGGCAGACCACCGCGCGCACGCCCGAGATCCGAGCGGCATGGGCGACGGCGCGGCCGTGATTGCCGGTCGAGACGGCAACGACGCCCGCTTCCCTCTGCGCGCGGTCGAGCGCCAGGATGGCATTGGTGGCGCCGCGCAGCTTGAACGCGCCGGTGGTCTGCTGGTGCTCCATCTTCAGGTGGACCGGTGCGCCAGCGATGTCGGAGAGCGATCCGGAGTGCACGAGCGGGGTCCGCCGCACCGCCTCGCCGATGCGCCGCCGGGCGGCCAGGAGGTCGGCGAAGCTGACCGTCTCGGCGGTGGCGCCAGGCGCGGTCAGGGGTTCGGCGGGTGCGGGCATGGGGTCCTCCTGAGCTGGCACAGAGGTGGCAGATCGGCGACCCGCCCGCAATCCCGTCCGACGCCCGGCCGGCCCCATGCGCCTTCCTTACCCTGCCCGTCAGGATCGCTATAAGGCAACGCGATTTCTACCCCCCGGAGGCCCATGCCGAAGCGCACCGATCTCTCCTCGATCTTGATCATCGGGGCCGGTCCCATCGTGATCGGACAGGCCTGCGAGTTCGACTACTCCGGCGCACAGGCCTGCAAGGCCCTGCGCGAAGAAGGCTACCGGGTGATCCTGGTCAATTCGAACCCTGCAACCATCATGACCGATCCCGGCCTTGCAGACGCCACCTATATCGAGCCGATCACCCCCGAGGTCGTGGCCAAGATCATCGAGAAAGAGCGCCCCGATGCGCTGCTGCCAACGATGGGTGGCCAGACGGGTCTGAACACATCGCTGGCGCTGGCGGATATGGGCGTGCTGGACAAGTTCGGGGTCGAACTGATCGGCGCCAACCGTCAAGCCATTGAAATGGCAGAAGATCGCAAGCTGTTCCGCGAAGCGATGGACCGGATCGGGCTGGAAAACCCGAAAGCGACCATCGTTGCCGCCCCCAAGAAAGAGAACGGCAAATACGATATCGCGGCTGGCCTGAAACAGGCGATTGACGCGCTGGAAGAGATCGGCCTGCCCGCCATCATCCGCCCCGCCTTCACGCTTGGCGGCACGGGCGGCGGTGTGGCCTATAACCGCGACGACTATGAATATTACTGCCGCTCGGGGCTGGAAGCCTCGCCGATGGCGCAGATTCTGGTCGATGAATCGCTTCTGGGCTGGAAAGAGTTCGAGATGGAGGTTGTCCGCGACAAGGCCGACAACGCCATCATCGTCTGCTCGATCGAGAACGTCGATCCGATGGGCGTGCATACGGGCGATTCGATCACGGTGGCCCCTGCCCTGACCCTGACCGACAAGGAATACCAGATCATGCGCAACGGCTCGATCGCCGTGCTGCGCGAGATCGGCGTGGAAACCGGCGGCTCGAACGTGCAATGGGCGATCAACCCCGTTGACGGTCGCATGGTGGTGATCGAGATGAATCCGCGCGTGTCGCGCTCCTCGGCGCTGGCGTCGAAGGCCACGGGTTTCCCCATCGCCAAGGTCGCGGCGAAACTGGCCGTGGGCTATACGCTGGACGAGCTGGACAATGACATCACCAAGGTCACGCCCGCCAGCTTCGAGCCGACAATCGATTATGTCGTGACCAAGATCCCGCGCTTTGCCTTCGAGAAATTCCCCGGCTCGCAGCCGAACCTGACCACGGCCATGAAATCCGTGGGCGAGGCGATGGCGATCGGCCGCACGATCCATGAGTCGCTGCAAAAGGCGCTGGCCTCGATGGAAACCGGTCTGACCGGCTTTGACGAGGTGACGATTGAGGGCGCGCCCGAGAAATCTGCGGTGATCAAGGCCATTTCCAAGGCCACGCCGGACCGTATGCGCACCATTGCGCAGGCCATGCGCCACGGCCTGACCGACGACGAGATCCACGCGACCACCATGTTCGATCCCTGGTTCCTGGCCCGCATCCGCGAGATCGTCGAGGCCGAGGAAGAGGTGCGCAAGAACGGGCTGCCTGTCACAGAATTCGGGCTGCGCAAGCTGAAGATGATGGGTTTCACCGATGCCCGTCTGGCGCATCTGACAGGCCGGACCGAAGCGAACGTGCGCCGCGCGCGCCAGAACCTTGGCGTCAATGCCGTGTTCAAGCGGATCGACACCTGCGGGGCTGAATTCGAGGCGCAGACGCCTTACATGTATTCCACCTATGAGGCCCCCGCGATGGGCGACGTGGAATGCGAGGCGCGGCCCAGCGACCGCAAGAAGGTGGTCATTCTGGGCGGCGGCCCCAACCGGATCGGTCAGGGGATCGAGTTCGATTATTGCTGCTGCCACGCCTGCTTTGCCCTGTCGGACGTGGGCTATGAGACCATCATGATCAACTGCAACCCCGAGACCGTCTCGACCGATTACGACACCTCGGACAGGCTGTATTTCGAACCGCTGACCTTTGAGCATGTGATGGAAATCCTGCGCGTTGAGCAGCAGAACGGAACGCTGCATGGCGTGATCGTGCAGTTTGGCGGGCAGACCCCGTTGAAACTGGCCAATGCGCTTTACGAAGAAGGCATCCCGATCCTGGGCACGACGCCCGATGCGATCGACCTCGCCGAGGACCGCGAGCGGTTCCAGCAGCTTGTGAACCGCCTTGGCCTGAAGCAGCCGCGCAACGGCATTGCCTCGACCGATGCGCAGGCGCTGGCCATCGCCGAGGATATCGGATTTCCGCTGGTGATCCGTCCCTCCTATGTGCTGGGTGGTCGCGCGATGGAGATCGTGCGCGACATGGCCCATCTGGAACGCTACATCCGCGAGGCGGTCGTGGTGTCCGGCGACAGCCCCGTTCTGCTGGACAGCTATCTGTCGGGTGCCGTGGAAATGGATGTGGACGCGCTTTGCGATGGCAAGACCGTGCACGTGGCCGGCCTGATGCAGCATATCGAGGAAGCCGGCGTGCATTCGGGCGACAGCGCCTGTTCGCTGCCCCCCTATTCGTTGCCGCAGCACATCATCGACGAAGTCCACAAGCAAACCGAAGCACTGGCGCTGGCGCTTGGCGTGGTCGGCCTGATGAACGTGCAATTCGCGGTCAAGGACGACGAGGTCTATCTGATCGAGGTGAACCCGCGAGCATCGCGCACCGTGCCCTTCGTGGCAAAAGCGACCGACAGCGCGATCGCGTCGATCGCGGCGCGGCTGATGGCGGGCGAGCCTATGGCGAACTTCCCGCTGCGTGGCCCTTATCCCAAGGACGCCAAGCCCGGCACCCTGCCGATGGCCGATCCTCTGACGCTGGCCGATCCCGCGATGCCGTGGTTCTCGGTCAAGGAAGCGGTGCTGCCCTTCGCCCGTTTCCCCGGTGTCGATACGATCCTTGGGCCGGAAATGCGCTCGACCGGCGAGGTGATGGGATGGGACGTGTCCTTCCCGCTTGCCTTCCTCAAGGCACAGCTGGGCGCAGGCACCGATCTGCCCCGCGAGGGCCGCGTGTTCATCTCGATCCGCGATGCCGACAAGACCGCCGACATGGTCGAGGCCGCGCGAATCGTGACCGATCTCGGCCTGCAGATCGTGGCGACACGGGGAACGGCAGCCTGGTTGCAGGACAACGGCGTGACCTGCGAGATCGTGAACAAGGTCTATGAGGGTCGGCCGAACATCGTCGACATGCTGAAGGACAACGGCATCACCTTGGTGATGAACACGACCGAAGGCACCCAGGCGGTCGAAGACAGCCGCGAGATCCGCAAGGTGGCGCTTTACGACAAGATCCCCTATTTCACAACCGCAGCAGGTAGCCATGCGGCTGCGCTGGCCATGCGCGCGCGATCCGAGGGCGATTTCACCGTGATGCCACTGCAAGGTTGACACTGTAAAACATAATATTTTCTGAATGCTTATCAGATCAGGGCCGCTTCATACCGCTGAAGCGGCCCTGATTGTTGCTTTTTTGCGTCACTGAAAAGTAGTGCTTTGGTATAGCAAAACTTTTTTCGCGATTTTTGAACCTTCGCTGGGTATCCGATAACCCTGCACAGTCTGCAGACCTTACGAGTGACCTCGTTTCTCCGACGAGGTAGGTTTGAGTCCGTCGTGTGCCTGCCACTGGAGAAGGCAGGGCCAGAAATGGCAGACCATGCGACGGACTGCGACAGGACCCATCCGCAGCGCCTACTCCATCTGATCCCGCTTTTTCAACGACTGGAACGCCTTGCACTCGAGGCAGGGCACGCGCTAGATCGCTGCATGGCCAAGCTTTATTTCAATTTCTCAACCATGAATGCCGGCAAATCCACGGTGCTGCTGCAGGCTTCGCACAACTACCGCGAACGGGGCATGCAGACCTATCTGCTGACCGCGCAGGTGGACGGGCGCGCCGGGCATGGGCGTGTCGCATCGCGCATCGG
>JBFHIW010000094.1:0-4399 GCA_041596235.1 Paracoccaceae bacterium
ATCGCCAGCGGGTGCGACGACATCTCGGCCAGAGCCAATGCAATGGCGATATCGCTTGTGTCATGCGCGGCCAGATTGGTCAGTTCCGGCGTGCCGGCGGTCAGCGTGCCGGTCTTGTCGAAGACGACCGTATCGACCTGCGCCAGACGTTCCAGCGCGGTTGCGTCCTTGATCAGCATGCCCTTGCGGAACAACCGCCCCGAGGCCGCTGTGGTCACAGCCGGCACCGCCAGCCCAAGCGCACAGGGGCAGGTGATGATCAGCACGGCCGCCGCGATGTTCAGGGCGGTGCGCACATCCCACGAGTAGAGATACCAGCCCACGAAACTGAGCGCTGCCAGGATATGCACCCCCGGCGCGTAGAGCTTGGCGGCGCTGTCGGCCAGCGAGGTGTAGCGCGATCGACCGCTTTCGGCGATGGCCACCAGATCGGCCATGCGATGCAGCGAGGTGTCGCGCCCTACGGCGGTCGCGCGAATGGTCAGCGGGCCGGTCAGATTGACCTCGCCGGCCGAGACGGCACGACCGGGTTCGGCGAAAACGGGCAGGGTTTCGCCGGTCAGCAGGGAACGGTCGATCTCGGACCGGCCATCGGCGATCACGCCGTCGACAGGCATCCGCCCACCGGGGCGGACCAGTATCAGGTCCCCGATGCGCAGTTCGGCCACCGGCAGCTGCACCTCGGCGCCGTCGCGCAGGGCGATGGCGCGCGGCACTTCGAGGGCCGACAATTCCTGTGCGGCGGAACGTGCGATGGCGCGGGTCCGGTGATCCAGATAACGCCCCGTCAAAAGGAAGAAGACCAGCGCCACGGTCGCGTCGAAATAGGCGTGATGCCCGGACAACGCCGTTTCCCACAGCGAGGTGACAAGCGCCAGCACCAGCGCCAGCACGATGGGCACATCCATGTTCAGGCGCTGCGCGCGCAGGGCCGCCCAGGCGCTTTTGAAAAAGGGCACCCCCGAGAAGGCGAGCGTCGGCAGGGCAATCGCCGCCGATATCCAGTGGAAGAGATCGCGCGTGGCATCCGTGGCGCCTGACCAGACCGCCACGGACAGCAGCATGACGTTCATCATGGCGAAGCCCGCCACTGCCATCCGCATCAACAGATCGCGGCCCGCACGGTCGTTCTGCGTCACGGACAGGGTGCCGGCATCCAGCTCATGCGCCTCGTAGCCGGCCCCTTCGAGGACCTTGACCAGCTGATCCGGCAGGATCGCGGCATCAGCCTCGACCGTGGCGCGGCGCAGGGTCAGGTTGACGCGCGCCGAACGGACGCTCGGCACTGCGGCCAGCGCCTTCTCGACCGTCGAGATACAGGCCGAGCAGTGGATCGTCGGCAGTGACAGCGCGATCTGGGCGTCCTTGTGCAGGGCCTGTTCGGCAAGGTCCTGCGCGCCCGGAGCGGCGACACAGGCAGGGCATGCCGAAATCGAAGGGCGCAGGGCTGCGGTCATGATTCTGTTTTTCCTCTTAGCGGGTCACATGCAGGATGACGCGCTGGGTGAACGGCGTGCCATTCTCGGCAAGGGCGGACATGCGGATGTTCCAGTTGCCATCCGCCAGCGATACGGGCGCCACATAGGCCGCCCCGTCAAAGATGAACTCGGGGCGGATATCGTCGGAGACATGGGTGGCGCGACCGATCACCGCGTCAAGACCGCCCACACGTACCGCCTGCCCCTGCTCGTCGGTGATGCTCAGGATCACCTTGCCGTCGGCCGCATCGGCCCTGACGGTCCAGCCCAGCGCCTCCTGGGCGGCCTTGCGCGCGTTGAACTCCTGGCTTGCGACGTAGGAGTTCTTGACCTCGAGCCCCGGAAAGGTGGCAACGGCGGACCATGCCAGGATGAGGTTGACACCGATGATCACGCCGAAGGCCCCCACGAAGATCATGAGGACATGGCGTCCGGTCAGTTGTTTCTCGGCCTTCATTGTACTCTCCCGTTGAAGATCGTGTCCTTGTAGACGCGGATGTCATTGGTCATGTCCTGAACCCAGAGGCGGATATCCACGCGGTCCTGCGTCGCGGCCGGGGTGTCGGGCTCCGCCACGACATAGACCCGCTGCAGGAATGTCGTGTCAGCAGGCACCATGACAGTGTCGCCTTCCACCGATTCCAGCACAACCGTGAAGGGCTGATCGCCCTCGACCGTGACGCGGAACGGATGGTCCTCGCCCTGCTTGTTCAGCAGACGCACGTCATAGGTGTTGCGGATCGACCCGTCGGACAGGACCACGAAGGTGGGGTTGCGGATCGGCGCTACCGTCATCTCGATCTCCGAGCGCACCAGCAGCGCGACCATCAGGCCCACGCCCACCAGTGACCACAGGCCGGTATAAAGCATGGTGCGCGGTCGCAGCACATGTTTCCAGATCGGCTTGGGCGCATGGCCTGCACGCTCTGCCGTCTCGTCGGTCAGGGCCATGTAGTCGATCAGCCCGCGCGGCTTGCCGATCTTGTCCATCACGTCGTCACAGGCGTCGATGCACAAGGCGCAGGTGATGCATTCCAGTTGCTGACCGTCACGAATGTCGATCCCCATGGGGCAGACGTTGACGCAGGCCATGCAGTCGATGCAATCGCCCAGCTGTTCCGCGCCCTCGCCCTTGCGATGCTTGCCGCGCGGCTCTCCGCGCCAGTCCCGATAGGCGACGGTCAGCGTATCTTCGTCCATCATCGCGGCCTGGATGCGCGGCCAGGGGCAGGCGTAGATGCAGATCTGTTCGCGCGCGAAACCGCCAAAGAGAAAGGTCGTCAGGGTCAGGATCAACATCGTCGTATAGGCGACGGGATGGGCGTTCAGCGTCACCAGATCGCGCGCCAGAGTGGGCGCATCGGTGAAGTAGAAAACCCATGCACCACCGGTCGCCAGCCCGATCAGAAACCACGATGTCCATTTCGTCAGCCGCAAGCGCAGCTTGCGCAGGTCCCATTTTTCCTGCCGATGCAGGCGGAGGCGTGCATTTCGATCGCCCTCGATCCAGCGCTCGACGAGGATGAAAAGATCGGTCCAGACCGTCTGCGGGCAGGCATAACCGCACCAGACGCGGCCCAGCGCCGAAGTGAACAGGAACAGGCCCAGCCCGGCCATGACCAGAAGGCCCGCGATGAAATAGAATTCATGCGGCCAGATCTCGATCCAGAAAAAGAAGAAGCGGCGGTTGGCCAGATCGACCAGAACGGCCTGATCCGGCAGGTTCGGACCACGGTCCCACCGCAGCCACGGCGTGATGTAGTAGATGCCCAGTGTGACCGCCATGATCACCCATTTGAGGTTACGGAAGTTACCCGAAACGCGGCGCGGAAAGATCGGCTCACGCGCGGCGTAAAGGCTTGGCGGGACGTCTGGTTCAGTCTGGGACACGGGGGAATCGCTCCGTCACATGCAGGTATGATGGCCCCTTTTCACAGTCTTGCGGCGACCCAGCCTTGACCTGCATCAAATTCTGACTCTGCGAGACACCTATTCCGCAAGGTCAACAGGATTGGCGGGCTGCAAGCCACAGTGACAGGGCGGAAAAGGATCCGCCGCCCGACCGGAGGAACCGATGAGGCGGCGGATCTGATTGCCGGTCAGGGAGGGCCGGCAAGGACAGGATTGCCTTGGCTATCCCGTCAGATAACTTGGTGCCGGCCTTCCAGGAAACGCGCGAACAGGACGGAAGGTCCGGCACCGACCCTTGGGCGTTTGTGGCGCCCAAGGGTATCTCTCGGGGCGATTACTCGCCGCCGCCCAACTGGTGGACATAGGTCGCGACGGCACGGATCTCGGCCTCGGACAGACGGTTCGACCAGGAGGGCATCACGCCAAAGCGCGAATAGGCCACGGTCTGGGTCAGCGTGTCGTGGCTGCCGCCATAGAGCCAGATCGCATCGGTCAGGTTCGGCGCGCCCTGTGCGCGATCGCCTGTGCCGTTTTCCATGTGGCAGGCTGCGCAATTGTCCTGGTAGACGACCGATCCGGCCTCGACCAGAGACGCATCCTGCGGTGTGCCCGACAGGGACATCACATAATTCACGACCTGATCGATCTCTTCCTTGGCCAGAATGTCGGCGAAGGCGGGCATCTGCGACCAGCGCGCATCGGGGTCTTCCTCGTTGCGGATGCCGTGGGTGATCGTGGCGTGGATCGCCTCGATATCGCCACCCCAGAGCCAGTCATCGTCCAGCAGGTTCGGATAGCCCGAAGCAGAAACGCCCGCCGCACCCGATCCGTGGCACTGTGCGCACCAGGTCCGGAAAACTGCGGCCCCGGCCGATGTTGCATAGGTGCGCAACTCGGCGTCATCCGCGATCGCCGTCAGCTCGGCCGAGGCCAGCTGCGCGTTGATCGTGGCGTTTGCCGCTTCGGCCGCGTCGATTTCAGTCTGCACATTCGCGCGGGTGGACCAGCCA
>JBFHIW010000095.1:0-4256 GCA_041596235.1 Paracoccaceae bacterium
CAACCCGACCTGCACGGCCTCTTGCCCATCCGGCGCGATCTACAAGCGCGAGGAGGACGGGATCGTCCTGATCGACCAGGAAAAGTGCCGCGGCTGGCGGATGTGTATCTCCGGTTGTCCCTACAAGAAGGTCTATTACAACTGGGAATCCGGCAAATCCGAGAAGTGCACCTTCTGCTATCCCCGCATCGAAAGCGGCCAGCCGACGGTCTGTTCGGAAACCTGTGTGGGGCGCATCCGCTATCTGGGCGTGATCCTCTATGACGCCGACAAGATCGAGGCGGCTGCCAGCAGCGAGCGCGAGACCGACCTTTACGGTGCGCAACTCGATGTGTTCCTTGACCCCAACGACCCCGAGGTGATCGCTGCGGCCCGCCGCGACGGTGTGCCCGAGGACTGGATCGAGGCCGCCAAGGTCAGCCCTGTCTGGAAGATGGCGATGGATTGGAAGGTCGCCTTCCCGCTGCATCCCGAATACCGGACCCTGCCGATGGTCTGGTATATCCCGCCACTATCACCGATCCAGAACGCGGCCCAGGCCGGCCAGATTGCGATGAGCAACCAGATGCCTGATGTGCGCTCCTTGCGCATCCCGGTGAAGTATCTGGCCAACATGCTGACGGCGGGCGACGAGGACCCCATCGTTCACGCGCTGGAACGCATGTCCGCAATGCGGCTCTACATGCGGTCGCTGACGGTGGATGGCGTGCGTGACGAAGGCATCGCTGCCCGTGTCGGCATGTCGGGCCGGATGATCGAGGACATGTACAAGATCATGGCGATTGCCGATTACGAGGATCGTTTCGCGATCCCCACCGCGCATCGCGAACAGAACGAAGCAGGCGCCGACATCCGCGGCGGCTGCGGGTTCACCGATGGCAATGGCTGTTCCACTGGCGAGACGGGCAAGACGACCCTGTTCGGCGGCAAGAAGAAGTCCTTTGCCCTTCCGCTGGAGTCATTCTGATGATGGACCGCACACTCAAGGCCCTGTCGCTGACGCTGAGCTACCCCTCGCGGGAGCTTCAGGCTGCCATGCCCGACATCGGGGCCATTCTGGGCACCGATCCCCGTATCGCGGAAGGCACGCGGGCCGCGTTGCGCGGGCTTGCGGAAGCTTTGGGGCAGGGGGATCTGTTCGACGTGCAGGAGAGCTATGTCATGCTCTTCGACCGGTCGCGCACCCTGTCGCTGAACCTGTTCGAGCATGTCCACGGCGAAAGCCGGGACAGGGGCGGCGCGATGGTCAGCCTGATCGAAACCTATCGGGCAGGCGGATTCGAGCCTGCCACAACAGAACTGCCCGACCACCTGCCGGTGCTGCTGGAATTCCTGTCGACGCGTCCCTTCGCAGAAGTACAGGACACTTTGGCGGACGCGGCCCATATCTTCGACGCGCTTGCCACCCGTCTGGTGCGGCGCGAGAGCGGATATGCCGCCGCGTTCGCCGCTCTTTCCCAGCTTGCCGGGGCACAGGCCGATGCTGGTACGGTGGCCGAGATGCTGGCCCAGCCCGACGACGACCCGACCGATCTGGCCGCGCTGGACGCGGTCTGGGAGGAAACCGAGGTCACTTTCGGTCCCGACCCGAATGCGGGCTGCCCGCAGGTCCGCGACATGCTTGCGGCGATGGACAGGCCAGCCCCCAAATCCATGAACAGGAGCGCGTAACATGTTCGGCGAATTCGACATCAACTTCGTGATCTTCGGGGTCATGCCCTATGTGGCGCTGACGATCTTTCTGGTGGGCTCGGTCGCGCGATACGAGCGTGATCCCTTCACGTGGAAAAGCTCGTCCAGTCAGCTGTTGCGCCGCAAGCAGCTGATCTGGGGATCGATCCTGTTCCACGTTGGCATCCTGACGGTGTTCTTCGGGCACCTGATCGGGTTGTTCACTCCGATATGGGTTCTCGATGCCATCGGTATCCCCTATGCGCTCAAGCAGTGGATGGCGGTCCTGATCGGTGGACCGGCGGGCATCGCGGCGCTGATCGGGTCGACCATGCTGCTCCATCGCCGTCTGGCCGATCCGCGCATCCGCGTGACTTCGACGGTCCCCGACATCCTGATCATGGTTCTGATCTGGCTGCAGCTGGCCATCGGCCTGCTGACGATCACCCAGACCCTGCAGCACATGGACGGGTCGGAAATGGTCCGCTTCATGACCTGGTCGCAAAGCGTCGTGACGTGGAACATCAATGCCTGGGTGATCGTGGTCGACGTGCACTGGCTTTACAAGCTTCACATCTTCCTTGGCCTGATCATCACGGCGCTCTTCCCGTTCACGCGGCTCGTGCATATCTGGTCGGGCTTTGCTGCTCCCTTCCGCTACCTGCTGACGCGGCCGGGTTACCAGATCGTGCGCTCGAGACGGCATCGCCCGCTCGAGGAACGCCGCCGCGCCTATGACAAGGTGCAATCGAAGCGTGGTCCCAGTGCCACCACCCCAGCGGAGTAAGCCCGATGAACATGGCCCTTTTTCCCGATGTCGTCGTGAACGGCGAAACCATCCCCTCGGCGGCAATCGCCGCCGAGGCCCAGAACCACGCAGCCCCGAAGGACAAGCCGGGCATCGCATGGCGCAAGGCCGCGCAAGCGTTGGCCATCCGCGCCCTGTTGTTGCAAGAGGCAAGGCGCCGCAAGCTGATGCCCGACCTGCTGGAATTGGCGCCGAACCGCTTCGAGACCGAAGAGGAATCCCTGATCCGGGCCCTTCTGGACGAGGCGCTGGAAATCGCGCCTGTCGCAGAGGATGCGGTGCGTGCGGAATGGCAAAAGGATCCTGACCGCTACCGCTCTGCGCCGCTCTGGGACGTCTCGCACATCCTGTGCGCTTGCGACCCGCGCGACGATGCCGAGCGTCGGCTGGCCAAGGCGCGCGCCGATGCCTTGCTGGCGCGACTTGATGGTGAGGCCAAGGGGTTCGCCGCTGCCGCCCGCGACAGTGATTGCGGCTCCAAGGCGTCGGGTGGTCATCTGGGTCAGCTTGGACCCGGCGACACCGTGCCCGAGTTCGAGGCGGCGCTGCGTAGCATGGCTGAGGGCACGATCAGCCCCGCGCCGGTTCTGTCGCGCCATGGCTGGCACATCATCCGCCTGAATGCCACCGCGCCGGGACAGGTTCTGCCCTATGAGACGGTCCGCCTCAGGATCGCGCAGGCGCTGGAAAAGGCGGCTTGGGCAAGGTCATCCCGGGACTTCGTTGAAACCTTGGCCCAAGGCGCAAGGATCACCGGCGCAAGTCTTGCGCCCATCTGAACCCCGCGAAAGGACGCATCATGCATCCGTCAGAACCAGCGCTGCGCGGAAGTGGTGACAAGCCGACACGCCACAGCCTGCTTGCAAATCCTCTGGATTTCATCAGCGAAGACCACCTGCGCGAACGTCAGCTCTGCGCGGTGATCGACGGGCTGGCCGCGGCGGACGCTCTTGATCGCCAAGAAGCAACAACGGTCCTGCGCTTTCTGAATGAGGAACTGAATGTCCACCTGCGCGACGAGGCAGAGGATCTTTTTCCGCTACTTGCCCGCCGCTGCACGGAAGAGGACGCGATCGAGGGCGCGATCGAGCGGATCAGGGCCGATCAGGATGAGGCGATGCGCCTGATGCCTGAAGTGCGTGCCATGCTGGCGGGTTGCCTCGACAGCGGGGCCGATCTGACCACCAAGGAGCGCGCAGTGCTGTCCACGTTTGCGGGGCATGTGCGCCGCCATCTTGTTGCGGAAAACGCGATCCTCTTGCCGATTGCCCGCGTCCGACTGACCCGGGCCGATCTGCGGATATTGACGAAACACATGCGGTCAAGACGCGGGCTGCCCGATATCAAGGAGACGACCGATGCTGAATGACCTGCTGGCGCGCAACGTGGCTTGGTCGCAACAACGTCACGCCGAGGAACCCGACTATTTCACCCACCTTGCCGCCCTTCAGGCGCCCGAATTCTTCTGGATCGGTTGTTCGGACAGCCGGGTGCCGGCCAACGTGGTCGCGGGGCTGGATCCGGGCGAGGTTTTCGTCCATCGCAACGTCGCCAATATCGTCCATTCCTCGGATATGAACCTGCTGTCTGCGCTGGAATTCGCGGTCGAGGCCCTGAACGTGCGCGAGATCATCGTGTGTGGCCACTATGGCTGCGGCGGCGTCAAGGCTGCGACCGAAGATTTGCCGCATGGCCTGGCCGATCACTGGCTGGAGCCGATCCGGCGCCTCGGTCGAAACTACGCGGTCGATCTGGGACGCGAGCCCAACCTTGAGGC
>JBFHIW010000096.1:0-4101 GCA_041596235.1 Paracoccaceae bacterium
CCCAGCGCCTCAAGCTGGCGAAACCGGCTGATGCCGTAGCGGCCTGAGGGCCCATCATCGGCCAAAGGCTGACCTGCATCATCGAACAGGGAATTGAACCATTCCACGTTATACGTGGCGATCCGCATCAGCCCCGCGCGCCTTCGATCTCGGCCCAGGCGCGGTTGATGTCCACCATGCGCCGTTCGGCCAGTTGCACCGCCTCTTCCGGCAGGCCGCGCGCCACCATCGCATCGGGATGCGTCTCGCGCACCAGACGCTTCCAGGCCACGCGGATCTGCGCAATCGGCATGTCCGGGCTGACCCCGAGGATGTCATAGGGATCCCCTCCGGCCTCCGGCACGAACCGGCTGCGCAGACTGCGAAAGCGCTGCTCGGGCAGGCCAAAGGCCTCGGCCACCTCGGCCAGAAAATCGTTCTCCGCTGGGTGATAGCGCCCGTCGGCGACCGCGATATGGAACAGCCCCTCCATCACGTCGCACAGCGTCTCGCTGCCCTCGCCGAACATGGCGCGGATCTTGCGCGCATAGTCGCGAAAACCGGCCACATCCTGCCGCGCCAGATTGAAGACGCGCGCCGCGTCCTTCTCATCCTCGGGCGGAATGTGAAACACCTCGCGAAAGGCCGCGACCTCATCGCGCGTGACCTGCCCGTCGGCCTTGGCCATCTTGGCGCCCAGCGCGATCACCGCGATGGTGAATGCCACAGAGCGTTCCGGCGGGGCGCTCAGCCGGTCCAAAACCGCGCTCAGCCCCTCGCCCGAGGTCAGCGCGCCCAGCGCGTCCATGATGCGGGTCCAAATCGACATGGACATACCCTATCCTGTCACCCGCGCGCTGTCAGCGATGTTCGCACGGCGGCCTGCAGGATTTTCCGCAGTGCGGCATGACCACTGGCCTCGGCCGCACGGACCCGCAGGTCGGACAGGTCTCGCAGGCTCAGCCCAACTGCCGCAGGCCATGGGGCGTGTCGATCTCGGCCTGCAGCGCGATGACGCTGCCCGCTTCAATGGCCAGGCGCGCATCATCGATCAGTCCCGACAGCGCGCGGCGCAGCTCATCGGCGGCGGGATGCGCGATCACCAACCGGCGCAAGCGGCAGCCCGAAGGCGTCAGCCGCGCCGCCGGATGCGCCCCCTGCCACTGGATCAGCGCTGGAAAGGCCCCACCGAAGGGCATCCGCCCGTCATGCGCCACGGCCATCCGCCAGCGCAGGTCACCCCGCGCCAGATCCACAGGCTCCCCCGCCCCGTCCGGCGCGCGCGCCAGCGCCGCCTCCAGATCGTCACAACGGCAGATCCATGTGCCCAGCCGGGGCGCCCCGGCAAAGCGGTCGAGGTCGAACCAGCGTGGAACGGCAGGCGCAGGGGCGGCGGGATCGACCGCGATCACCTCAAGATAAAGCCCATCCTCCAGTCCCAGCAGCAGGTTATGCGTGCCGAACCGTGCATGCTGACCGCCCGCCTGCAAGGCCACGCCAAGCGCAGCCTCCACATGGGCGCGGCCCTCCTCGAGCGTTGCGGCGGCAACCGCCAGGTGATCCAGTTCCAGCATCATCGCATCTTCTTGCCTGAAATATCCTCGGGGGGTGTCCCGCAGGGACGAAGGGGGGCAGACAGCCCCCCTTGCACCATCTCAGCCGCGCGCCTCGCGGATCAGGCGCAGGATGTCCTGTGCCGCCTCGGGGATATTCGTGCCGGGACCGAAGATCGCCTTGACCCCTGCCGCCTTGAGGAAGTCGTAATCCTGTTGCGGGATCACACCGCCACAGATCACGATGATATCCCCCGCATCCTTGTCCTTCAGCGCCTGGATCAGCTGGGGGGCAAGGGTCTTGTGGCCTGCCGCCTGACTGCTGATACCCACCACATGCACGTCATTGTCGACGGCATCCTGTGCAGCCTCTTCGGGCGTCTGGAACAGCGGGCCCACATCCACGTCAAATCCGATATCGGCAAAGGCCGTGGCGATCACCTTTGCGCCGCGGTCATGCCCGTCCTGCCCCATCTTCACCACCAGCATGCGGGGGCGGCGCCCCTCCTCCTCGGCGAAGGCCTCAACCGAGGCCTGGATCGCGGCAAAGCCTTCATCCCCCTCATAGGCAGCGCCGTAGACACCGGCGAGCGTCTTCACCTCGGCGCGGTGCCGTCCGAAGATCTTTTCCATGCTCATGCTGATCTCTCCCACAGATGCCCTTGCGCGGGCCGCCTCCACGGCGGCTTCCAGAAGATTGCCGCCTTCCACCGCGCGCCGTTCCAGTTCGGCCAGCGCCGCCTGGCAGGCGGCCTCGTCCCGGGTTGCGCGGATCTTTTCCAGCCGCGCGATCTGGCTGGTGCGTACCGCGGCATTGTCGATATCCAGAATGTCGATCGGGTCTTCCTTGTCCTTGCGGTACTTGTTGACGCCGACGATCACCTCGGTGCCGCGGTCGATCCGGGCCTGTCGTGTCGCCGCCGTCTCCTCGATCCTGAGCTTGGGCATGCCGCTGGCCACGGCCTTGGTCATGCCACCCATCGCCTCGACCTCCTCGATCAGGGCCCAGGCCTTTTCGGCCAGCTCATGGGTCAGGCTTTCCACGTAATAGCTGCCCGCCAGCGGGTCGATCACATTGGTCACGCCGGTTTCTTCCTGCAGGATCAACTGGGTGTTGCGCGCGATCCGCGCCGCGAACTCTGTCGGCAGGGCAATCGCCTCGTCCAGCGCGTTGGTGTGCAGCGACTGGGTGCCGCCCAGCACGGCCGACATCGCCTCATAGGCGGTGCGGATCACGTTGTTATAGGGGTCCTGCTCCTGCAGGCTGACGCCGCTGGTCTGGCAATGGGTCCGCAGCATCGAGGATTGCGCATTCTTGGGTTCAAACTCGGCCATGATCCGGTGCCACAGCAGGCGCGCCGCGCGCAGCTTGGCCGCTTCCATGAAGAAATTCATCCCGATGGCAAAGAAGAACGACAGACGTCCCGCGAACTTGTCCACATCCATACCCGCCGCAATCGCCGCGCGCACATATTCGCGCCCATCCGCAAGGGTATAGGCCAGTTCCTGCACCAGGTTCGCGCCTGCCTCCTGCATGTGATAGCCGGAAATCGAGATCGAGTTGAACTTGGGCATCTCGTCCGATGTATACTGGATGATGTCCGAAATGATCCGCATCGAGGGTTCGGGCGGATAGATATAGGTGTTGCGGACCATGAACTCCTTGAGGATGTCGTTCTGGATCGTGCCCGACAGCACGGCGCGGTCATGGCCCTGTTCTTCGCCGGTCACGATGAAATTTGCCAGAATCGGGATCACGGCACCGTTCATCGTCATGGAGACGGACACCTTGTCCAGCGGGATGCCGTCAAACAGGATCTTCATGTCCTCGACGCTGTCGATGGCCACGCCCGCCTTGCCCACATCCCCCACCACGCGCGGATGATCGCTGTCATAGCCGCGATGCGTGGCAAGGTCGAAAGCCACCGACACGCCCTGCTGACCGGCGGCCAGCGCCTTGCGGTAGAAGGCGTTGGATTCCTCTGCGGTGGAAAAGCCCGCATACTGGCGGATGGTCCAGGGCCTGCCGGCATACATCGTGGCCTTGACGCCACGGGTGAAGGGGGCAAATCCCGGCAGGCTGCCCAGATGCGGCAGCGCCTGCGCATCATCTTCGGTATAAAGCGGCTGCACCTCGATCCCTTCGAGGGTCTTCCAGGTCAGGTCCTCGATCGGTCTTGCGCGCAGTTCCTTCTGCGCCAGGTCACGCCACGCGTCCTTCTTGCTGGTCATCGTCTAGTCCTCTTGTCAGTGGATCGCGCTGCAGGGTTATCCCCGTCTGATCGCGCGTCTTTTCGGTTACAAGTCTGGCCAGGCCATCGGCCCCGGAGGCAAGCCAGAACAGATCGTCCTGATAGGCCTCGCGCAGCCGCGCCCGCTGTGTCGCATCGAACGGCTCGTACCGCCCCTCGCCGGGTCCGATCCGCGCGGGATCCTCGCCGCGCAGGGCAAGGACCTGACGCAGCGCGGCCATGTCGGGCGCGCGGTTCAGCCAAAGCCGGTGCTGATGGGTCGGCGCGGCCCAGTCGGCAGCCGTCATGATCTCCAGCCGCCGTTCGGGCATGCCGCC
>JBFHIW010000097.1:0-3940 GCA_041596235.1 Paracoccaceae bacterium
CGGCTGGTAACCGAAGACCGGCTTGCGCGCGAAGGTGGCGATTACGTGGCTGATGATGCCGAAGCCGGGCAGGATGATGATGTAAACCTCGGGGTGGCCGAAGAACCACAGGATGTGCTGATAGAGAATCGGGTCACCACCGCCTGCGGGATCGAAGAAGGTCGTGCCGAAGTTACGGTCGGTCAGCAGCATCGTGATGGCGCCTGCCAGAACCGGCAGCGACAGCAGGATCAGCCAGGAGGTGACGAAGATCGACCATGCGAACAGCGGCACCTTGAACAGGGTCATGCCGGGGGCGCGCATGTTCAGGAAGGTGGTGATCATGTTGATCGCACCCAGGATCGACGAGGCACCCGACACGTGGACGGCGAAGATCGCCAGATCCATCGAGAAGCCGCCTTCGTTGGTGGACAGCGGCGGATAAAGCACCCAGCCCACGCCCGAGCCCAGCTGGTCATTGCCGCCCGGCGCCAGAAGCGATGCGACGCCCAGTGCGGTACCGGCCACATACATCCAGAAGGACAGGTTGTTCATGCGCGGGAAGGCCATGTCCGGCGCACCGATCTGCAGCGGCATGAAATAGTTGCCGAAGCCGCCGAACAGGGCGGGAATCACCACGAAGAACATCATCAGGACGCCGTGATAGGTGATCATCACGTTCCACAGATGGCCGTTCGGCGTACATTCCGCTGAAGAGGCAATGAACCGTGCGCCTTCGAGGCACATGTACTGCACACCCGGCTCCATCAGCTCCATCCGCATGTAGATGGTGAAGGTGACGGAGATCAAACCGACCAGGGCCGAGGTGATCAGATAAAGGATACCGATATCCTTGTGGTTCGTGGACATGAACCAACGGGTGAAGAACCCGCGCTGGTCCTCGTGTCCGTGGCTGTGAATGGCTGCGTCGGCCATGCGGTTGCCTCCTGTAGTGGTGTATTGGCGCGAAGAAGACTCCCCGCGCGGCGTTCCTGCCCTGTTTAGAATGGCTTGGCGTCAACGGCAATCCGCGAATTTGATCTGAATCAATGTATATTGTCGCACCTGACGCGCTGTCAGTCTGGCGCGACACTTTTGGCAAGCTATTGATACAAATGAAAAAAGCCCGGCGCGATGCCGGGCTTTCCTGACAATGTGTCGCGGGGTGTCCGCGCGATCCGGATCAGTTGGTCGCAGGTGCGACCGATGCCAGATAGGCGGCCACATCCTCGGCGCCCTTGGCCAGCTTGAAGCTCATGGACGAGCGCGCCTTGGCGTCGCCGGTGAATTCCACCAGGAAAGCCTTGGGGTCCTGTACGTAGACGGCCAGGTTTTCTTCGTCCCAGACCAGACCGGATTCACCGGCTGCGGCCAGGCTGGGGCCGTAGCGGAACCCTTCCTGTGCGCCTGCAGCGCGGCCGATCACGCCGTAAAGGTTCGGGCCTGTCTTGCCGCCTTTCACGATGTCAGTGCCATCATCTGCCTGAATCATGTGGCATGCCTTGCACTTGTTGAACTCGCGCTCGCCCTTGGCGGCATCGCCTGCGGCAAAGGCAGGAACGGACAGGGCCAGCAGGGCGGCAGAAGCGGTAATCACAAATTTCATCGTCAGACCTCTTGGGTTTGGTGGGTGGTCGAGCATTTCCGGCCACTAGTGATACGCTTACAATTAACGCGCGCAACAGTCATTTCAACTTTGCGGGACATCTGCGACTATTCGCCGAAGATCGTCCGGAAGCTCTTTTGGAGCGCTGCGTCCAGTTCGGCCATGCTCACGTCATGCCCTAGATCCCGCAGGCTGGTGACGCCATGCCGTGTGATTCCGCAGGGCACGATGCCGGTGAAATGCTCCAGCTCCGGGTCGAGGTTGATCGAGATCCCGTGAAAGCTGATCCATTTGCGCAGGCGGATGCCGATGGCCGCGATCTTGTCTTCCGCCACGGCGCCGTCCGGGCCGCGCGGCTTGTCAGGTCGCTCCACCCAGACGCCCACGCGCCCTTCGCGGATATGCCCCTCGACACCAAAGGCGGCCAGCGTCTCGATCACCCATGCTTCCAGCTGCTGCACGAAGCGGCGCACGTCATGGCCGCGCCGGCCCACGTCCAGCATCACGTAGATCACCCGCTGGCCGGGGCCGTGGTAGGTGTATTGCCCCCCGCGCTTGCTGGGATAGACCGGAAAGCGATCCGGGTCGGTCAGATCCTCGATCCGTGCGCTGGTCCCTGCGGTATAGAGCGGCGCATGTTCCAGAAGCCAGATCGACTCGGGCATGGTGCCGGCGGCGATGGCGGCGGCGCGTTGTTCCATCAGCGCCTCGGCTTCACGGTAATCGGTGAAGCCGGGAGTCGTGATCCATTCTACCATATCGCGAAAATCCCGCCGTTAGTTCCACCGAATTCCCGTTATGGTATGCGCTGTCCGCATATCATCTTTGGGAAAGCCAGATCCTGAGGTACCCTCTTTGACATTATTTTAGCATCAGGGGGAATTATTGAAATGACGAGTCATCGCATGAAGGCCGGCCTTGTTGCCGCGCTCTGTTTCTCGGTCACAGCAACGCAATCCGCGGCCGACAACCTCGGGGCTGCCATTGTTGGCGGTATCCTAGGCGGCGTCATCGTGAACGAGGCGAACAAGAATCGCCAGCGCACGACCACGCGCAGCAGCCAGCCGCGCAGCACCATGAGTTCCGCGACCCGCGAACAGAACCGGCAGGTGCAGACCTCGCTGAACTATTTCGGCTTTCCCGCAGGCACCGCCGACGGGGTGATGGGACAGCGGTCGCGCGCGGCGGCCGCGCAGTACCAGGCGCATCTGGGCTTTCCCGCGACCGGCCAGTTGACGCCCTATGAGCGCGACTTCCTGATCTCGTCCTACAGCCGCGCGCAGATCGGCGGGCCGCAGGTGATGCGCGAGATGAATACAAACCCGCAGGGCGTGAAGGGCCTGCTTGTGATCTGGCGCAACGAGGCGATGGGCGGGACCGCCGGACCGCGCAGCGCAAGCTATGGCGGCATGCCACCCGAGGTATCGGCCGCCGTGGACGAGATCGCGGCAAGCTCTGAACCCACTGCCGAGCAGCTGATGCAGCGATCCGGCTTCATCCAGTTGGCCGATCTGAACGGGGACGGGCGCACCGATTACCTGATCGACACATCGGTCACCGGCAGTTCGTTCTGGTGCGGGGCCAGCAGTTGTTCGGTCATGGTCTTCGCCTCGACCCCGCAGGGCTATGCGCGCAACGATTTCCTTGCCTTCAATGCGACGCCCGCGATGTTCACCTGCCGTCAGGGCACCTGCCAGATCGCGGGCGATGCGGGCGCTGCGGGCGGCGTGATGGCAGCCGCCCCGCAGCCCGCGGCGCCCGCCGCACCCGCCGCACCCCAGGCTCCGGCCACCGTCATGGCCGCGGCCCCGGCACCGTCGGCCGGCAGCCTGTCGGCGCTGCCGATCTTTGGTGCGGCACCGGCGCAGGCGCCCTCCTTGGCCAGCCACTGCAGCAAGGTCAGCCTGCTGACCAATTCGAACGGGGGCTTCGTGACGCTGGCGTCCATGACGGACCCGGATCTTGCGCTGAGCGAACAGTTCTGCCTGACCCGCACCTATGCCATCGGCAAGGGCGAAGAGATGGTCGCGAAGGTGCAGGGGCTGACCCAGGCGCAGGTCGATCAGCAATGCGACGCCTTCGGTCCGGTGTTGGCACCCTTCGTGGCGATGCTGGACAGCGCCGACAGTGCGACGGTGCGGGCCGAGATGCAGACCTTCGTGCTGGGGGCCGCGATGACGGTCGAGCAATTGCAGTCCACGGCTGAAATCTGCCTCTACACCGGGTATCGTCGTGACCGGATGGAGGTGGCGCTTGGCTCTGCCTTGCTGCTGGTCGGGATCGGCCAGACCCCTTATGCGGAACTGGTCGGGCATCACCTGTCGCAGGGCTTTGGCGTGGCCCGGTCGGCCGAAA
>JBFHIW010000098.1:0-3698 GCA_041596235.1 Paracoccaceae bacterium
ATCGTATGACCGATGGCCGATACGGGGTGTCATACCGGATGTCGGGGCCGAGACTGGTCATGGACCGTCATTTGCTGTCAAACGCGGTTCACGGCCCCCGCACAATTCACCGGCATATCGACCGCAGAAAGAAGGCCCGCGCGCGCGACAACATGGCTGCGCGAGAGCAGGCCCGCCGCGATGGCAAATGGGCGGCAGTCTGTGATGCCGTCGACATGTTCGCTTATCACTGGAGCCGCATGAAATCGGCAGGCAACACTGAATGTGGTGGCTGAGGCAGAGTCTCGTCTGGCAAGTTGTCGGGTTTAGCCGGATGCGCTCTGCAAGGACCGAAGACGGTCGCGCAGCAGGTCAGGCTGATCCAGCGTCAGCCGCACAGGCAGGGTGATGACCTTCTGGCGAAAGGCCGCAGGCAGGCGCACGGCGTCCTTCTCGGTGGTGACAAGCTGCGCGGCGCGCAGTTTGGCCTCGTTCTCGAGCCGGGTCATCAGGGCGGTGGTCAGGGGCTGGTGATCCTCCAGCGCCTCGGCACGGACAAGGTTTGCCCCAAGCCCGCGCAGCGTGGCGAAGAACTTCTCCGGGTGCCCTATGCCCGCGAAGGCCAGAAAGGGCGTATCGGTCCAGATCATGCCCGTCTGCAAAGGTTCCAGACTGCCGGTGAAATGTGGAAGCGTGATTGCGTGGCGCCATTGCCCGGCAAAGGATGCCTGCGCGGGTGCGGCCCCGATGGACAGCAGCAGATCGGCACGGGCAAGCCCGGTGCGAACCGGTTCGCGCAGCGGACCCGCTGGCAGGCAGCGCCCATTGCCGAAACCCTTTGCGGCATCGACCACGACGATCGACAGGTCCTTGTGGAGGGCGGGATCCTGAAACCCGTCATCCAGCAGGATCACATCCGCCCCGGCAGCCTGCGCGGCCTGCGCCCCCGCCACGCGGTCGCGGGCGATCCAGGTATGGGCGAAGGCTGCCAGCAAGAGGGGTTCGTCCCCGGTCTGGGCTGCGCTGTGCAGCCTTGGGTCCACCTCGACCGGTCCGGACAGGCTTCCGCCATACCCGCGTGAGACGACATGCGGTTCCAGATGCAATGAGCGCAACAGCTGCACCAAGGCGATCACGGTGGGGGTTTTTCCGGTGCCGCCCGCGTTCAGGTTGCCCACGCAGATGACCGGCACGTTCAGCCTGACAGGCGATCCTTGCGCCAGGCGGCGGGCGGTTCCCCGCGCGTAGATCGCGCCAAGGGGGGCCAGAAACAGTGCGGCCATGCCGGGCCGCTCGGGCGGCGTGAACCAGAAACCGGGCGCGCGCATCAGGAGGCCGCTCGCAGGTCGAGGGTATCTTGTATCAGTTCCATCACGCGATCCGTCACCTCTGCCCCGGCGGTTGCGACTTCCCATGCCGTATGGGCCATGGCTGCCGCCTGATCGGGCGCGGTCAGCAGGGTGATGGCCGCCGCCAATGTATCCGCATCGCGCACCAGCCGTGCCGCCCCGGCGCTGGACAGGCGCGTGTAGGCAGCCATGTGGCGGCTGACATTGGGGCCATAGAGGATCGCGGATCCAAGACCGGCCGGTTCGAACGGGTCCTGACCGCCATGTCCGGGCTCCAGTGAACTTGCCATGAAGCTGATCGGCGCGAGGCGGTACCACAGCCCCATATCCCCACGGGTATCGGCGACCAGAATCTGCGTCGTCTCTTCGGGGTATTCATCGCGGGACCATTGCGCGATGCGCCAGCCGTCATTGCGCAGGCTTTCGGTGAAGGCATCGCCCTCGGCCGGATCATCGGGCACAAGGATCAGCAGCCGACGATGTGCGCTGCGCAGTGCCGCGCGATGGGCGGCCTGGATCATCTGCACCTCGCCGGGCTGCGCCATCGCAGCCAGCCAGACCGGGCGGCCATCAAGGACACGGGCCATGCGGTCACGCGCCTTTTCATTGCAGGGCAAGGCGGCGCAGCCTTCCATCAGGGGGCCGGTGATGGTGATCGACCCGGCGGGCACACCCAGTTTCAGCAAGCGGTTGGCGGAATTGCCCGTACTGGCCAGGATCCTGTCGAAATGGCGCAAGGACCCCTTGGAAAGATCCGGCAGCCAGCGCCAGCGGCTTGCATCAAAGCCGCTTTCATCCGCATCGATCAAGAACATGGGCACTTTGCGCCCGGCCGTGGCATCAAGCAGGGCGTGTCGCAATTGCCCCCCGGTCCAGAGGCAGAGATCGGGCCGCCACCGGTCCAGAAAGACAGCGACCAGTTCGGGGTTTTCCTCTGGCGCGCTGACGGGGGTCACGAAATCCCTTGGGTGCTGCGGCAAGGCCAGATCCGGCGCCAGCGTCAGCAGCAGATGCAGCCCAGGGCGTTGTGCGCGCAGGCGTGCCGTGATCTGGATCAGGGTCGCTGCGCGCGTTTCGCTGGTGGCATGCGCCCAGATCAGTTCGCCCTCGGGGCGGCCAACCTGCTGATCGGACAGGCTGACGGCAGGCTGCGCCGGGCCGCTGCGCCGCCGTGACAGGCTCAGGTATGCGGAAAGGCTGACGGATCGCGCCATGACGCCTCAGCCGATCTCCCGCGTGGGAGAGGATTCCTTGGCTTCATCCAGCATGCGGTGAAGATGGGTGATGAAGTACCGCATATGCGCATCATCCACGGTGCGCTGCGCCTCGGCCTTCCAGGCGCGGTAGGCGCTGGCATAGTCGGGGAAAATGCCCACGACATGCAACTTGTCCACATCGCGGAATTCGGTACTGCCGGGCGCGTTCAGTTCACCGCCGAAGACAAGGTGCAGTCGCTGGGTCATGAGGCTCTCCCGTCGGGTTTGACGTATATTCCAAGGCAACCTAAGCGCTGGGGCGCATGGCCGCAAGTTTTCGCAGGCTTTCGCGGTGCCATATCAACCCGGCCAGGGGGCCAAGCGTTCAACCAGGGCGCTGTGCAACGTGTCGCGCGCGGCCAGCACGCCGTTGACCTGGGGATGGGGGTTGTTGAAACGCAAAGGCGCGCCGCTGCGGTCCGTGGTGCGTGCACCGGCCTCCTGCAGGATCAGCGCACCTGCGGCGATGTCCCATTCCCAGCTTGGGCGCAGGGTCAGCATCGCGTCAAATCGCCCTTCCGCCACAAGGGACAGCCGATAGGCCAGCGAGGGGCGGTGATGCCGTTCCATCACCGGCACCTGCCGGTCGCGCCAGTTGGCAGGGTCATAGACCGGTCGCGCGGCCAGCATTGACGCCCCACTGATGCCATCGGGGGCAGAAGCATGGATCGGCTTGCCATTCAGGAAGGCGCCTTGCCCGGCGGCTGCTGTATACAGCTTGTCTTTAAGCGGCAGGAATACTACCGCTGCGGTGATCTGCCCATGCTCGGCCACGGCCAGCGAATGCGCCCATGTCGCGCTGCCGTCGATGAAGCTGCGCGTGCCGTCGATCGGATCGACGATGAAGACGCGCGCGCGGTCCAGACGATCGGCGCTGTCAGGCGTTTCTTCGGACAGCCAGCCGTAATCGGGTCTTTGCGCCGTCAGCTCTTTGCGCAGCAGGCTATCCACAGCCAGATCGGCCTCGGTCACCGGTCCCGCGCCCGCGTCCTTGTCCCAGCGCTTGGCCGTCGGGCCGCTGAACCCTGTGGCCAGCTTGCCCGCCGCATGCGCCGCTGCAATCAGCAGGTCAAGATCAGTCGCCGGCAAGGGTCATCCCTTCGACCAGAAGCGA
>JBFHIW010000099.1:0-3650 GCA_041596235.1 Paracoccaceae bacterium
CGCCGGCCTGCGCTAGACAGGGGTGACGACGGGCAACAGAGTTTTTTCCGAGGATCGGTTCGATGCCACTTTCCGCTGACAACCTGCGCCGCTTTCTCGGCACCATTCATCCCTATGACAGTTTTCCCGCAGAGGAACTGATCCGGATCGCGGCGCAGTTCCGCACGCTGCCCATGCGCGCCGACGACGTGATCTATCGCCATGGCGAGCCCTGCGAAGGGCTGTATGTCATCCTTGATGGTCAGGTCGAGATCACATCGGATACGGGCGAGGTCGTCTCGCACCTGCAGGGGCGCAATTCCTTCGGTGAGCGTGGCCTGATGCGTGGCGGTCTGACCGGCACCAATGCCCGCGCGGTCAGCGAGGGCGAATTGCTGCTGCTGCCAACCGATGATTTCCGCGCCCTGATCGCCGCGAATGAGGGCGCGCGCCGCTTTTTCGCGCGCAGCCGCGCGCGCGAGGCCGCAGATGCCGCGCGCCCCGTCGCACTGACCGAAACCCGTGTCGACCGGCTGATGGCCAGCGATCCCGTGACCTGCACCGTCGACACCATGATCGTGGACGCGGCCCGCCTGATGCGCTCGCACCGGATCTCGGCGCTGGGGATCACCGATGGCGAGCGGCTGGCAGGGATCGTTACCCTGCATGACATCAACAACCGGGTGGTTGCCGAAGGGCTGGATCCGTCGCGCCCGGTACGCCAGATCATGACCGCCAACCCCGAGACCCTGCCGCCCTCGGCGATCGGGTCGGACGTTCTGCACATGATGATGGAACGCCGCTTCGGCCATGTGCCCGTGGTGGACAACGGCAAGCTGGTGGGCATCGTCACCCAGACCAATCTGACGCGGTTTCAGGCCACCAACTCGGCGTCGCTGGTGCGCGATGTGGCCCGCGCCGAGGCCCCTTCCGACCTTGCGGCTGTCACCGCCCATATCCCGCGCCTGCTGCTGCAACTGGTGGGGGCCGGCAACCGTCACGAGACGGTGACCCGGCTGATCACCGATATCGCCGATGCAGCCACCCGCCGCCTGCTGGCCCTTGCCGAGGCGCAGCTTGGCCCGCCGCCGGTGCCCTATCTGTGGCTGGCCTGCGGCTCGCAGGGGCGGCAGGAGCAGACGGGCGTGTCGGATCAGGACAATTGCCTGATGCTGGACGATGCGGTGACGGATGCCGACATGCCCTATTTCGCGGAGCTTGCGTCATTCGTCAGCGACGGGCTGGACGCGGCGGGCTATTTCTACTGCCCCGGCGACATGATGGCGACCAATCCGCGGTGGTGTCAGCCGGTCCATGTCTGGCGCGGCTATTTCCGCCGCTGGATCGAGGCCCCCAGCCCCGAGGCGCAGATGCTGGCCTCGGTCATGTTCGACCTGCGCCCCATCGGGGGCACCCGGTCGCTGTTCGAGGATTTGCAGCGCGAGACGCTGGAGGCCGCCGCGCGCAATTCGATCTTTGTTGCACATATGGTGTCGAACTCGCTCAAGCATATCCCGCCGCTGGGATTGCTGCGCGGCTTTGCGACCCTGCGCAGCGGCGAGCACAAGAACCGTATCGACATGAAGCTGAACGGCGTGGTGCCCATCGTGGATCTGGGTCGCATCTATGCGCTACGTGGCCAGCTTGAGGCGGTGAACACCCGTGCCCGGCTTGAGGCGGCGCATTCCGGCGGCCAAGTCAGCCAGAGCGGCGGGCGCGATCTGCTGGATGCCTATGACCTGATCGCACAGACCCGGTTGGAGCATCAGGCCACGTTGATCCGGGCGGGCGGCAAGCCTGACAATTTCATGTCGCCCAACGTGCTTTCGGAATTCGAGCGCAGTCACCTGCGCGATGCCTTTGTCGTGGTGCGGACGATGCAATCGGCCGTGACCCAGGGACGTGGCGTGATCGGCTGACCCCGCAGCCTGAAACACAAGACCGGGGGGAGGAGCGACTGAATGTATATCGACATAATCACGATCATCGCCGCAGGCTTTGCCGCAGCAGGGGTCGTGATGATCCTGAACCGGCTGACCGGAAAGCGGCTGCCCCGCTGGGTGGTGCCTGCGGGCGCGGGCGCGGGCATGATCCTGATGAGCCTGACCAACGAGTACCGCTGGTATCCGCGCACGCTGGACCTGCTGCCCGAAGGGTTCGACGTGGTCTCGACAGCTGAACACCGGGCGATCTACAGCCCATGGACCTATGCGGTGCCCTATGTGGACCGGTTCGCGGCCGTCGATGTCGCAGGCATCAAGCGCAACGAAACCCAATCCGACCTGCGGCTGAGCCGGGTCATCTTCTTCACCCGCTGGGAACCTGTGCGTGTGGTGCCCGTCGTGTTCGATTGTGCGCAGGGTCGCAGCGCCCTTCTCGACCCGGATGCCATGTTCAACGATGATGGCACGATCCGTGTCGCGCGCTGGGATCAGACGGGGATGGACGATCCCGCAACGGCGATGGTCTGCAAGGGGGGGTAAGCCATGTTCGACCGACTGGGACCGCGACAGCGTACGCTGGCCTTCTTCGGCCTTCTGGCGCTGGCGTGCATCGGGGCTGTTGCCGGGGCGCTGATGCTTGCCGATGCGCGGCTGGAAATGCCCGAGGCGCGGCCGGCCTTTGTGTCGGCGGGTCTGATGGCGGGCTTTGCCATCCTTGGCATCTGCGCCCTGATGTGGCTGATCTTCGACGAGACGGTCGCGCGCCCGATCGAGCGGCTGGCCGCCGCCATGCATGCGCGCGCCGCCACCGACATGCGCGGCGGGATCGACACGACCGTCGCGCGCCATCTGGGCGATCTGACACTGGCTGCTTCGGCCCTGACCTCGCGGCTGGGCGAGGCGCGCACGGGCGCAAACGCCGATATCGCCCGCCACACCGCGCGGCTGATGTCCGAGCGGGAACAACTGACGCGCATCCTGTCGGCCATCCCCGCCGCCGTGCTGATGGTGGACAGCGATCACCGGATCACGCTTTATGACGGTCACGCCGCCGCCATGCTGGACGAACAGCACCATCTGGGTCTTGGGCAGCGCGTCTTCGACTATTTCGATGAAACCTATTTGCGCACGGCCCTGAAAAATCTGGCGGACAGCGGCGGCAGCACGCTGGATCAGCAGCTTGTCACCGCCGACGGGGCGCGTCTGTTCGACGTGACGCTGCATGATCTTGGCACCGGGGCGGGCTACATGCTCAGCTTTCCGGTCCCGCGCGAGACAACGCCCGCCCGTCCCGTGGTCTATGACTTCGAGATGAACACCCGCAAGGCATCGGGTGACATCCTTGATGTGCCGCTGCGCGATCTGAGCTATGTGATCTTCGACACCGAGACCACCGGGCTTCTGCCCGACCGCGATGAGGTGGTCCAGATCGGCGCGCTGCGGGTCGTGAACGGTCAGCAGGCAGGCGGCGAGGTTCTGGACACGCTGGTCAATCCGGGCCGCCCGATCCCGGCGCGATCAACCGCCGTGCATGGCGTCACTGATGCGATGGTCAAGAACGCGCCCGACATGGCCCGCGCCGGGCGTCGCTTTCACAGCTTTGCCCGCGATGCGGTGCTGGTCGCGCATAATGCGCCCTTCGACATGGCCTTTTTTCATCGCCATGCCGCCAATATCGGGGTGGAATTCAACAATCCGGTGCTGGATACCGTGCTGCTTTCGGCGATC
>JBFHIW010000100.1:0-3496 GCA_041596235.1 Paracoccaceae bacterium
GGGCGCAACGCAGGCGAAAGCCTTGACGCGCCCCGCCCGTCTGCTAGCAAGGCAGGCAGGTCGGGCCTGTAGCTCAATGGTTAGAGCAGAGCGCTCATAACGCTTTGGTTGGGGGTTCGAGTCCCTCCGGGCCTACCACCTCTGCGCGAGATGGTCATTCCTTCAACTCGACCCGCCCCTTGGCCTTGACCCGCCAGGGTCTCGACACCCGCCGGACTTCTGCATCATGGAGCGTGGCGAACCCGCTGATGCGGTCATTCTCGAAATCGCCGGCGTCGGCTGTACCGTCGCCCATGCGCAAATGGCCCTGTCCGCTATGCGCGTTCCACTGCCATGCCCCGTCATACGTCGTGCCATCATCAAGGATTTGCGCCCCATTGCAGCCATGCCAGACCAGCATGAGCGGCAGGCAGGTGCCCGACACAACTTGTCCGACAAACAGCACGGCACCCAGCGCGACAGAAGCAATCACGACGCTTGCAGCAAACGATTCCTTCATGGATGCGTCCCCGGAAAAGCCAACACATGACCTGCGGTTACCCAAGGTCCATTTGCGGGTCCAAGAATTTCGCAGGATCGGCACATCCGATAGGCAAGACACCATCGAAAGTTGCAGGTCTCATGACTTTGAAGCAGGGCTTTCGCAGACAGGGGCCGGTATCGGAAAGATCACGTCATAGGCCCAGTTGAAGCAGAACGCGTAGACAAGGTAGAAGCCCGCAAAGGCCACATCCATCACGAAAGCAGTCCAGAGACCAACGCCGAGGTAAATCGCGATGAACGGGATCAGCACCAGCAGCAGACCCGCCTCGAACAGGACCGCATGAAGCACACGGATCACGGGTGTCTTGCGTACATCGCCGCGCCGCCTGAGCATCGCGTGATCGAACAGCAGATTATACAGGTAATTCCAGCCCGTCGCGATGGTGGCGCTGATCACGGTGACCACGCCCATGTCTTTCAAGGGCGTGTCGAACACCCAGGCCCCCAGTGGCGTGATGATGGCAAGGGCGATCAGTTCGAAGCTGATCGCGTGGCGAATCCGGTCTGCCGTGCGGCGCATGGCGCTCTCCCGCTTTGGCCGGGTCGTCCCGGAAAAATCGCCCGTTACGGGGGAGGTCGTCCTCGCTTGGCGGGGATATATCACCCTGCGCCCGGCAGACAAGGCGGCCCTAGCGGGCGATCACGATATCGGCGCGCAACCCGCCCAGCGTATCGCTTTGCCCCAACCGCAGCACCCCGCCATGGGCGCGGGCGATGTCGGTGGCGATGGCCAGCCCCAATCCCACACCCGATCCCTTGTTCTGGTTGCGCGACCGGTCCAGCCGGGTGAAGGGCTTGACCGCCTCGCCGCGCTGATCGGGTGGAATGCCGGGGCCGTCATCCTCGACCCGGATGCGCAGCGACTTGTCGGTCAGCAGCATCGACACCTCCGCATGGCTGCCATAGCGCACCGCGTTGTTGATCAGGTTCTCGACCGCCCGTCGCATCGCGATGCGACGCAGCGGCACCTCGCCCTGCCCCTCGATGACCGCAAGGCGCACGCGTTTGCCCGCGCGGGTGAAATCCTCGACCAGATCGCGCAGCAACTCGGCCGGATCGACGGGCTCCGGCTCGGCCTCGGAAATGCCACGGGCGAAGTTCAGGAACTCATCCAGCATCGATTGCATTTCATCGACATCGCGCTGCAGATCGGCCACGTCTTCCGCATCCAGCATCGACAATCCCAGCTTGAGCCGCGTGAGCGGCGTGCGCAGATCATGGCTGACCCCGGACAGCATCAGCGTGCGCTGCTCGATCTGGCGTTCGATCCTGGCGCGCATGTCCAAGAAAGCATTGCCGGCCGCGCGCACCTCGACGGCGCCCGAGGGCTTGTAGGCCATGTGACGCCCCTTGCCGAAGGCTTCCGCGGCCTGCGCCAGCCGCGTGATCGGTCGCAACTGGTTGCGCAGGTAGATGAAGGCGATCAGCGTCATCAGCGCACCAAAGAACACCATGTTCACGAACAGCTGATGCGGATTCGTCGGCGAGACACGCCGCCGGTCCAGCAGGATCTCAAGCAACCCATGCTCGGTTTCCAGCACCAGCAGCACATTCCAGTCATCGGGCAATTGCACCGCCGCCAGACCGGGCAGAAGCGCACCGAACGTCTCGATCACCCGCAACCCCGACAGGTCGTACCAGCGCCGCACTGCGGGCGTGACCTCGCCGGAGGGGAGGAATCGCAGACCGATGTCCAGCAAAGACGCCGCGCTCGACACCCCTTGCAGCGCACTTTGCTGGTTCGGCGCGCCGCGCATGTCCAGGATCAGCATCTGCACCTCGCGGGCCGCGGTGCGGGTCATCTGCCGCGTCACCCCTTCAAAGTGGCGCTGAATGAAGACCACCGAGACGACAAGTTGCAGCGTGACGACAGGCAGGATCAGGATAAGGGCGGCCCGGCCATAAAGACCGCGCGGGGAAAAGCGTTTGAGCCAGTCGAAGAACATGGGCTAAACCTAGCCGCAGCCAGACGCCAAAGGAAGCAGAATGCAAGCAGACGCGGGCTTTGACCCCATCGCCGGACAGCCGGACCAGATCGCACCCGGCCTGCGCCGGATCCTCGCGCCCAACCCCTCGCCCATGACCTTCCGGGGCACCAATACCTATATCGTGGGACAGACCGATCTGGCCGTGATCGACCCCGGCCCCGACAACGTGGCGCATCTTGCGGCGATTCTTGCCGCCTGCGGGCCGGGACAGCGGATCACGCATATTCTGGTCACCCATGCCCATGTCGACCACTCGCCCCTGGCGCGGGCCCTGTCAGAGGCAACCGGCGCGCCAGTGCTGGCCTACGGCGATGCGCAGGCCGGGCGAAGCGCCGTGATGGAAGCGTTGGCACAGGCGGGGCTGGCAGGCGGTGGCGAAGGCGTCGATGCCAGCTTTGTGCCCGATACATGCCTTGCGGATGGTGCAACCGTCACCGGGCCGGACTGGAGCCTGCAGGCAATCTGGACGCCGGGCCATTTAGGAAACCATCTGTGCTTCGCGATGGGCAGCACCCTCTTCACGGGCGATCTGGTGATGGGCTGGGCCAGTTCGCTGGTCTCGCCACCGGACGGCGACCTGACCGATTTCATGGCCTCCTGCCGCCGCCTGCGCGCGCGCGCGGACCGGATCTACCTGCCCGGTCACGGCGCGCCGGTCACCGATCCTGCCGCCCGGATCGACTGGCTGATCGCACACCGCGACGCGCGTGAAGCGGCGATCCTTGAGGCGCTGCAAGCCGCCCCCGCCACGGCCGAGACGCTGTCGCGGCAGATCTATACCGAGACGCCGGCCATGCTCCTGCCCGCCGCCACCCGCAACGTCTTTGCCCATCTTGTTGACCTGACAGGAAAAAACATCATCGCCCCCGAGGGGCACCTGTCCTGGACCGCCCGTTTCCACAGGCTTTGAGCCCGCAGCCAAGGCTTTTGAAAAAATATGCCAAATGCCTCTGGACGCGACAAAA
>JBFHIW010000101.1:0-3442 GCA_041596235.1 Paracoccaceae bacterium
AAAAAAGGTGTCGGCAGCCGGATTGGCCCCGGTGTCAAACGCGGCCGTGATTACGCCGCGTGCCTCAAGCGCTGATCTGATCGCCTCGGGGGGCGTGGATTGCCACAGGATCACCCGCGCATCCGTTCTGGCAATGATCGCGTCTATCGCCGCCCATTGCTCCGGCGTGGGTGGGATCAGCGGATCGAACGCAGCCTCGATCAGGTCCAGTCCATAGGCGCGGGCGAAATACTCCAATCCGGGTTGCGCCACGAGCAGGGTTTGCCCTGCCAGCGCCGCGCCAAGAGATCTTGCCTGCTCGTCAAGCGCCGCCAGTTCGGATTTCAGCTCCGCCAGATTGCCCGCTATCGTGTTCGCCTCCTCGGGCACTAACCTGGTCATGGCCATCGCGACCGCCTCGGCCTGTTTGGCGGCTGCGCCAAAATCCATCCAGACCTGTGCTGCGACGCCTTCATGGGCATGGGCAGGACCGTCGCCGTGGCTGTGCGCCACCCCCAAAAGCCGGATCAGATCAATGTCGCCGTCACGGATCGTTTCAACCGTTCTGGCACGTGGCAGGCTGACGCGATCCACCCAGGTTTCATACTCCAAGCCGTTCAACAGGATCAGATCGGCCTCTTGCATGGCTGTGATATCGGCAATGCCGGGCACCCATTGCGCGGGGTCTGTTCCGACCAAGACGGGCATGGTCACGGCCACATGCTCTGCACCGATCTGACGGGCGAAATCGGCGATCACACCGTGTGAGGCATGGACCCTGAGAGGTTCTGCCGATGCTTGACCGATCCACCCGACAAGGATCGATAGACAGATGACACCCGTTTTCAGCATATCGTGTTTTCCTCTCATCCGGTCATGGCCACTGCCGCGAAGGGCACACCCTTCAGAAACCACGAGATCAAGACGAGAAAGGTTGCAGCCAAACCGGCACCCGCGAGGAATATCAAGGCGAATTGCGCCATAACGGTCTGTACGATGGCACCGCGATGCGCGCCCAGCCGGAAGAATGTCAGCATCTCCTGCCGGCGCAATTGCGTGGCCAACCCCACCGCCAAGGCGATGGCCACGACCGCCGCACTGCCAACCACCATGATCGCAAGATCAAGCAACCTGCCGATACGAAACAGGGTGGACAGCAGACGGTCGATCAAGGTTGCCGGATCTACCGCATGTAGCTGATTATCCGCCTCAAGGTACCGGCCTTGCAAAATGGTTGAGGAACGGGCGTCATGAGGTGCAACCAGCACGGCGCTGACAGGCAGCGATGCGCTGTTCTGATGAAAATGGAAGCTGTCGACATTTTCGGGGGTGATGCTCTGGTAGAGACGCTGTGCCGGATCGGCAATCCCCGAAGCCAAGGCTGATTTGCCCGGATCTTCATGCCCGTGACCTATGCCCGCGATGATCCATACCGTTTTCATGTCGACGAAAATCGCACCGTCATCAGGCGTGCCACCGGGTTCCAATATGCCTGACACGGTCATTTCCAAAGGATAGGCGCCTGCCAGATCGAACAGATTGCTGGTATCCGTGACCAAGCTGTCTCCGACGGAAAGGTTCAGGCCGGCGGCAACCTCGCTTCCCACAACTGCTTCCCCTATTCGGGCGAACAGACGGCCTTGCACCGGGCGCAGAGACCGGAAATCGAAATAGTCCAGTGTCGTGCCGACCACCGGACGCGACGATGCGGCAAAGCCGGTATGGACGGGAATAGCGATACCCAGCCCGCTGTCCCAGACCTCATCCACCGCGGCTTGCGTCACCGGCGTGGCCACCGTGCCCTGAAAATACAATGCGGAAAGAGCCAGATCCAGCGAAGACCCCCTTGCGCCTATCACAAGCGGGGTGGACGCTGCCCTTGCACCCAAGGACTTTTCCGCCTCGCTCAGCACAAGTCGTGTCGCCGCAGGGGCGGCAATGATCAGGGAAATGGCAAGGACGAGCGACGCTGTCGTGATCCTGTGATACCGCAGATATGCAAAGGCCAGAAAGAACGCGTTCAGCATCTGGCGACCAGAAGATCTCGGAAATCCACAACGCGGTCGAACCGTTCCAGCAATTGGTGATCATGGGTGACAGCCACGAGTGTGGCACCGGCCATATGCGCCTCGGCGATCAGAAGGTCCATGACCGCCTGCTTGTTGTCCGGGTCAAGATTGCCCGTCGCCTCGTCAGCCAGAATGATCTGCGGCTGCAACAACAGCGCCCGCGCAATGGCCACCCGCTGTTGCTCCCCCTGGCTCAACATGCCGGGGTAGGCGTCAAGCTTATCGCCGATCCCCATCCGCACCGCCAAGTCCTGCGCACGCGACCGCAAAGCATCGGTCACCGAAAGCGTCGGGTCGATCCGTGCTGGAACGAGGATGTTGTTCTTGACCGACAGATAATTGATCAGATCGAAACTCTGGAACACGAACCCGATGTTGCGCAGGCGAAATGCCCGCCTCTGCTGGTCCGACAGCGCCGAGACTGCGCAATCCTTGACGATGACCTCTCCGCTTGACGGCACCAAGATGCCCGCGACGAGATTGAGGATGGTCGTTTTGCCGGACCCCGAGGGGCCTGCAATTGCAACATGGCTTTTCGCGTCAATATCCAGCGCTGGTATCTGCAGATGGAACCCGCCTGCAGGGAACCGGAAGGACACGTCGCGCAGCGTGATCATTCGCCACCCACGAACATCGGGGCATCGGCTCTTGTGTTCTCCTTCAATGTGAAATCGGTCAGTTTCCATGCACCGTCGCTGACGGCCATGGTCAGATCCGCCGCATAGACGTTGATCCTTTCGTGAACATGGCTGATATGGCTGACCCTGCCGATCACACGCCATGCCACGGAATAGCTGTTCACACCGCTGAGCGACGTCACGTCGAAAACCTCGACCCCGAGGATTGCGGCGTCACCGTCTTCAGCGTGATCCGCAACCTGCGCGACCCGGCGCTGCAGATATAGCGTGTCGATCAATTCGCCAGCGACGGCGCTGGCCAGCGCGTCGTATATGGCGACCTCATTATCAAGCGCGAACGCGGAATAGACCCGCTCCAGAACCTCGGGAATGGCGGCCTGTGCGCTGGGCAGGTCTTGCGCGGCAGCCGAGATCGCCGCATCGGGCTGGCGCAGAAAAAACATGGCCCCGCCCAGCGACATTGCGCAGGCCAGCACCAGTAACGTTATATTATTCAATGACATATGTCGCCGACGCCCAAAGAGATTGCCACGTCGCCCCAAGGAGGTATTCCATGCGTTTGCTTGCAGGCATGACCTTGATCGCATTCACCATATAGGTGCCGTCAATGTCGGACGGGACGGTGACGATCCCGCGGCTGTCGCTTCTCAGGCGAAGCTGGCTGATCGTGCCGTCGCCTGCCCGGACGAAAACATGTACGGCCGCATCGGCTTGAAGTTCCGCGTTGAACCGGAGTTCGAATTCCATCGCGGCCCT
>JBFHIW010000102.1:0-3297 GCA_041596235.1 Paracoccaceae bacterium
GCCGTAAAGCCGCCAGCCCATGTCGGGGTGGCGCGGGTCAGGCAGGGCGCCATCGGGGGCGGGGCCGGTGCCGCGCCGCATGGACAGCCCGGTTTCCGCGATCCGCACATCGGCGCGCAGCTTGTACATCGTCAGCCGCTGTGCCAGCGCGGGGCCGGGATCGGCATCCACGTCCAGAAGGATGTCGTCGCCCTCGGCCCGCAGGAAGAAATCCGCGATGTATTTGCCCTGCGGTGTCAGCATCGCGGCATAGACCAGCGCGCCGCGATCGATCCCGCCAATGTCATTGGTGATCAGGCCCTGCAGGAAATGGCGGGCGTCGGCGCCGCTCAGGCGATAGATGCGTCGTGTCATGGCGTTATTGGTCCGGGTTTCGGGCATGGTCAGGATATGGGGGGCGCAGGCGGGCTGCAACAGGGGCTAGCGGCGGCTTGCGTCGAATGCCGCCTGCAGGGCATCCGCGTCATAGTCATGGGCGATCCAGTCCTCGAAGGTGATCGGGTCCCTCGCATTGCGCGCTTCATACCAGTCCAGCATCATGTCCAGAACGCCCGTCTTGGTGAACCGCAGGTGAATATAGCGCGGCGACAGCATCCGGCGGGCGGCCTGCACATTCTGGCCCATCATCACCATCAGGTAGATGGCGCTGGCCAGACCCGCGCGATCCGCGCCCGATTTGCAATGCATCAGGAAGGGTTTGTCGATGCTGCGGAAAGCGGCAATCAGGGTCTGCACGGCCTCGCGCGTGGGGGCGCTGCGCGAATGCAGCGGCGCGCTGATCATGGTCATGCCCAAAGCATCGAGGCTTTCGCGTTCGAAGTGGAAGGCCCATTTCTCGGAGGAGGCGCGCAGGTAAAGGACGGTTTTGATCCCCATGGCACGATAGCGTTTCAGCCGCCAGTGTCCCGGCTGGTTCGAGCGGTAGACGCCCGGCGCGATCTGGTCGAAATTGCTCCACAGGTGGCGCAGGATCGCATGGTCCATGAACTGATAGGCCCAGAAGGCGCGACGCCTCTGACCGGGATCGGACAGGTCGCCTTCGGTCGGCAGCCGCGCAGGGCGGTCCCTTCGCAGCAGTCGGGAAAGCGGGTTCATCGTGATCCTTTGGCCTTTTCTCTGAGCGATGATGTAATGGCTTGGGGACGCGCTGGCAAGTTTGCCGCCGGGGCAGCCCGCCAGAGATTGACGCCGCCCGGCAAGGGGATAGTGTCGCGCGGTCACGTTCTCGGAGATGCTACATGAGCCTTGCCCACGGTCGCCCCTATCTGGCCATTCCCGGCCCCTCTGTCATGCCCGAAGAGGTGCTGCGCGCGATGCACCGTTCCGCGCCCAATATCTACGAGGGCGATCTGGTCGCGCTGACCGACAGCCTGATCCCCGATCTGCGCCGCGTCGCGCGCACCGAACATGCCGCGACCTTCTATATCGGTAATGGCCATGCCGCATGGGAGGCGGCGCTGGCCAATGTCGTGGCGCCCGGTGACCGCGTGCTGGTGCCTGCGACGGGCCGTTTCGGGCATGGCTGGGGCGATATGGCGGCGGGGCTTGGCTGCGATGTGCAGGTGATCGACTTCGGCAAGCGGTCGCCCTTCGATCTGAACCGGATCGAGGATGCGCTGCGGGCCGACACCGATCACCGCATCAAGGCGGTGCTGGCCAGCCATGTGGATACGTCAAGCTCGGTGCTGAACGATATCGCGGGGCTGCGCGCGGCGCTGGACGCGGCGGGGCATCCGGCCCTGCTGATGGCCGATTGCATCGCCTCGCTGGGCTGTGACCGGTTCGAGATGGACGCCTGGGGCGTCGATGTGATGGTGGCGGCCAGCCAGAAGGGGATCATGGTGCCGCCGGGTCTGGGTTTCGTGTTCTTCGGGCCGCGCGCGGCCGAGGCGCGGGCGAAAATGGAGCGGGTCAGCCGTTATTGGGATTGGGTGCCGCGGGCGAACCCCGAGTTCTTCTTTCAGTATTCGGGCGGCACCGCGCCGACGCATCACCTTTACGGGCTGCGCGCCGCGCTGGACATGATCCATGCGGAAGGGATCGAGGCGATCTGGGCGCGCCATGACGTGCTGGCGCGCGCGATCTGGGCCGCCTGCGACGCATGGGGGCAGGGCGGACCGTTGGAGTTGAACATCGCCGATGCCGCCCATCGCAGCCGTGCGGTCACCGCGCTGCGCATCGGCGCGCCGCATGGCACCTCCTTGCGCAAATGGACGGAACATCGGGCAGGTGTGACGCTGGGCATCGGGCTAGGCATGGCGGAACCGGGCGATCCGGAATGGCACGGCTTCTTCCGCATCGGACACATGGGACATGTGAACGCCCATATGATCATGGGCGCGCTGGGCGCGATACAGGCCGGGTTCATGGCGCTGGACATCCCGCATGGGCCGGGCGCGCTTGAGGCGGCGGCGGGCGTGATGGCGCAGGGGTAATGCCCCGGCGCCACCGCGCGATCATTCGATCCCGCGGGCCTTCAGCCAAACGCGCATCCAGGCAATTTCCTCTTCCTGGGCGGCGATGACCGTCTCGGCCAGCTTGCGCACCTCGGGGTCGGCCCCGTGTTCCAGCACGATGCGCGCCATGTCCACGGCGCCCTGATGGTGCGGGATCATCCCTTGGATGAAATCGACATCGGCATCGCCCGTGAAGGGAATCGCCATGCCGCTGTGCATGGCGTCATTCGCGGCCCTGAAGGCCTGCGTTGCCGGGCTGTCGTCGGCACTTGCAGCGCCATGGCCCATCGCGGCGTGGTTTACGGTGGCATGATCCGTGCTTTGGGCAAAAAGGCCCGTGCCGAACATGGCTGCAACAAGGGTTGCTGAAAGAAGTCGCATCGGGCCGGTCCTGTGTGACATGAATCCTGCTGTCTTTATGACCCTGACCGCGCCTGACCGCTGTCACATTCGCGTCAGCGGCGGGCCTCTTGCAGGGCGTCCGGAAGGACGGCCGCCAGAAGGTCCAGGTCAGGCGCCGTACCGCAGCTGATGCGGATACAGCGGTTCTGGGGCGCGACGAAAGGCATGCGCACGAAAACACCGCGCCTGACCAGCCCCTCCAGCACGCGGCGGGCCAGCGCGCCATCGCCACCGCAATCGACGGTCACGAAATTTGTGGCCGAGGGCAGGGGGGCCAGGCCATTGTCGCGGGCGATCTGCGCGATGCGGTCGCGGGCTGTGGCCACTTCGGCGCGCACATGGGCCATCCAGCCCTGATCGTCGAGGGCGGCCAGCGCGCCCGCCAGGGCTGCGCGGTTCATGCCGAAATGGTTGCGCACCTTGTTGAAGGCGTCGATCA
>JBFHIW010000103.1:0-2886 GCA_041596235.1 Paracoccaceae bacterium
CGTGGGCCGACCTGCGGCGATTCTTTCCGCCTCAAGCCGGGCGATGGTCGCGTCGATACCGCTGCGGTCAGTCAGGCCATGGGGGTTGTCCCGCGTCGGCATGGTTTCGGCCACATGCAGGAACCGCTCCTGCGCCACGGCATAAAGGCGGCGCAACTCTTCCAGCGGGTCGGCATGATCATCTGCGCGGATATCCAGCCAGGCGTAATCCTGATCGCGGTAGATCACCAGGCAGGCGGATTGGCGGCCCCTCTTGTCGCCGCCAGCGTCCTCGCCCGCCTGCATGGCGATCAGCAACCGCTCGGCCAATGGCTTGTCCACGGCCGCCTGATAGGCCGCCAGCGTATCGGCGATAACCGCAGGCCCTTCCAGCATATTGCCCGCGACCGACACACCATCGGCCAGCAGATGCCCGCACCAGTCGACGCAATTGACCCCGGTAAAGGCCGCATTGCGCCCCTGCGCGTCGATCATGTGGAACTGCCGGTTCGGATGCCCGTCATCGCGCCCGGTCAGGATCGGCACGATGGCCTCGGGCGGCGCGCCCGCGTCCATCAGGCGCAACCCGTCAGGGCCATAGGTGGGGTTCACGAAAGCCTGTGTGGCCACGGCCCCCACCCTGCCCTTGATGAAAGGCACCGCACAGCCCACGGCGAAAAAACGGCTGGCGACACTGATGCCAAGATGGCCGGTGGCGGGGTCGCGCGCGACGATGGACCAGGTCATCGCTCAGCGCCCCACCGCATAGGCCTGCATCAGGCGTGGCGTGGCGGCGGCGCGCAGCAATCCGTCGGGGTCACGCCGTGCAGCGGTCATGCGGCCCACGGTCCAAGGCTCGGCCTCGGTGATCCGGTGGCCGCGCGCGCGCAGATCGTCCAGCACGGGTTTGCCAAAGCTGGTCTCGGCCATGATCATGCCCGGCTCGCGCGACCGCGGAAAGAAGCTGGAAGGGAAATGCGTCGAATGGAACAGCGGCGCGTCGATGGCTTCCTGCAGGTTCATCTGGTGATGCACGTAGCGCAGGAAGAAGGCCAGTTGCCACTGGTCCTGCTGATCGCCGCCCGGCGTGCCGAAAGACAGCTGCGGCACCCCATCCTTGAGCGCCAGCGAAGGCGTGAGCGTGGTGCGCGGGCGTTTGCCCGGCTCCAGCGAGGTGGGCAGCCCCGGCTCCAGCCAGAACATCTGCGCCCGGCTGTTCAGGCAGAAACCCAGACCCGGAATGGTCGGCGAGGATTGCAGCCAGCCGCCCGATGGCGTGATCGAGACCATGTTGCCCTCGTTGTCGATCACGTCGATATGGACGGTATCGCCCTTCTTTTCGGACAGATGCGCCATGGTCGGCTCGTAGACCGCCTGATCGGTGCGGCTGAGGCGATCCAGAAGTGCCATCGTGCGCGCCGCCTGATCCTCAAAGCCCGGAACGATGCCGGGGCGCAGGTCCATGTTGGCCTTGGCCCCGATCAGCTTGGCGCGGGCGGCGTTGTAATCATCCGACAGCAGCACATCCAGCGGAACCTTGGCGAAATCGGGGTCGCCGTAGTAGACCTCGCGGTCGGCATAGGCCAGTTTCTTGGCCTCGACGACATGGTGGATGAAATCCGCGCCCATCGGGTCCATCGCGGACAGATCGAAGCCTTTCAGCAGCGCCAGCGTCTGCAGGAACACCGGCCCTTGGGTCCACGGCCCGCATTTGGCCACGGTCCAGCCGTGATAGTCATAGGTCAGCGGTTCTTCGATATGGGCGGCATAGCCCGCCAGATCATCCGCGCTCAGCACCGCCTTGTGGCGCTGGCCGGAGGCGTCCATGACTTCGGCTTTCGACAGGTAATCCGCGATCCCCTCGGCCACGAAACCGCGATAGAAGGCATCGCGCGCGGCATCGATCTGCGCCTCGCGGCCCTGTTTCGCCTCGGCCTCGGTCAGGATACGGGTCCATGTTTCGGCCAGCGCGGGGTTGGTCACATTCGACCATGCCGCAGGGGCAACGCCACCGGGCAGCCAAGTCTCATGCGAGGTTGGCCATTCGTCGCGGAAGAAATCGGCCAGCCCGGCGATGGTGGCGGCCACGCGCGGCAACACCGGATGGCCCTTTGCGGCATAGAAGATCGCAGGCTCCAGCACATCGCGCAGCGACAGGCGACCGTAATCGCGCAGCATCAGCATCCAGCCGTCCCAGGCGCCCGGAATGACCGTGGCCAGCAGACCATCACCGGGGATCACCTCCAGCCCTTCGGCGCGGTAATGCTCGATCGTGGCCCCCGCAGGCGTCGGGGCCTGGGCGCAGATCACCTCGACCTTGTCGCGCGCCTTGGAATACAGGATCGCGGGCATGTCGCCGCCGGGTCCATTCAGATGCGGCTCAAGCACCTGCAGGGCAAGGCCCGTTGCCACGGCTGCATCAAAGGCATTGCCGCCCTGTTCGAGGATCTTCATCCCCACGGCAGAGGCGATCCAATGGGTCGAGGTCACAACCCCGAACCGACCCAGAATCTCGGGGCGGGTAGTAAAGCCAGACATGTTTTTCCTCCAATAAATCAGTGCTCGCGCGGGTCAAGCGCATCGCGCAACCCGTCGCCCAAAAGGTTGAATCCCATCACCACAAGGAAAATTCCCGCGCCCGGCCAGATCGCCATCCAGGGGGCCTGGCTGAGGAAATTCTTGGCCGTGTTCAGCATCGAGCCCCAGCTGGGCGCGGGCGGCTGCTGCCCCAGCCCCAGAAAGGACAGCGAGGCCTCGGCGATGATAGCCGTTGCAATGGTCAGCGTGGCCTGCACAAGGATCGGCGGGACCACATTGGGCAGGATGTAGCGCGTCATGATCGCCACATGCCCCAAGCCGATGGCGCGCGCGCCCTCGACATAATCCTCGGTCTTGACGGCCAGAACC
>JBFHIW010000104.1:0-1636 GCA_041596235.1 Paracoccaceae bacterium
ACCTGTCCGAGATTCAGGCCCGCGCCATTCTGGAACTGCGCCTGCAACGCCTGACCCAGCTGGGCGTCAAGGAAGTCACGGACGAGCTGCAGGAACTGGCGGCCAAGATCCGCGAATACCTTGAGATCCTGGCCAGCCGCGTGAGGATCATGGGCTTCATCTCGGACGAGTTGCGCGAGGTGAAAGAGCTTTTCGCCGTGCCGCGCCGCACCGAGATTGTCGACTGGGCCGGCGACATGGATGACGAGGACCTGATCGAGCGCGAGGACATGGTCGTGACCATCACCTCCGGCGGCTATATCAAGCGCACGCCGCTGGCCGATTTCCGCGCCCAGAAGCGTGGCGGCAAGGGCCTGTCGGGGATGCAGACCAAGGAAGAGGATGTCGTGACCACCCTCTTCGTGGCCAACACGCACGACCAGCTTTTATTCTTCACCACCGATGGCATGGTATACAAGCTCAAGACATGGCGCCTGCCGCTGGGGGGGCGTACCTCCAAGGGCAAGGCGATCGTCAATATCCTGCCGATCCCGACGGGCGTCTCCATCGCCGCGATCATGCCGGTGGACCGGCCCGATACGGAATGGGACGATCTGCAGATCGTCTTTGCCACCTCGGCGGGGGATGTGCGGCGCAACGCGCTGTCGGATTTCACCAATGTGATGCGCAACGGCAAGATCGCCATGAAACTGCCCGAGGGGGTGGAGCTGGTGAATGCGCGAATCTGTTCGGAAGATGACGACGTGATGCTGGTCACGGATTCGGGCCGCGCGATCCGCTTTTCCACGACCGATGTGCGGGTCTTCAAGGGGCGCGATTCGACTGGCGTCCGGGGGATCCGGCTGCAGGGCGATGACCGCGTCGTGTCGATGTCCGTGATCCGCCACTTCGAGGCCGGGGCCGATGAACGCGCCGCCTATCTCAAGATGCGGCGCCTTGTTGCCGGTGTGACGGAAGAGACCGAAAGCGACGAGGATGAAGGCAATGCCGATGCCGGGATCAGCCAGGAACGCTATGCCGAGATGTCGGCGGCGGAAAACCTGATCCTCACGATCACCGCCAACGGGTCGGGCAAGCTGTCGTCCAGCCATGACTACCCGGTGCGCGGACGCGGCGGCATGGGCGTGACGGCGATGGACAAGGCGATGCGCGGCGGCGCGCTTGTGGCTTCCTTCCCGGTCGAGATGGATGATCAGGTGATGCTTGCCACCTCAAGGGGGCAGTCGATCCGCGTCCCGGTGGATGGCATTTCCTTCCGCTCGCGCTCGGCTGGCGGCGTCAAGGTGTTCAACACCGGCACCGGCGAGGTTGTGGTCTCGGTGGCCCGTATCGCCGATCAGGCGGACGAAGATGGGGCTGAGGCCGAGTAACCGGCTGTTTCTTCTTGCGTGAAATATCCTCGGGGGGTCATACCCGCAGGGTTTGGAAGGGGGGCGGATAGCCCCCCTTTCGCGTCTTAACCGCATGGTAAGACCGCCTGTGGCAGGGTGCCGGTTCTGCAACGCAGGGAATCCCCATGAACCTCTACAGCTGTTCCATCGACCTCAAGGATGATGCCAAGGCTCTGGCTTTCGCCAATGCCGTCGATCTCTGGATGACCTATCTGCAAAGCGAAGGTGTGATCGAAGGCTGGCGG